>NZ_JBALDR010000030.1:0-32761 GCF_036917315.1 Nostoc sp. | reverse complement strand
TCTAAACTTAGAAAGCCAATAGCCGGCATAACAACCTGTACCCGAAGTTATATTCATCTTTATTATATGCAAATTGTAGGCGCAACAGCTTATCAGATTAAATTTAAAATCAACTTTCTTAAAGTATATCGCCTCTAATCATGAGTGTATAAATTAGCTAAAACAATCTTTGATATAATTTTTGGCTGTTCCAATTGTGTCAGCAATTTTTAATTTTTACTTGTTAAAGGAATACAGATGGTAAACTCTGTTCCACATCCTGGAGTAGAATCAACTTCAATAGTTCCTTGATGTTTGTCTACAACTATTTGATAAGCGATCGCCATTCCTAATCCGATTCCTTTACCCACAGGTTTAGTAGTGAACATATAGTCAAATACTCGTTGCTTTACCTCTTCTGACATGCCAATACCATTATCGGAAATTTGAATGATCGCTTGTTTTTCATCAGTGAGTTCAGTCTGAATGCGAATTTGTCCTTCATTCTTTACTAAGAATGACTCTTCTATAGCATCAATTGCATTCACTAGAACATTCATAAATACCTGATTGAGTTGCCCTGCATAGCATTCTACGAGAGGTAAATCACCATATTTTTTAACGATCTGAATTTCTGGTTGATTAGGCGTGGCTGTCAGCCGATGATTCAGAATCATCAGAGTGTTGTCTAATCCTTCATTAATGTCTACAAATTTCATTTCTGCTTCATCAAGGCGCGAGAAATTACGCAGCGATAGTACAATTTGACGAATGCGTTTGGTTCCCACTTGCATTGATGCCATTAATTTGGGTAAATCTTCTGCCAGAAACTCAATATCAAGGTCTTGGGCGCGATCGCTAATTTCGGGTGTAGGATTTGGGTATGTTTGTTGATAAAGCTTGAGCAAATCAAGGATATCTTGGCTGTAAACGCTGGCATGGTTGAGATTGGCATGAATAAAATTGGCAGGATTATTGATTTCATGTGCCACTCCAGCCACTAATTGTCCCAGGCTAGACATTTTTTCGGTGTGGATGAGTTGAGCTTGGGTATTTTGCAATTCTTTCAGGGTTTTGCTGAGTTGTTGCGCCTGCTGGCTAGAAACAAAGGCGCGATCGCGAATCTGTTCGTATAGCTGCACCTGTCGCCATGCACTAATCAACCCAATCAATAGCAATCCTCCCAAAACTGTAGCCAACAGGTTCAACGCCTGTAATGGCGATTCAATATTTTCTTTTGGCACAATTAACGCTACTGACCAATTTGCTTCTCTCAGAGGAGTGTAAGCAACATAGCTCCATTTACCATCCAGTTGAACCAATTCAATATTTGTGCGTTTAGCTACCATTTTTTGGCTAATTTCAACTAATCTGGGATTGCGCGAGTTCAGAAAACTCTTGGCAGCTTTTTCGGTTGTACCAATAAATTCCGTGTTGGGATGGGCGATGGGAATTCCTTGAGAATTAAGGGCAAAAGCATAGCTGCCTTTACCTTGATGTAAATTGCTGATGACCTCAACGACCCGGTTAATTGGAATTCCTCCCATTAAAACACCTGCTGGCTTTGTACCTCTTTCGGCAGGAATCGGCGAACTAATCTGAATCTGTAACTGTTTGGTTGTGCGTCCAATAATTGGATCGGCTGCTATCGTTTCACCCGTCATACTCCGCTGAAAAAATTCTCGGTCTTTAACATTGAGATGATCTCCATGAGTATTGATTAATGTACTATCTGATGTAGCCAATGCCATGAGCAAAAACGTTTGCAGCCGCTTCAATTCAGATTGCAAATAAGGTTCCATTACAGGCCAATCTAGCGATCGCACCACAGCAGAATTTGCCAAAGTCTTAATTTCTGTCTTACGAATGGCTAACCAGTTATCGATATCATCCTGACCTTTGCGTGTTTTTAATAGTACTTGTTCTTTAATACTATCGAGCAACAATCCTTTAACAATCTTGTAACTAGTGATAGCTGTGGCGCTAATACTAATGGACAAAAGTATCACAATTGATAATAATATAAAATTACGCGATCGCCGTTTAAATGAGTAGTAAATTTTGTTGGTTAGGGCATACCATAGAGATTTAATCTTTAAGGAAAATTTACCTGATTTAAGCATTATTGTCATTTTATTTTCAACTAAAATTTAAATAGCGAAAAAGAAAAGTGCTGAGTAATTTCTACTTTCCTCAGCACTCAGCACTCAACACTGAACACAAATTATTGTTGTTGAGTAGAGATTTGAATGACAAACTCTGTCCCCTTTCCCAGTTCGGAAGTACAAGAGAGCGAACCGCCATGTGCTTCTACCACAATTTGACGAGCGATCGCTAATCCTAATCCAGTGCCTTTTCCGACAGGCTTAGTAGTAAATAAATGGTCAAATACTTTTTGTTTAACCTCTGGTGACATTCCCACGCCATTATCAGCAATCTTAATCAAAACATTCTGACCTGAATCTATTACACGAGTTTGAATAGCGATGCAATTAGGGTTGGCAAGAATCGCTTCCAAACTGCGTTCTGAATTGTATTGTTCAAGTGCATCAATGGCATTTGCTAACAAGTTCATAAACACTTGATTAAGTTGTCCAGCAAAGCATTCCACTAGAGGTAGCTTGCCATAATTCTTCACTACCTCAATTGCTGGACGGTTTTCATTAGCTTTTAAACGGTGTCTGAGAATCAAAATAGTACTGTCAATGCCTTCGTGAATATCAAAAGGAACTTTGTAATCCTTATCTGCTCTGGAGAAGGTTCGCAAACTGGTACTAATACTGCGGATACGGCTAACACCCAATTTCATCGAGTCCAGCAATTTCGGTAAATCTTCGCGTAAATAATTCAGGTCGATGGCATCAATTTCATCTTGAATATCTAAGCCGGGATTGGGAAACTTTTCTTGATAAAGATTAATTAGTCCCAACAAATCTTTAACATAATCTTTGGCTGGTTCTAAGTTGCCAGCAATGAAGCCGACAGGATTGTTGATTTCATGGGCAACACCTGCGACCAAATTACCAAGTGCAGACATTTTCTCACCTTGCACTATTTGCAATTGCATTGTTTGGAGTTCTTTCAATGCTTTTTCTAATTGTTGTTTTTGCTGCTGTAACAATTGTTGTGCTTGTTGGTATTTGGTGATGTCTTCAGACGTTCCAAGGATGCCAAAAACGTTTCCTTCTCTATCTTTTAGGGGAATTTTATTTGTATTAGACCAGATTTGTTTTCCGTCTGCTTGCTGTAATGTTTCAATAATATTTAGTTCAGCTTGTCCAGATTCCATAATGCGGCGATCGCACTCTACATACCAATCTGATTCTTCGCGAGTCCAAGATAAATCGTAGTCTGTTTTAGCAATAACATTTTCTGGTATTCCTACACCCGAAGCTTGAGCAAACTTATGATTACAGCCTAAATAAACACTATTGCGGTCTTTCCAGAAAACAGACTGGGGAATATTGTCCATAATTAACCGCAAGAATTGTTCAGTCTGTCCCAGATTTTCTAGAGTATTTTGTGCCTGCTGATAAAGTCGGGCATTTTCCAGGGAGATTGCAGCTTGAGTACATAATAGATTGAGAATTTCGACGCGATCGCTAGTAAATGCCCCAGTCATCAGATTGTTTTCTAAATATAAAATCCCTAAGAGTTTCCCTTGATAGAGAATCGGTGTACATAGCAAGCTTTTAGGTTGCTGACGAATAATATAGGGATCGGCTATTAGGGCTGGATGCAATGCTGTATCAAAGATAACGGTAGATTGCAGGTTACGTTTTATGGCGTAAATTAGGCTATGGGGAACCTCTGCACTATCTTCCACAAAAATTGACTGTAATACCGTTGATTTTTGCCCAGCTTGAGTAGTCGCCTCAACTACCAATCTATTTTCTTTAAGCAGTAGTAACGCACACTTATCTGCTCCAGCATTTTCCATTACCACTTGCAGCAGCTTTGTAAGTAATTTATCTAGTTCAATTTCACTCGAAAGAGTCTGAGAGGCTTTTAAAACTGTTGCCAAATCTAGCATTACTGATGTGTTGCTGCTAGAAGTTACTGATTTATTAATACTGGGATGGAAGGTAGTAATGCTGTCAATATTTGCGAACGTCTCATTAGGTGTGAATAGTGAACGCTTCTGTTGTAAAATCGGGGCTAGCAGTTGTGGATAACGCTGTTCTAAGTCATTGACTTTGGCTTTAGCATCCCAGTGTGTATAGCAATAGTAAGCATTAATCAAATACTCTTGAGCAATGCGCTCTTTACCCCATTCTAAATAGAACTTGGCTGCAAGTTCGTTGGCGAGAGCTTCTTCGTTGAGGTATTCGTTTTCTTTAGCTTTAGCAATGGCGCGATCGTATGATTCGATTGCATCCATATACTTGCCAGAAATTCTTGCTATTTCCGCAGATAACAAGAGATATCGATGTAGAAAGTTGTCTGGGCAACTATTAGCCCAGGTTTTCTGAATTTGTTGATGCTCTCGAATAATGTCCCAATACTGCTTTTTCTTTTCTAATGTCACATTGGGATAGAGAGCTATCAAACTTAGTGGATAATAGAAATGATACTGAATAATTGGGAAGAAACCAGAGTTACAACCAAGAGTTTTCTCAGCTTCTTCTGCTGCTTCCACAGCATCTGCGTAGCGGCCATAAAGGTACGACAATTGGATTTTGAGAAAGCAGTACCAATTAATTCCATGTTCAAAGTTGTTCTTCTGTCTCCACACTTCGATATAGGGAATATCTTCGTCATTGCGATCTTCTAATAAATCTGTGTTTTTAGATATATCTTGCAGGTTTAATAAGAACTGCCGTTGTAAAGTAAAGGCATACAGCATATTGGCATCATTAACCTGTTGGACATAGTTCAGATATTTTTCAGTTTCCGCGTAAACATCTGAGAGGCGATCGCCTTTAATTAACATCGCCCAAATCAGAAATGAAACCGCCCAAACACCAAACACCAAATTTCCAGTTTCTTGACATATTTGGAATGATTGTTGAGAAAGCGGCAAATTAGTTTTTAAATGCTGATTATAGGGATTAGTGGTGTGGGCAAAAATATTATTGGTCTTAAAAATAAACTGGGTACTATTGAAGTGACGATCGAGTTTTAGTGCTAATGTACCAAACTCATAAGCTGTTTGATAATTTCCTTTATTTGCCAGATTCATTCCATATAAACAGTAAGCAAAACCAGAGCTTTCTGCATTGCCATACCTCAATGATAAACCGATCATTAATACAGGAGCCAAACAACTGAGGTATTGATCTCCTCCCATATAAGCTGCTGCCCAAAGGTCAGCTAAAATACCCATACAAACCTTCTGGTTTCGATCTGTCATCTCAGGCAGATCGAATAAATCTGGTATACGAACCGTTTGAAGTTTAGCTTTTAATTCTTGAAGTTCAGCTTCGATAGCAGCTTGCTGTTCTTCAGGAGTGACTGGCAGATTCATCCCGATGATTCTCAAACCTTTTACTCCAGCTTCAATACTAGCTGCTATATTTTCACCCTGAGTCATTTTCAGATACATCTGAATCCTATAAATATCTACTTGTTCAAACCTATCTTGGCTTTGAGTTAACGCCATCTCAAATAATCTTTCGGCTTGGTCAAAGCTACCAGTTAGATATTCACATTCTGCGGATTCTCGATGTAATTCAAACGTAATATTATAATTAACTAACCAACTTTCGCCTATTAGTAATTCTCTGCCTAAGGTGAAATACTTAAGGGCTGCTTTATAAGCAGTAGAAGCTTTTGCTTTCTTACCAGCAATTAGATTCAGTTGAGCAAGTTCATCTCTTTGGGACTGTTCATCAATTATGTCAATTCCCTCATTTAGCTGATTAACAATGTCAAAAATACTAGCTTCAAGCGCTTCAGGTAATGTATTGTTTAACAGTAATTGCCCAATTTTGAAATGAGTAGCTTTTCGTTGAGATTCAGGGATAAGAGAATAGGCTGCTTGCTGAACGCGGTCATGAAGAAATCTGTAAGAGCAAGAGTCAGGAGAATTGTATTGCTGAAATTCTGAATTCTGAATTATAAATTCAGACTCATCATGGTAAAACTTATAAACCTCACTGGTAGGAATAATCAACCCATCTTGCACAGCCTTCCAAAAATCTGTGGCTGTTTCCAACAGTGATTTTTCATGAACGATCGCTAATGTTTCTAAATCAAATTGGTTTCCTACACAAGCTGCTAACTTCAAAACTTCTTGAGTTTCTGTTGGCAACTTCTGAAGTTGAATTGCCATGAACTCTACTACATCATCGGTAAGGGCGAGCGATCGCACCTGAGCAATATCACATTCCCAATAACCACCATTAAAATTAAATGTAATTAATCGATCTTGATGTAGCGCTTTGAGAAACTGGGTGCTGAAGAAAGGATTACCTTTAGTTTTGCTCAATACTAATTCTGTTAAGGGTGTGGCTAAAGCTAAAGAGCAGCTCAATGTATCTGCAACCAAATGATTGATAGAAACCCGATCGAGGGATAATAAGGTAATTGTATTGACTGTGGCATCTAATTTCTGAATCTCTTCCAAAGTCAGCATCAGCGGATGTACTGGGTTGACTTCATTATCTCGATAAGCACCAATTAACAGTAGATAGCGGATGTCAGCTTCGCTCATTAACAAGTGTATTAACTTTAAAGAAGCAGAATCTGCCCATTGCAAATCGTCAATAAAGATCGCTAATGGATGTTCTAATGCAGTGAAGACTTGAGTGAATTTCAAAAACAGCGAATTGAAGCGATTTAGTGCCGCACTTCCAGAGAGTTCCGGCGCAGGTGGCTGTTTACCAATCATACTTTCCAGTTCTGGAATCATCTCAATCATCACTTGTCCGTTCTCACCCAAAGCAGAGAGAATTTTGGATTTCCATTGCTCAAATTGGGCATCAGTTTCACTCAGCAGTTGCCCGATTAAATCTCGAAAAGCTTGTACAAAAGCAGAGAAAGGAATGTTGCGCTGGAACTGGTCAAATTTACCTTTAATGAAATAACCCCGTTGTCGCACAATTGGCTTGTGGACTTCGTTCACCACAGCAGTTTTGCCAATGCCAGAGAAGCCTGCTACCAAAATCATTTCAGTGCTTCCCTGACTGACTCTTTCAAAGGCATCCAGTAAGCTTTGAACTTCGGCTTGGCGACCGTAAAGTTTTTCTGGAATAATGAAGCGATCGCAAATATCCCGCTCACCTAATTCAAAAGATTTAATCGAGCCAATTTCTTGCAATTGAGACAAACATTTTTCTAAATCAAATTTCAGCCCTAATGCACTCTGATAGCGGTCTTCAGCATTTTTCGCCATCAACTTCATCACAATCTCACAAAGAACTTCGGGAATCTCTTCTTCCCCCCTACTCCCTGCCCCACTTCGACTACGCTCAGTGACCACCTGCCCCCTGCTCCCTAATTCTTCTGGCTGCTTGGCAATATGACAGTGAACCAACTCCATCGGATCGTTAGACTCAAAGGGTAGGCGTCCAGCCAGCAATTCATAGAAGGTAACGCCGAGGGAATAGTAATCACTGCGATAGTCGATTCCGCGATTCATCCGCCCGGTTTGTTCTGGGGAAAGGTAGGCGAGAGTACCTTCTAAGACATTAGGACTGTAAATTTCCTGGGTTTCTCTGGGTAAAAGGGAGGCAATACTAAAGTCAATCAACTTGACTTGCTTAGTTTCCGGGTTGATGAGAATGTTGGCTGGCTTGATATCTTTGTGGATAATTCGATGGCGATAAAGTCCGTCAAGAGTATTACTCAGAGCGATCGCAATATCCAAGAACTCTGTGAGAGTATATTGGTTGCTTCCCATTTTTTGGTTGAGCCAATCTCTGAGGGAAATACCGCCAAAGTCCTCCATCACCAAGGCATAGCTGTTGCGGTAAGGTTCCAGGCTGTAGGGACGAACAATACCGGGTAGGTCAAGATTTTTAGCAATAGTGTACTGATTACGGAACAGCAGCAGTTCATTGAAGCTAGGATACTCTTGCTGAAGCAGTTTAATCACAACCGGAAGTCGATCCGCCTCTCGAATAGCACGGTAAACTAAGGTTCTAGAGCCTGCATAAAGTTGTTCGCTAATTTGATAGTTCAAAAGCTTGTCCATTGGCTCAACTGCTGTATTCATACTTCATCAACTCTTGTGAAATCAGCTACTTATTTAAAGTAGTTTGCCCAAGAATAAGCTTTTGCTAACTCAGTTTTCTTTTAAACAATCGCATTGTACGCGTGTAATCTATCTGTAGCTCCATCAGCAAAACTACCGCTATTTCCGGTAAAATCAAGTTCTAAGGACTGTGGATTTGGGAGAAACTTGGGGTGCCTACACTTGGCGTTAACATTGACCACATCGCTACTATCCGGCAAGCGCGGCGGACGGTGGAACCAGATCCAGTAGCGGCGGCGGTACTGGCAGAATTAGCAGGTGCGGATGGAATTACGGTGCATCTGCGCGAAGATCGGCGGCATATCCAAGATCGGGATGTGCGGATATTGCGGCAAACAGTGCGATCGCATCTTAATTTAGAAATGGCCGCTACAGATGAAATGCTAGCGATCGCTCTCGATATCAAACCAGATTACGTGACTTTAGTCCCCGAAAAGCGCGAAGAAGTAACAACAGAAGGCGGACTAGATATTGTCGGGCAAATTGCTAGAATAGGTGAAATAGTCGATAAATTGCAAAGCGCTAGCATTCCAGTTAGTTTATTTATCGACGCCGAACCAGCACAAATTGAAGCCTCTGTCAAGATACATGCGCAGTTTATTGAATTGCACACCGGACAATATGCCGAAGCTAAAGATGAAACAAATCGCCACCGAGAATTAGCCATATTAGCTAAAGGTTGTGAACAAGCGATTCAAGCTGGATTGCGAGTTAACGCTGGTCATGGACTCACCTACTGGAACGTCTATCCGGTAGCTGCGCTTCCAGGCATGGAAGAACTGAACATTGGTCATACCATCATCAGTCGGGCAGCATTAGTAGGTATGGAAAGGGCAGTCCGCGAGATGAAACAAGCTATAAGAGGGAATGGGGCATAAGAGGCATAAGAGGCAGAGGGGCAGAGGGGCAGAGGGGCAGAGGGGAAAACTTACTGCAACTTCTCCCCTGCTCCCCTGCTCCCCTGCTCCCCTGCTTTAAAAAGAGGGTTGTCACTGCGAAATCTAGAAATTGGGATCAAATCTTCAGCAAAAAGTTCTATGAGCGCAACACAGTCTAACAACCTGCCACTTTGGGTACAGGATAGAGATAAAGTGATAGCAGAAAGCACTGATGTCGAGTGGCGCTATCAAACACCGCCTGATTATTCTCGTTCAAAAGAGAATCTCGCTAAAGAAAGTATCTACAATCATCTTGAAGGAACACTGGAAGCGATCGTGCAAAATTTGGTGAGAACTTTCGAGATGGAGGTATCCTTCAAAGCTAACCCGCAAGAGTGGTTATCTATTGTGAATGACAACTTTCGCGTCAGTACCAATGGCGGAGTAGAGTATACCGCAGCAGATTTATCCGCCCAAGGTACTTACAATCTATTTATGCCTGATTCAGAGCATTACAAAGCTTCAGAAGAAACCTTTGAATCATCCGCAAAAGTCTTCCACACAACATTCCCTCAAGGATTTCCTTGGGAAGTACTGGAAGTTTTCTCAGGGCCACCGAATGTAACATTTAAATGGCGGCATTGGGGACATTTTAACGGAGAATATAAAGGCCATGCACCTACTGGAGAGACAATAGAAATTATCGGCATGAGCATTGCAAAAGTTACCGATGACTTGAAGGTTATTTCCTTAGAACACTACTTCGACAATAATCTGTTCTTGGAAAAGCTAACATCTGGTGGCAAAAAGACAAAATCTGAAAACCAGAAAAGTGCTTGTCCGTTCAGTTCTTGGTTCAAGAAATCCCACAAAAGTTAGTTTGTCAGGGTACAGAGTCACTGTGCCCTGAAATTATTCACATAGCAACCAAAGGATGAAAATGCAAACATACCATTATGTTTTGGCAAGTCAACGCTTTCTTCTCGAAGAAGAACCGATACACGAAGTTCTCAAAGAACGTACCCGTAACTACCACGAACAAGAAAAACAAATCGATTTTTGGTTAGTTGAGCAACCAGCTTTCTTGGAAGCACCGCAGTTTAAAGAGCTAAAGGCAAAGTGTCCCCAACCAGCAGTCGCAATTATTTCTACAAATCCTCAATTTATTACTTGGTTAAAACTGCGTTTAGAGTACGTCATCACTGGAGAATTCCAGGCTCCTTCTGAGGCAATACCAGATGCTTTAGCATCGTTAGTTACCGTATCTTAGGCATAGGGCATAGGACATTGGGCATGGATAAAAGACAAGGAAGATGGGAGAGACTTGTTTAATAATTCCCCCTTGTCCCCTTGTCTCCCCTGCTCCTCTGCTCCCCTGCCCCCCTGCCCCTCTGCCTCTTCCCCACACCCTAATTTTATTTTTGAGTAACAGAATATATTTTTTGACACATATTTCATCACCATACTGAAGTAGCTAGGTTTTCAGCTTTTTTCTTATAAAATCTTCTAGGACACCTTAATTTACATAATCTAACTTTTGTGCATAGATTTCAGAATTTACCAAGTGTTTTAGGATTAGCGATTGTAGGGTTGATTGGTGGCATGAGTTCTGTACTTGCTCAAAAAACCATTCCCTCTTGTCAACCACCAAATGGGGGTGAGTATCTTTTATTAGTAGTCAGTCCCACAGCAAATAATCAAAAGCAGTTACGTAGCGCCTTACCACCCGAACTTAAAACTATCACCTGCAAATATCTCAACGAAACTGTGACGCGAGTCGGGGGTTTTAACAAAATTGACGATGCCAATCGTTGGGCAAGATATGTCAGCAATATTGTTGGCTTGTCTGCCATAATTACCACTCGACCAACAACAACGGCAGATGTGCAGCCGCAGCCACAGTCACAGCCAAAATCACCTCAGCAGACAGTCAGCTATAATCCTCAAACATTAGGAGAAGGTTATGCAGTGCTGGTAGATTATTACAACCGTCCAGAACTAGTAAATAATGTGCAGCAAGTGGTCGGAGGTAACGTCGGTTTTGTTTCTTATGGACAACGCCCTTACTTGCTAGCAGTTTATACCACTAACCAAACTGAAGCGTATAATACATTGCAAAAGCTAAACAATGGTGGTTTCGTTGCCAGCCTAGTAGATAGTCGTAAAGTGATTCTGCTGCGCTCGACTGTGCGGTTTTAGTGTTAAGTTGACTGGCATACTGATGCGATCTACCAGAGTGGTAATTTGTCAATTGACCTAATTTGTGATTTTAAATTCAAAATTTCAAAGGGTTTTCAGCGAATATATTTATACTCGCTTTGCGAGAAGCAAGTTATTTGGCACAAATCCTTTCATCCTTAATCCCCTGAATTTATTTACGGGGTAAATCTAAAATCCAAAATTGATTGACAAATTACCAGTTACTAATTATCAATATCCCCTCAAACAAAGATTTATTGCCCTAGTTTAATAAGCAGACCTAGCTAACCAATAGATGGTTATACCCAAAGCCGACCCAGCGATTACCTGAACTGGTGTATGTCCGAGTAATTCTTTCAGACGGTCTTGGCTAAAGTCTGGTTTTTCATGGAATAATTCATCAATCATTTGATTGAGAATACGAGCTTGCTTACCAGCCGCTTGGCGAACTCCGGCTGCATCATACATGACAATGATGGCAAAAACGATCGCAACGGCAAAATCAGGAGATGCCCAACCCAGTGTTTGCCCTACACCAGCGGCTAGAGCTGTAACCAGAGCCGAATGGGCACTGGGCATACCTCCGGTTGTCACCAAAACACGTACATTCAATTTGCGATGTTTGACGATCTCAACTACGAGCTTTAATGCTTGAGCAATTAAACAAGCTACCAGAGCAACCAGCAGCACCCGGTTGTCTAAAATGTTGCCTATGTCCTGCATGTTATTTTGGTTAGGTTAGTAAATATTAGCAGCAGTTGTTGGTTGAGGAAACATTTAGATTCAACCCAAAATCCCAAATTAATCTAGTACATCACGGTGGAAACAGACCAACTCTTCAAAATCACCTAAAAGCTTACTTGATAAGCTTTTTTAATTTTGAATGAGTGAATTTTGAATTCCGCTGGGCAGTAGTAATACAATTTGGTGTAAATAAACTACCCATTCCCAATCAATAAAACGTTAAAGCGTTACTAGTTATTACGGCTGGTAATATAATGAGCGATCGCTTGGAGTGGTTTAGCTCTGTCTCCAAATGGTTCTAATTCCACACAAGCTTCTTTAACTAGCTCTTGGGCTTTTGAGCGCGATTCCTCAAGTCCCCAAAGGCTGGGATAGGTAACTTTCTGAGCTTTTTGGTCTTTACCAGCTGTTTTACCTAATTGCTCTTGGGTAGAAGTGATATCCAAAATATCATCAATGATTTGGAATGCTAGCCCAATATTTTGAGCATAACGAGTTAGTCGCTGCACATCTTCAGGTGATGCATTAGCAATCAGTCCGCCACAAACTACGCAAGCTTCCAAGAGGGCGGCTGTTTTGTGTTTATGAATGAAATTTAGGGTTTCTAAGGAAATATCAGATTTACCTTCCGACTCTAAATCGACAACTTGACCGCCGACCAAACCACCTGCCCCTAATGCTCGACCAAGACGGGCAATAACCTGCAAGACTACCTCTCTCTTAACGCTTTGGGGGGTTTCAATGGCAACAGACTCAAAAGCAAGAGCTAACAAGCCATCCCCAGCCAAAATCGCAACATCTTCCCCATAGACTTTATGATTCGTCAGCTTTCCCCGACGGTAATCGTCATTATCCATCGCTGGCAGGTCGTCATGTATCAACGACATTGTGTGGATCATCTCCACAGCACAAGCCGTTGGCATGGCCATCTCAATGGTTCCACCCATCATTTCACAGGTGGCAAGGCAAAGAATGGGACGTACACGCTTACCTCCAGCTAATAACGAATAGCGCATCGCCTCATAAATCTTTTCTGGATAAATGACCGGGATAGACCGATCCAAAGCATTATCACAAAGCTTTTGTCGCTCTTTTAAATAAGCTACTAAGTTAAATGTGGCTTCCTCTGGTGGTGTCTTTTGGACGTTATCAGTTGCTACCATTCTTTAATTCCTGATATTTTGCGATTTTTGCCTTATACGTCACAATTTTAAGGTGCTGGGGGGCTGAAAAAAATGAAGAGTTAGGAGCAGAGACGCGATTAATCGCGTCTGTACGGGATTTAGAAGTTAAGAGTTATTAAGAATAACTTTTAATTCACTCTCTTTCTTCTTTTGCCGCTCTGGAATAGCTAGCAAATGTATTTTCCAACAATATGGCAACAGTCATCGGGCCAACACCACCAGGAACTGGGGTGATAAATCCTGCTACATCAGCGGTTGATTCAAAATGGACATCGCCAATCAGACGACTTTTGCCATTCGCATCGGTGACGCGATTCATCCCCACATCTACCACAACAGCGCCCGGTTTCACCATATCAGCAGAGATCAATCCGGGACGACCTACTGCTGCAATTAGAATATCAGCATTTTGGGTGATGGTTTTGAGGTCATGCGATCGCGAGTGAGCGATCGTGACTGTAGCATCAGCTTCTAATAGCATCAGCGCCATCGGTTTACCCACTAAAATACTGCGCCCCACCACTACTGCCTGTTTTCCCTGTAAAGAAATCTCATATTCTTCTAAAAGCCGCATCACACCAGCCGGGGTGCAGCTACGTAAACCGCTTTCTCCCCGTACTAGTCGCCCCAAGTTAACTGGGTGCAGTCCATCAGCATCTTTATCGGGATCGATTTGATGTAGCAGAGTTACAGCATCCAGGTGGTTAGGTAAGGGCAATTGCACAAGAATGCCATCCACTCTTTCATCGTGGTTGAGTGCAGCAATTACCTCTTCTAACTCTCCAAGGCTAGTTTCGGCAGGGAAATGCTTACCAAAAGAAGCGATCCCAACTTTAGCGCAGGCTTTTTCTTTATTGCGTACATAAGCAGCTGACGCTGGGTTATCACCAACCATCAACACTGCTAAACCAGGTGGTCGTCCAATTTTTGGTTGTAATTGTGTAATCGCAACAGAAAGTTCTTGCTGAATTTTTGCTGCTAGAGCTTTCCCATCAAGGAGTTTGGCAGTTTTTGTTTCCATGAAAATTCCCAGCTATGTTCGCTTTTTGTCCAAAGTCCAAAATGAAAATATTGATTCTTAACTCTTGACTTTCGACTATTATTGTGTTGCTGTTTGATGTCGTAGCGTTTCTCTCACAGTAAATTCATAATGTTTATTTTCTCAGATCAACGGCATCATCTGAAGAATAAAGAATTGGGAGTGAGGGAGCAGAGGGGCAGGGGAGCAGAGGAGCAGAGGGGCCAGAGGGGCAGGGGAGCAGGGGAGAAATAAGTTGCAGTAAGTTTTTCGCCTCTGTACCTCTGCCTCTTGTGCCAACCAAATGCCCAAAATAAATAAATCGGTGGCTTTTATGCGACAAATAAGAAATTTATCTCTTTCGTTCTTGTACGGGCACAGTATTGTTCCTTACCGTTTGGGGTTGACTTTTTTCCTGATAACAGGACTTTGTAGTTGTGATAACTTGATATCGCCTGGTTTGCGTGGTGCTGGCTTAAAAATTGGTACAAATGTCACTCCAATTGGAGAGATTAAAGCAAAACAAGACAATCAGGCTATAGTTTACATCCAAGGTCAGGTAGAAAAGCAAGCTCCCCTGATCGAACAGTGGGCTTATAAAATTAAGGACTCAACGGGCAAAATTTGGGTAGTCACCAATCAAAAGAATCTGGGTGAAGGTTCAGAAGTTGTAATTAAGGGTAAAATTCGCTACCGAAGTATTCCCTTAGCTGGCAAAGAATTGGGGGAAGTTTATTTAGAAGAAGAATAATAACAATTAAAAATAAAGACATGAACAATCAACAGGCGCACGTAGCGATCGCAATTCTCTACCAGAAAAACAAGTTTCTCATGCAATTGCGTGACAACATCCCCGGTATTCTCTACCCTGGTTACTGGGCACTGTTTGGCGGTCACATCGAACCTGGTGAAACGCCAGATGTAGCGGTAAAACGAGAAATTTTAGAAGAAATCGGCTACAATCTACCACCTTTTGTTGAATTTGGTTGTTATCCCAATGAAAGAGTTGTCCGTCATGTCTTTCATGCACCACTCTTGGTGGAATTAAATCAACTGGTTCTGAATGAAGGCTGGGATATGGCGTTATTTACGCCAGAAGATATTCGCCAAGGTAACTGTTATTCACAAAATGCTGGCGAAGTGCGACCTTTAGGGGCAATGCATCAAAAAATTATGTTGGATTTTATTGAGAAAAATCCAACATAATTTGGGGATTAGTCATTTGTCATTTGTCATTGGCACGAGAGACAGAAGTGCTGCTCCCTACTCCCCACATCCCTAGAAGTCAAAATAAAGTTAGAACTCTTATGAGGTCATCACTAATGCAATCAGCAAACAAACTGCCGCGATGGTTAACTATAGGATTGGCATTTCCCATTGCCATTCTCAATGGCTGGCTATTGCTCCAGGTTATACAGTATTTTCAACCCTTAGTTAGCATTATCGCCGCCGCCATCCTACTGGCTTTTGTCTTGAATTATCCAATCCAGTTTCTCCAGGAACAAGGGGTGAAACCGAACTTAGCGATCGGGGGAGTGTTACTTTTGACTCTGGTGGTTTTAGTAGCTTTAGGCATCACCTTGGTTCCCCTGATTATTCAACAGCTTGTTGAACTGGCTAATATTTTGCCCAGTTGGATTGATTCTGGTACTCAGCAGCTACAAGCTTTTCAAGATTGGGCGTTAAGTCAACAGCAACTTCCGATTAATTTAAGTGGTTTATTTACCCAAGTTCTGGAACGATTATCCAACCAACTTCAGTCCTTCACTGGTAGAATTCTTGGTTTTGCTGTCGATACCATTGGTATTGTCCTCAATGTGCTGCTGGCGGTAGTACTGACTATCTACCTAATATTGAACGGTGAACGTCTTTGGGACGGAATTTTTCAGTGGTTTCCCCCTAATATTGGGTTAAGAGTACGGGAATTACTGCGAGAGGATTTCCACAATTACTTTATCGGTCAAGCAACATTAGGAGCTGTGTTAGGGGTGACAATTACACTAGTGTTTTTAGCGCTGCAAGTTCCCCTAGCTTTACTTTTTGGCATTGGTATTGGCTTATTTTCACTCTTCCCCTTTGGTACGGGGGTAGGTATCGCCATAGTAAGTTTGTTGGTAGCGCTACAAAATTTTTGGTTAGGGGTGGAAGTCTTAGGTGTAGCTGTTGCGATCGATCAAATTAATTCTAATATTATTGCACCTCGAATTCTCAGCAATTTGACTGGCTTAAATCCTGTGTGGGTGGTGATTTCTTTATTGCTGGGTGCAAAGTTGGGAGGAGTACTGGGTTTATTAGTTGCGATCCCGATTGCCAGTTTTATCAAGGATACAACAGATAGCTGGCGGGCTGGAGAGTTTAATAAGATAGAGGATATAGAGTCAGAACCTGTTACGGTAATAAGTGATAGAGCAGGAACTTATAGTTAAAATCAAATCATTCAAATTAACTTGAAAACTGGCGATTTTGTTCATAAATAAAGCGCAAAATCATAATTTATGATGCTAACAAACAAGAAGCTATTACTTTGTGCATCAAAAATTTTACAGCAAGCAAAATAATCATAAAAAACTTGAGTGTAAGTGTAGTCTGCACTTCTCTACGAGATACTACGCAAACGACAAAGCTCTGTTCCCACAGCAGGCATCGACATTTACATATAAGAGGAAATCTGGTAACGCATTAATCAACGATCAACCCCTACAAAAGCATCATAAAATTCCTTATCCTTCAGGTGAAAACGGAATACAATACTTGCCGAAAATGACTGCGAAGCACTACGCTGTAAAACCTAAGCAGTCAGTATTTAAAAAAAATGAAAAGTTACTTAAAACTTACCTTTGACAATGGGCAAACAGCATTAGCTACTCAAGTTGAGCAGCAAGCAGAATTGCCAAATGCTCTTGAGGAAATAGGGCTTGGCGGTTCGCGTCCTGTTTTAGTAGTAGTGGGGGGTGCAAATAACATCAGTGAAGCTGACTGTCTCCGAATTCAACGGTTGTTTGTGGAAGTTTTAGCCCCCATTGCCGAAACTTTAGGGGCTTATGTCGTGGATGGAGGTACAGATGTAGGAATTATGCGAATGATGGGTGCGGCTCGTACCCAAATAGGTGCTAAGTTTGCTTTGGTTGGTGTGACACCCGAAAGTAAAGTGGCTTTACCTAATCATTCGGAAATTGCTGCTGACTTGACACCGTTAGAGCCAAACCATACTCATTTTGTACTAGTTCCTGGGAAGAATTGGGGCGACGAGTCTCCTTGGATCTCTTGTGTTGCAGCTATGCTGGCGAATGATGCACCTTCAATGACAATACTCTTGAACGGTGGTGAAATTACCTTTAAGGATGCCTTTTTTAGCGTTGATAGTGGCAGAGTAGTTCTGGTGATTGCTGGTAGTGGTAGAACCGCAGATATACTTGTAGATGCTTTGCATGGAAAGGCTACTGATGAACGAGCCAAAAAGCTAGCTAAATCTGGTACATTACAATACATCGACTTAATTGACATAGAGAAAGGAGTTGAGAATTTAGGCAAAGTAATTAAGGGGTTACTTTTTAATTAGGAGTAAAAATTGCAAAAAAATATAGTTATCACGAATTTTTAAAAGAAGATTTTAACAAGTTATTTGCAGGTATTAACTTAGGTGATGTGCAAAAACATTTTTTGCGATCGCGCTCGTTATAACAACTACTATGGATGGAAAATAAGGCGAATTTATCGCGCGATCGCCATTATTTTTTACGGATAACAACTATTATTGGTGGTGTAATTCTCCCGGCATTGGTAAGTCTAAATATTAACACTAATTTCAAAACTAACAATAGGGATATTATTATCTGGTCAACTTTTGGTTTTAGCCAAAAAGTTGGTATTAGTGCTGCCATTGAAGAGTTTTTTCACTTTTCACTATGGAGAACGCTGGCGACACTATCAAGGATTAAAAGCTACTGTTGTTATTGCTAGAACTTCCTTCGCTTGGCACGTTTTTGCTGGTACATCAACTCATCTGCCTGTAATATGAGTTTTTCCAATGAAACATCTTCATTGATAACGCACTCTTGAACTCCAATACTCATTGATAGACGATAATTTCTACCTTGATTCTGATTAAATAAATCAATGTTAGTTTGGAGGCGAACACTAATTGCATTCGTACGATCTGAACATTTCGGAATGAATACAACAAACTCATCACCCCCTAATCGGGCAACGATGTCAGAATCTCGATAGGTTTGACTTAGCAAGTCTGCGGCGTCTACTATTACCCGATCTCCAACTTCATGTCCAAACGTATCATTGATTTGCTTCAATCCATCTATATCTATAAATAAGAGACAACAGGGCTTTTGTAGCTGATGGGCTAGTTTTAATTGCTGATCTGCAAATATAAAAAAACCTCGTCGATTGTACACTCCGGTTAATTCATCCGTTAGAGATAAACGCCTAACTTCTGCCTCAACTTTTTGATGCCCTTCTATTTCTTTTTCTAGTGCAGCAGTTCGATTGTGGACTCTTTGTTCTAATTCATTATAAATTTGCACGTTTTCCATTGCGACAGCCGTTGTGTCTGCCAATGCCTGTAATAGCTTTACTTTTTCTTCCGTTGGCTGATGTAACGTTGCCCAATATGTTCCAATTGCACCGATGGGGTTACACGCTCGGATCGGCACCATTGCCAAGCTTTTTACAAAAGTTGATTGATAAGGTGCAAATGGAATCCGTTCATCTCCATAAATATCGCTAATCACAACGGGCTGACGGTTTCGCATTGTATGCCCACCAATGCAAATACTCATCGGGAAGCGTTGCCCTTTCCATAAAGGAGCGATCGCATCTTCATCTGCGTAATAACATTGATCTCCATCTCGTAGTACAAAACTAGCCCCATCTGCCCCAGTCAACTCACGCGCAGATTTTCGCACAATCTCCATAATTTGCTCTAGCGTCCGTGCTAGTGACAATGCTTGAACAACCTCAATTAAATGCTCTATCCCATGAACATACGACATTTCAGCTTTGACATCATTAGAATCAGAAATGATGACAGGTGAAGCAGAGCTTTGAAAATTCATGCGCTTCCACCAATAAAAAAGGATCAAAAATTAGTTGAGACTGCCATCGGATTGCAATGTCTTTATTCTCAAAAACAAGGCAAACGCATCTTATTTTTATAATGCTTACTGGGCAAAAGTTTCAAGCATTATTTATTTTTAGGACTAAATTTTTAACCCTTGCTGGGCATGGATTACAGAATTTAAATGCCTTTACCCTGATTCTAGAAAATTTCCCATTTTATTCTATTAGAGATATTACGGATTTCTTTAACGATCTATCTAAAGAAAGGTTGCAAAACTATCTCGATATGTTAGATTAATGTGATTTTTGCGAATAAAATAGAAAAGGTTTTCTCAGGTATAGATGGGAGCAACGCGAAAAAGTGAGATCGGGTTTAATTCTCAATAAAAACAGCTATTTCACTGCGATCGCACTATTAAACAGGTGATTTATACCCCTAATTTTTACCACCTCACAAAATCGCGTTGTTCCCGGTATAGATGGAGACTAGAATATCTTGATTGATTTGACACAAAAATTCTGCGACATAGATCGATACGGTTCAGTTAGCGCCAAAAATCTTAAGTTGTGTAGGTTGGGGAGCCACTGCGCCCTTGCGGTTTCCCGACTTGTTCGCGCAGCGTCTCCGATGAGGAACGAAACCCAACATTTTCATAGCTTTGTTGGGTTGCGCTTTGCTTCACCCAAGCTACAATTTTTCTTAACCCAAGTGTATTGCGACATAGATGATTTCTATGCCATCTAAAAACTAATGTCGCAGAAAACGCCCCAACTGCCGTTTTTTGACTTCATCAAAATTAGATTAAATTAATCCTCTAAAATCTGAATTTCATCAAGTTTATTAATCACCACATCTGCACCTCGGACATGATCTGACTTACCTATCCAAGTGATACCAATACAACCTGCGGCTTTAGCATTACGCGCCATTTGCATATCCCCAACTGCATCACCTACCATCAAGGTAGCGCTCGGTTCAACTCCCAAAGCTTGGCACGCTTGCAAAAATAGCACCGGATCTGGTTTACTGGGCCCTTCATCTACGCCCATTTCTAACTGGATATAATCACTTAATTCGTGATTGGCTACAAAATTACGTACTTCTTCAGTTGTCGCAGCTGAGAGGATGCCAAGTTTTAGTCCACCCTCCCGCAGGTATTTCAAAATTTCTAGGCTACCTACAAACAGTGGCGAAGGAGTTTGTCCAATGTATTTTTCCGCTTCATCCAAAGCTTGACGGGCTATTTTTAAGCACTCAAACCATCCTTTTCCTGTTTCGGCAATATATGCCGCAGCCGCAACTTCTGTTTCGCGGCGACTCGCTACTGATATTAAACCTGCGGGATCTAGAAGATTGCCATTGATGCCAAATGCCATTAATAGGGGTTCCCCAGTTCCAGGGATTTGAGCATCTATTAACCTCGTTGCCTTTTGTGCTAGCGATCGCAAATACGTTTCTGAATCTTCTAGAGTACCGTTTTTGTCAAACAAAATTGCCTGGATATTATCAAAAGTGATATTTCTACATTTAATGGTTGCCATAATATTTAACTTCTAACTACTCCCAACTCTTCACTTTCAGCGATTCTCCACATAAAAAAAGAGGGTTTTTCCCTCTTTATAAAATGATTTAATACTCTTACTTAAAGACAAGTAAAACTATAAAAAATTTATTACTCTTCAATGGCTGCTGGAACTGGTGGAATTTCCTCTTCAGTTTCCGTCGCTGCTGGAATTTCCTCTTCAGTTTCCGTCGCTGCTGGAATCTCTGTTTCAATTGCCGCAACTACTGGAATATCTTCTTCAAGTTCTGCTGCTGGTGGAATATCTTCATCAACTTCCGTTGCTGATGGAATATCTTCGTCTGCAAGAACTTCCGCAGGTGCAGCCGCAGCAGTAGCACCTTGCTGCTTGGCTAATAGCTGTTCGCGATACTTAGCAGCCATTTCTTCTGCTTTATCGTAGACCAAATCCCGGTTTTTAATCATGTCGCCGGGTTCGGGTTCTAGCTGCTTGGTAGATAGAGAAATGCGACCCCTTTCTGCATCCAAGTCAATGATCATAACTTTCACTTCATCATTGACATTGAACACGCTATGAGGTGTATCAATATGTTCGTGAGAAATCTCAGAAATATGCAGTAGACCGCTGACGCCGCCAATGTCGATGAAAGCACCGTATGGTTTGATACCACGAACAGTACCAATTACTACTTCACCTACTTCTAGGCGATTCATCTTGCGCTCAACTAGCGCCCGACGATGAGATAGAACGAGGCGATTACGTTCCTCGTCTACCTCTAGGAATTTCAATGGCAGATCCTCGCCGACCAATTCTTCTTTAGGTTTCCGGGTACTGATGTGAGAACCTGGGATAAAACCACGTAATCCTTCAATCCGTACCAATGCTCCACCGCGATTGGTTGCAAATACGCCAGAACGGACAGTAGCATCTTCTGCTTGCAACTGCCGTACGCGTTCCCAAGCCCGCATATATTCAATACGGCGAATAGAAAGGGTTAATTGGCCATCTTCGTTTTCATCGGTAAGGATGAAAAATTCGCGCGTTTCGTTTGACTGTAATACTTCTTCCGGGCTATCCACCCGGTTAATAGACATTTCTTGTATAGGAATATATGCTGCGGTTTTAGCACCAATGTCAATCAGAGCGCCGCGCGGCTCTATACTGAAAACTGTTCCTGGGACAACATCACCAGGGCTAAAATGATAATCGTATTTGTCAAGTAGAGCAGCGAAATCTTCGTGAGTGAATCCAATTTCTGTAGCGGTTAAATTCTGATTGACCATGCTGATTTGTTCCTGGTTCTAGTCTCCGTAAAGGTGGTGCGACAGGCGCGATGCGTTATGTAAGCAGTACTATGGCAGCTTACACAAAACATCCTTTTTCATCCTAGCGCAGAAAAGCTAGCATTAACACATATCTACTCCCAAGATTGGAAATTATATCACAATATAAAAATGATTTGTCATTTACTTAGTAGTGAAAACCAACAAAGGGCGAACACAATAATATCCGTTGCGACCATACTTAGTAGCAACGGATATTAAGATTAAATCCGCTTCAAAGTCTGTGGATAGGATCTACTTATCTTTTGGTTTCTCAAAGCGAGGGGGTTCGCGAAATGCGATCGCAAAGAAGAGAGTACCTATACACAGAGTAAAAATCAAGATGTACGCAACGCTTTCCATTATTACGATTTCCTCTTTATCCAGCCAGTAATTAAAGTTCTGAGTGCTGAGTTGTGAGTGCTGAGTTCAGAGCTTTTACTCGGAACTCAGCATTTCTTTACTCAGCACTGAAATTAAAGGGCTTCTTTCCGGCGGGTTGACTTGTCACCCACTTTCTGGAATAGACCCCACTCAACTTGCTCTTCTAGATCGGCGTCAACACCAGCAAATACGTCTCGGTAGATTGTCCGAGCGCCATGCCAGAGATGACCAAAGAAGAACAGCAGAGCAAATACGGCGTGTCCAAAGGTAAACCAACCTCTAGGACTGGTGCGGAATACACCATCAGAGTTCAAGGTTTCCCGGTCAAATTCAAAGATTTCACCGCCTTGAGCCTTACGGGCATACTTCTTCACATCAGCTGGCTCTGTAAAGGTCTGACCATTCAGATTGCCACCGTAAAAACTAACGGTGACACCAGACTGCTCGAAGCTATATTTAGATTCTGCCCGACGGAAGGGAATGTCAGCGCGGACAATTCCATCTGCATCAGTCAAAATCACTGGGAAGGTTTCAAAGAAGTTGGGGAGACGACGCACAGTCAATTCCCGTCCTTCAGAATCTTTGAATACGGCGTGACCTTGCCAAGATTGGGCAATGCCATCACCCTTCACCATCGGCCCTGTACGGAATAGACCGCCTTTAGCGGGGCTATTACCAACATAATCGTAGAAAGCCAATTTTTCAGGAATCTGCGACCAAGCTTGCTCGAGGGTTGCACCTTCAGCAACGTTTGTTTGGACGCGACGCTGAATTTCTTGACGGAAGTAGTTTTGATCCCATTGATAGCGGGTGGGACCAAACAATTCGATGGGAGTGGCGGCGTTACCGTACCACATAGTACCAGCAACCACGAAAGCAGCAAAGAAGACTGCTGCAATACTGCTAGAAAGTACTGTTTCAATGTTCCCCATCCGTAGGGCTTTGTAGAGCCGTTCGGGGGGTCTAACTGTCAGGTGGAATAAGCCTGCAATAATACCAACAACACCAGCGGCAATATGGTGAGCCGCAATGCCACCAGGGTTATAGGGGTTAAAACCATCTGGGCCCCATTCTGGTGCTACTGCCTGGGCCGCACCAGTTACACCATAAGCATCAGAAACCCATATCCCCGGCCCAAATAGTCCGGTGACGTGAAAAGCACCAAATCCAAAACAAAGTAGACCAGATAAGAACAGGTGAATGCCAAACATTTTTGGCAAGTCAAGAGCCGGTTCACCAGTGCGGGGATCTCTAAAAAGTTCCAAATCCCAGTAAACCCAGTGCCATACGGCCGCTAAAAATAGCAGACCGGAAAGAACAATATGAGCTGCTGCAACGCCTTCAAATGACCAAAAGCCAGGATCGGTTGATGGCCCACCAGTAACGTTCCAACCACCCCAAGATTGAGTGACGCCCAAACGCGACATAAAGGGTAGGACGAACATCCCTTGACGCCACATCGGGTTGAGAACTGGATCGCTAGGATCAAAAACAGCTAGTTCGTAGAGTGCCATCGAACCAGCCCAGCCTGCTACTAAGGCTGTGTGCATTAGGTGTACAGAAATCAGTCGCCCTGGATCATTCAGAACGACTGTATGTACTCGGTACCAGGGTAGTCCCATCGACTACGCTCCTCCTCGATGAGTTAGTTTACAAAGCAATTTTCTTACTGAGGTTATGAGAGACGAAAATCGCCACTCATAAAACTCTCTCTTGTTTTTTGTTATTGCCAGAGCCAGAGTATCACCACAGCTAGTCTTAATAAGTCAGACAGCGTGGGTGCTTTGGCAATGCTTACTCGCTTCGGGAGGTTTACCTATGTTAGGGTAGCCATCGCCAAGCAAAAATGAGAATGTTTTAAAAAGTGTAACTATTGATGGAATTGTTTGCAAGCGTGTAAATTGATGCGATCGCGTAGCATCTCCAAGTTTTTTCGCTACCAATACCCGTTGGGGATGAAATTTGCTTATCTTTTCTTTACGTGGAGAGTGGAGAGTGGAGAGTGGGGGGCAAGGGAGCAGGGGAGCAGGGGAGCAGGGGAGCAGGGGAGCAGAGAAGTTGTTATCCCCTCTGCCCCTCCGCACCTCTGCTCCCTTGCTCCCCATACCTACTATCTACTGAACCACCAAGTGGATATTTTGCAATTGACACTTCGCCTCAGCTGTACCCAGGCGTTCGATTACCTGTTCGGCGCTCATCAGACGCTTGAGTACTACTTGACCGATGGTCTGACTGCCAATTACTGGTGTTGTTGGCTTCACTTCTACGGTTAAAACGGCTTCTTCAACTCGATAAAGCCAGAGCAATTCATTTTCTTCGACTAAACAAATATTCATTCGCTGAATATCTGGTTGGCGTCGCCATGCAGTTATTTGCCAGAGTCCATCAGATGCCCAAACTCTTGCAACTGCCCATCCCTCAGATAGAAAGAAATACTTCACGGTCTTAGTCTCACTATTTCGACTTTCAATCTGCTGTTAACAATATCGCGATCGCTTTAGTCGCTGATGTTCAAACACACTTCTTTTTGAGAATACAGCCAATCTTGATGATAAAACGCTTTATCGATGTCTGTTCTCAAGCAGCAACAGGTAAATATCTCAACGTACATTACTTGGGCTAAGTGTCAAAGCTTAACAAGACCTGTTTTCCTAGTAACTATGAATTTACGACAAATTTAACCAATGTTGAAAATTTTAATTACATAAAAACTTTTCAATACTTAACAAATCTTAAATATCGAGTTCTGTATTTTATCAATGATTTTTTGTAACCAAATAGTGAATAGGTGTAGCCCGTCGTAGGCATCACAGCAATAAACTTGATTATGAAGTTGAGTATCCGCCACAAATTTTTGATTTAGATAGCTACGGAGGTTCTATTGCAACAAAAACCACTATAAATTGTGAAGATTCAGCATAAGAGTCACAAATGTAGTAAAATTGCTGACCGCTGAGATCAAATATATTATTCCTATGACCTGGTTTTCCTTGTTCGTGAAACAGTGGGGTCGGATTACACAATTCCTATCTTTGTTCTGTTTATGTTTATTTTTGGTTGTTAGTTGCGCTCCTCGTCCGCAGTCAACGACGCCGCCATCAGGTTCTGTAAATACCCCTACAGGTGATGGTCGTATTACGATCGGTACAACAGCCAAGCCAAGAACCCTCGATCCGGCTGATGCTTATGAGTTAGCATCTTTAGGTTTGGTGTTTAATATGAGCGATCGCCTCTACACCTACGAACCAGGAAGCACCGAAATTAAACCCCAATTAGCTACAGCATTACCCAAAGTCAGTCAAGACGGCTTAACTTATACCATCCCCTTACGTCAGGGAGTACTTTTTCACGATGGAACTCCCTTCAACGCTCAAGCAATGGCCTTTACCATCCAGCGCTTTATTGAAAATAAAGGAAAACCCTCATTCTTACTAGCTGATGTAGTAGATTCGATAAAACCGACAAGCGAGTATGAGTTGACAATCAAGCTGAAAAAGTCCTTTGCAGCTTTTCCCTCACTGCTGGCATTTCCTGGAGTGTGTGCTGTTTCACCAAAAGCTTACGAAGTCGGCGCTGGTAAATTCAAGCCGAATATTTTTGTGGGAACTGGGCCTTACAAATTAGGGCAGTATGGTACTGATTCCATCCGATTTGATGTGTTTGATAAATATTGGGGAGAAAAACCAGTTAACAAGGGTGTTAATCTCCAAATTCAAACTAGTCCAGTTAATTTGTTTAATGCTTTTCGTACAGGCGCGGTGGATGTAGCTTATTTGTCGCTACAACCAGATCAAAATCGGAGTTTGGAAGAAGGTGGGAAAAAAGGGGATTGGCAAGCGATCGCAGCTGAAGGTAGTGTAGTAAGTTATCTGGTATTAAACCGGAATCAAAAGCCTTTAGATAAATTAGAGGTAAGACAAGCGATCGCATCCATAATTGACCGTCCACTTTTAAACGAGCGAGTCTTACTTGGTCAGGCAGATCCGCTTTATAGCATGATTCCCACGACGTTTAAAGTTTCTCAGCCATTATTCAAAGATAAATATGGTGATGCTAACTTCGATCAAGCTAAAAAATTATTAACTACTGCTGGCTTCTCCAAAGAAAATCCTGCAAAAGTGCAAGTTTGGTATCCTTCTAGTTCACCTACTCGTAGTTTGGCAGCACAGACACTCAAATCCCTTGTGGATGTCAAAATGGATGGAATACTGCAATTTGAAGTTACCCAAGCGGAAGGACCTGCCTTCTTTAAAGACATTGCCAAGGGTTTGTATCCGGCAGCTTTACTTGATTGGTATCCAGACTTTTTAGATCCAGATAATTACGTCCAGCCATTTTTATCTTGTGACAAAGGTTCCGTGGCTAAAGGATGCGAAGATGGAGGCAGTCAAACTCAGGGTTCGTTCTACTATAACGAAGCCATAAATAAATTGATTGATGGGCAACGCAAAGAACAAAATCCCGAAGCGCGTCAGAAAATTTTTAACGAAATTCAAACGCAAGTTACTACTGATGTACCTTACGTTCCCTTATGGCAAAACAAGGACTATGTATTTGCCCGAAATGGTGTTAATGGCGTGAAACTTAACCCTACCCAAATTTTGCTTTACCAGACACTTAAAAAGTAGTCATTGGTCATTAGTCATTGGTCATTAGTAATAACTGTTGACCATTGACTTTTGACTATTCAATAAAAATTTCATGTTTCATATATATTTAGTTGATAACTAAAGTAGTTCCCAATATTGCATTTTGAATCTTAAACTTTAAATTACTTATGTCTCGTTCTAAAGCTTTACAGTATTACATTGTTTCTCGGTTGCTTCTTGCGCCACTTCAGCTATTAACGATTATCACCATTGTATTTCTCTTACTAAGAGCAACACCAGGAGATCCAGCAGATGCAATTCTTGGTGGACGTGCGCCAGAAGCAGCTAAAGAAGAATTGCGAAAACAACTCGGTTTAAACCTGCCGTTGTGGCTACAGTATCTAAATTATTTGGGAAGCATACTGCGCTTTGACTTGGGAACCTCTTTAATGAGTCGCGGACAGAATGTTTGGGACATAATTGGGCAATATTTCCCGGCGACAGTGGAGTTAGCAGTATGTAGTATGGCGGTTGCACTCATCGTCGGCATTGCGGTTGGGACTCTTTCGGCTTCCCGTCCTGGGACATATTTTGATGTCGGTGGGCGCTTATTTGGTATCATCACCTACGCACTTCCCATGTTTTGGGCGGGAATGCTTTTGCAATTGATTTTCTCAGTCCAATTGGGTTGGTTTCCTAATTCCAACCGCTTTCCGCCCAATTTGCCTGCTCCCACTACTGTGACTGGATTGTATACAATTGATAGCTTACTCGGTGGAAATTTCACCCAGTTTTTCGCATCTTTGCACCATCTGGCTTTACCGAGTCTCACACTAGGAATTTTGCTCAGTGGAATTTTTGAGCGAATTGTGCGAGTGAATTTAAAACAAACGTTGCAAGCCGATTATGTAGAAGCTGCTAGAGCCAGAGGTATTGGTGAAAATAAGATTTTAGCCTCCCACGCTTTAAAGAATGCTTTAATTCCAGTGATTACAGTCTTGGGATTAACCTTTGCGTCTCTGTTGGGTGGAGCGATTTTGACAGAGGTGACATTTTCTTGGCCTGGATTAGCTAATCGATTGTATCAAGCGATCGCCGATCGCGATTATCCCACAGTCCAGGGAGTGCTGGTATTTTTTGGTGCGATCGTTGTCAGTGCAAGCATTTTGATTGATATTTTAAATGCTTATGTAGATCCGCGAATTCGGTATTAAGCTATTGGACATTTTGTTAAATTTCTTGAGAAATACCATTGGCTAAAATCCCAAGAATTTTATTCACATCTTTGAGATAATATTCGCTTAAATCAATAGTCAATGTTTGTTCTTCTAGTTTCAAGAATTGCCAAATACTGCCCGTTGTAACTGCACCGTAAATTGTTTTAATCTCAGTTACAGCTTGCTTATTAAATATTTGGGCTGCTACCATTTCCGCCGCACACTGACCCAAACCACCATTAATATTTTCTTTTTTAGCTTCTACAACTGTAATTACTGGTGCTGTCAAAATTAGAATTTCTGGAGATTTAGTAATAATAAAATCGCAAGTGCCGTTTAATCCTTTACTATTATCAACAGTAAAATCTACTCCAGAAAATAAACTAATTTGTTCGTGTAATTGTCGGCGTAAATCAACTAAAATGGGAGCAATAATTAACTCAGAACGAGCTTTTTCACTATTGCTGCCTAAAGCGATATCCAGGTTATAGTTAAGTGTTTCTACAAGTAAATTACTCGCTGCTAATTCAGAAACACCAGCGAAGATATTGCGTTTTTCTAATGTGCTTAAACTAAACTCTTGTTTTGCTTTAGCTAAACTAAACTCGCTGTAAGCCATAAAAATATTACTCTCTTTCGCTTTTAAATAGAAGACTTAGATTACCGTCCAACATCCAAGTTAAAGTAGAAATTACTGTCTACAATTCTGTTGCTGCCAATATATTTGATAATAGGTATGCTAACTCGGTGCTGTCCTGGTTCAAGCGTCCAAGTTTGTTGAAAATTACCAATATTATGACAAGCAGCATTAATCGGAAAGTTACTAAGAGTGAAAAGTCCATTTTTATAACTCTCAACTCCATTTGGAAACAGATAAACTTTTACTTCTACTCGATTGACCGGAGCTTTAGATGGTATGCAATAGGTTAGATTTGATAAT
This sequence comes from Nostoc sp., assembly GCF_036917315.1. Taxonomy (GTDB): domain Bacteria; phylum Cyanobacteriota; class Cyanobacteriia; order Cyanobacteriales; family Nostocaceae; genus Nostoc. The sequence continues at coordinate 3,513 of NZ_JBALDR010000030.1, read as the reverse complement.
CTTAGAGTATCTCCAGCTTTTAGAGGTATGCGATCGCTATTTTTTACTTGCTGAGGTTCGTTGCTATTAAACTGCACTGTAAGATTATCAACGCATACTTTAGCCACAGTAACTTTATCACACGTTGTAGAAGTGGCGGTGACAGAGGGTAACTCTAGAGAAGATTTGTTCCCAAGTCCCATTATGGCAGGTACTCCGGCAGATGCTATGGTGGCGGTGGCAGCGATAAGAGCCAGTGCAAGCTGTTGTCTAAATGTCATTTTTCAAACTCCTCAACTTTTGTGCTGTAACACCATCATCACTTGAGACACAGGCTCTATAGGTAGGCGCTAGTAGGGAGTTTGAGTGATTAAATTGTTGTAAGGGAAAGTAGGCAAATGTAGGTTTGTAGGGTAAAGTATTACACTACTGGCTGATTTTGACTTTACTCTGCTAATTCAATTACGCCTAATGGACTCAAAAGAAGCGTTAGGGACTTCCAAGCAATAAAATCACCAAATACAAGAATGATAATCATTGTGAGGAGGGGGAAGGAGAAGCAGCCGTCGACGGCTGCTTCTCCTTCCCCCTTTTGTAGTAAATTCAATTAGGAGGGAAATTTTTGGGTGTTTGGAGTGTTGATAGAATTAACTGATTCAGTCAAAAAATTGTTCTTAGATACAGCAAGCCAACTCAAAGGAGCAGCAAGGCGGCGCTTTCAAGCACAAATTGTGATGGAGTTAGGCTACGGAGGGCAGCTACTGGCTCAAAAAGAATTGCGATGGGATAGAAATACTATCCGTAAAGGAATTAAAGAATTAAGTAGTGGGATTACTTGTGTAGATAATTATTCGGCGAAGGGGCGTTATAAGGCAGAAGAACATTTACCAAGTCTGTTAGAAGATATTAAAAAGTTGGTGGATTCCCAGAGTCAAACTGACCCAAGTTTTAAAAGCCAAAGACTGTACACACGACTAACTGCAAGCCAAGTAAGAAAGCTATTAATTGAAAAATTTGCTTACAGTGATGAACAGTTACCCTGCGAAGAAACAATTCGCGTCAAATTGAATTATTTAGGTTATCGACTTAAACGGGTAGCAAAAGTACTTCCTCAAAAAAAATCCCCGAAACGGATGCAATCTTTGAGCAATTAGCAATACTTAATCAATCGGCTTTGGATGATAAGAGCATTTTACGTTTAAGTCTTGATGCCAAAGCTCGTGTCAATATTGGCGGCTTTGACCGAGGAGGTAGAAATCGAGTTCCAATCAAAACCAAAGACCACGATTTTGACCCAAAAACAACCCTAACTTCCTATGGTATCTTTCTTCCAAACCTAGATGAACTGTTTTTATACTTTACAGAATCAAAGGTGACGAGTGATTTTATTGTAGATGTATTAGCTGATTTTTGGAAAAGTGAGAGTTGGCGATTTCCAGATATAAAAACACTTCTTATTAATCAAGATAATGGTGGAGAGAATCATTCTCGGCGCACCCAGTTCATGAAACGTATAATTGAGTTTGCTCATCAGCACAAATTAAATATACGTTTAGCTTATTATCCTCCATATCACAGCAAATATAATCCCATTGAACGAACATGGGGGATATTAGAAAAATCTTGGAATGGCAGTATTCTAGATGAATTAGAGACGGCTTTAAACTTTGCTCAAAGTATGACCTGGAAAGGGAAGCATCCTGTTGTCAAGTTAGTAACTCAAGCTTACGAGAGTGGAGTTAAACTTACTAAAAAAGCTATGGATGAAATTGAACTACAAATCGAGCGTCTCACCAATTCTACCCATGAAAAGTTCCCCAATTTAGGTAAGTGGTTTATTGATATCTATGCTGGAATAACGTAACAGGAGTCAATTTTTATAAAAGCTTGAACTTCTAAAAATAGTCAATACTAATTATTATCATGCACCTTACATTTACTACAGAGTGCAAAGCAAATCATGGATATTTAAGAGGGGGAGAAAGCGGTTGCCGACGGCAACCGCTTTCTCCCCTTAAAATGATTATCATTATTGTTTAAAATTGGATTCTTGGTTTTTGTTGATTAATTTATTCTTTGGAAGTCCCTAATCGCAGTGTCTCACGTTCAGCCAGGTCTTTAGCTCTCAATCGAGCATTAGGCGAACTGACAAAAATCCTAAACCAAGCCGACACCTTGCCGCAAGCAGAGCAAGGGTTAATCATAGATATCGCTCAAACTTGGAAAGAAAGCCTTTTACAAATCGCTGGTGAAGTGGGAGAGATTTCCATCACCAAGCCTGTGATTAATCCCTATGTTGTAGGCGACCCCGTTCAAGGTAATCTCTTCGTTGGGCGAGAAGATATCATCAGACAATTAGAAGAACTCTGGATAATGAGTAATCAACTCCAGTCCGTAGTTCTCTACGGTCACAGGCGTATGGGCAAAACTTCTATCCTGGTTAACGCTGCTAACTGTCTAGGCTCACAAATACAGCTAGCTTATGTCAACTTGCTACGTTTGGGAGATAGCCCCCAAGGTGTGGGTGAAGTACTAATGGCAATTTGTGATGAAATTTCTCAAACTGTAAAACTTCCACCACCAGCTGACGCTGATTTACTTAATCTCCCCTACCGGACTTTTGAACGTTATTTGAAACAGGTTGAAGCAAAGCTAGACGGTGGGTTAATCATCGCCTTAGATGAATTTGAGAAAATTGAAGATTTAATAGAAGCGAACAAAATTCCTATCGAGTTTATGGGTTTTCTGCGCGGTTTAGTGCAAATGAGTTCTAAAATCGCTTTTGCTTTTGCTGGTCTGCACACTTTAGAAGAGATGACAGCAGATTATTTTCATCCATTTTTTGGAAGCCTAATTAATATCCATGTCAGCTTTCAAGAACGTGCAGCTACTCGCCAAATTCTCGCTAACCCAGGTAATGAAGACTTCCTCCTCGACTACATCCCGGAAGCTTTAGATGAAATTTATGCTTTGACACACGGGCAACCATATTTAGTGCAACTGCTGGGTTTTCAGCTAGTGCGCCGCTACAATGACTTTGTTTTTGAGCAAGGGCGATCGCGTGACCCAGTTTTCACAGTACAAGATGTGGAAGCAGTTATCAATGATCCTGAGTTTTTCAAGCGGGGACGCTACTACTTTGATGGAGTTTGGGGTCAGGCGGCGCGGGGTGCTGAGGGTCAACAAGCAATTGTACAAGTGCTTGCACCTCACCCAGAAGGGCTAAGTCTGGATGCCTTAGCTCAGTCTACAGGTATGAACGACGCCGATTTACAAGAAGCGCTGAATACTCTGAAGCGTCATGATGTCGTTGAGGAAATTCAGGGAAGCTGGCGGATTATGGTAGAACTGTTCCGCCGTTGGGTTTTGCAACAGTAGAGTAGAGCGATCGCATTTGTTATTTCGGTGTTCGCATTTGTTATTTCGGTGTTCGCATTTGTTAAGCTGTTGTGCTTTTAATTTGCACAAACAGCATTTCCCTTGTTTTTTATTTTTCTTCCCCATTTAATAATAAGCTCTCCATCATTTAAGAGT
>NZ_JBALDR010000029.1:0-465549 GCF_036917315.1 Nostoc sp. | reverse complement strand
TAAACGAGCACCCATATTTCAGTTACCTCAGTAGATGCATTCTCCGTATTTACTTATCTTTACATAATTAGGTTTTTTCGCACCTACCTACTTATTACTGATTGACAAATTGTTTATGACCTAGCCCCGTTGGGGCGGGGTTGCAGGTTTGGGGTGTGGGGGAAGAAATAGCCCTAACAATCAGTAGGTCTGAAGCCCCGTTTTTTAAAACGATTGCGTTGGTCGGGTTCCAAGCCCTGACCAATGCCGTCTTCTCCCCTACACCCTAAACCTGCAACCCCACAACCTTCTTCATGACCTTAACCCGTCAAGAATTGTACATAACAGCAACTTTATTGTGCGATCTTATTACATTCCGCTTCCCGAACATGGCGAGGTCACGTCGCTTCTCTACGAGACGCCAAGGGCGATCGCTCCGAATTCAAAATTCTTGCATTATTGATCCCCATAAAGAAATTTAGGGGCTTGTATCCTTTTTGTTTTCGGTAACTTGATGATGTATTTCCTCAATACCCGTATAAGCCGGAATTTGCTTTTTGTCAGTAACTATGAGATATTTTGTTTGAGATTAAAAATACTGTATTCCTATACATTTACTGATAATTCCTACTAAGTAGCCGGGCGTATAAACTTTTTAAGATGAATTTAAGTTTTTTTAGAAAGCATCCACTGTTGTTTGTCATCATCATTTTCCTTGGGCTTTTTTTCAGTAGTACAGTAGTTGCTGCCCAGAACTCTGGGTCAGTAAAATTAGTAAATCCCCAAGCTATTACGAGGGCAGAACAACAACGACCTGTAGATAAATTACTAAAATTGATCCAGCAGCGATTGTTGATTGCACATGATGTAGCCCGTTGGAAATGGAATCAAAAACGTCCGATTGAGGATCTAAAGCGCGAACAAGAGTTACTATTAAAGGTTAGGCAACAAGCTACAACCCATAGTCTAGAACCCGATAGAGTTGCAGCATTTTTTCAAGCACAAATAGAAGCAGGAAAACTCATCCAAACCGCTGATTTTAAAAACTGGCAAAAGCAAGGCATTAAATCTTTTGCTAACGTGCCAGACTTAAACCAGACATTGCGACCATCGTTAGATAAATTAAACACAGAATTTCTCTTTGCTTTAACAGAACTGACTTCTGTTCTAGGTTGCCCACACATACAGGAATTAATTCAGTCACGTTCCCAAGTGATTATTCAGGGAGATGGTATTGATCGGCAAGTGCAGAACTTAGCAATTTCACCGCTGCTGCAATTTAAAAGCGCTTCTTGCAAAGTGGTTTCCTTCCCTAAAAGAGAAATTCGATAATTATTCGGAAAATTAGATTTTAGAACTTACGCACTGTACAAATGCATCGTGATGTGGCGTGCGGATGGTTATTATATCCAACTCTGCATATCGATAAACCGCACGGAAGTGATTAAACCCACTCATCAGACAATTGGATTAGATGTAGGGATAGAAAGCTTCTATACCGATTCCTTTGGAAATAAAGTTGAAAATCCTCGGTTCTATAGAACTGGGGAACAGAAAATGAAACGGTCACAAAGGCTTGTTTCTAGAAAAGTTAAAGGTTCTAGTAACAGGCGTAAAGCCAGAACCAGATTAGGTCGGGTTCACCTCAAAATAAGCAGACAACGCAAAGACCATGCCGTGAAGTTGGCAAGGTGCGTAATCACATCAAACGATGTTGTGGTCTACGAAGATTTGAGGATCAAGAACATGGTGAAAAATCATTGTTTGTCAAAGTCAATTAATGATGCCGGATGGTATCAATTTAGGGTGTGGTTGGAGTATTTTGGAAGGGTATTTAAACGGATTACTATTGCTGTAAATCCATCATATACCTCGCAAGAATGTTCTAACTGTGGCTCCATTGTGAAAAAGTCACTATCTACTCGCACACACGTTTGTTCAGTGTGGATGCAAACTGGATAGAGATCACAACGCCTCTCTAAACATTCTTAATTTAGGATTGAGTACGGTAGGGCATACTGGAACCTTTGCGCTAGACGCAAGCAACGCTTCTGGAGAATCGACCTCTACTCTAATTGGAGCAATCCTGTCAGAGCAAGCTGTTTCGTAGATAGAAGAATCCCCGTGCGTTCACGCCGGGGAGTGTCAACGTTCCTGATAAATAACTGATGATACACTTCCTGTTCCTGCCTTCTTGTACTAAGGCAATGTTGCTTCAGAAATGCTCAAAGTTTTGTTAGCGTCAGCTTTCGAGGACTCATTTCCTGGAACGGATGCAGTTATCTCCCCAGTGGCGCTGTCGTTTATCCCACCACCAGGACGCAAGGCACTTAAAGCAGTCTTAATCACAACAGCTGTAGGTACTGCCACAATTACACCTAACAATCCGCCAATTCTTGCCCCTGTTAAGACCGAAATTAAAATCCAAACTGGATTTAAACCGGTAAAACTGCCTAAAATTCGGGGGGCAATTAAGTTTTCGAGAATTTGCTGTACAATTACCGCTGCGATCAACACTCTCACACCCATTGAAAAATCTTGCAACGCCACCAACAGTGTAGTCATTGCAATGCCTACAGAACCGCCAAAGGGGACGAGAGCCATCAGGCCAATAGTTAGTCCAAATAGCAATCCAAATGGCACTTTCAACCACAAAAAGGTAGGAATAAGGGCTGAAGCCATACAGGTAGATAAAATCAACTGGGTGATGAAGAAATTTTGGAAGCTTAGGCGGACTGTTTTAGAGAAAGGCTCGCGAAATTTGTTAGGTAGCCATTCGACTAAACTTTGCCAGAGTTCACCCCCATGCTGTAAAAGATAAAAAGTCAAAACCATCGTCAAGAGAATATCTAGCAGACTAGTAACTGTGAGTACAGCTAGATTTAAAACTTGTCCGGCGATCGCTTGTAATTGTCCTTTGACGCGATCGTTGATTTGCACCACCAGAGCATCGAGGTTAATCGGTAAGCCAAAAGTCTCAGCTTTTCCGTTTAAGATCATTAACTGAGAGCGTCCAGAGTCGATTAAATCTGGCAAACGCGCCACCAGTTGTTGTGCTTGGGTAAGAGCCAGGGGAAAAAGTGTCACACCCAACGCCAATAAAATCGATAAAGCCAAGAGAAATACTAAAATAGCAACTTGCTCTCGCCTAGCACCCTGATGCTCCATCCAGCTCACGGGGTAGTTGAGCAGAAATGCTAGCACTGAGGCTCCGACTAAAATGACTATGAGAGAATGGAAATAATTGAAAAAGACCGAAATTGCCCAACCATTGATAACTAGCAGCGGAGCGAATAGCGCGATCGCCCCGATTCGCGCTATTGGAGTAAATGTTTGCCACCAGTCGAGTAGCTTACGTGTCTGCATTTTGAGCTGATTGCGGAATAGAACTAAATGAAATTTTTCTTTACAGCTTATTATCTCTAACTATATGAGTCTTATTCATCCTTCTAGTTTAGGAGTTAGACTAACCCCAATGAAGAATTTTGAACCAAAAGAGAATGGGGAGCGGGGGAGCGGGGGAGCGGGGGAGCAGGGGAGCAGAGGAGCAGAGGAGCAGAGGAGCAGGGGAGCAAAGGAGCAGGGGGAGAATAATAATGCCCCATCTCCAATGCCCAAAACACAGTTGCTTTTACATTTAGTTCCGATCGTCGGCTTTTTTCCATCCTTGTGGACGCTCTATCGGGGGCAGGGTAGTCGGGAACAACTTGCTATTAGTCGTCTGTCTATTACTTTGGCACTTACTTGGTTGTTGAGTTATCTATTATTAGCTACCGGGGCAGCAACTTCAGATTTTTTTCCGCTACGTCTATTTATCCTTAATAGCTTTCTCACTTCAGGTTACTTTTTAGTAAGTATTTGGTTGATTTTGCGCCTAATGCAGGGCAAATCTAGTCGTTTACCAGGGTTTAGTAATTTAGCTGAACGAGTGCTTGGCAAGTATTTATCTTAATTATTTAAGGTGATAAATTGTCGGTGTTTTTACTGAATTTTGGAAAATTTCTGGCTGATTTCTCTATATATCTAGTCAAATCCAGTTTATTATTGCCATACTTCAGTAAAACATCTCCAGGTTGTCCCAAAAAAAGAATAAATGCTGCTATAAGTGTTGTGGTTGACACTACATTAAAAAAGTTAGCACCGATAATTAAGAGTTAGCTATTATGGGTTGATTTGTTTGGGTGTTTTTAGTCTGCAAAATTACTGAATTTGATTAGTGAGTAAGTGTGAGGAAGTCTGTGACCATTCAAAGAAGTTCGGCGGAAGAAAACCAGTCGGGAAAAGCCTCAAAGTCCAATAAAAAAATTCCCCAAAACTCGACATCAGGACGTTGGCTGTGGTTTTGGGTAGGTATGGGTGGTATTGCGATGGTATCTGCAACAGCGGGGGCGCTTTTAGCAGTGTCTTTGACCAGTACGCCTTTGCAACAAGCGCAGCTAACTCCAAAGGATGAGGCGGCTTTTGATAGCGATCGCATTTCTGGAGGTGTGCTGCGATTTTCAGAATTAACTCGTCCAGTGAATCTTTTGGTGATGGGAATGAGTGTGCTTCCCCCAGATATCCAAAACCCTCCTGAAGATACCAAAAATCTCAAATACCTGCCCCAAGTCAACTCCTTTGATGGTCTTTCTGATGTGATGCTCTTGGTCAAATTCGATCCAGAGACGAAAAAAATAAATATGCTCTCCATTCCCAGAGATACCCGCACACAAATAGAGGGTTATGGAGTGAAAAAAATTAACTCCGCCAACGTTGAAGGTGGACCCGCTTTGACTGCCAGAACTGTCAGTAATCTCTTAGGAGGAGCGGGAATCGATCGCTATGTCCGAATTAACGTTTTGGGAGTTGCCAAGCTGATTGATGCTTTGGGTGGCGTGACTGTCTACGTCCCTAAAGATATGAAATATCAAGATGATTCTCAGCATTTGTACATCAATTTGAAGGCTGGTAAGCAGCATCTAAATGGCGAGCAGACATTGCAATTGCTGCGTTTTCGCCATGACGAACTCGGTGATATTGGTCGGATTCAGCGCCAGCAAATGGTCATGCGTGCTTTGATGGAGCAAACACTCAACCCAGCTACTGTTGCTCAATTACCTAAAGTTCTTGATGTCGTGAAAGACCACATTGATACTAACTTGACGGTTGAAGAGTTAGTGGCGCTAATGGGTTTTGGAGTGCGGACAAATCGCTCTAATATGCAAATGTTAATGCTGCCTGGTCGCTTTAGCGAGAAAGGCGAGTATGATGCTAGCTATTGGTTGCCCAACAAAGATGGGATTGCCAAACTGATGGCTCAACACTTTGGTTTGGAGTCAGAACAGGAACAGCTGGCAACTACAACTAACCCCCGCTCTTTGCGTGTAGCAATTCAAGATAGTACAGGTGGCGATCGCTCTAACCTGCAACCGTTAATTAGAGCCTTGGAAAAATCTGGATATCGCAACATCTATGTGGCCAAGGCATGGGGCGAACCTCTAGACGTAACTCATATTGTCGCCCAACAGGGAGACGGTGACAGTGCCGAGTCAATTCGCGGCACTTTGGGATTTGGCGAAGTGCGCGTGGAAAGCACTGGCAACCTTGGCTCAGATATCAGTATCCAAGTAGGTAAAGATTGGTTGGAACAAAAATCTATTTTGGAGAAGTCGTTGACACCCTAAAAGGTATATCTGCTGACACTGAATGTATTACCTGGCTCAGTTCTTGGAGTTTAGCTGCTATTACACCATTGGTTAATAATTCTTCTGCTTTAGCTAAACCCTCTGCCATATCTGAACAAATACCACTCCGCCATAGATAAAATCCGCCATTCCACAAGGCTGTTTGCATCAATTCACCTGGTTTACCTGCCAAAACCTCTTGAATATCCGCCACCAGTTCTTCAGTAGTTCCAAGGGGTACGTTCTTGGTAGTAAAGCCGTAATCGCGCGGTACGAGGTGCAATCGTTCTACCTCTTGGGGTGCTACGGATGAAGATAAGCTGATGATTGCAGTGCGATCGCGCGGTAAGTCGCAACTACCTTCCAATCCTTTGACTAATGTAAATTTTGTCACTCCTCGCAGTCCTAAAGCTATCTGAAACATCCCTTCTGTCGGTGGATGGACAAACCCAGCAATTACGTGAGCATCCCCAGCATAAGGACACCAAATTAGCTCCATTGTCGCCAACGGCGGACGTTTGCCAAGTTGGTCGCGGTACTCCCAAATACTTGTAGTTAAGGGAAAATGCTGAGGTAGATAAATAAAGCCGATTCCCGTTTGCTCAAACACTTGTTGAGTTTGTGCTAGGGGTAAGGTAGTCCAATCGACTCCTAAACCCTGCCAAATATCTATCAGGGGTAAGCCGTACTTCGTGGGTAGGCGACCGCCACCATGCATTACCACTGGTTGTCCCACTCCGGCGAGTAGTAAAGCTGTTACGGGACTAATTGGTGCTGTGCGTGTCCTACCATCGTATGGTATGCCAAGAGCGATCACTGGTCGCCCAGAGGCTATGGGTTGCAATTTTGGCCCCAGTTCCTCATAAGCATCCAGCATTCCAGCTAACTCTTCTCCCGTTGGACGCTTAATTCGGTGAGCAATTAAAAAGGCTCCAATTTGGGCTGGTGTCGCTTCACCCAGCAGCATCATTTTAGTAGCGGTGGCTGCTTGGGCGCGAGTTAAATTCTCGGCTGTATGGTTTCCGCTGCCTACTTTTTGCAGAAATTCTCGAAATACATTGCTCATTTTTCCTTTGTCCTCCGTCCAGCGTCATTTGTCTATTGTCCTTTGTCTTTCGGGATAACCGAAAATGACTCATGACCGAATATTGGATTTTGGATTTAATAAATAAATGTGAGTTCGACTAACTAAAAATAGCAGGATGTTGAGCAGGTAAGTCTTAGGGGTAGATATTAAGAAATGGTTTTTAAGGCAAATAAGTATAAGCAATCAAACCTGCAATTAATTTGACAATTAAATTGAAAACATTACGATGTCTCTTGGATGACGCGATTGTCTACGCCAAGCACTGCAAGAAGAGGACAGTATTAAAATTAAGGTTAGTATTGCGAAACAATAGAAGCCAAGTGCGCGATTGAAAATCGCTGCAAGATGTATAGCACTTTATTGACTTGATTGTTAATAAACTCAGGACTCTTTCAAGTCCGTTAATTCTTCAAACCTATACCTGTCAAATTTTTCAGGCTTTATCAACAGTCGAACTCACATTAAATAAGTGAAATTTTACCTTCTCTACGTTCGCGAACAGCGTGTCGGAGACAGAGGCTATGCCAACATAAGGTAAATATATCACACTCCCTTTAGTAACTACGGTGTACATACAAGTCCTAAAAACCTAGATAAATCATCACAAAGACGCGATAAATCACCGTCTCTACAAAATGACTGATTATTGTAGAGACGGCGATTCATCGCGTCTCTTTCCAAAATAGAGAATGCTGATTATCAAATCAACTTTTTGCTACACTACGTATATAGTGAAATTAACTAGGTTGTCTTGACCAAATCGCAGCGAATCACCGTTAAGTAGCCGATACTGCATACCGGGAGTCAAAGGATTGTTGTTTAAATAAATACCATTTGTACTCATATCAACAATCATGTAAGAATTTTGCGACCAGTCCCAATCGACTCGCGCATGACGACGAGAGACTATTCCCTCACTGGGAATACCGGTCAAGTCAATTTCTGGCGGCGCTATTCCTGGACTCTGACTGCGGCGACCAATATAACCTCCTTCTCCAATGAGGTGAAATTCTCTGCCAGTGCTATGAATCAGCTTTAAGGCTGGCGCTCTTTGCGGAGGAGGGGTATAAACAGGTGGTGTTGGTTGATAGGAAACTCTTGGCTGATAGACTGTTGAATAATCAATGGGGGCTTGTTGGGGAGCTTGGTAGTTAGGTTGGTCTGTAGGCGGCCGCTGATACTGAACAGGTGGTTGACTAGGCTGTTGTTGAATAGGTGGAGGTTGACTAGGTGCTTGTGGCGTAGCAGAAACTACATTACCCACAGGCGTAGAACACCAGGGACAAACCTTAGCATTGTTAGGCAGGGCGCGGTTAAAATATTCGCAACTAGGATTAGGGCACCGATTTGCAGGCATAAGACTTTATATCATCAGGCATAGGTTGTAAAGCTACAAGACCTACTTTACTAAGTAAACATTGACCCTGACGAGTAGTTAGCATCTGGGCAAATGTAGAACCACCAGGTAGGCGGTTGCTGTCTTTAGGGTACACTACAAAAATAGGGTATCCCAAGGGGTAGCTTTGGAAGGTTGTGACATCAACATAATAATCATCATGTTGACACAAATCATCTGAGGGATTAATTGAGCGGCGATCGCGCTTTTGAAACAGAGGTTGAATAGCAGACTTTTTAGCATCTGCGATCGCTAAAGGATAGCCAGTACACTGACTCGAAGTTTTACTGATAATCCCAAAACTGATAATACCAGTAGTTCGCCCATCCAAAGTTTCACTGCGTATTAGATTTTGGGTTTTTGTTGTATCAAGTTTAGTAACTTTCGCTGCAAATAAAGCTTCGTCTTGAGGGGCATTTTGCAAAACTATTTGTTGAAATTTACTGATTGCTTCCGGTTCAGTTGGGGCAAAAGGTTTCACAGGCAGATTTGGAAGTTTGGGATTAATCTGCTGCCAATTAGTAATTTTGCCTGTGTAAATTTGACGCAATTGCTCAAGATTGATTTGCCCCCCAAGAGCATTGGCAAGATTTGAGTCTCTTTTATTAAATGCGACAAAAACAAGTAAACCATCATAGGCTACTGCTTTTTTCGCAAGTTTATCTGTAATGTTGTTTACCAAACTAGTAATGGCAAAATCTTTTTTGTTTGTTTGAACTTCTTCGATACTTTTAATCTGATTATTTATATTTGATGACAAAACAGATTTATAGTCAAATGTTGCTGTTGCATCTGGCTTTGGTCTGGTCAATAAATCTCCTAAACGGCTGTTGTCCACTAATTGCGTTAAAACAAAACTCCATGTACTATCTTTTTCTCCTGTGTAAGTAAATTGTCCAGAAGGAACGTTGGGTACTTCTGAGAAATTCCGCACAAGTCTAGACCATTGGATATATTGATTAGGGTTATCTGTTTTCCTGCCCCAAAGCCAATACCAAATTCCCCCACCAAGTAGTAATAAAAATAGGATTACTAGCAAAATTAAGGGCGTTGGCAAAGGCTTTTTTAGTTCTTGAGAAGCTGTAGAACGTGCCGAATTTTTAGCACGATCTTCTTGAGGAAGTTCTAGTAGTGCTTTACGAGCCGCTTCTGCACTCTCAAAAGGAGTTTCTAGCCCAATTAAACGATAAATAAACTGCTTTAAATGGCTATCGGTATCCGGCCATTGTTGATTATCTCTAGGATTGAGAGGCTGATTAGATGAAAAATTAGTTGTCCGCCCTACCCATAAATAAAAGGCTAATAATCCTAATGATTCTAAATCTTGGTCAGGTCTAGCGGCAGCAGGTTGAGGAATAATCGGGGGAATAAATAAGTTTTCCCAGATAGCTAAATCACAAAAATATATAGAAAACTTTTGATTATTGTCTACTTTAATTAAAGTACTATCTAAATTGATATTGCCGTGAGTGACACCCAGTTGTGTTTGATTGGAGGGAAAACGCAGCTTTTGGGTGTGGAGAAACTGGAGAGTTTGTAAACCTTGATTTAGCACCTCACGCACATCAAGAGATGTCATTGCTCCCTTTTCTATGAGATACTTACCTAAAGTTTGGGATGACTCTATTCCTTGAGTAATTAAATAACAGCGCTCTCCTTTTTCATCTGCGATCGCTTCTTTCGTTTCCACCAAACGGAAGTTTTGAATTCGACTATCGGCTAAACTTACTCCACCCACCCGTTTAAAAGTCTCTTTCCGCTTTTGAGTCTCACTTTCATTAAAAGAACGATTGGGGAGCAGGTATTCTTTGATGATTACAGGTTGTTTGTCTTTAAGTTGAACACCTGAATATAAACGGCCTAAACCCCGCACACCGACAAAACTAGTTATTTGATAAGTTCCCTGACTTCCTTTAATCTCACCCTCCTGTGGTAAAGTTGCTGGAAAACCACATTCCAAGCAAAACTTAGCACCCTTGATTTGCTGCGCCGTTTGGAAGGGGCGATCGCAACTTAAGGGAGAATTGTACGAGCAGGGGTATTCTTGATAAAAAGATTCAAATGAAGCCATATACAAAAAGTTTCGTGAATTGCGCCGACTACTTCTGTCGCGCTCAAGCATGAACTAATCCTAACTTGAGGGCAGTTACAATCGCTTGAGTCCGGCTAGTAACCTTCAATTTTTCAAAAATACTGGTGAGATGCGCCTTAACAGTAGCAACTGTTACATACAAATGTTTCGCGATTTCTTCATTAGAAGCACCTTGAGTTAACCAGTATAAAACCTCTTGCTCTCTTTCAGTTAAATGCACCTCATGACATGCTTTTACACAAGAGTCTGAATAAGCTTGAAAAAACCGGAAAAATCGACTAGCAACTTCTGAAGGTAGATAAATTTCTGACCTAGTTACAGTGTCAATAGCTTCACACAATTGGGTTGCTACACGATTTTTAAACACATAACCTGCGGCTCCTCCCTGCATCGCTCTAAAAATCCAGTCGTCTTCTTGATGAGCCGACAATACTAAAACCTTGCCAGTGTAAGCAGCTTCTTTAAGACGTGCCAGAACTGTAATTCCATCACATCCTTTCAATTGCATATCCAGCAAAATTAAATCTGGACACTTCTGAGTTGTAAACTTTAAAACCTGCTCAACAGAATCTGCATCACCAATAACTTCTACAGGTAATGCAGAATTAATACTATAAAAATTTAGGAGAGTACGTAACCCTTGACGGAAGCGTTCTTCGTCATCTACGAGTAAAACAGAAAGTTTATTATTATCATTAGCCATATCTTTAATTACGAATTACGAATTACGAATTACGAATTATAAATTAATTCACGCTCCTTGAACGAGGCAAAATCATCGAAAATTGTGCCCCACTTTCTGATAAAACTTGTGCCCAGATACTTCCTTGATGATCCAAAATGATTTTTTTAGCAATAGTCAAACCCAGTCCTGTACCTCCTTTGCGTCGGGAATAAAATGGGGTAAATATTTTTTGTAAGTCCTCTTGAGACAATCCTGGACCTCGATCGGAGATTTTAATTAAAACTTCATCTTGGAAAATTTGCCAGCTACAGGTAATAGTTCCTGAGTTAGGGCTGAAATGCGCGGCATTACTGAGGATATTATCAAAAACTTGTTTCATTTGTAATCTATCTATCTTCAGTATTGTCGATGTATCGGGAATCAATATTTTAAGTTTTTTCTGATTAATTAAAGGTTGTAAATTTGTAATACTTTCAACCACTAAACTTCTTAAATCTTGAAGTGTTACTCTTAATTTGGCACTTTGACCGCAATCAATTAGTTCATTTAAATTAGTATCTAAATCTTGGATACTTTCGCCGATGATTGTTGCTTGCTCTTGCCAAGGGCTATCCTTTAACCCTAAACATAGATTATGTGCATACAATCCTATGAGTCCTAGAGAGTTACGTAATTGATGACCGACTCGATGCAAGATATCTTCTAGGAGTTTAATTTCAGTTTTTTGTCTGCCATAGTCCAAGGAAATATCTACATACTTACTCAGCAACATAGCAGAGCGTTTTACATATAGTTGTAAACTCGAAGAGAGAGGTTCATGAGTAATGATTTGAATATATTCAGTTTTTTGATTTCTATAGGATATGGGGCAAATGTAAGAAATGGATGAGAAGTCCTTAAGCTTAAATTCCTGTAAAGTCAAAACAGGCGGAAAATCTATCAGCCATTCTTCTGAACGCAAATAAGCTAAAGTTTTTGGGGAAAAAGGAACTTGGTCTTGACCATAATTTATCACTTCTTGATTAGCTCTCAATAATGAATCATGATAGACAATTCGAGCGAAAAAAATTGGATACTGACTAGTTAACTGCTCAGACTCAAGCTGACAAAAGCTTTGGATCTCTGAGGAACTCAAATAATTAGAGCCATTGTCTAGTTTTTGTACAGAAAAGCCTAGTGTCATAGCTTCACTCGCTTTTTGCAACTAAATGATTTTACCCTTCTGCTGACCAGTATAAAATTATGCAGTCTCGGTAATGTTTATTTTTTTGTTAAGTTATCTTTTGAGATAATTCATACAAATAATTATTAAGGTTTGTATTCACATGTGTATCAAGCTAACTTTGCTGTGTAAACAAGTTTGTAGTCAGGACTTTAATCCTGATGTTAAGCACTGAAATACTTAGTACGTACCCAAGCTTTCGTTAGCTTAATGGACTACTTGGGTCGGCTTTTCAGCCATTAGTGTCAAGTTAAGATGAAATCACTGGGGTCAACTAGTATAGTTAGGGACTGGGGACTGGATGAAAAGTCTTTTTGTGTTTAGGTTTTGTCCTCCTCAAATTAAAATTGAACAAAAATAATAAACGACACCCCGAATTCAATAAACGACACCCCGAATTCAATAAACGACACCCCGAATTCAATAAACGGCTGCCCGAATTCGATAAACAACTGCCCGAATTCAATAAACGGCTGCCCGAATTCGATGAACGACTGCCCGAATTTAATAAACGACACCCCGAATTCGATGAATATACCTTTGAAATTTGGGCTTCTGCCTTAACTTGACACTAATGCTTTTCAGCCCACCCCACAAGAAAAAATGTAGTGTGTCTAATTAAGAACTGCTCCAGATTAATCTACAAACTGAAGTTGCTACTTTACGGATTTTCGACCCAATACCCGATTTAAAAAATATCGACAAAAGTCTAATTAACTTTAGAAGCCCGATACATATACTGTAGAGGCATCTGGATTAGCTACCAGCAGAACATCTTCATGCTTATCTTCGTTCTTCAAACTTTAGCCGAAATTCTCGCTGGAGGAACCTCACTTACCAGTACAGAGCAAATTGACTTTAGCCATCCTGGTAATCGGAGGGAAGAGGGAGCAGGCCCGACTCTCAATTTATACATTTTTGATATACGTGAGAGTAAGCAGGTACAACATTCTGGCAGGCAAGTAGAACGCAAGCTAACACGCGCTCTACAACCTGCCACTGTAAATTGGGCACCAGCTTGGTTTGATGTTTCGCTGCTATTAACAGCCTGGGATAGAACAGCTTTAGGTGAGCATCACTTTATTAGTGAGGCATTGACTGTGCTGTTGCGCCATCGCACCTTGGAAGAGGAGTTTTTGGTTCCTGAATTACGGGGCTATGGTAATTTGAACATGACAGTTGCCCTAGAGCCGCCAATTGAGATTGGCTCTTTATGGAGCGCTCTCAGTGTGCCATTGCGTTCAGCCTTATATTTGACAGTTACAATACCCTTCGAGCCACAACCGACTCCAGTGCCTTTGGTTTGGGAGCGAATTTTCAATTTGCGAAATCAATTGTCTCGCGATAGTGACAGTTTAGTATTAACCAGACGAGTTGCGATCGCGGGTATTGTCAAAAGTGCGGTGACAAATTTGCCGCTGGTAGCGACAGAAGTGGCTGTGAGAGGAACTGACAAGTCCATATCAACTACTAAAGAAGGGCTGTTCTTCTTTGAAGACCTTCATTTAGGTAATTATGTTTTGACTCTGAATCATCCTGGCTATTTACCTCAAAACGTCAATGCATTGGTAGATAACCAAAGTAATACTTTCAAAGAAATATTTCTAACTCCTGAATAATTAGATTTTTACTGACTTGGAGAAACTTTCATGGCTAGACTTGATTACTTTGCTCCTGGTGTTTACATCGAAGAAATTGACCGGGGTAGCCGACCAATTGAAGGTGTTAGCACAGCAGTTGCCGGATTTGTAGGCTTTACAGAAGACGTTCGCGGTGGGGCTGAATTATACAAGCCCATGCTAGTAACCACTTGGACGCAATTTTTAAACTACTTTGCGCGTCCCAACTCTGACGGCTTCACCGACTTCAACGCTTATTTACCCTTTTCAGTCTACGGCTACTTTATGAATGGTGGCGGTCGTTGCTGGGTAACAAGCATCGGGACTCAGTTACCAGGCGCACCCAGACCAGCAACTCCAGAACCGGCTAACTTACGAATTAACGCTCGAGGTAATCGTCCAGCCCTGCGCTTTACTTTGCGCCCCGAGCAAGCATCAGGTGGATTAGTAAATATCGTAATTATTGATGGTTCGCCCCGCGCTCTACCCGAAGGTACTGAAGGAGAAGCGCCTCCAAATACGGGTGAATATTTCACCATCGAAATTCGTCGGGGAGATGAACTTCTAGAAGAATATCAGAACTTGACAATGAACCGCGAGCCTGCTAATCAGGTAGCCACTTATGCGCTGACAGCATTGAGAAATTCGATGTATGTCACTTTAGAAGACATAACTCAAAGCGGACAACCTTTAGCTCGTCGTCCGGTTAATGGTCAATATGAACTAGCACCGCCCATTGTTGCTGCCACACCCGATAGATTTTCACAAAATTTAGAAGGGGTTAGAGACGATCGCACCGGGGTACGCGGTATCTTTGAAGTTGATGAAATCACAATGCTGGCTTGTCCTGATGTGATGCGGGCTTATCAAGAACAGGTGCTGAATTTAGATCAAGTTCACGGCATCATCGAACTGATGATTAGTATGTGTGAAGGTTCTGCCAGTGGCGATATTCCCAACCCGCCCAACCGGATGGTTGTACTTGATTCGCCACCAGAAGCCGTTAAACCGCAACAAGTGGTGGAATGGTTAAATAGATTTAACCGTCGTTCGATGTTTGCGGCCCTTTATTATCCTTGGATTAAAGTACCTAATCCACGCGATCGCGGTAATCCAATTTTAGTACCTCCTTGCGGTCATGTGATGGGCGTTTGGGCCCGCACCGACGAAACCAGAGGAGTTTACAAAGCCCCCGCCAATGAAGTTCCCAGAGGCGTAATTGGTTTGGGTTATGACACAAACTTCCGCGAACAAGAACTATTAAACCCCTTGGGGATAAATTGTATTCGCAGCTTCCCCAATCGAGGTATCCGCATTTGGGGCGCACGCACTCTAGTTGAGCCAGATAAAACAGAGTGGCGTTACATCAGTGTGCGTAGACTAATTAGCTATATCGAAAAATCCTTAGAATTAGGGACTCAGTGGGTAGTTTTTGAACCGAACGACCAAGATTTATGGGCGCGTGTAACCCGTACTGTGAGCAACTTCTTAGAGCGCATCTGGCGTGAAGGTGCTTTGTTTGGGGCATCTCCAGCCCAAGCATTCTACGTGAAGTGTGACGAAGAATTGAACCCACCAGAAACCAGAATTTTAGGACGTTTATATATTGAAGTCGGTGTTTGTCCCGTCAGACCGGCTGAATTTGTTGTTTTCCGCATCAGCCAATGGAATGGCATTGAAGATAGCGAATAGACCAAGAATTCTCCTCTTGTAGAGACGCGATTTATCGCGTCTTTCCTTTCCCCATTCCCCATTCTCCATTCCCCATTTCAAAATTAATTACACACAAAGGAGTCTAAAAGTATGGCAGGCGAATTTTTAACCTCTTGTAAGTTTTACTTCGAGGCTGACGGAATTACTGATAAATTCATCAAAGAAATTAGCGGACTAGGCGTTGAAAATACACCAGCGCAAGAAGTCCACGGTTCATCTAAAGGCGCTAAACTAATGCGTCAAGCTACACCAACTGTTGTTAAATTTACCAATATCACAGTAAAAGTCATCGCCACTGATGATATAGACCTTTATAAATGGTATCAAGACTGTAACGAAGACATGGGAGACCCTCGAAAGTGGGCACAGAATCGTAAGACTGGCTCGGTGGTTGCTTACGACCAACAAGGCTCTGAAAAGGCACGGTGGAACATTGTCAATTGTTATCCGTGTAAATACACCGGGCCTACCTTAACTGCCTCCGGTGGTGATATGGCAAATGAGACTGTTGAATTGGTTCACGAAGGAATTAAACGAATCAAATAATTAGCATTTGCGGTAATTAACAGTGGTACAATCCGCCAGCCGAATTCCAGAAGTTCTGACAGCCCATCGGTTCTATTTAGAACTGACACTAGAAGGTCAAAACGATGCCAATTGTTTCTTTTTGGAGTGTCAAGGCTTCAAAAGAACCCAAGAGGTTATTGAAATTACTGAAGTCACTTCTCAAAGTTGGGGTACAAAAGGGCAATCAAAAGGTCAGGTGGTGAGAACTAAGCTTCCCAGCAATCCCAAGAGTGGTAATCTCATTCTGCGTAGAGGTACCACCAACTCTATGGATTTTTGGAAGTGGTTTGAAAAAGTCGAAAAGGGTAATTGGTCACAGCAACGTAGACTTGTTGCTTTGTCTATTTATAATCAGGCAAATCAAGAAGTAGCTAGATTTGAATTAGCCGGTGCTTGGCCTGCAAGCTACAAGATTGCCGATGTCAGCGCCCGCAGCCATGACATCGAAATTGAGGAGGTGGAGGTTGCTTTTGAGGAATTTAAACGCGTGAAATAATTAGGAGGATTATGTTTCCCACAGAGTTTGAATTTACACTGCCAAAGGGGTATCTAGACTCTGAAGGCAACCTCCATCGCAAAGGTGTAATGCGTTTATCAACGGCGATAGACGAGATTGCACCCTTGCGTGACCCCCGCGTTAAAGCTAATCCCGTTTATGCCACAATTATTATCTTGTCGCGAGTGATTACCCACTTGGGTGCTTTATCAGAAGTGACACCTGCAATCGTGGAAAACTTTTTTTCCCAAGATTTAAATTATCTGCAAGATTTTTACCGTCGAATCAATGGATTGGAAGGCGAAACTTCCATACCAGAAGATACAGTAAATTCTCCCGAAGCACTTCTTCATAATTGAGTTGGGCATTGGGCATTGGAAATGAGAAGTAGGTAGTAGGAGAGCAGAGAGCAGAAAGTAAAAACTCATTAATGGAGTTCAAAGCCTCATTAATGGAGTTCAAAGACTCATTAATGGAGTTCAAAGACTCATTAATGGAGTTCAAAGACTCATTAATGGAGTTCAAAGCCTCATTAATGAAGTTCAAAGACTCATTAATGGAGTTCAAAGACTCATTAATGGAGTTCAAAGCCTCATTAATGAAGTTCAAAGACTCATTAACGGAGTTCAAAGACTCATTAATAGAGCTAAAAGCTTCATTAATGGAGTTTCCCCTATTGTCAATGCCCCATGCCCAATGCCCAATGCCCAATGCCCAATGCCCAATGCCCAATGCCCAATGCCCAAATTCAATAACCTATGCGCCGTAAAAAGGATACTCTCTGCACAGAATTTGCTTTCACTCTTCCTAGAGGATTGAGTGATGGCGAACAACGAGTACATCGTCATGGGGTGATGCGTTTAGCCACCGCTAAAGATGAAATTTTGGTGCAACAAGAGCGCAAAGTTCAGGAAAATCAGGCTTACGGTGTCTTGGTAATGCTTGCAAGGGTTATCACTCGCTTGGGCAGTTTCAACTCTGTTAGTCCTGATTTACTCGAAGGACTGCTCTTACATGACATTGCCTATCTCCGAGAATTTTACAATCGAATCAATCAACAAAGCAATGTACACATTCCGACACAATGTCCCCACTGCAATACTCAATTTTCAGTGGAGCTAAAACTAGCGGGGGAGTCGTAAGCTACCCCTCTGATACTTTATATGAGGAGGTAGCTTTTATTGCTTATCATTTCCACTGGTCACAAGATGATATTTTAAATTTAGAACATACTACCCGTCAGCGCTGGGTGGCAGAAATCAATAAAATTAACCAAAAATTAATATGAAAGTTAAAGTTAGCTACTCACCAAATCTAAGTGAAGTCAATGAAGTTGACCTTACCACAGAAACTCCAACGAGAGGAGAATGGCTAATAGGTCGTTCTCCTGATTCTGATTTAATCCTAGACAGCCCTGATATCAGTCGAGTACATGCTAAGTTTTTTGTTAAAGCTGGAAATTACTACTTCTCTGACCTTGGCAGTAGAAATGGCTCAATATTTAACGGGAAACAGGCTGAAAAAGATCGACCATATTCTTTGAGTGATGGAGATGTTATTCGGATTGCAGATTATGTTTTGATTTTGGAAGCAGTTGCTCCCGTTTATGAGCAACCAGAGACAGTCTTTAGAATTATAGATCCTTCACTGTTTTCTCGATCGCGATCGCCTGAAAATGTCAGCGCTGCCAATGCCGTTAATCCAGCGCCTATTAGCCAAGAAATAGAAACACCTTCCCCAGAAATCAGCGAAATCTCCGAAGTTGTTTCTACTCCAAGTGATGATGTCATCCCGGTTGTTGAGATAATCCCCCCTGAAAACATCATTCAGCCAGCAGAAGCAGTTAGCGAAGTTCCACACGATGTTCGTGATGAAATTGTGGATTTGCGGACATTAGTTGCAGCAGATAGTGAAGAAGTAGAGATTCCAGAAGTCAGCGAAGCCTCAGAAGTTTCTTTGCCTGAACCTGATGACGCCATCGCTGCACCTGAAAACATCATTGAAACTCCCGAAAATGAAAGTGTCCTTCCAGAAGCTAACCACGATGAGGCTGTAGACTTTAAAGCTGCACTGGTGACAGAATCTACTTTCGTACAACAGCGTGATATAAGTGCTATTCCAGAAACTACCTATGACGAGAATGCAGAGTTAGAGGCAGCACTAGAAGCAGAAGTCACCTTCGTACAGCCACGTGATATTTTCAACGAAGTTCCTGCACAAAGTGCTATTCCAGAAGCAACCTCTGATGAGAATGCAGAGTTGGAGGCAGCACTTGCAGCAGAAGTCACTTCCGTACAGCCACGGGATATTTTTCACCAAATATCTGAGGAAGAAAGTGACATTCCCGAAGCTACTCATGATGAAGTCGTAGATTTGGATACGCCAGTCGCAGAAGAAACCAGTGAAGTTGTTGAAGACGCAGAAATTCAGCCGCCAGAAACATTAAGCCAAGTCCCACCGGATATCATTGATGAAGCGATAGATTGGGATGCGTCAGTTACAACAGCAGACAGCGCAGATGTTGACGAATTAGAATCTACTTCTGCTGTTGATGAAACAGTCAATGAAGTTTCTGAAACATTGACTGCGCCTGATGAGAACATTGCAGAAATTTTCAGCAGTCAAGACATTGATTTGAGTAATACAAGTACTGAAGAAGTCGGTGTAGATGTTGATGATGTTTCTGCACAAGTAAGTGAAGTCTCTGACTCAGCTGATATTCAATCTTTGGAAACAACAGAAAGTGGAGTTACTGAGAACGTCAGTCAAACTATTGAACAAGTTTCTGAAGCAGAAGTAACTCAACCTGATGAAACTCCAGAAGAAACAAATGTCAGTGAGCCTCCTCAAGCAATCATTGAAAGAAATATAGTACTCATCGCTCATGAAAGCAAGAAATCAGAACTTGCTGAATTGGTTTCCGAACATCAGGAATTTTTCTCACAGAGTTTTACAATTACCTGGCCATCTGTTAGTGAAGTCTTACATCAACAGGCAGGAATAACGATTAGTCAACAAACTCCCGCACCAACTTCTGGAGGATATCAAACAATTGCTTCATTGGTTGGAGCCGGAGAAATTTTAGCAGTTATTTTCCTGCGAGATTTGCTGCAACCTCAGCCAGGTCAAGCAAATGAAGAAGCACTGTTAAGATTATGCACTATTAATCAAGTTTTATTGGCTACTAATTTGTCAACAGCAGAGGCGATTGTGCATTATCTCAAACACATATAGCAATTCTAAATTAGTCACGAACAACAAGATACCGGACTTATTAAATAAGTCCGGTATCTGACGTGTTGATGTTTGCAGGTAAAATATGATTACTATATTTTTTGAAAAGTTGCAAATTGCGTAGAATAATTTCAATATTAAAAATTAATCTCAAAATATACCTATATTTTAAAGTAAAATCTATTTAAAAAAATGGTTGTAACTTTTAAAAGTTTATTTAGACAGCCAGTTATTCTTTCAAGTGCGATCGCTACAATTTTACTAGTAGGAATTCAAAAACTGGGGGTTTTCGAGCCTCTAGAAATGAAAGTCTACGACCAAATGATGCAATTACGTGCCGACTCAGGTCCAGACACTCGTTTGTTGATTGTTGCTTTAAGTGAAAAAGATATCCAAAAATGGAATTGGCCCTTGTCTAGCGAACTTCTAGACCGACTATTAGGCAAACTTGAAGAATATCAACCGCGAGTCATTGGTTTAGATATTTTTCGTGACTTACCAGTACCGCCTGGACATGACAAGCTACTGCAACGCCTCCAACAAAGCGATATCATCATTCCTATCTGCAAACATTCTGGTTCTAACAATCCGGGAATAGCGCCTCCAAAAGGCGTTGAAGCAGAGCGAGTGGGATTTAATGATGTTGTAGAAGATACTGATGCTACAATTCGCCGCAACCTATTATTAGTAAGTGCAGAGGAATCCGATTCTTGTCAAAGTACTTATTCTTTTAGCTTACAACTAGCGCTCAAATATTTAGAAGTTGGAGGCATCCAACTAGAATTTACCCCCAAAAAGGAACTACAACTACGTAATACTGTATTTAAACCTCTACAAAGTAACGCTGGCGGCTATGAAAAAGCAGATACCAATGGCTACCAAATCCTGCTTAATTACCGTTCTGGTCATCAGGTTGCCCAGCAGGTAACTATTACAGAAGTACTTGCAAATCAAGTTAAACCAGATTTAGTTAAAGACCGCATCGTTTTGATTGGTTCAACAGCTAATAGTTTAAATGATATTTTTAATACGCCCTTTGCTAGTGGTAAATCAGATAATTCCGGCAAAATGGCCGGAATTGAAATTCATGCCCACAGCGTTAGTCAAATTCTCAGTGCTGTTCTGAACAAACAGCCTCTATTTTGGTTTTTGCCTGAGTGGGGTGAAGTCCTTTGGATATGGGGATGGACTGTAGTTGGTGGGTTCCTAGTATGGCGGATTCAACATCCGCTAGGCTTAGGATTAGCAGCCGCAACAGCCCTGGCAGTATTATTTGGAGCCAATTTTGTCATTTTTACCCAAGCTGGATGGTTCCCAGTCATACCTCCGGCGTTGGGGTTAGTATTTACCGCCGGCAGTGTCCTTGCCTATAGTGCTTATCAAACCCAGCAAGAGCAAAAAGAAATTACCCAACGAGTTCAAGAACACCAACAATTAATTCTAGAATTACAAAATCTTTTACGGCAGCGTGGCAACGCCTCAAATGAAGCGCCAACGGTAATTGTTGATTCCATTGGGCAAGAAATTGCACTAGGAACGGTACTAAATAACCGCTACAAAATTACTCAACCCTTGGGTTCTGGCGGATTTAGCAATACTTATTTAGCTGACGATATCCAGCGTCCTGGTAATCCGCAGTGTGTGGTTAAACAGTTGCGACCTCCTCGCCAAGATGCAGAATATTTAAATGTTGTCAGACGCCTATTCGATGCGGAAGCAGAAATTTTAGAAACTTTGGGTAAGCACCCACAAATTCCCCAACTGTTAGCTTTTTTTGAAGAAAATCGGCAATTTTCTTTAGTGCAAGAATTTGTTCGAGGGCACGCTATGGATAAAGAGCTAACTGCTGGAAAGCGACTAAAACAAGCTGAAGTTGTGGAGATACTGAAAGAAGTTTTAAATGTGCTGGTTTTTGTTCACAGCTATGGCGTAATCCATCGAGATATCAAACCTAGTAACTTAATTAGGCGAGAATCAGACCGGCACATTGTTTTAATTGACTTTGGCGCTGTTAAGCAGATTCAACCCCAGCAGCAAGAAGCTCAGACAATTTCAATTGGCACTCCTAATTATGCACCTTCTGAACAAATGAGTGGGTTGCCAAAACTCAACAGCGATATTTATGCGTTGGGAATTATGGCAATACAAGGCTTAACTGGGGTAGAACCTAGAGAGTTTCGTAGAGACACAAATACTGGTGAAATAATTATCCAAAGTGTAGCTGATGCTAATAAACAGATTTGGCAACATTGGCGCGAATTAACTGAGGCTACAGACGAGTTAGTGATGATTTTAAATAGAATGGTACATTTCGATTTCACTCAGCGATATCAGTCATCAGCAGAGGTGCTTAAAAATCTCGAAAGTCTTTAGTACTTTTTTCTCAACGCTAAATTGCTGAGAAAAAAGCTCGGTCACTCGCATGAACAAGCTCTTAACTATTTCAATCAATTATTGCAGGTAAAGTAGTGCGTAGGTGTAGCCCGTCGTAGACATCGCAAGCAAACCATTAGTTAGCAGATTGTTCCAAATTTACCTTGACAACTTTGTTCTTTTCTTGCTCAGTTTTAGGCAGTATTAGATTCAAGATGCCATCTTTATAATCTGCCGTAACGTTAGTATTTTTAATCCGAGCCGATAGAGGAATTACGCGTTTAAATTTACCGTAATGAAACTCACTTCTGGTAACACCTTTTTCCTCTGTTTTGGTTTCGGACTTCCGCTCACCGCTAACGTAAACAGCATTTTCTGTGACTTGCACATCCAGGTCTTTAGCTTCTATTCCTGGCAATTCTATCTTTAGATGAATCGCATCTTCAGTTTCTTGAATTTCAGCAGCCGGAACTTTGCTTAAGCCTTTGTCAAATAATCCAGACGGTACTCTGGTATCTTCAAATAAACTATTGATTTGGTATTGTAGAGTGTCAATCTCTCTCCAAGGATTCCAACGAACTAGTGTCATAACTCTTCCTCGCATTAGTTAGTATTGTTTAATAAGTTTTGCACTTAACCTTGTGCTTACATATTCATATTATGTATAGTTAAAGCTGGTGTAAATTCGGTTTTTGACACCAATTAATTGATGATTACCGTACGAAATTAGATAGAAAATTTTTACGGTTTACTCTAATTTGTCTGTTCGGTAAACCCGAATAGACAAATTAGATTCAATCATACTAAATCAATAAATCTGTTGTTGAAGGGATAGCGCAGAAATACGATGCTTCAGTTGGGCTATATCTACAACCGATTTACAACACTGCATAAATTTTTAGATAACCTCAGTTAAATATATATCTGTTCAAGTTTGTCTTGAACTTAGCTCCTGATTTATTAACCAACACAGCATCAATAATGAAACTCTTTCCTTGGCTTAATTTTGCACACATTGTTGATTCTAGTGTCCTACCTAGAATCGCTAGAACTCAAATAGCTACTCATGGCAAGAGTGACACATCAATCAACACAGGTATCAAATCTAATACTTTACGCAATAATTCCACAGATATCAATTGCCTCAAAACCTTTGATACTGCTGTTCTTGCTTATCAGATGATGGGTCTTAGCAACTTTGAATGAACCGTAGGATGCGCTCAATTAAATCACCCGAATGGGTGAGGAGCAAATCAACCGTTCAGGTGAACTAGGTGCAGGAAGTTAAGACAGATAAAAAATAAGACTCTATTACTCAAGAACACTAATTGCACTTTACTATAACTAAGGATAATCCTATGAAACTTTCTATCTTGATTGATTCTGTATTCATTGTTACTTCTATTGCTTTATTGCCTGGAATCGGTGGCACTCAAATAGCTACTAACAATAGTGGCGAACCTATAGCTATCAATTCTAACAATTCATCTAACGTCAGCTACCTCAAACCCTTTGATACTGTATTTCTAGCTTATCAAAGTAATCTGAAAGCACAGGGTAGTGCTTTGGTATCTCAATACCAAACAGGAAACCTAACTGCATTAAATGTGGTTAAGGCTGCTGTTAACACTAAAAAGTTACCAGCACGAGAAGCTTTGAATGATAAAGGTTATCTCAACGCTGTCGAGTCGCAGCTGACATCAGACAACAGCACTAATGATTTATCTTACTAAGTACAGACTTGCAGAGGTTCGTAATGGATTTATAAAATGCTGTACTATCATCTGGTTGCTTTGGCAAGTAAATGCGTAACCGAGGAGGAAAAGCTGCTCTCTCCACCTAATTACCATCTCATTGGCAAAAATTACTTTGACCCCTCCAACACCTTGGAGGGGTTTTTAGTTGGTGCTACGGTTGCTACTTGCTCCAGCGTCGTCCTATGCACAGTAGCACTGAAATGCTTTCTGCTCCCACAACGGCGTGACTCATCACACTTTTAGAAAAAAGGGACGGCTCATAAATTATTTACTGTTCTATCAAATTAACGTTGTTAAGTTACTCAGCAGGTGTAGTTTTCACCTCTAGGCTGTGTTAGACATTGTGACGCGAAACAGGAGTATAGATACGTTGCTAAAGCTTTCTCCCGAATCTCCTCTATTTATTGTATTAATCATTATTAGTTTTCTAGTAGTAACTTTGTCAACTTGGTTATCATCTAAACCATTCGTTTTAAAACCATTTGGAGTTAATGATATTGTCCAGCTACTCACATTACAATTATTTATTTCTTTGTTGTTAGAGCGTTCTTTAGAAGTTTTTATAACTACTTGGCGCGGCCCATTCGTTGAACAACTAGATATTAGTATTCAGCAAGAAAAAGCTCTAATCTCTGAGAAAATAAAAATTATGGAAGGACAACAGCAACAGTTTCCTTCTTTGGAATCAAATCAAATCAGTGGACTTCCACCAGAAGGAATGAGTTTAGAACAGCAAATCATCCAGAATTTTACACAAAATCAACAAAATTCATTAAAAATTTTCCAGCCACAAATGGATGATATAAATGAAAAAGAGCGCCAAAGAACAGCCTATAAATCTGATACACGAACAATTGCTCTATGGACATCTCTTTTATTCGGTCTTTTAATGAGCGCAATAGGTATTCGCTCAATCGAACCACTTGTAGTTATTGATTTAGATAATCCCATACAAGTAATTATTTTCCGTTGTTTAGATGCATTGTTGACAGGAGGTTTAATTGCAGGAGGTAGTGAGGGAATTCATAAGCTCATAAAAGTTTTTATCGACTTTATGGAAGCTACATCTAAACAAATCAAAAATCAGTCATCATCTTGATAAAACTCTGAATGCAGGCTAATATTACACTAATATCTATTCTAGGTATAGAGTACTATCTTCCCATAGATAATCTTTAATCTCTACAAAATTTTTGTTTAAGTTGCGTAATAAATCTGCTTCAGATAAAATCTGAACTCCTTCCATTTCTAACTTAATTTTTTGTTGGCTCACATAAGTTATCAAATAACCTTTAGAGTCTAATATTCTATGTAACGGATAATCCGCAGCCGAAGTTTTTTTCAGGTATATAGGAATAGCTCTTAGATAACTATTATCTACTCCTATGCCTTTGATTATCTGTTTATATGTAACTACTTTTCCACTTGGAATTTTGATAATAAAATTTAGGAATCGTTTATATGGATTTTCAGATAATGCTGGAAATCGATTAGCTTGAACTTGAAAATTACTACCAACCTTGATTTGACCTGATTTAATAACTACACCTAAAATTCCTCTTTTACTTTGGATGTTTTTTAATGATTTTACCAAGTGAGCTATTCGCTTACATGGTTCGCAGTAAAAAGTTAATCTAATTGCCGCGCCACTTTCAAAGTGTAGCAGAGAGCCAGGGAGAAATTTATCAATTTTTAAACCTTTAACCACGATATTTTCTCGCAATTCTCCTGGTTGAATTGATAAGTTTGCAATATCTTCGTACCTAACAATTAAAACTTGCCTGGGACTTATCGGCTCGGCATTAATATCTCCTTCTATACCATGATTTACCTTTAAATTTAATGTATTAAGCTCTACCATTGCAGAGCCTACTTTTACTTTGCTGAAAAGATGCATGATTGAGAGAGCCATATTCATTCAGCGGCGCAATCAATTTTCATTTGAGGTTGTGAATTCAGGTAAATTCTCAGATTTACTAAGAATAAATAAACTTCCATCTCCCCCACGTCCAATTCTTAAAGTTTCATCTAAGTAAGTAATATCCAATGTGGCAGTTCTGCTAGTAGGATTATTAGCTGAAACAATCTTAAATGGGTTAAATTGGGGAGTATTAATGCCAAGAATTTTTTCAATTGATAGATAGCGTTTATCAAAATAGACGTTGATACGTTTGTTCTGTAGAGGCTCTAAATCTTCTTTGGCTGGCTCAAAGCTAGCTGTAACTTTGACATATCCCGATACTAGTCCCAAAGGATGTTTAACTTTAGCTAGATTGAAAAACAATTTATTTGCAACATCAATCACTTGATAAACTTTACCCAGCTTTAATCCCAATGGAAGAGAAGCTAAAGAACGTATTTCTCTAGCTGTGGAGTATTGCAGTTGCCAAGCTCCTTCTAGCAAAGA
Source organism: Nostoc sp. (assembly GCF_036917315.1). Lineage (GTDB taxonomy): Bacteria > Cyanobacteriota > Cyanobacteriia > Cyanobacteriales > Nostocaceae > Nostoc. The sequence continues at coordinate 439,259 of NZ_JBALDR010000029.1, read as the reverse complement.
AGTAGCGTATAGAAGAGGATTGAGATTGGGATTGACGCTCTCCAGTTCCGTCGTCAATTGTTCAATTTCTGCGACTAAGGTTTTGTCTAGCTGCAAATCGGTAATAGGAGAGCCATCGCTCTTGTTTTGAATATTCTCAAGCTTTGCTTGTAGTTTTTCCTTAATTAAAAGTTGATTAGTCAATGGTTAAATATTTTCCTTTATATATCCTAATTTCTTTAGTTCAACTTCTATGCGGGAAGTGCATAAAAGTTGAATTATCTAGATAAAATTAGTCAATGAGTTGTGGGGTGGGAATTTGCGTATCGATATCCACTTGGGAAAAAGTCGGGAGCAACCAAGTACTCTCACCCGCCTTAAATACTTTGGCAGGTTCAACATTCAATTCAATTGCACCAGTGGCTAGATTGGTTCTAGCAAGAGACTGTGTACCATCGACAAACTTAACGGCGATAGGTTCAGTTAGTTGTTGTGGTTGAGCGTTTGGGCCTAAAACCACTTGAGAACCTGCCGGTAAGTAAATGCCATCGCAATCCCAATCATCATCGGTGATTGTTCCTGCGCCCAGAAAGTAGAGTTGGGTTGGAATTTTTTTGGGTTTATTGGCATAGACAGCCAAAGTCTTTCCAGTTTCATTGCGGCACTGCGCCCGCTTTCTAGCTGTTTCTATGACATTTTTCTGAGACTGCAATTTTGCCAGTTGCTGCTGGAATTGCTCAGGTGTATAGCCAGCTTGCTCAGGTGTATTCTTTACAGTTAGAAGTTGATTGAGTGCCTGAGTTACCTCAGCATAGTCAGCCCCCTTAGTGAAATCCTTACCTGCCCAAGAGGGTTGAGCAATTAGCAGATTCACCATCAATACGAGAGCGACAAGAACAATTTTGAGAAATTGCATATATTTCTCCTTTTTTTGAAATTAGTGTTCAGTACCACTGAAACTTTACCAGATTTCAAATCCTTGAAAATTTTGCTCGCGATCGCACCAACAATACCCATATAGCGTTTCTCTACCCTTGTAAGGTACAGCAACCCCACCCCCAACCCCCTCCCCGCAAGCGATGAGGGGGCTATGATTAGGAAACGCTATAAGATTAATTAATAGCTTTATCAGCTCTCCTCAATGTCCAAATAACTTGTAATAGTCTAAAAGGTGGTAGCAGTTAAGTATTAACTGATGGCTGATATCAAACTCTTAACTGGGTGACGGCGATATTACCGGAAAAACATACATCTACATCGCTGCCAGGAGTGCGATCGCGTTTGCCATATTCGCCTACATAATAGAAGTTATCGCCTTCAATTCGATAGTTCACGGGCAAAGGTTTGGTACAGGCTTGGCAAAATACCACTTCAGGATCTGGCTCTCCTGGTTGCAGATGCGGTAGATTCACATTCCAGAAGCTTCCTGGCTCTAAGGGACGCTTGAGTAAATCCGCTAAAACTTCAGCAGTGAATTTGGCAGCCAGATCCCAATCAAAATCCTGCTTGGCTTTGCGATACTGAGAAATGGCAATTCCGGGAATACCGTGCATCGCGGCTTCTCGCACGGCGGCAACTGTGCCAGAAATATAGGCATCGACTCCCAAATTTCCCCCAGCGTTGATACCTGAAAGTACAAAATTGACATCTGCGTGAATTTGTGTTATGGCAATTCTCACGCAATCAGCGGGAGTACCTGCGATCGCATACTCAGTCTCAGAACGCCGCTGGAGGTTGATAGCACGAGTAGTAGTAACTTGATGTCCACAGCCAGACTGATGATCGGCAGGAGCAGCGATAATAGAATTTTTGCCGTTTACAGCTTTGAGCAGCGCTTGGATACCAGGGGCATCAATGCCATCGTCGTTAGTTAAAAGTATAGTCATGTATATATGATATTGATTTAGCTAAAATATCAGAAAAATGCAGATATGAACCATCACATAGACATCTCTAGAAACTAAATATGCATTGTCTAGAACCCTTGTAGAGAGCTAACAGGATAACGTATTGACATTCTTTTTCACTCAGATATCTAAAGCTACTCGCAGATATGAAAAAATATGGCGTTGCTGAACCAAAATATAAATCATGCGATATGATTTCTAGATGGTTTGCAAATTCCGCCCTCAATATTTGGGTTAATTCCCAAAATGGGCGGTATTTCTTGTGAGTAGTAAGAGGTTTAGCCTCAGGTTAATGCTTGCAACCGCCCTCAGAACAAGTTTGTGTAATCAAAAATCCCGTACAATATACATATTTGCTGGGAATATCAGAAATTTTACACTGAAGAAAATCGGGAACGAGGTGATTTTTGCAGTGGTTCTGTAGTATTTTTGGTGCAAGTCTGTCTTAGGGATCACACGATGAAACAGCTCCTCAAACAAGTTTTTAGCAGTCAAAAATACCTCATCCGGCTAATTCTACCTTTGGTGACGGTTATTTTCGCAGCCTCGCTGTTTGCTACACCTGCTTTAGCCACAGGTGTGTATCAAATACCCAGCCTGACAGCAGGAAATGACACCTGGGTTTTGGATCGAGGTGAAGTGATCAGCCGTCTGAATGAAGGCAAGATTAGCAGCGCTTTTAAGGATTTGGCAAAGCAAACAGATAAGGAAGTCAGAATTGTTACTGTTCGCCGCCTCGACTACGGTGAAACACCAGAAAGTTTTACTAAAGAACTATTTGAAAAATGGTTTCCAACAAAAGCAGCCCAAGCTAATCAAACCTTGTTGCTTCTTGATACAGTTACCAATGGTACGGCCATTATTACTGGGGATCAAGTCAAGCCAATTCTTACTGACTCTATTACCGAGAGTATAGCTACTGAAACAGTAAGTGTGCCGTTACGCAATGGTGACAAATACAATCAGGCATTTCTTGATGCAAGCGATCGCCTTGTCGCCGTTCTCTCTGGCAAAACCGATCCAGGGCCACCCCAGATAACTGACAATGTGCAGGTTGGAGGCACTTTCAAGAAAGCAGAAGAAACCAACCAAGGTAACGCTACTGCTTGGGTAGTAGGATTGTTAATTGCTGCCACCGTTATTCCAATGGCAACTTACTATATCTATCAGATAAATCAGCCCTCTTCTAATGGGTAATGGCAGAGTTAGGAGTTAGGAGTTATGAATTTCTAACTCTTAACTTTTAACTCCTCACTCCTAACTTTAATCTTGAACATACTCTTGCCCTGTAACTAAAGCTACCTCAGCCCGAACAAATTCTCGACCCAGATAAGCTGCATGATCTAATTGAGTTACCAAAGTGGGCTGAGTTTCTTCAAAAATTTTCACGCAAAGTTCTTTCGCCGTTCTGGCGCTAAAAACTGTTGTATGAGTTCGTTCTACCTTTGCTCGCGCTGGAATAACCTTTCCCGTTTCGGGATCGACAGCTAAACCGCGATCGTCAATCACATTTGTAAAATGCTTGGCATAAATTAACCCTGCGTCTCTATCCAAGTAAATAATGAAATATCCACCGGGATCGAGGTCAATATGACGCTGGGAAAGTTTATCATCAATTGCGGCTAAATCTTCAACTATTAAATCCATAAGCATTATAAAAAGAAATTTTCTTTCTTGAGGGTTTTTACACTCTATATCAAGTGTAATTCCTATCTTCCTTAGTCTTCTTGATATCTTTCAGATATTTTTGATTCCTTTTACTTAAAATAAAATCAGAGAATTAGACTCAACTATTCCAAATAGTGCCATCTGGCATGATGGTGTTACGAAAAGTAGTGCGACGCAAATTAGATCCTTCCAAATTGGCTCCAGTCAAGTTAGCTTCGCACAGAATACATCCCCCCAAATCAGTTCCACTCAAATTAGCCCCGGTAAGATTAGCTCTATCGAACCTAGTGTTGGAAAATCTCGCACCTCTAAGGTCAGCGTTGGTCAAGTTAGTAACTCTGAGGTTCGCGTAAGACAATCTAGCACCTCTGAGATCGGCTTCGGTCAAATCGGCACCATCTAAACAGGATTGAGCCAATTGAGTATTGACGAAACTAGCACCCTTCAAGATGGCACGCTCAAAATAGAACTCATCCATTTTATTCCCAGTAAAGTCAGCACCACTCAGGTCAATCCCCGACAAATCCCCGTCCAAGTTGACTCCAGAAAAGTTTCTTTCCCCAGCAGCATATCTTCTAATCAACTCATCACGATTCACACGATCCATAAATATTTTCCTGAACTTATTAGGACTTACGCAGTGATGTTACGAAAGTAGTTCCTTTTCCTCAAGCATTTTTCTCACTAAATGGCAACTCTGCATTAATTGCCTCAATCTGCTGCTGTTCGAGTTGATTCACTTCCTTAATATAGGGACGGATAATTTGTCCTAAACGATTATTGTAAAAGCGGTGCAAACTGTGATTGGGCATAGCGGGGAAACCACGGCGTTTTTTGTGTCGCCCACCCGCACCAGGGTCAAAAAGTTGGATACCGTTAGCGATCGCCCACTCAATCGGCGCATAATAGCAAGCATCAAAATGTAAGCAATCTATTTCTTGAAAACTTCCCCAATAGCGTCCGTAGAGTTTGTCATCTTTAAATAAACAAAAAGACATTCCTAAAGGATGAGAATCATCTTCCTCGCTATATGCAGCAATAAACAAGACTCGATGGCGATAATCGGTGTGTAGCTGCTCAAAAAATCTCCGTGTAAGATACTTGCTACCCCACCAGCCAAACTTATCACAGGTGTCAGCATAGAATTGGTGCATTAAGGGAAACAAAGACTGAGGAATTTGATCCCCACTCAGCGGTTGCAATCGTAAACCTGCTTTCTCCACAGCTTTGCGTTCCCGCTTGATATTGCGGCGCTGATTAGCGTTAAACACCTTCAAGTAATCATCAAAAGTTTGAAAGCCAGCATTTTCCCAGATATAGCTGTGGTGCAGCCAAGTTGTAAAGCCATGCCGTTCCAGCATCGGACGCCATTGGGGATCGACGTAGAGAAAATGACACCCAGAAATCCGATTTTTGGAGCAAAAAGTGTCAATTTCATGCACCATCAGCGCTGTGATTTCATCCTCATCTTCTCCTAGGGCGATTAAGAACCGATAACCTTCTGCTGGGGTAAATGGTGTCATTCCCAGCAATTTTGGGTAATATTGGACTCCGATGCGATCGGCTAACTCTGCCCATTGGTGATCGAATACAAATTCACCAGAACTGTGTCCTTTAAGATAAAGTGGCGCAGCAGCAATCAGCGTTTTATCTCGCCACAGTGTCAAGTGATTTGGCAACCAACCAGTTTTAGCGGTAACACTCTGGGAAGTTTCGAGATTATTCAGCCATTCCCATTCTAAAAATGGCGTTTTGAGTGGCATTGCCAAAGCATTCCAGGCATTTTGGGGTACTTCAGCAATTTTGTTCGTCCAAACGACAGAATAGCGAGGCTTAAGTTGTTCCACCATCTTAGAGGAGTAGGGAGTAGGGAGCAGGGGAGCAGAGGAGCAGGGGAGCAGGGGAGCAGGGGAGCAGAGGAGAAGTAGCAGTAAGTCTTTCCCCTCTGCCCCTCTGCTTCTTGTGCCTCTCTGCTTCTTGTGCCCAATGCCCCATCTCCAATAAATAACTTAACTTAGCGTAATCTAATCTGCTGGTCGTTGCAGGCGATAGTGTAAAAATACCTCTTGCTCAACTGTATGAGCTTCTATGAGTTGTAACTTAGGAGCCAAATCAGGTAAAAATCCTTTCCCTTCGACGGGTGTAGGTGCAGTATTACCACCTAAAATCAGCGGACATACAGTTAGCCATAATTCATCAATTAAATCTAATTCCAGCAAAGAAGCGACTAATTCACCTCCACCCAAGACCGCCAAGCGTGTTATATGTAGAGTGGCTAGTTGCTTCAAGGCTACGAGAATGTCAATTTCTCGTGTTGGTGTTTCAAAAACCAGAATCTTCTCAAATTCTGGAGGATACTCTTGTACTCCGATTCCCAGAGTTGAGTGAAGCGTCTGTAAGCGTTCTTTCCACGAAAATTCCCCTGCTGTTGTGGTGAGTAGCCAGCGTCTAACTGGTTGCTTAAAAAAGTGAATTTCCGGATTAAGGTTTGCAGAGTTTGTAATCACTATATGAACTGGTTGCCGAGGCTTCCCTCCTTGCGCCCGGAGTTGCACTAGAGTTGGATCGGTTACAGTAAGTGTTGTTCCATAAGCATCCAGAGTCCTAGCACCGAACAAAACGGCATCAGAGGCAGCAATTTGTTTTTCTAAGTGCGCTTTATCAACCCTTGAGCCAAACCTAGCAGGCGATCGCTTAAAATCTGCTATCTTGCCATCTGCACTCATTGCTAAAACAACTGTAGTATGAGGACGATGTTGCAACATTAAATTGATTTTATAGTTTTAATATTTACTTTAGTCGTGTGTAGATTCTCAAAAAACCATACCGACAAGCTACTGTTTTATCATTTCACTACTGTATTGATATGCAACAAAAATCGCTTCTACATCTAGCATATACGAGTTTTGGTATACCACGTTTCTTTTTGAATTATAGCAATTTGTTATTTTTAAACATTGAAAATAAAATTCTGATAATTTAATAAAATGTCTCATCTAGCTGATTTAATTGCATATCTTTGGTGTTGTAGATTGCAGGTGCAAAGTGAGACACTTGATGACTAATTCCCGCCAATCTTCCTTCCGTCGAATTTTAGTAACCAGAATATTGCTGCTGTTTGTTCCAGTTTTACTAGTAGGGGAACTTGTTGCCTTGAATAAGGCACGTACTAGTATATTGAGAACTGCACGGCAAAACTTAACAGAAAGCGCCATCAGTAAAGGGGAGAGAATTGGTGATGCGATCGCAATCTTAAAAGCTAATTTGCAGAGTGTAAGCAAAACAACGGTTATTCCGTCGGGTTCGCCTATAAAAGAGCAAGAATTCCTCACGCAGTTAAGGCAACAACTTCCAGGCAGTATTGAGTGCATCCAATTAACAAATCTCCTAAACCACAAGATAATTGCCAGTAGCTGTGGGGATCGAGAAATTGGAGAATTGAGATTACCTTTGCCTAGTGATGGGATTGATGTCAAAGCAATCTTCCCGCCAAAGGCAGGAACGACTGGAAAAAGAAATGCACAAAATCAACTGCAAATAGTTTTATCTGCACCAGTTTCCGATAGCCGAAAAAATTTAATTTACAGCTTAAGTATTCAGTCTGCATTGTACCAACAAACCAGAAATCCGCCGGGATCGCTCACTGGTGCTATGGTAGTGATTGCTGAAGATGGCACAATTTTGGCACACCCATTCACAGATTGGGTGGGAACTAATATCACTCAGCACCCTCATGCTTCCCAAATCAAAAGCATAATTAAAAATGCAATTACGGGAAAAAACGATTCGATAAGTTTATCTTTTAGACAGGGAGAAGAATTAGTTGCTGGCTATACAGTTATTGCAAATCCACTTACTCAACAGCAACAGCAAAAATGGATAGTTTTAGCTGTTAGTAGTGTCGATAATGCGCTGTTTGGTTTAGAAGAAATCAAATTAATTCTGATCGTTCTGACAGTTGGTTTGATTGGCGCAAGTTTGTTAGCATCCCTATATTTAGCTCCTTACTTAGCCCGTCCTGTAGAAGAATTGCGAGACTATGCTCTCAATATTCACTCTCACCATGCCGCACAACCAGTTCCGCACAATTTTCAAATTCGGGAATTCAATCAACTGGCCCAAGCATTAGACCAAATGGTAGAACGGCTGAAAGCTGGATCGGAAGAACTGGAAATAGCTTGGAAAGAAGCAAAAAGTGCTAACCAGATTAAAAGCCAGTTTTTGGCTACGACTTCCCATGAATTGAGAAACCCATTAAATATTATTATTAACTGTATTCGCTTGGTTGAAGAAGGCTTATGTGATGACCGAGAAGAAGAAATGGAGTTTCTCAAACGTGCCGATGAAACAACGATTCACTTGCTAGGTATTATTAATGATTTACTCGATATTTCTAAAATCGAAGCAGGTAAGCTTTCAGTTATTTCCACGCCTCTTGACCTCCGACAACTATTGTTAGAGGTAATTAATTTACAATCAGTTAATGTCCAACAAAAGGGCTTGCAATTGAAATGTGAGTTAACTTCCAAAGCGATCCCAATTAAGGCAGACGCGGGAAAACTGAAGCAAGTGCTGATTAATGTTATCGGCAACGCCACCAAGTTCACCGACACCGGCAGCATCACGATTGCTACAGAAATTCAATCTAGTAGTGTGGTAATAGCTGTCAAAGATACAGGTATAGGCATCGATCCGACTCAACAGCACAAACTATTTCGCCCCTTTGTAATGGTGAATGGCACTACAACACGTCAGTTTGAAGGTACTGGACTGGGACTAGCGATTTCACGAAACTTAATCGAACTCATGGGAGGAAGTATTACTCTTGAGAGTGCGGGACTTCATCAAGGTACGACACTGAAAATTACCTTACCTTTGATTGATATCTCGCTGTTAGCTGTTCCAAATCAAGAACCAAATGTCGGAGATTTGGGATTCTCCTCTGGGAATGAGCCAGTAAAGGCAAGCCGCTACCCCAACCTACAGGAGTCTGGGGGAAGTCCGTCTTTGGGGATCGACAAGTCTATAAAAGTAGAGGTAGACAAAGAAAAGTTCCCGAAGTCCCAGTTGCTCTTTGGAAATGAGACTTGCGAGATTCGTCTTTCGCCCCTGCAAACTATCTTAGTAAGTCTTCCAAAAGCAAAAGTTTGTGCAAATGGGACTTTCAAGACGTAATTTAGTCAAAAGTCCATATTCATCACTACTCCTGAAACTTTTAATCCTTGACGATGCGATCGCTCAAAAAAACAGGTTTACCGCCTTGGCTAAGAGATAATGTTAGAGCAGCAAGAATTTCTACTAACTCAGTGCCTACCCAGCCAGACGAAATCTCTGAGGGAGTATTGTTGAGAATAGAGGCAACAAAGCACGAGCAAACCCGCCCCAATGGTTCTCCTGGCTCTAATTCCAGCACTATCTGCTTTTGATTAACAGGAATAAATTGATTGCCTTGCTGTTCAAACTCTCCATGTAGCAGGGTTAGGGGTGATGATATTGACATTTCATCAAAAATCAAGCTGCCAAGACTACCCACAATCCCCAGGCGTCGCTGTTTATCAGGATTCAGCCAACACAAATGAATATAAGCTTGAAAGCCATCTGGATATGTCAGTGTCAGCCATACTAAATCGGCCAAACCTTGAGGCAGAGCAGAATCTGTATATGGACTCACCTCTACTCCCCTGCTCCCTCGGTTACTGAGCGCAGTCGAAGTATGCCCCCCTGCTCCCTGTAGCCACACCGTACCCGTTGCTTGTACTTGCACAGGAATTTGACCCAGCCAAGCGTTAAATATAGCAATATCGTGAATAGCTAAGTCCCACAGCGCATCAACATCTTGCCGAACAGGCCCTAAATGGGTGCGCGTTGCGTAGCCATAGCGTAAATCACCTAATTTACCCGCTTGTACTACAGTTTTTCCTCGCTCAACCGCTGGATGAAATAAATAAGTGTGGTCAACCGTTAGTATTAAATGACCCTGTTCTGCTAACTGGCAAAGTTCCCGACATTCTGCGGGATCGAGAGTTAGGGGTTTTTCTGCCAAAACATGGTATCCCTGTTGGAGAGCGTCTTTAATTAAAGCATAGTGGGTGGTAGCAGGAGTTGCGATCGCCACTCCTGTCAACCCTGGCACTGTCTTTAAATCCTGCCATTGGGTTGTTAATAGTACATTTTCATCTAAGTTAAATTGCTGCTTTACCGCCGCTAATCGTTCTGGATGGGGATCTACTACAGCAACTACATTTACTTGAGGATGTGCTAAAAAATTCCGCAACAGATGCACTCCCCAACGCCCAACTCCGATGACAGCAATATTAATTTTATTTGTCATTTGTCATTTGTCACTTGTACTGAGTTTCGACTGCGCTCAACTACCGCGTTCGCGTAGCGTCTCCTAGAGAAGCCGTTGGCGCAGCCTCTCGTAGAGAAGTATTTGTCATTAGTTATTTGTATACAAAAGAAGAGGGACAAATGACCACTGACAATCAACTGATTATCGACTAATTCCCCTTCTTTTAAGCTCAGGGTATTTGCGGATTAGGAATTGCTAAAAAAGCTACTTTAGCTGCGGCTTGTTCGGCAGTTTTGATCGATCGCCCCTTACCTTCTCCGAGTTTGTTTCCGTGCAGCCACACTTCAGCCAGGAAACGTTCTTGATTGCGATGTGGTTGAGTTACTTCTATAACCCGATATTCTGGTAAAACTTTAAATTGCGCCTGAGTCCATTCTTGGAGAGCAGCTTTGTAATTAAGTCTGGCAGGATCGAGGCGAATTTCTGTGGCTAGTTGGTGGAAGTGGGGATCTAGCCAAGAGCGAATCAATTCCAGATTTTGAGTACTTAAGTAAAGCGCACCCAAAACTGCTTCAAAGGCATCTGCCAGTCGTGACTCTAGACCAACTTTATCAGCGGTAGCACTACCAGCGACTAGTAAGTATAACTCCAAACCATAAACTCTGGCCAATTGGGCGAGGATGCGATCGCTCACCAATACCGAACGAATTGCCGCAAAATCCCCTACTGGACAATCGGGATAATTTTCCCATAACACAACAGCCGACACTAGCCGCACCACTGCATCGCCAACAAACTCTAGCTGTTCATAATTTGCCGAGTCAGAGACAGTGGGATGAGTGAGCGCTAAATCCAGCAATTCCCACTTTATAGGTGCTTCTAGCGACAAACCTAATTTTTGGACTAAACTTTCGAGCTGCCGTTGGCGGCGTGGATAGGCAAGGGGCATTACATGATAAGGGGAAGGGGGCAGGAGGGGCGGAGGGGCAGGGGAGCAGGGGGGCAGGGGAGCAGGGGAGCAGGGGAAGGTAACTAGCTATTTATACTTATATATCTAAATCTCTTGGACTATTACTCTAACAACTTTTTGCTACTTCTCTCTATCTAGCTTTTCTTGGATAGCTTGACGGCAAAATTCAGGAGGATCGTCTTTAGCTTTCACTTCTTCCTTCATTTCTTTAGTGACACGCAAATGTAGATATTCAGTTAGTGGTCGCTCTCTGTCCGTGGTGAATGGCTTTAAGTTATCTGGATTACCTTTATTTTTAGACATTGTATAGAAATACAAATAAATTTATTCTCCACGTGTATATCAGTGGAAAATGTTAAATCGATGGGCATTTTAGCCTGAGAAACTTGTTGCCCACCGATTCCCACTTTCACAAGAGGTAACTCTATTTTATGTTTACGCGCACAGAATTAGAAGTTAAAAGCTTGAGAGCGTTACGCGATTTATGTCTGATACAGTACGGCATCCAAGCAATAGGAAACCCTGCTGATAAGGCATCATACATTAATGCACTCCTGACCTTCCCTGTTATAGCCTGCAAGCAAGTATCAGAAAATAAAGGATTGAAGTCTCCTGTATTCTCTCAAGTAGAAGCGCTAGAAGCGACACTAGAAGCTATGGGAACACCGACACCAGAGCAGTCAGCATTGCTCAAGGTGACGATGGAGGGAAGGAAACTAGAGTACCCAGCACGGTATAGCCAAGAGAAACTGTTTGGACTCTATCGGGTTAAATGGCATTTGGATACAGCATTAGAGATATTGGGAATGCTTTAGATAATGAATTAGCGATGTCTACGACGAGCTTCTCTACGAGACGCTACGCGTAGCTTGCTTCCCGAAGGGTACGCTTACGCACAAAACCCGTACAAAAAATAATAGAGTACAAACCGTGAAAGGTTCATACTCCATTAAAGGGGAAAGAGCAGTACATAAGCCGGGTTCTGTTCTCTTGCGAGGGCAGTTATCTATCTGGGACGCTTGTTACCAAACGCCTCTAGCGGCTCTCATTGAGCGGAACTGGTAAAAGACCAACCGTAGTTCCTATCGCCTTGCTCCCAACCGGGGTTTACCGAGCCAGCACCTCTCGATACTGCTGGTGCGCTCTTACCGCACCTTTGCACCCTTACCAGATCAATTAAAAATGTAAAATTAAAAATTAAAAATTGTTCATTTTACATTTTTAATTTTTAATTTTTAATTGATCTGGCGGTATCTTTCTGTGGCACTATCCTCACGATCGCTCGCACTGGACGTTATCCAGCAAGTTTGGTCTTTCGGGAGTCCGGACTTTCCTCAAACCAGTAACTATGACTGATCTGCAACCGCCTGCGTCTACTCTCTCCTTAGATCCAGTTTACTGTTGACATAGCATGTTGACATGCTATTGCTTTTTTTTATTCCAAGGTAGAGCGTAAGTCCAAGGTAGCTTCCTGACCGTGAAAGGACAATTGATAATACTAATGGGAGGAAAATCACGACCTGGAGCTAGACCTAAACGCACCTCAGATATCCGTAGCACCAGTTGCAGCGAAAAGTCCAACTCCTTTTTTCTATTAATAAAGTCGTTGTACAACTTTTTTTGCCCTTTTTGTAGCCCGTTGATATCAATTAGTGGTTTTTTTGCTAAATAGGTTCCAGCTACTTGATCGCGCTCGAAAACATCTTCTGCTGTCACTGTTTCAGAAAGTGTTTTCTTGGGAGCAATCAGGCTAGGACTTTGGGGTACAGCTAAATCACGAGTTAAGTCTGGTGATTTCCGAATTACGCGGCGCGATTGCTTACTATGTTCAACAACTAAAGAACTATTATCCCAGTCAACGTATACGGCAACATTATCAGATTTATTTTCAATGCTAATTCCTAAATCTTTCAAATCGTCAATTGGATATGAGGATTTGAGTTTAAAAGAAATTCCAATTTTATCGTCGAGATTGTGTTCTTTGAGTTGCTCGTCAACGGTTCCTTTTTTAAACTCAAATTTCACTTGGTCATCGATGGATTCAATCATGCGGTTGAAAACGTATGAAACACCGATAATATAAATCGTCAAAACTACTAAATTCTGGTCGCTACTCCTCATAACTTAAAAATCTTAACTCCCGGTGCTAATGAATATATATTTGACTCATCGTTAATCTACAATTTTTAATTGCGCTTGATTACTACAGAATTTTGTAGCCAGCCTCTTCGCCAAAAAAAGAATAGCAAACTAAATGCGATCGCTAACATCACTGCCCAGCAAAGTGGATAACCCCAATACGAATTCAACTCAGGCATATTATATGGTGATTTCTCAGTATTGAAATTCATACCATATATTCCGGCCACAAAAGTCAGGGGAATAAAAATTGTTGAAACTATCGTTAGTACCTTCATGATTTCATTCATTTTATTACTGACTGCCGAAAGGTACACATCCATTAATCCAGATGATAGTTCTCGGTAAGTTTCTACCATATCCATCACTTGCACTGTATGGTCATAACAATCTCGCAGGTAGATTCGCACTTCTTCAGAAATTAAATCGGGAGCATCTCGAATTAAGGAATTAATTGCATCCCTCTGGGGCCAGATAGCACGACGTAGTTGTAGTAATTCTCGTCTAATTTGATAAATACTTTGTAGTGTTTGGGGAGTAGGTTTAACTATTACTTCTTCCTCTAACTCTTCGATTCGCTCGCCATAAAGCTCCAGTACGGGGAAAAAGCCATCAATAATTGCATCTAATAGAGCATAAGCTAAATAATCCGCTCCCTGTTTACGGATGATACCTTTGTTTTTTTCAATTCGCGATCGCACCGCCTCAAAGCAATCATGTTCTGGTTCCTCTTGTACTGTCAGCAGATAATTTTTTCCTAAGATCAAACTCACTTGCTCGCTATAAAAACCACATGTTTTTTCCTTTGGCACTACCATCCGGGCAATGAAAAGTAATTGATCTTCATAATCTTCTGTTTTGGGACGTTCCGGTACATTGACTACATCTTCTAAAACTAGAGGATGTAACTTAAAAATTTTACCCAATCGTTGTAATATGTCTTGACTACCTAAACCTTGTACGTCTACCCAAGAAACCGATTCCGATTCCAAATAGGGGAGACACTCCTCTGGAGTTTCTATTTGTTCGCGGATGAAATTGGTTTGGTTATAGTCAATCAAAAAAATTATTGGCGGTGGAGCATCTGCATCAATAAAAATAGTTCCAGGTATAGTCCCTGGTTGGTGATAGAACTCGTCTTCATACAGCTTGGTGAGTATTTTAGGAAGGCGACGTAGTTTTCGTGCCATGCAATATTACCTAATAGTCATTTGTCATTGGTCATTGGTCACTTGTACTGAGCTTAGTCGTTGGCGCAGCCTCTCGTAGAGAAGTATTTGTCATTAGTAAATAACAAAGGACATAAGGATAACTTACACGTTATTTTGCAAAAATTAATATAAAGACGGTAATTTCTAAATTAGGCAATTATTTAGGTTGCTAATTTGGTCATCACCTAGATTTAATCTGACGAATTACGAATTGGTATAACATATTGCCTTTGAATCAGCAATGCTACAAAAAAACAGTTTGCCTTGGCAAGACAAACTGTTTAAAAAATATTTATCTGGGTCAGCAGAAATTAGAACATACCCATGCCGCCCATGCCGCCCATGCCACCCATACCGCCCATACCGCCCATACCGCCCATATCAGGAGCAGGAGCAGCGGATTTCTTCTCTGGCTTTTCAACAACGATCGCTTCGGTGGTTAAGACCAAACCAGCAATGGAACCAGCGTTTTGCAAAGCTGAACGCACGACTTTGGCAGGGTCGATAATACCAGCAGCAATCAAGTCTTCAAATTCGCCAGTAGCAGCGTTGTAGCCAATGTTGAAGTCGCTCTCCCGAACTTTCGAGACAATTACAGAACCTTCAGCACCAGCGTTGTCTGCGATTTGGCGTAAAGGGGCTTCTAGCGCTCGTTCGACAATATCAGCCCCAATTCTTTCTTCGTCATTTTGTAAGGTCTTTTTAATCGCTTCTACCGCCTTAGCTAAGTGAATCAAGGTTGTCCCACCACCAGGAACAATACCTTCTTCCACAGCAGCTTTAGTAGCGTTGAGCGCGTCTTCAATCCGCAGTTTACGGTCTTTGAGTTCGGTTTCGGTTGCCGCACCCACTTTAATCACTGCCACGCCGCCAGCGAGCTTGGCGATGCGTTCTTGGAGCTTTTCTTGATCGTATTCAGAATCGGTTTCTTCTAACTGTCTGCGAATTTGACCAATCCGCTTTTGTACTTCTGGCTTGGTGACACTGCCAGCGACAATTGTGGTGCTTTCTTTGTCAATGGTGATTTTGCGGGCAGTTCCCAGCGCTTCTAAAGCAGCAGTATCCAAGCTTAAGCCGATTTCTTCCGAAATCAACTGTCCATCGGTGAGAATAGCAATATCTTCTAACAAAGCTTTGCGGCGATCGCCAAACCCAGGCGCTTTAATGGCAGCGACAGCCAGTACACCCCGCGCTTTGTTCACCACCAGAGTTGCCAAAGCATCACCTTCGACATCTTCAGCAATAATTAGCAAAGGCTGACCAGAACGGGCGACTTTTTCCAAAATCGGTACTAAATCTTGGATGCTGCTGATTTTTTTATCTGTCACTAAAATCCGAGCATTTTCAAATTCGACGATTTGCCGTTCGTTGTTGGTGACGAAGTAGGGTGAAATGTAACCCCTGTCAATCTGCATCCCCTCAACTACTTCTAGTTCGGTGGTGAGGGATTTAGATTCTTCAACGGTAATTACACCATCTTTGGTGACTTTTTCCATTGCTTGAGCTAACATTTGACCAACTTCTTCATCGTTACCAGCAGAGACAGTGGCAACTTGAGCGATCGCACTTCCTTCTACTGGCTTGGCTATTTTGGCAATTTCTAGTACCAATGCCTCAATAGTTTTGTCGATCCCGCGTCTCAAGCTAACAGGGTTACTACCCGCCGCCACGTTCTTCAAACCTTCTCGAATTAAGGCTTGTGCTAAAACTGTGGCGGTGGTTGTACCATCTCCAGCGACATCTTTAGTTTTTGAGGCCACTTCCTGGATGAGTCTTGCACCAGTATTTTCCAAAGGATCTTCTAATTCAATTTCCTTGGCAACAGTGATACCATCGTTGACAATTTGAGGTGCGCCAAATTTTTTCTCTAAAAGGACATTGCGACCTTTAGGCCCCAAGGTGATTTTTACAGCATCGGCAAGGGCGTTAACACCCCTTTCTAGAGCTCTCCGAGATTCCTCGTCAAATGCAATAATTTTCGCCATGTTTCATTTCTCCAGCGCTTCCATTAGACAATTTAGCACTCACAGCGCCAGAGTGCTAATCTCTCCCACCGCTCAAGTTACAAATGGAAATAAAAAAATTGATTAATATACAGGTGATGCTCATATTAGATACTGGCAGTAATGCTTGAATTGGGAGATGAATCTAGAGAACTCCCTTAAATCCCTTGGTATTGCCGACCCTGGCGGCACCGGCTGGTTGGCAGTAGTATTTACGTTCCTTTTAGCTTGGGTTGTAACTTGGCGTTTAATTCCGACAGTACGCAAATTCGCCTTGCGGGTAGGTTGGGCTGACCAACCCAACGCCCGGCGACTCAACCGAGAACCTTTACCCAATGCCGGGGGGCTGGCTATCTACGCGGGCGTGATTGCCGCGCTGGTATTAGCTAGCCTTTTACGACCGATCGAACTCCAAAACGTATTGGCTCAGGTGCTCACTATTCTGTTGGGGGGTTCGATATTAGTCCTTGTGGGCTTTATTGACGATCAGTTTGGCTTACCGCCCTCTGTGCGATTGTGGGCGCAAATTGTCACGGCACTGTTATTGGTAGCTAATGGTATCAGTGTCAAAGTCCTGTTTGGCACTCCCATCGACTCACTTCTGTCCATGTTGCTAACAGTACTATGGGTAGTAGGGATTACCAACGCCATCAACTTGATGGATGGTATGGATGGCTTGGCAGGAGGAATCAGCTTTATTACCGCCATGAGTTTGTTGGGCGTTGCAGCTCAATTTAACAATCGTGCCGCGGCAATCTTAGTACTTGCAGCTTTGGGAGGTGCTGCACTAGGATTTTTGCGCCATAATTTCCATCCGTCACGAATTATTATGGGTGATGCCGGAGCATACTTTTTCGGCTATGTCCTGGCAGCAACTAGTATTTTAGGCAAACTGCAACAAAACACAGTTTATGCCCTAATTCCTACGGTTTTATTTCTGTTGTTACCGGTGCTAGACACCACTCAAGTATTTGTGCGGCGGCTACTAGCAGGAAATAACCCTCTGAGTACTCCTGGCAAAGACCACCTGCACCACCGCTTACTTGCTTGGGGACTCTCCCAGCGCAATGCTGCGTTTACGCTTTGGTCAATTACCTTAGTTTTCAACTTGTTGGCGATGAGAATACAAGGTATGAGTTTGGCTGTGATGCTGACAACCGCCAGTAGCATTATCCTACTTTTGGGCTTTACAGTCTGGCAAAGGATACGCCAACAGCCTTAGTTACTGGTAGGGTGGGCATTGCAGTGCTAGCCCTACTATGTTTATTCTGTCCACAAAAAATTCAAGCTTGAGTTAAATTGTCTTGCAACCAAGCAACTAAATCTTTTTCTGTGGACAAATCTAACAGTGCTTCGGCTAGATTTTCAAGCTGTTCGATAGATAACTGACTGATGCGCTCTGACAATTGCTGACTCAAATTACCAATGCGTCGTCGCAGCAGACGCATAACCACTTCTAGAGTCTGTTTCTGTCTGACTTCATTACGCACTTCCTCAATGATATCATCACGCACTTCCTCATAAATTCTGGTAGTTTTGATATCAAAATCACCGAGTCCAAACATTTTTATCAACTCCTGACGACTGATACGCGGTAGTTTGTAAACTACAATTGTTTCTATTAAATCTAGCACTTTTTGTTGAAGTGCTTTATCGCTCACTTCCGAACGTGTCTTTGTAATCAAACTTTTGACTAATATGGGAGTTTGTTTTTTATTTACAACTACTAATTTGATGATCCCAACTCCCAAGGAATATTCAGTTACTTCTCCAAGCTCATTTAGATATAGCCTCGTTACCAGTTGGCTTTCGAGTAAGACTCGATACGGTTGTACTTGGGTTGGTTCAAGGCTGCGGCGAGGGAATATAACTACTGCTCGCCAATCTGAAGTAGGTGCGTAAAGTCGTAAATACAGAAATATTTCTGAAAATAAACGAGCGTAAAATTCGTTATCTTTTTGAAATTGAACCTCTACAAAATAAATCGGCTGACTACTAGTATCAGCAACAGGAAGAAAGACTCCATCAATCCGAAATGCCGTTTGCTTTAATTCTACTGAAGCGAAATTATATGCATTTGCTTCTGATGGTTGCAGATTAATTAATTCAAAAAAAGCACTGGGGAAAGTTTGAAATAAACGATAAAAAATGGAGTCTGTTTTCATATTAGTTTGTCGAATTTGATTTAATAAGTTCGTAGTTGGAGCTAAAGCTCCAACTACGAAAAATCGCTACCCCTCAATTATTTAGCTCAACTATTTAGGCCATTACCATGCCGCCATCGACGTTAAAGACTTGTCCGGTGATGTAGGCGGCGGCGGGATCGGCGGCGAGGAAACGCACCATTCCAGCGATTTCTTCGGGTTGACCGAAGCGACCGAGTGGAATGTATTTGAGAATATCTTCAGGGTTGTTGAGATCGCTGGTCATGTCGGTGGTGATGAATCCAGGGGCGACGGCGTTAACGGTGATGCCGCGAGTAGCTAGTTCTTTGGCAACGCTTTTAGTGAAGCCGATTACACCTGCTTTGGCGGCGCTGTAGTTTGACTGACCTGGGTTGCCCATTAGCCCAGCAACGGAGGTAATGTTGATAATCCGCCCCGATCGCTGCTTCAGCATAATTTTACTGATTGCACGTGTACATAAGAAAACACCAGTTAAATTCAGGTCTATCACAGCTTGCCAATCCTCTGTCTTCAAACGCAAAAGCAGATTGTCGCGAGTAATACCTGCATTGTTGACTAAGATATCCACACGGCTGAACTTTTCCATGACGGACTTAACTAGTGCGTCTACTTGCTCAATTTTAGAAACGTCTGCTTGGATAGCGATCGCCTGACCTCCCGCTGCTGTAATTTCTGTAACAACTGCTTCAGCTGCTGCACTAGAATTGGCATAATTGACAACTGCGATCGCTCCTTGTGAGGCTAATTCAATTGCGATCGCTCGGCCAATTCCTCTTGATGCACCTGTGACAATTGCGACTTTATCTTGTAATAGTGTCATTTAATGTTCCTCAATCTTAGAAATACCGCGCTAATTATCTTATGGTGATTTCGGGAACATCTGAATATTGTCTGAATAAAATCTAACTCTTGCAGGATGACAATCTTGCTGTCATGCTGCAAATTAGATAGCTAATAGATAAACTTATATGTCGTATTTAGGTAGATATAGCTATCGTGAATCAAATGCACAGAAACAAGATCCCGACTTGATAAAGTTGTCGGGGACGCGGGTTGCAATTCTCACAAATCAAATAGGATTACTATATAACTCGAATAACAAGAATTAACCTTTTACTATAATTAAATATCTATAGTTATTTCTCTGCTAATGGAGCAATAACTTGAAACAATATATTCACCTGGCTGGATAGACTAGAAAGTTTTGCAGCTACAACCTTCGTAGATATCACTCTCGTGAACGTCTTGATAATTATTTGCTTGGTCAGGATAGGTTTAAATACATATCTAATGCAGATGCACAACCTCACAAAAATACGTATTTTATTATAATTATTTAATATTTTCGGCTGTAAAATCATTCTATATTAACTAATCTAATCTTTTACCAACAAAAACCCATGAACCTATACCGATTTTATTTTCTAAGAACTACTATTGAAACAAACAATTGAAAATCGGTGTGTGTCACATGGCAACTAAAAAGCAATTCAACAGCTTTGAAGAGATGCTGTCTGCTTCTGATGTACCTGTATTAGTAGATTTTTATGCTGACTGGTGTGGTCCCTGTCAAATGATGGTGCCAATTTTAGAGCAAGTCAATGCCCAACTTAAGGATCGCTTAAGGATTGTCAAAATCGACACAGAAAAGTACACAGATTTGGCTACTGAGTATAAAATTGCCTCTCTACCAACCTTAGTACTGTTTAAGCAGGGTAAGCCTGTGGATAGGATCGAGGGAGTGATGCAAGCACCGCAGTTAGTTCAATATCTACAAACAAAGGTTTAAGCTAATACTTAGAATTTTGATTTTAGTTCTTAGAGGCGCGAAATATCGCGTCTCTTTCAATAGATAGATAATAATCTGCGCCCATATTAATCAAATCACTGTTTTATTCAACTTTTAGGAGCTATAGGACTCCTATTTGATTGGGTGAAAAACTCCTTACAACTCGAAAAGCCTGATTCCCTATTACCTGCTTATGGCGCTTGCACTGTACTTTGAGTAGCACGCAAATAAGTTTAAAAATCAAATCG
Organism: Nostoc sp.; assembly: GCF_036917315.1. Taxonomy (GTDB): domain Bacteria; phylum Cyanobacteriota; class Cyanobacteriia; order Cyanobacteriales; family Nostocaceae; genus Nostoc. Next base: position 418,867 of record NZ_JBALDR010000029.1, on the reverse strand, counting down.
GATTGCGAGCAAACCTTAAGTAAATGTTAAGCATATTTACTTATATGTCTAGAGAAAGTAGTTTAGAAGTTGAGATGTATATATTGTATAGATATAACAAAATATCTTGACAACTAAAGCAATATATGAATTATAAGCAGCAAAAACCTGATAAAGCCTATATTTGGGTGAATATTGACTTTGATAAAGTTAAACATAGAATAGATGCGGTGACTTGCCAGATTGAGCGGGTTATACAAAAGCACCAAATTTCAAACCAAACTGCTAACTCAGGTAGAAGAAACAATTAGGTTATCTGTAGGGTGATGTCTTTTGCTTATAAAGTTGGATGGCTAACAAGTCTTGCCAATAGTGAATGGGTTAAATATGAAGAATATACTTTCAGTTTAGACGCACCTAAAGGACACTTTCCATCTATATCTCGGTTAGTGGGTTTAGATTCTACAAACCTTGGTGGGGTTCAGCATCGAAGAAAGATTTTTTTGTCACGATACTAGTGAAAGAGGACAATATTTTTCTTACTGTGAATTTGTTATCCAATCTCAAAATCCCCCAATTTCTTGGGGGATTTTGACTGCTTACTCCCAATCTTTTAAAACGTAAAAGTAGTCCGAAGTACACCTACAGTCGTAGTCTCATTGTTGCTGTTACCTTCTGGGTTAAAGAGAACAAATGCACCAGGGGTAATGCTGATATTATCGCTAACTTGAAGGCGGTAATAGGCTTCCAAATGGTAAGGAGTTGCCCGATTGTCGCCTGTGGGCGAAAGTTGAGCAGAACCACCAGTATCACTACGGAAAAGCGGCTGACCAAAAAGAATCCCAGCAGTGTTTCCTGACTTGAATAAATCTCTGAAGTGAATTCCCGCCATCCAACTTGTAAAGGTGGTGGAAGCATCCACGCTATTGGAAGCAGCATCAACAAATATTGCTGCACCGTAGCCAGATAAGGCTATCTTGGGAGATAATCGCCATGTTACCGTACCGCCAACAGAGTTGAGTGTGAGCGGTGTTCCAGTTGCAACCCCTGCTAAAGCACCGATATCACTACTAACTAATCCTGTAGCCAAAATATTGATTTCGTGATAACTGTGGGCATAGTTTAAACCAATATCCAGAGCGGGAATTGGCTTGAAGGTTAACTGTGTGGCAATAATACTACTACCACTAAATAAACCTGCTCCCAAAGGTGTAGTAGAAACTCCTGGTACTGCCTCATTAGCAGATTTTTCGGGTAAATTGGCATTTACGCTGCCGTATAAAGCTCTTAAATCCAAATTTGGCGAAATATTAAAAATAAATCCCGCCGCCGATGCTAAACCAGTACCCGAAGTTCCACCAGAAACCCGTAGCACAGGATTCAAGTTGGCGAAACGAGATATTGACTCTTGTCCTTCACCATTAAAAGGCGTAATTGCTGGGAAAGCATCTGATGTTTCCGCCGCAGTTCCCGCAAACAAGGTTAATTTATTAGCGACGGGAAAAATATACAGCAATTTGTAAAGCTGAACGCTGTTTGCACCAACACTCGACAAAGTATTGACATTTAACCCCGGAAATTGCGGCTCAAAACTGGTACGAGCGCTACTTGCACTTAAAAGCGGTGAAGCTAATCCTAAACCTTGTTGTAAGCTACCCTCTCCAGTGGCTCCACCCAAAAAGTTATAGGCTTGCAATCCAGTAATTAATGAATCTTTACCAGTAAAGCTAGTGGTGAGATTTAACCGCACTCTATTGACTAGGATGATATTCGGGTCACTCTGATTAGGAGCGCCACCGCTAGCACCAACACCAGCAATAATTACCTCACCATTGAGTTTGGTCGTAGTAGAAAACTGATTTGCTTCTAGTTCTGCTGTGCGAGCTTCTACAGAATCTACTCGACCTCGCAAGGTTGCCAATTCCGCCGCAAATTGTTCTTGTAGTTTCTGCAACGTGGCTAAATCTTCTTTCTTGACCAAATCACCAGTTGCAGTCGCAATCAGTTCGTTGATTCGCTCTAAACAAGCATTTAAGCCAGCAGCAAACTCATAGCGAGTCATCGCCCGATTACCGCGATAGGTTTGATTGGGATAACCTGCGATACAACCATAGCGCTCGACTAAAGATTGGAGTGCCTGAAAAGCCCAATCCGTCGGCTGTACATCAGACAATTGGGATACGGATGTTACTTGTGCAAGTTTGTATGAGGTTGGAGATGAACTTGCAGGTTCTGGTGTGATTGGCTGCCACAAGTTAACAGCAGAATCTACTTCTAAATCTTGATTTTTTTGCTGTTGATTGATTGAGGGTAAATTTTTTTGACTCTCATTAGCTATCAGCAATTTACTGGAGATATTATTTGCTAAATCGCTTTGATGAGAATCATTTTTTTGATAGCTGCCGTCATCTTGATTAACAACTACGTTTTTATCTGCAATTTCTAAACTAGGAAGGGCTTGCACAGGTGATAACCCAGCAATTAAACATAAAAATCCCATCCCACTAGCAGAAGCTAGTAGATACTTTGCCATCATAACTCCCAACACCTATAAAATAGTGAAAAAATTGATTGCGATTTTGAAATGGATTGATAAGTAAATTTAAAGTAGATTTAGCAAGAGAGTCTTGTTAACTTTAAATTTTGGATTTCAGGATTTTTTCTGAATTAACTTACCAAAACATCAGCTTATATCGCAAGTATTAAATAATAGTAAATACTATTTTTGGAAAGAATTAACAACAAGTTATATTGATAGTTTTTATAGTTACCATAGTAAATCATGAATGGCTTGTGAACAGTACGTTCCGTAGAATGCCTGATTCATAAGTCTTCCAAATTTTCTCTGTTCAAATATAAAATCGGATTGCTATATTGACAAAAAAGTAATTTACATCAGTCTGATTTTATGATAAAGAATACAGGTATTGAGCCGAAATCCTCGGCTCAATACCTAACAAAGAATAATTTACTTAAAAAAATTAAGAGCCTGCGATCGCTGCTCAATTTGGGTGTAAGCTAAGATCGGGAATAAAAAAGCATATTGTAGTCCACAATTTCTCTAATTGAGATACTTCAAGAATTCAATCCCACCAATAACAAACAACGACCGCATCAGAATATCGGCGAACATCTTCACCTGATAGCTCTCCTTCCAATCTAGTTCTCAGTCGGCGTTTCAGGCGCAAACCATAGTCTTCATTCGTGCCATCACTTATCTCTACTGAATCAGCCCGCCATTTTTTGCCCAAGTCTAAAAGCTCTGATACTTTTGTGTCTTGGTTCTCTGTCAGAATGTACATTGTATCGGCAGGATAGGCAATGAAATGAATGATGCTGGTTTTAGGCATGGGACGATAGTTTGCCATTGCAAGTAGGGTATCGACCATACCACCAAAGCTTAAACTGTTTTCATCTGGTGCAAAGATTGGTTTGGTGAACAGAAAGCTTGACCATAAATTTCTGTGGTTGGAAAGGTCAATAATTACTTCTTCGCCATCAAACTCATTGAACCGATGCTGCCAAACCAAGGCAGCGAAGAGTTCTTGAGGAGAATAGGATTCCGCAATCGATTGGATTTTGCCTAAATCAAGGATTATATTGACGGTAAGTAATATTTTTAACAAAACATTTGTAACTACCCTTGCAGTTTATTTACCCAGTGCCTGCTATTCTTATAGTTACTTCGGTCTGTCATAGCAGATAGATTATCCTCGATAATGTTTTATTCGTGAGCGCTCATATACCATCCTGGTAATATGGGTGCTTTTACTTTATCAAGAAAGGCAGAAGGCAGAAGGAAATATTACCCTCTGCCTTCTGCCTTCTTCACGCGATGTCTAGTGTTTGGTACACTAAGCTGATAATGAAGCTTTAACTTGACCAAAACGGCGATCGCGATTTTGATAGCTCAACAAAGCTTGATGAAATGCTTCTCGATTAAAATCTGGCCAAAAAATATCGGTAAAATACATCTCTGTATACGCCATTTGCCACAAAAGAAAATTACTCAATCGCATCTCACCGCTAGTACGAATGAGTAAATCGGGTTCTGGAGTATCTGCTGTGTAGAGATGTTGTTCTACAAGACTTTCATTCACTTCTTGGGCGTTGAGTTTGCCCTGTTCTACGAGTTGAGCTACTTGACGGCAAACTCTGGTAATTTCGTTGCGGCTACCATAGTTGACTGCAACAGTAAAGTGGATTGCTTGATTGTTCAATGTCTCTGCCATTGAACGCTCCATTTCTGTCTGTAGAGATTTGGGTAAAGCTGATAAATCTCCAATAAACGAGATGCGTACTCCTTCTTGATGCATCTGAGCTAACTCGCGGTGTAGTAATCGCTCAAACAAATGCATCAGAAAATTCACTTCTTCAACGGGACGCTGCCAATTTTCTGTTGAGAAAGCGTATGCTGTCAACGCTTTGATTCCCCAATCTTTGCAGCAACGCAATAGTTCTTTGAGTGTCCTTGCTCCTTGGCGATGTCCAGCAATGCGCGGTAATCCTCGACTGGTTGCCCATCGGCCGTTACCATCCATGATGACAGCGATATGTTGGGGGATTTTTTGGGGGTTTAAATCTATGGGTAATTTTGATTTGTCACTTGTCATTTGTCATTTGTCCTTTGTCATTTGTTTTGACTAATTAGTTTCAAATAAATTTTGTAAGTACTCTGCTGTGAGGCTATTGTTCCAACTCCACAAGCGATGCATTGTGTAAGTGAAGGTAAATAGGAGAGTTGTTTTGTTGGTTAATGACCAAGCATTCCAGTTAAGGGTACCCATCATGCGGCGGAGAGTACGCATGAGGTTGTTACGCTGATAGTTTTGCGATCGCGTTTTGATTAGCGTGCGTCCAATTCGCATCAACCCAGTATCAGGGAAAGCCCAGACTCCAAACCCCCAGAATTTGGTCATGTGATTGATTTCATCCTGTGCTAGTTCTTCTAGAACATCCTGGAGTGCGCCAGTGGTATGAGCCATCAACCAAATATAAAGACAGGTAGCACCGTATTCTGTGGCAATGCGATGTAAGCCGTGGCGATATAAGTCTTCGTTAGCATCATCTGTGGGAAGATAGCTTCTAACAGTCCGAAGTTTTGGGGTAATTTTCTCGCCTGTTAATTGAGTGTAGATTTTGATTAATGCGGGTGTGTGCTGACGTTCTTCCTTTTCCCACAAACCAAGTTCCAGCAATTCGCCATCTTTACCGACAGTTCCACCAACAAACCGAGCCATCTGAGGATGCAATTTTTCCAAATATTGCCGACTTGTTTGGGTATAGCCGCGAATGGGGGCTTCTGTGTCCATCGCACCTATCAATATAGATAAAAATACCTCTGCGTCTAAGCCGATAATTTGATTGCGGTTAATTGTTTGCCAGTCAATGGGTTTCCAGGGACGCGGTTGGGGATTGGCAAACTGTATCGGTAAATCTTGCAGACGGTCATGTAGTTTTTCGACTGCAATATATTTATCTATGAGGGAACGAATGCGGCGCTGTGTTTGTAAGTAATGAGGACTGGGATAGCTTTGACTTACTAAGTCTTCTGTGATTGGGTTGAGGATATTAAGCATCTTTTTATACTTAAATTTTTATCTCTATGCCCAATAGCCTAAGCGATCGCACTTCGTTTTGTCAGTCGGCTGAAGTCGGCAGTTTTATGTGATGGAGTTTAAAGAGGCGGAGAAAAAGTCGGTTGTAGGATGTACAAGTTCTTACTCTTAAAAATTAAAATTGTGAGTTATGCTGGCTTTGTTCTTACTTAGTTAGGGTTAATCTGACAGAACTATAGTGTGTGTTAATACACAATAGACATTATAGTTATTTATTTGTAGTATAAAAGTATTATGTATCGTGTTTTTAAGTATGAATGTGTTTGATATATACTCAAAACGCCAAAAAAGATTTATGGGAGAAGTTCCTGATGTTTATCAGTATGAAAATATCCCTAGTTCACTTCGCGTACAGATTGTTTATATTATGAACGATGCTTTAGGCGATCATGAGAATAATAAAACTATAGAAAACTTCAAATTTATTCACGATACCTTATGTCGTGAATATGGTAAATTCTCTCTAATAGAAAAAGAATTTTTCGACTACGAAAATTACATTGGTGATGTAATTAATTTTATTATACAGTGCAACAACACTAATCATATTCTTGATGTTGTAGAATTGAGCTTCAGATTGATAGACACATTTTACAGACAAAATAATATCAAATACTTGTGTAAGCCAAAAATTACACCTGATGCAGCAATTGAAGAATTAAACTTCAGGTTTAGGGAACACGGGGTAGGCTATCAGTATGAGTCAGGCGAAATTATCAGAGTTGATTCTCAGATCATCCACACTGAGGCAGTTAAGCCAGTTTTGCTTTTGCTAAGTGATACACGATTTAAAGGAGCAAATGAGGAATTTTTGAAAGCACACGAACATTATCGGCATGGACGATACAAGGAATGCCTTGTTGAATGCCTCAAAGCTTTCGAGAGTACTATGAAAACTATTTGTGATATTCGAGGCTGGATTTATCAACCTGGAGATTCGGCGAAAAATCTGATTAATCTTTGCCTCCAGAATAATCTGATTCCTACTTACTTACAAACCCAAGTAACCTCACTCAAATCAAGTCTTGAAAGTGGAGTTCCTACTATGAGAAATAAAAATGCAGGTCATGGTCAAGGTTCTCAGCCACTTACTGTTCCACAATACTTTGCTGCTTACCAGCTTCACATGACGGCAAGCACAATTTTATTTTTGCTAGAAGCAGAAAAGGCGCTACCTTAAAGCTAATGCTTGCTTGATTCGGGCAATTCTGCAAATTGTTGACAATATTTTTCGCTAATTCAAGCTGTTCTTTTGACGTTTGATAGCGCTTTCCTTGTCGGTCATACCAATACAAGACCTGACGCTGGATATTACCAGATATCTATTGCCCTCTACCAATTCCCAAACCAATTTCTGGCATCCAAAAGGGTTCGCCAATTTGCAATTGATAGCTACCATCTACTAAGCGATAAACTTCAAAAGGTTGGTGGCGATCGCTGAGGATTAAATTTATCTCAAAGGCTTTATGCATTCGTTGATGAGATATCGCCATTAATGTAACGCTGATATATTTCCTCGCATATTCTTGAAACTGCTGCTCCTTTTCGGGTAATTGAATTTGCGAGATAATCTCTTGCCATATATTTGACATCAAGCAAACAGCTCATTTCTTCATTTATAATATCCCAAGCTTTTTCCTTCTCCACAAAGTAAGCTGCTTCATACCAATCTGCTCCATGCAAAATTAAGTTAGTCAAATTGTCGTAACGCAGTGAATAATCATTACATTCTGAGTCGTATATGCGTATGATGCTATTTCTTTGTGGATTAGGCACAACTGTATACAAAACACCGCCGTTACACCAAAGCTGGAAAATAGGGAAACTATGTTCAAACCAGTATGCTTGTTCACGCTCGTGATAGCGAATTTCACCCATTTGCTCGTGGTAAGCACTTACAGCTGCATTCAAAGACATGAATTCATAATTTTCAAATAGAAAGTCATATCCTGATGAACCATTACGCCATTGATACAGTTCATAAACCTCTTCAGGTAATTTGAATGGCAAAAATCTAGTACTTTGTTCAATATATTCACGCGAAAGTCCTGGAGCTAGACAAGAAATTCGCTCAGGTCTATTTTTTGTAAACCATGTATGAATTCGTTTCAGTCCTTCAGTTAGTTCTGACATTTTATGCTCAAATTTTCCCAAACTAAAGAATCTAGTCTATATACAGAACAATTTTGTAGGTTTTTTAACACCAATTGTGCAACTTCTTTCCCATTTTGGCAGGATGAGGCTTAGAAGGGTTTAGCCCATCTTGCATAGGTTTATATCAGTTTAGCTGGAGGTTTCCAGCCAAGGTCGGAAAAGTCGGGAAAAAAGTCGGGTTTACAGAATCTTATCCGAAAACTCCAGCAACATAACTGTAGAGTAATTTATAGTTGTCCTTAAAATCTGAACTACCCTTGTCGTTACCCAATGGACGCTGAAGCAGCATTAGCATGGTTAGACGCCACAATTCCCCCTCAGACTGGGGAACGGTTGAGCGATTTGCAAAAAGTGATTCTTGTGCAAGTTTGGTTGGGTAGAAAATACTTGGATATCGCTCATTCTTACGGTTGTACCGAAGGACACGCCAAGGATGCTGGTTCTCAGTTATGGAAGTTGCTTTCTAAGGTATTGCGAGAAAAGATTACTAAAAGTAATTGTCGCGCTACTTTAGAACGGGTTTTGAGAAAAACTACTGCGATATCATCCAGTCTGATTGATTACTCGCGATCGCCCCAAAATCCCACCCCAAAATTAGAGGATACCAATTTTATTGGACGAACAGAAGCGATCGCTCACCTGAATACTTTGGTAAATCAAGGTTCAAAAGTCATTGTCATCCAAGGTGAGGGCGGTTTAGGCAAAACTACTCTAGCGCAGCAATATCTTCAAACTCAGGGGTTTGACTTGGTTTTAGAACTGCTAATGGCGAAGGAAACGCAAAATATCACCCCCGCCGAACGTGTAGTAGAGGAATGGCTTAAACAAGATTTCGATCGAGAACCTGGGGTAGAATTTGGCGTAACTTTGGGACGACTCAAGCGCGAACTCCACAATCGGCGGATTGGGGTGTTAATTGACAATCTCGAACCTGCATTAGATCGACAAGGTGGGTTGATTGCTTCTCACCGCAACTATGTAGAACTATTGCGGGTTTTGGCTGATGCCAGGGTGCAATCTGTTACCTTAATTACCAGTCGCGATCGCCTTTGTGAACCTGGGTTAAATGTGAATCACTATCGGCTTCCTGGCTTAGATGAAAGTGCATGGCAACAGTTTTTTAGCAACCGGGGATTAGCCATCAACTCGCCAACTTTGCAAATCATGCATCGCACTTATGGCGGTAATGCTAAAGCAATGGGAATTCTCTGCGGTTCGATTCAAGAAGATTTTGACGGTGATATGGCTCTTTATTGGCAAGAAAATCATGCCGATCCGTTAGCAGCAACCGACTTAAAAAATTTAGCAGTTAGTCAAATCAATCGCCTGCAAGCCCTCGATCCTCAAGCTTATCGCTTGCTTTGCCGTTTGGGATGTTATCGTTACCAAGATATACCCACCATCTCATCACAAGGGTTGTTTTGTTTACTCTGGGATGTCCCAGCCGATCAACATCGCCAAATTATTGTCTCTTTGAGAAATCGGTCTTTGGTGGAGTGTGAAAAAGGTGAATACTGGTTGCATCCCGTGATTCGTGCAGAGGCGATCGCGCGTTTACGCCCTAGCGATGAATGGGAAATTGCCAACCACAAAGCCGCTGAATTTTGGACAACTAGTGTTAAACAAATTGAAACTTTTAAAGATGCTTTGCAAGCTTTAGAAGCATATTATCACTACATAGATATTAATGAATTTGAGTTGGCGGGTAAGGTCATTTTAAAAAGCCGAAATAATCAATGGCAGCAATTTTTGCCTCTTGGTAGTACCTTGTATCGGATGGGTTTAATTCAACCGATACTTGCGGCAATCGATCGAGTTGTTAATAATCTGGAAAATGACCAAAATCTCAGCGAACTTTATAATATACTGGGCGATTTATATTGGATAACAGGTAAAATTAGTCAAGCGATCGCTTGTCAAGAAAAGACTATTACTCTGGCAACCCAAGCACTCAAATCACTTGTACCTCAGCCAGAGAATAAACATACAGTTTACTATCTGAGAATGCTAGAGGTAGATTCTTTATTAAGTATTGGCCTTTACAAGATAGATTTGTGGGAACTAGAGGTAGCCGCAAAGTTATTTCAACAGGTAATTTACTTAGCTCAAAATACCGAGCATCATCGCTGGGCAGAGAAAGCTTCAGTCTGTTTAGCTTTGGTGTATTCTTATTTGGGTTTGCGCGATCTCTCATATCAATTAGCAGATGTAGCGTATCAAAATATTACGAACGAAAAACTGATAGAACAGACTGGAAGATTTGTCTATTTTATGCAAATTTTGGGTCAAACCTACGTCAATTTAGGCAAATTTTATCAGGCAAATCAGATATTTCACCAAGCTTTGACTTTTGCTGAAGAAAGTCATTATACGCAAGTAAAAGCAAAAACACTCAATGGTTTAGCAGAAATCCATCGGCAAAAAATAGATTTTGCATTAGCTATTGCTAATCATACAGAAGCAATCGAACTTTTGGATAAAATAGGCGCTAAATGCGATCTAGCTGAAGCTTATTTTCAATTGGGTTTAACTAATCAAAAGATGTCGAAGCCTGATGAAAGTCAAATAAATTTCGAGCGAGCGATTCAGCTATTTACTGAAATCAAAGCACCAAAACAAGTTGAAAAAGTTTTAAAGTGTGCCACTCAAATCTATATCACCAGTCGGGGATTGGAAACGATATAAAAATCTTTGATTTAGTAGACGGCTCTGCAAACAAATCAAAGTAAATAATTAAAAGTTGACTCAAGGACTCGGTGCAGTCCATTGAGAAGTCGTTTGATCGTACTTCCCTTTTATGGTTGCAGCGCGAGGACGAGCTGCTGCTAAAGCCGCTAGCTCATCGTCTTCTGAGGTATAGTCTCCAAAATCTACACCTAATAAACCACCATTACCTAAAATTCCGATACTCTTCAAATGATCCTCAATATTATCTAAATCAAGAATGTCAGAGTCATCATTACTTAAAGTTCCCATCCACATAATCCAAATATCTTTTTCTATTTGAGCGACTTCAGGTTTAGTAGGGTCATAAGCCAAAATAGAATTGCCAAAGGCACTCATCGCAGTTGATTTCTGTCTCAATTCGCTAAAGACACTTGCCATTCCATTAATGCGCTCATTCATAGCATTAGTTGCTGTTAGTATATCTGCTGGCGAATATGACGATGCACCACCAGCAATTTGTACCCTGATTTCCGCAATTAATCGCTCAAGAATAACGGTATTTTTATGTAAATTGGCTAATACTTTATTGGTTTGCAATGCACCACGATACATTGATGCAACGTGTTGCCAAATATTACTTCGCAGCATATCAGGTGAAAGACCACCAGGTTGTAAATCACTGCCTCGTGTTGTGATGGCATCTGATACAGCAAGAGCTACTGCTGAAGACGCAGCTCCTTGTAAAAATGAAGAACCGGCTGCTGTACCTGCATCCGCTAGCGTGAGAGCAAACCATCCGGCAGCAGTAGAAGGAGCAATATAGGCGGCGGCAAGACCTGCTAAAACACCCGTTCCTATTCCTAAAAATATTCCTCTCCAAAGAGTTTGATTTTGTGCTTCTGCTCTTCCTTGACCAATTACTCTTGAGTAATTGCTGTAAGCCATATCGTAATTTATAGAGAAAATTCTTAATTTTGTACTGATTAAATCAGTATTTGCTACAGATAAATCCACATAAATACTACCTAAGTTATGACAAGCATCAATTAATCTTGCATTGGCTTCTGTCAGTGGCAGTTTTGTCGAAAGTTCTGTAACTATTGGGTTTTTTGGCGCTCTTTGCAACACTTCACCTTTCTGTTGTACTACATGAGTCAACTGATTATTCCCTGGCGATTTCTTTTGCCCAAAGTAAACATCGAGAGGTTTAGTTTGCACTTCTCTCTCTTGAGTCTGTTTTTCCTGCGGTTGCATCGCAGTATTAGGCATTGACATGACTTGATTAGCCACCCTATCGGCTTCCTGCTCATACTGGTCTTCTGGTTCTTCAACAGTCAGTTTTGCTTGTGGACGACGCAATGCTATGCTACTAATGTCGTGAACAGGCTTTTTTTTGATAGCTTGTGATTCCCAAGATTCTTCGCCAGCAGATTGTGCAGCTTGCAGGTCGGTTGATACCTCAGAGGATGCTTGGATTGGAGCTTTATTTGCGATGTCAAAGCCGCGCACTGGATTTGCCAGCGTTGGAGTTGTTGCTGAGAGCAACGACGGATTTGAAGTGGATATACCTACTTTCTTAGACCCAAATATGCGATCGCTCATCTCACATCCTCAAGCATATTTTTGAATCAAATTATACAATTTGTTTCGTGGCGATCGCTATCGACTTAAGTATAAATTATTATTTGCCGACAGTGGCTCTGTGTGAGCGAGACTTGTAATCGTAGAAAGATAGGATAGAAAACTGGGGCGATCGCTTTTGCAGGTGAATGAATTGGGTTAAGTTAGATTTATCTTGTAAAAATAGAAATTATTATGTCTTCTGCTCAAGATTTAGGAATAATTTTAGAAGACACACCAGAAGATGTTATATTTCCTCCTGGTGATTTATACAGTGATGAACCACCTTTGGAAACAGAACTTCACTTGCGGCAAATACTGCTGTTGATTCAGTGTTTGGAATGGTTGTGGCAGGAGCGTCAAGATTTCTACGCTTGCGGTAACATGACGATTTATTACAGTCCGCGTCAGCGTAAGTCTGAGGAATTTAGAGGCCCTGATTTCTTTGTAGTTTTAAATACCCAACGTAAAACACGCAAAAGCTGGGTAGTTTGGGAAGAAGAGGGCAAATATCCAAATGTGATTGTAGAGATTCTTTCTGACAAAACAGCTGCTACTGATAGAGGCTTGAAAAAGGAAATCTATCAAGATATTTGGCGGACTCCTGATTATTTTTGGTTTGATCCGGTAAGTTTAGAATTTAAAGGATTTCATTCATTAGATGGTCGTTATCAAGAACTGCAAGCAAATGAAGCAGGTTGGTTATGGAGTCAGCAATTGCAGTTATATTTGGGAGTTTATCAATCGAAATTGCGCTTTTTCACTCCTGATGGACAACTGACACCCACGCCTGAAGAAGTAGCACACCAAGAACAGCAACAGCGTCAACAAGCCGAGCAGCAACGCGAACAAGCCGAGCAGCAACTTGCTCAAATGGAGTCTATGCTTGCTCGCTATCGCGAAAGATTTGGTGAATTACCAGAGTAATTTTGTTTGCTATGGAGTTGGCGTAGATACAGCCTGCTAGCTACCAGCATTTTCTACTAAGGTCAAAATTATAAAATCACATCCATCCACCAACTTCTGCATCAGTCAAGGGTTTCTCCAACTTACTATATTCTGTTTGAGCCGCTCGCAATACGTGTTTCATTTGCACTGGTTCCCCGGCATCGGCAGCCAAAAAAGCTGCATTTAAGGCAATATTACGGATATTACCCCCAGCCACATTGAGCCGTGCTAGTTGCAAAGCATCTAAGTCTGCGGTTGGGGTTTCATCTGGAAAGACGCGTCGCCAAATCTCGGCTCGTTGTGTTGTATCGGGGAAGGGAAACTGCACCACAAAGCGAATCCGCCGCAGAAAGGCTGTATCAATTGCACTCTTCAAGTTCGTAGTCAAGACTGCTAAACCTGGGTAACTTTCCATACGTTGCAATAGATAGCTAACTTCTATATTGGCATAGCGATCGCGCGCATCTTTAACTTCACTTCGTTTACCAAATAAAGCGTCGGCTTCATCAAATAACAAAATCACTCCACCTTGTTCTGCGGCATCAAATACCCGGCGCAAATTCTTCTCTGTCTCGCCAATATATTTGCTGACTACCGATGATAGGTCAATACGATAGAGGTCGAGGCGCAATTTATGAGCCAGTACTTCTGCTCCCAAAGTTTTACCAGTGCCGCTACTACCTGCAAATAAAGCGCTGATTCCCAATCCCCGCGCACTCTTGCCTCCAAAACCCCAATTGTTATATACAGTACTACGTTGGCGCACGTGAGCCGCAATTTCCCGGAGAACTTGTTTCTGTACCTCTGGCAATACTAAATCATCCCAATCACCAGATGGCTCAATTCGTTGGGCGAGTTCATCTAGGCGCGGACGTGCTTGCACGCGGCAGGCATCCCATAAAACGCTAGCGATCTCGGTTTCTGGTGTTTGTGCTAATTGTCCTGCGGCTTCTGCACAAGCAGCACGAATGGTTGCAGCACTGAGGTTAAACTGATCCACCAAGGTTTTGACTTGCCCATTCATTTGCGATGCACTTGCCCCTAATGCATCTTGCCAAACTACACCTTGTTCTTTGCTAGTTGGTTGATGTACGTCAAAATTAACTACTAGGCGTTGTGATAAGCCGATCCGTTCCCGACTTGTGACTATTAAAAAGCCCTTTATGCGTTCGATGAAACGAGCGATCGCATTCAATCGCGCTGTATCATTAGTATCCAGTTCGTTGCAGTCTATCAGTAAGGCGCTCTTACTTAAAATCGTCTCACGAGTCCACAGGCGGATGAGATTATCCAACTCGCCTGGTGCTAAAGGAATGACTTGTGCAGGCATTACCCACAAGCTTAAACCCTGAAGTTGACAAACTGTGGCGGCAATATCACGTTTACTGGCAGTTTCACCACTAGATAACTGGACGATTGGCAAGCTATTAACCTTGTAAGCTTGTGACCAAACTGCTGCGATTCGCTCTGCTAAATCTTGGTGCGAGGGTACTAAATCGCTAACCTCTTGTAATGGCTCAATAATACCAGCTAGCCGTTCGTCAAGATATTGAATACCCGTGAGATAATGTAGAATCCGCTCGTCAATTCTTAAGGGACTGAGAGTCAGGGCATGACCATCACCAATTTGAATTAACCGCCAATGACGTAAGGGAGCATTTGGAGCGATCGCATCCCAGTGGACGTTAGGTAAAGCTGCCAAAGCTAAACCCAAAGTTGGGTAAGCTCGTTGTGAATCGCCGTGAACTATAGCACACAATTTGGCAAAATCCCCATTTAATTCCATACCTGCACACAACAGCAACAGTTCGCGCTCAAAGGATGAGAGACGAAACATTTTGCATATTCTCTCCAATGCCGATGGTGCAGGCATAGCAGCAGTAGCTTCCTGTAACTCCTGCTGTAAATGCTCTTGGTTGTTCTCTTCAGGTTGATTTTGCTCTTTTGCCGTGTGATTTTCCAAAATACCACGCACCACGGCTAGGGCTGCTGATAGGTAGCGGTAGTTTGCCTCATCCCAATTGTGATTAATTGTCGTAGCATTCATAAAATTGTCACCTGTGGCGAATCATATTCCCCAAACTGATTCTTTTGCAGTGGACTTTCGGCCCCATCTACCCGCGCCCGGACAATATAAGTTCCTGGTTTGACATTTTTGACCGGAATCGCGATCGCATCAGTGTCTTGGGTAAGTGGTGCAGCCAAAAAAGAGTAAGCTACCGGATTATCACCTGATACCTCATTGAGTAGCAAAACTACCCGCTGTTCCTTACCTACTTTCGGCTGGAATTTAACGGTAATTTCTGCTGCGCGTAAATTCTCACCGCTATTTTCTACTTGAGTGACGAATGCTGTAATTGTTGGATGTAAGACAAAAGCCGCCACGTTTGATTCAACTAGATGATTCGTTTGCCCTGCATTGCCCATTGTTAGATGTACAACTTGGACACCCTGTACGCTTGCGTATAAATCTGGCGGAACTAACAAGCTGATTTGCGTTTCTTTTACTTCTTGAGGTACTAGTAATGTCTCCCTATTACCGAAACGAACTCGTGCGATCTCACCGCGTAACCGTTTACCACGAATTACTAATGTTGTACCTGCAACAATCATAGGTTCAGTTTTTGTCTGAGCTATAACTTGCTCTATATTCGGTTGAGACAAGGGCATCATGTAAAAACTTTCAGACTTGTCATTGGTACTTTCAATCAATACCATTGACGCCAGATAGGTAGCTGAAGGTCGATAGTGTGTTTGTAAAGCAGACCATAACTTAGAAGTTTCTTCCATATTAAAAAACTCTGGAGTCAATTTGATCTGCCCAATTTGTTCGGCTAAAGCGGATACAGACACACTTGCTACAGCTTGCGAAAAAGCACTTGAGGTATTAGTTGTAGATGCATTTATCAAAGCATTTTCAATAATATCAGATGCGATCGCTGGTGTTTTGTGTAATAAATGCATTGCATAGCCGAGTAAAAGCTCCGCCTGAAAATCCTTGGCTCCGTAGGCTGTTAGTAAGTAATGGAGATCGAGAGCTAGTGGTGGAGTTGGAGAGCGTGGGTTTCCATTAATCCGTGAGTGCCTGCTGCGAAATTCTTGAGATACCCAATCGACATTGCGATTCTGCGTCACTTGATAGAGAAAGAGGTTGATTTGAGCGCGCTCGTCAGCTTCAACTGAAATTCGATCGGGCGGTAGGGCAGTTACAATCACATCACCAACACTAGCAGCGATCGGATCGCTGACTAAACCATTTTCCAGCAAGACTTTTAGTACTGCTGTCACTGCGGCTATAGAGAGCACATTACTCATCCTGATTCCTCATGGCAATAGCACATATTAATCATGTACGCCAGAGTACATTAATGGAATATATTTTGCAAAACTTTAAGTCTTGTTGTCGCCAAGACTATCAGCACGAACGCTTAAACTTAAACCTTTATGGGACAGTAGTTTTACTTTTTTCACTTCATCGATAATCTGTGATGTGGAAAAAGTATTTGCCAAAAAGCTAGGATTTTGCCGGATAAAGAAAACCGAGTTCTTAATTTTGGATCGAGTCGAGCTTAATTAAGATTTTAAATAATTAAAACTAAAGTGCCGATGACTACTAACCCAGTTCCTAAAAGGATCTTCCAGCTTAATGTTTCTCCCAAAAAAATGACTGAAAACAATAAAACTAGTACCAAGCTTGATTTATCAATTGGTGCAACAAGGGAAGCTTTTCCTGTTTGTAAGGCTTGGAAGTAAAAAATCCATGATAACCCTGTAGATAGTCCAGATAATAATAAGAAAATCAGGGTTTTTTGGGATATAGCTGAGATATTAACTACGTTACCCTGAAAAAATACAATCCCCCAAGCAACTACTAAGATGACAACAGTTCGGATTGCTGTTGCTAAATTAGCATTCACATTTTCTATGCCAATTTTGGCAAAGATAGTTGTCAATGCTGCAAAGCCAGCTGACAATAATGCATATATCCACCATGTTGTGGTGTTGCTTTCCATCTTAGCCTCCTGATTCGCTAGTCAAAATTAGCAGTGTAATTTAAGAAGAGTGTTAAATTCAATTACTTGTCTGTAAAGTTTGACTTGCTAGGTTCGTAGTTTGCGCTCTCCGGTTTCACTCTTTTAGTCACTCAGTACTACTGAAGCAGACCATTGTCGTCGGACTTGCGCTAACTTAAATATCAGGAACAAATTTCAACTGCTATTAGGTCTAAACTTTAAACATTTTATCAAAATTATCATATTACTTTAAGTTACTAATATGTTAAGCTGAGTATAATTAGACAAGTACTAGTAGTATATATTACTAATATTCATCTAGGTCATGAAGCAATCATATTTTGTAATACTAGTAATATCTCTGACTAAAATTAACACTTAAAGTAACTAGGATGGGTTGCCCCAGATGAAATCCCCACCTTCTTCAAATTCTTGGAATGGTCGCTTCGTCGGTGATAACCAGCGATACCGTTTAGACAGACGGTTGGGCGGGGGTGGCATGGGAGAAGTTTTCCTGGCAACGGATACCCGTGTTGGTCAGCAGGTAGCGTTGAAGTTGCTCAAAGATACGCTGGTGGCATCACTCGAAATGAGAAAGCGTTTTGAGCGGGAGGTGGCGGTTTGTGCTGCTTTGCAAAGCGACCACATTGTTAAGATTAGTGATTGTGGTGTAACCCCGGAAGGTTTTCCATTTTACGTCATGGAATATTTGCGGGGGCAAACGCTCAGGCAATTACTGCTGCGCGAAAAGCGCCTGTCTGTTGAGCGGACGGTGAAAATTATGGCGCAAGTTTGTAAAGGTCTACAGCTTGCCCATCAAGGAGTTACTCTCCAACGAGATGGCGGCAAAACCACTGAACATATTCAGGTAGTTCATCGCGATCTGAAGCCAGATAATATATTTCTAATATCAACAGATTTGGGAGAATGGGTGAAGGTTTTGGATTTTGGTGTTGCCAAAATTCGTAGTGAATCTTCAGAAAATTCCAATATTACAAATATAACTAGTACATTTATCGGTACATTTCGTTACGCACCTCCCGAACAAATCCAAAGCGATCGAAACCTGGATGCTAGAGGTGATATTTACAGCTTAGGGATTATCCTTTATGAAATGCTGAGTGCAGCCGACCCCTTTGGAATCAGCATTAAGGGTAGTCATATCAGTGAGGCTTCTTGGGTATTAGCTCATGCTTATGAGCCACCAAAACCACTGCGCGAACAACCAGGGTGTGAGCATTTACCCGTACAATTAGAAGCCGTGGTGATGAAATGTCTCCACAAGAACCCAGCCAACCGATTTGCAACGGTAGAAGAACTAAATCAGGCTTTGCAAGCTGCTGCCAAATTTGCCACAGAATCTAGCGTACCCGAACAAATGACTGGGCGATCGCAACCTTCTTCTAATCAAGGCTCAAATCACGAAACTCTTCCCAGACAATCGAACGACGACACAATTCTGCGTCCTCCATCTGGTTTCAATCAAGGTTCAAATCACGAAACTGTTCCCAGACAATCGAACGACGACACGATTCTGCGTCCTCCATCTGGTTTCAATCAAGGCTCAAATCACGAAACTGTTCCCAGACAATCAAACGACGACACGATTCTGCGTCCTCCATCTGGTTTCAATCAAGGCTCAAATCACGAAACCGTTCCCAGACCATTTAACCCAGTTGAGCAAAATCAACAGAGTCCTGTGAATAATCCGAACGCCAGCAAACCTGATGTGACGTTATATCAACCACGACCAGGAGCTGATCGAGGCGGGCAACAAGTACCACCAGATAAGACGTTGTTTCAACCGAGACCAGGAGCTAATCAAGGCGGGCAACAAGTGCCACCAGATAAGACGTTGTTTCAACCGCGACCAGGAGCTAATCAAGGTGGGCAACAAGTGTCACCAGATAAGACGTTGTTTCAGCCGCGACCAGCATCTAATCAAGGCGGGCAACAAGTGCCACCAGATGTGACTTTATATCAACCACGACCTGCATCTAATCAACGCAGACCACAAGCGCGAACGGATGACACTATTTACCAACCAAGGCTAAGTGAGCAGCTAACTACGAGAATTACTCCCAATTTCTTGCGAATCGTAGGGGTGGTGTTGGCTATTGGGCTGACTTTAGCAGTAGTGACCTATATATATACTCAATTGCAATCTGGTAAACAGCCAAACAACCAGCAAAATTTACCTAACAGCGATCGGCGCATTTAGAACTAATCAGTTTTCAATCAATACGGTTCGGTTAAGGTTTTTTGATGAAAATTATAGATCGCAAAGACGCGATAAATTATCATAAAGACGCGATAAATCGCCGTCTCTACAAAAGACTGATATTGTAGAAACGTCGATTTATCGCGTCTCCCGACTTGGGCGAATTTGCTGTGCCCCTATATTTCATCCCAAACCACAGGAAAAGAATAATCTGAAAACGGCGAGAAATCACGATTTTCGCTGCGGGTTTCTTCATCCAGAACTTTGACAACTTTGTTATAAATGTCTTGTGCTTGTTGCGGTGAATCACCGATGCTGGTTAATCCCACCTTGCCAAACTGCGAAAGGCAACCCATAAGATGAAACACTGTACCCGTTTCTGTACCGCTGTCAAACTGCAATCTGTGGTGAGCAATGATATCCATTAAATCATTAGGTAATAATCCCTGATAGCGCTCTTTTTGGAGATTATCAGTGGCAACGTAGTATTTTGGACGACCTTGTTGACTATAAAATAAACCCGTGGAAAGGTCATAGCGACCGTTTGTTAATAATTTCAGGGTCATGAATGGATGAGTTGTACCGCCTTTACGTAGGTTAATTTCGATCGCCTGAATATCCCAATCTCCATTACCCTTGTCAACGGCGATAAAATCTACACCAAACCGCTCTAAAGTGCCTTTATCTGCTAGCTTTCTGCCAACTTGAAGTCCCAATTGCTGTAATTGCAATCGATATCTTTCATCAGCAGGAAAGCTGCAACCAAGATAAATCTGACCGTCTGGGCCTCCGAGAATTTGGTCGTGAGTTGAAAGGATTTCCACTTCGCCTTGGGGCGTGATCCGTCCTTGAACGCTGGGCGATCGCTTAATTTCCCCTTCCACAAATGCTTCGGAAATTGCCCCTAATTCTGGAATTCTTCCCGAAAAATTATCCCACGTCTCAAGTTTTGCTTGAAAGCGCATTGTTGAAAGGCGATCGCTAATTGCGGCTATCCTTTCGGCATGAGTACCAGTGTTTGGTGCTAAATTCTCAATCGGTCTGAGATCCAACAATGCATTCCCCTCGCCAGAAATGCCCTCGTTGAGTTTTACTACTACCCGTTTTAATGTTGGTTGGCGTTCCCACAAATCAACGGTAGCTTCTGCCAAATCTGTGGGGTTCCAAACTTTTTCGCTGCCATCTGGATGCGGTACTTCGCTTTCCTTGAAAATTTGCCGACTGCCACTTTTTGTTCCCCAAATCTGTAAATCTGGTGCAGCAGCATACAGTGGTACACCTAATTTTAAAGACAATTCGCCTTCCCAGTGCGAAGAGTTATAGCAGATCATAAATGATTTGTCTAGCCTCAAAGATTGCTGAATCCGCTCTAGCAGACGGGGGCGTTCTAAAATCTTTTGGCTCAAAGGCTTAAGGGAGGAATCGTAAGTAGAAAGTAACAACAAGCGATTGCGAGCATGAGAAAAGGGAATTCCTGGCAACAGTTGCAAATAATAATCAATGATACTCGGATGCAGCGGTACTGATGTTACATAAATCAGCCGAGTTTGGGGATTCCGCAACCGAATTAAGGAAAATAGTAATCTTTCTTCATAATGTTCGCAGCCCTCGATCTTTTGGAGTTCGCGCTGGTCAAGACTCAAGGAGGGAATAATTAAAATATCCGCTTCGCTATTGTCAAATAGTTCGCTCGTTTTCCAGCGATCGCGCAGGGTTAATTGTAAGTGGCGAAACTTTTCAACCTGTTCTAACTCGGAAATATTTAATGTTGCCATAACCCATGCCCTCTAATGATCTCAATGTAGCGCACCACGCACCCTTTTGGACGATGTATAGTCGTCGTGTCAGGATTCAGATAGTTTTGCAAAAAATTTCTGGAAGTCCGCAAGGATCGATCGAGCTATAGCAACCCGCAGATCGCCGACTTTTTAATTTTTTTTCCCTCTTAAGGTTGAGCTAATTGCTGCTTACTTTACCTCTAGGGGGCGATAAAGTACAGCAATATAATAGTTAACTTGAAAACAGATGAAAAAGATAAATTCTTCATCACATTAGAGTTGTGTACTTGTTTTCATGGTCAGGCGTGAGCATAAATAATGTAAGTTGCGTAGAGTTGCTAGGAATAAGTAAGTTTGGCAAACATCCAGGATATAAATGTCTAAAATTGCAAATGGCTAGTGAGAGTCAAAGTAAAAAATAAACCTTGGGTTGAATTTTCGATCCAAGGTTTAGTTATGAAATAGGGAATAGGAGAAAGATGGAGTGTAACTAATTCCCAGTGCCCCTTTCTCAATGCCCCATTCAATATTCAATTACCAAGGTAAAACAGATGGCTAAAGCAAAAGAACCAAAAGAGAAAAAAGAGCAAAAATTGCAACCGCCGCAGCAACAAGAAGCACCAGGTGTTGAATCAGAAATGACACCAAAACCCAAAGCAGATGATGCTCAGTATCGGGGTAGTGGCAAGTTACAAGATAAAGTAGCATTGATTACGGGTGCAGATAGTGGGATTGGTCGTGCTGTTGCGATCGCATTTGCAAAAGAAGGTGCAGATGTGGCTATTCTTTACCTTAACGAACACGATGATGCCAAAGAAACAAAACATTTGGTAGAAAAGCAAGGGCGTCGTGCAGTAACCATTGCAGGTGATATTGGCAATGAAACTTTTTGTCAGCAAGCCATACAACAAACAGTTGGTGAGTTTGGCAAACTCGATATTCTGATCAATAATGCTGCTGAACAACATCCAAAAGAAAGTATTGAAGAAATCACCGAAGAACAACTAGAGCGAACTTTCCGCACTAATATCTTCTCAATGTTTTTCATGACTAAAGCTGCACTCAAGCATTTGCAAGCAGGCAGTTCTATCGTCAATACCACATCGGTAACAGCTTATAAAGGTAGCCCACAACTACTAGATTACTCCTCTACAAAAGGTGCGATCGTTGCTTTCACTCGCTCCTTATCAAAAAATTTGGTATCAAAAGGAATTCGGGTTAATGCTGTCGCGCCAGGGCCAATTTGGACACCTTTAATCCCCTCAACTTTTCCTGAAGAGAAAGTTGAAACTTTTGGCAAACAAGTACCAATGGAACGAGCCGGACAACCAGAAGAAGTTGCTCCTAGTTACGTATATTTAGCTTCTGATGATGCTTCTTATGTCTCTGGACAAGTATTACACGTCAATGGTGGAGATGTTGTCAATGGTTAAGTGAAAAATCAGTCATTAGTCATTAGTCATTGGTTCTTCACTTTGAATAAAGGACTAATGACTAATGATAAAAAAATAATTACTTCTAATTATACCCTGATGGTCTTCCATTGGAGGGATGAGTAAATGTGGGAATATTGATAGTCTATCTAGCAGCAAACATTTAATAAATAATAACTACGTCTATGGCATCTCCTACACCATTGAATGGCAGAGAACTAGTAGATTGTGCTAGAGCAAATGCCCAGCAAGGAATTGAAACTGCTGCTTATCAATGTGGCTATGGTCAAGACCTCAACAAATTTGCCAGAGAACTTAGACAAGCTTGTGAAGACATGAATTTACAAGTGAAGGAACTTACCGGATTGATTACTGACCAGGACATGATACTGCAATTGGGTACTGGCGAAATTGTTGCTCCAGCTACGGAATCAGAATTGTAAAAGTTAAGTTAGTCATTTGTCCTTTGTCTTTTGTCATTTGTAGTATGTTATTCACTAATGACCAATGACTAATGACCAATGACTCTTTTTATAACTTTAAAATTATCCGCGCCAAATTGAAGTAAATCAAAACACCTACGACATCAACTGCTGTGGTGATGAACGGCGCTGACATTAATGCTGGATCTAAACGAAGATAGCGAAATAGAAATGGCAGTGATGAACCGGAGATCGAAGCCAAAATAGAGATAGCTACCAAACTAGTGCCTACAGCGATCGCTACTTCTAATCGTCCTTGCAGAAAATAAGCCCAGACAGTAGCGATCGTACCTAACATTCCTCCCAATAATGCCCCAGCGATCGCTTCCCGGCCGATTACCTGCAATGCACCAAGCGATCGGATTTCATCGGTGTTCATCCCGCGAATCACTACTGTGGAAGATTGAGCGCCTACATTACCCCCAGTACCAGTCAACAAGGGGATAAAAGCCGTTAGTGTCACCACTTTTGCTAAAAGATCCTCTTGCGACTTAATAATTGTCCCTGTGACGGTATTGGTTATAAGTAAGACCAATAACCAGACAACTCGCTTCCGAGCAATTTCTAACAAATTCATTTGAAAATAATTGTCGCCCCCCGACTGCACACCACCACCCAAGGCATAGATATCCTCGGTGGTTTCTTGTTGCAGAATATCAATTACATCATCCACCGTCACAATACCTACTAGAAGCTGTTCTCGATCTACCACAGGCACAGCCAAAAAATCATATCTTTGGATTAATCTTGCAACTTCTTCCTGGTCTGTATCAGTGTAAACAAACACTACATCACGGGTCATAATTTCGCCAATAATTTGCTCAGGCTGAGACGTTACTAATTCCCGCAACGATACAATGCCCGTCAAGCGCCTTGCCGCATCCATGACATAAAGATAATAAATCATCTCACTGGCATTAGCTAAGTTGCGAATTCGCTCCAGAGCTTGAGATACTGTAAAATTTTCTTTCAACGAGATCAACTCTAGCGTCATAATTCGCCCAGCTGTATCAGCTTCATAACCCAATAATTGGGCTGTAGCTTGACGTTCTGCTGGACTCAGTTGTTCTAGCAAGCGATTGACGACTTTTGCCGGTAATTCATCAAATAACCTAGCTCGATCGTCCGGCGACATTTGATCGACAATATCGCAGACTTCCTGGCTTTTAAGTTCTTCAATTAACCGTTCTTGAACACTGTAGTCGAGATATTCATAAACCTCTATAGCTTCATCCTTAGAAAGCAAGCGAAAAGCCAAAGCGTGCATCGCTTCTGGCAAACCCTCAATCGCCTCGGCGATATCCGCAGGCTGCACGGGCACAAGAATAGATTTTGCTCCCTGCAAGTCTCCTGCTTCCAGGAGCATTTGCAGCTGAGTCCGCACTAAATCTCGCAATTCCCTGCGTGAGAGATTCTGGATGGTAGAGTTTAAATTGTTTGTCTCAGTCAAAGTCCACTTTCCTCAGCCAGTTTGAACAAGGTTGCTGCCCCTAGTCTAGGGGAAAGTGGGATGTACAAGGTCAAACTTGTAATTTTTCTGACTTGGAGTCGGGAAGAAGGGTGTGAGGTGTTGGGGACACAGCATTGGTCGTAGCTCTGAAACCCCGACCAATGCAATCGTCTTAAAAGACGTAGCTCTGTGACGATGCGGGTTGTTGGGGCTATTTCTAACCTACACCCAACACCCCGCCCCAACGGGGCATGGTCACGTAGCGATTGGCAGGATATATCCACTCACAACAAGGTTACTCAAAAAGTACGATTATTTTTTAATCCCAGTAAATTGTGTTCTCTAGCTTAAATGCATGACTGGTGAGGCTTTTGCAAAGTTTTTGTTCCACTGATTTTAGGTTATTACTATATTTATGCTAGTTCTGGTGACAAAGAGATGAAGTATAGATAAATATTAGTTTTTTAAATCTTTAAATATTAAAATTTCTCTTTATCTAATTTTTATATAGTTAATAAATCTGTAGATAAAATACATTAAATTATCCGGTAATTTGGCAATTTTTACTTAAACATCATCAAAACTTTTATATTCCTTTAAAAAAGAATAGATTAATGTGAATATTTAAACAAAGTTCTATAAACAAGATAGACATAACACCGCTATCTATTGTCAAATATGTAGAAGTAAAAGAATACTTAAGTAATCTATGTAAAGTTATTGCATTTGACTAATTACGCATGTATTTGCTTTCTTGAGCATTGCTTGCCTTACTGAATATGCATTTGCACATCAGTGAAATTTAGAAGGTCTCAAAAACTCAGCAATTTTTTGAAAGCAAACAAAGACTAATATGTTCTTCAAGTAATTATTCATAATTAGTAATTAATAAAGATATATTTATAAGCCAATCAATGATTAGCCGATCGATATATTTATATCAAGCTTTATGATGCATTCTTTGTTGAAATATTCATCAATGCAAAACTAATACTGAAACATTCATTAATTATGGCATCAAATCAAAACTTATCAACATCTGTAAGTCCAGTAATTACTACTAAATCATCTCTAGAAAGTATTGACCAAAAACAAAGCAGTATTTCTGCTCGCTCTAGCCTAATCTCTCAAGGAGATGGACTCAAGGCAGAGTATTACGACAACATGGACTTCACCAACCTGAAGGTAACTCGTACAGATCCGACGGTGAACTTTAACTGGCGCGCTGGTTCTCCCGATTCGTCGATTGGTGTAGATACCTTCTCAGCGCGGTGGACAGGTCAGGTAGAAGCCAAGTACAGCGAAGCTTACAAGTTCTACACCACTGCTGATGATGGTGTGCGACTGTGGGTGAATGGTCAACAAATCATCAATCAGTTTATCGATCAACCTGCCACCGAATCCAGTGGCTCGATCGCATTGGTTGCAGGTCAAAAGTACGATATTAAACTTGAGTACTATGAAAATAAATCCAATGCCGTTTCTCAACTGCGTTGGTCAAGCACCTCTCAGGCGAAAGAAATCATTCCCCAGTCGCAACTGTATAGTAATGTCAGCACACCTAGTACTGGCAACGGACTCAAAGCAGAATACTACGACAACATCGACTTCACTAACCTAAAGGTAACTACTACAAATCCGACGGTGAACTTTAATTGGGGCGCTGATTCTCCCGCTCCGTCGATTGATGCGGATACCTTCTCAGCGCGGTGGACAGGTCAGGTAGAAGCCAAGTACAGCGAAACTTACAAGTTCTACACCACTGCTGATGATGGTGTGCGACTGTGGGTGAATGGTCAACAAATCATCAATCAGTTTATCGATCAATCTGCCACCGAATCGAGTGGCTCGATCGCATTGGTTGCAGGTCAGAAGTACGATATTAAACTTGAGTACTACGAAAATAAAAACAATGCCGTTTCTCAACTGCGTTGGTCAAGCACCTCTCAGGCGAAG
Source organism: Nostoc sp. (assembly GCF_036917315.1). GTDB lineage: Bacteria > Cyanobacteriota > Cyanobacteriia > Cyanobacteriales > Nostocaceae > Nostoc. The sequence continues at coordinate 392,548 of NZ_JBALDR010000029.1, read as the reverse complement.
GAAATCATTCCTCAGTCTCAACTTTATTCACCATTTCTTGAGACCACTATCACCTTAGGATCGTCTTCGATGACTGTGAACGAAGGCAGTGATAGTGTTACCGTTAAATTACTTAGAACTGGAGATTTAAGTAGTACATCTTCAATCAAGTATGCGACTATAGCTAATACTGCTACAAAAGGAATTGACTATGGGAGTGAAGGCGTTGAAAGTGCTGGAATACTTACTTTTGCGCCGGGACAAAGCAGCGCGCAGATATCCATTCCGATCAATGATGATTCCTCGATAGAAGGAGATGAAACATTTAATTTTGCGATCGATCAGGCACAGGGGGCAACACTCGGAGTTCAAAGAACTCTCGCAATTACGATTCAAGACAACGATCGCTCTGGCCTCGATTTCAGTCAGCCAGTAGTTAATGAGGGTGACGGTACTGCTAAGGTGACAGTTACACGGGGCAATGCTTCGGCGGCTGCTAGCGTCAACTATATAACCCAAGATGGGACTGCTAAAGCTGGATCTGACTACCAGGCTGTATCTGGAAGCTTGAGTTTTGCAGCCGGACAAACCAGCAACACCATTGTTATCCCCATTCTTAATGACAACGTTGGGGAATCAAATGAAACATTTGCTTTGAAGTTCAGTAACGCAGTTGGAGTGCAGTTAACTAATCAACAGACAAGTATCACTATTATTGATAATGACTCTGGTAACTTTGCTTTAGATACGGTAGCTTCTGGTTTAAATCAACCCACAGCTTTTGAATGGGCACCTGATGGTAAGAGTATGTTCGTTGCCCAGAAAAATGGGGTAGTGCGAGTCATGAAAAACGGTACCTTATTATCAACACCATTTACTGATATTCGCGGAGAGGTAAATGATACGCGCGATCGCGGTTTGTTAGGCATTGCCGTACATCCAGATTTTGGCAAAAGTCCAAACGGCAACAACTATGTTTACTTGTTGTATACCTACGATCCACCAGAAACTAATACAAGCAATTCTAAGAACAATCCCAATAGCACATTAGACGATCCCGACCAGAATGGGAATCGGACTGCGCGGCTAAGTCGCTTTACAGCCGACCCCAACACTAATTACACTACTGCGATCGCTGGCAGCGAAGTTGTATTACTCGGCACAAATGGCACTTGGGCAAATATCAGCCACCCAGATGGAAATAGTACAAATGTCTCACTTGGCTATGCACCATCAGGAATTCTCAACAAAGATACTGGTAAGCCGTTTACCAGCTTGCAAGATTATCTTAATAATCTCGATAAAGTCCAAAATATCCAGAATTTTATAGCCAATGATAGTGAATCTCACTCAGTTGGTTCTGTGCGTTTTGGTACTGATGGTTCTCTGTTTGTTAGCTTAGGAGATGGTACTTCCTACAATGGAGTAGACCCCCGAGCAATTCGCGTCCAGGATAAGAATAATCTATCCGGTAAAATTCTGCGGATTGACCCGATTACTGGTAAAGGCTTATCAAGCAATCCTTTCTACAACGGTGACGGCAATAGCAATATTTCCAAAGTTTATGACTTAGGTCTGCGTAACCCCTTCCGTTTCACAATTGATAAAAAGACCAATACCCCCGTAATTGGTGATGTTGGCTTCGGTACTTACGAAGAGGTCAATATCGGAAAACCAGGAGCTAACTTTGGCTGGCCATTCTATGAAGGTGGCCTTGATGCAAATGGTAATGTCGTCAGTCTGAAACAACCAGCCTACGCTAATTTAGATGCAGCAAAAGCCTTCTATAATAGTGGCTCATCTGTTACAGAACCACTGTACACTTACAAGCATTCTGGTTCTAATTCGATCCTCGTGGGTGATTTTTACACAGGTAATACTTTCCCTTCAATCTATCAAGGTGCCTTATTCATTGGTGATTTCAGTCAAGGAACTATCGATGCTTTGATATTAAATAGTCAAGGTAAAGTTACCTCAGTTAAGCGGTTTGCTTCCCAAACAGACAGGCCTAATCTAGGACTGCCTACACAAATCACCACTGGCCCTGATGGTAATTTGTATTACGCAAACTTGACCGGAGGCGAGATCGATCGCTTCCGACCTGTTTAGAGATGACTTGAAGGAGGCACTGTTTCGACTACGCGGCAGTTGAGCGTAGTCGAAACTCAACAACCAGGCAGGAGGCAGAAGTAAATCTGATTTTGACTCCTGTACTTTATACTTCATCTAGTTGAAAACTGCTGTATCAGTTATCAGTGAACAGTTATGCGACTGTTCACTGATTTTGATTAAGATAACTTTGTCAGGAATCCCAACAGTTTTTTGGTATTTGATGTTAGGAGCGTTCGACGATAAGCATCAGCTGCTTTTTTAATCGCTTCGGCTTGAGTGGGATAAGGATGAATTACACTGCTTAACTTGCTCAAACCAATCTTATTCACCATTGCCGTAGTCACTTCTGAAATCATCTCACCCGCGTGACTGGCGACAATAGTTGCACCGATAATTTCATCAGACCCCTTTTTATGGTGGATTTTGAGAAATCCTAACTCTTCACCATCTGCGATCGCTCGGTCTACACTATTAAAAGGTATGTTGATGGTCGTCACCTCAATACCCAATTTCTGCGCCTCGTGTTCGTACAAACCTACGTGAGCAATTTCTGGGTCAGTATAAGTTACCCAAGGCATTACCAAACTACTGAGTTTCGAGCGTCCCAAGCCAAAGGGAGAAAACAGGGTATTTTTAATTACAATCCGCGCCGCGGCATCAGCAGCATGGGTAAACTTCCAGTTCATGCAGATATCGCCAGCTGCGTAAATTTTGGGATTGGTCGTTTGCAGGTAATCATTTACCTTCACGCCTTGGTGCTTGTCATATTCTACACCCACAGCTTCTAAATTTAGATTTTCGACATTTGGCGATCGCCCCGCACCAACTAAAATTTCATCGACTGTCACCGAATCTCGATGACCGTTGGAGGAAAAGTAAAGGCGTTTCCCTTCGGTGACAGTTACCACTTCCTCCAACTTGGAATCGAGTACTACGCGAATTCCTTCGTTAATCAAAACCTTTTGAAGAATTTTAGCGGCTTCAGCATCTTCTTTATTCAGAAGATGAAAACCGCTATGGAAAAGCACCACCTCACAACCCAAGCGCCGGAAAGCTTGCGCTAATTCGCAACCAATGGGCCCGCCACCAATCACCGCCAAACGTTCCGGTCGTTGAATTAAGGAAAAAACCGTCTCATTGGTTAGATAACCCGCCTGTTCAATTCCCGGAATCGACAGTTGTGCGGCTCTTGCGCCAGTCGCAATTACAGCTTTTTTAAACTTGAGGGTTTTGTCGCCAACTTCCACGGTATTTTTACTTGCAAAGCGACCGCTACCCAAAAAGACATCAACACCCAAGTTTTGAAACCGCTCCGCCGAATCATTAGGGCTGATACCAGCTCTTATCCGCCGCATCCTGGCCATAACTTTGGGAAAATCAACATCAATATTATGTTGGGGAATATTAACTCCCAAGTCTTTAGCATTCCAGATTTCGCCAACGACGCGGGCAGAACGAATAATAGTTTTAGATGGTACGCAACCAACATTTAAGCAATCTCCACCCATGAGATGCTTTTCAATTAACGCCACCTTTAAACCCAAATCCAGACCCGCAGCACCCGCAGCCACGACTAATCCCGCCGTACCAGCCCCAATTACTACCAAGTCGTAAACATCGGCGGGTTGAGGATTAACCCAATTTGGCGGATGGACGTAAGACACCAACTTTTGGTTATACTCGTCTATTGGGCGAACTGTGACTCTCTCTAAATCTGAATTGGTCATTGGCAAAACCTCTTTTAAAATTAAGAATCCCGATTAATTTAGGCGGCTCAGTCTTTTATTTTTATGCTTGTTTATAGCGTCGATTGAGTGAGCTACAAGAACCCCTCTTCCCTTGTGAGGCTACGGTGTACACACATCTTTGTATAAAACCCAAAATCGTTGAAGATCCCCCTAAATCCCCCTTAAAAAGGGGGACTTTGACTCTGCTTCCCCCTTTTTTAAGGGGGGTTAGGGGGGATCTAAACGCTGTGAGGCAACTGTGTGTACACCGTAGCCTTGCGGGGAGGGGTGCAATGGCTATGGGAATCATAACTAATTACGCGGACATGATATTACAGCAATTTGCAGTTGACATAGACTTGTACAGTAGTGCTACCCTACAATTCCTTTTCTAAAGCTTTCCGGGCAATCCGGGTTACATAAACTGTCACGGCGACTGTCGCAAATAAACCCAAGATGCGAATTGCCCATTGTAAAGTCGGGTTGGTAGGTTGAGTCTCAGTCCCAATCATCGCCAGATTACCTGCAAGGGAACCAATATAAACGTACATGATGGTTCCGGGAATCATACCCAAGGAGCCGATAAAGTAATCTTGAAGTGAAACTCCTGTGATGCCAAAGGCATAGTTGAGCAAATTGAAAGGAAATATCGGGGATAGTCGCGTTAACAGGACAATTTTTAATCCTTCTTTACCTACCGCTTCGTCTATGGCGGCAAATTTTTTGTTATTTGCGATTTTACCAGCAACCCAACCCCTTGCTAAATAACGTCCGACGAGAAAAGCAGCTGTAGCGCCAAGGGTTGCACCGATAAACACGTAAAGAGAACCCCAAACTGCACCAAAAATCACCCCAGCTCCCAAGGTGAGAATAGAACCTGGGAAAAAAGCAACGGTAGCGATAATATAAAGGGCAATAAAAGCTATGGCTCCCACGGTACCCAGGCCATCAATCCACTGCAAGGCTTCGCGTAAAATTGCTTGGGGATTAAAAGAATTTGAATTTACCGATTCTTGTGCTAAAGCTGGGTCTGCGTTTAATGAGAAACTACTTGCCAATATTAGTAATATTAATACACTGAGGCTAAAAAACTTTTGGAAATTTCTGGCATCAATACTTTTAACATTTCGGCTTCGCTCAGTGTTAAAGCCGAGCGGAGTCGTTCGCGTAGCGTCTCGCAGAGAGGCTTTAAATATCTGAATGATTGTTAGTTTTTTCATGGGTTGTGATTTCTTCTACTGCCACACTTTGAGCTAATGCTTTCTGAGCAATTTTTGTGATATACACAGTTACAGCAACGGTAGCAATCAACCCAACTACTCGCATTATCCATTGCCAGATTTGAGTTTCTGGAGTAATTGATTGATGAGAAGTGTTAATCATGGCAAGATTACCAGCTAAAGAACCAATATAAACGTACATCACAGTACCGGGAATAATGCCGAAGGAACCTAATATATAGTCTTTGAGAGAAACCTGTGTTATCCCAAAAGCATAATTTAATAAATTGAAGGGAAAAATAGGTGAAAGACGAGTTAGCAAAACAATTTTCCATCCTTCTTTCGCAACTGCTAAATCAATCGCTTTAAATTTAGGATGTTTTTCCATTTGTCGATAAACCCAATCCCGCGACAGGTAGCGTCCAATAATAAAAGCCAAGGTTGCTCCAATTGTTGCAGCAATTAGCACATATATCGATCCCCAAAATACACCAAACAGACAACCACTTTTGAGGGTTAGAAGAGAACCCGGTATAAATAGTAATGTTGCTAAGTTGAAAATAACTATGTAGGCAATAGGCCCTAAAGTACCAAGACTGTGAACCCAAATGACTAAGGTCTGTAAAAGTCCCTGAAAGTTTAACTGTTTAGCAGCAATTATTAGAGTGATAATCAGGCAACTTAGCAGTAGTAGTTTGAGTTTGGAATTTAATAAACGCTTGTTCATTTTTATAAGTTTCACCCTCAGAGGCTCGATGTTGACCTTTTGAAGCTCGGTGTTGACCTTCTGAGGCTCGATGTTGACCTTCTGAGGCTCAATGTTGACCTTTTGAGGCTCGACGTTGACCTTCTGAAGCTCGATGTTGACCTTCTGAGGCTCAATGTTGACCTTCTGAGGCTCGACGTTGACCTTCTGAGGCTCGACGTTGACCTTCTGAGGCTCGACGTTGACCTTCTGAAGCTCGATGTTGACCTTCTGAGGCTCAACTTTAAAATTTACACCTCAAATCCAATGCCCCTAAGATATACCACCTAAATGAGAAACAGCTTAAAGCCTCTTAAATTTTTCTCGGCAATACCAGCTACAAATTCGCTCAGGTGAAACGCCGAGCAAATAAGCAATAATTACTATTTGATTAAGCAGCGTAGTTTTCAATACTCCCTTTTGCAACCATCTACGCGCTGAGGTGACAACTGGTGTGGGAATAATTACAACACGTCCGATGCGTTTTAGACGACGCATGAGTTCAAAGTCTTCCATGATAGGCAATTCGGGAAAGCCGCCTATTTGCTGAAATATTTCCTTTGTTAAAAAAATTGCTTGGTCGCCATAAGGCATTTGGTAAAAATGCGATCGCACATTTACCCCCCACTCCACCCATCGTAAACTTAAAAGTGACGCATCAATCCGCAACTTAAAAGCACCAGCCACAATCCCAGGCTGTTGTAGTGCCGTGCGAATCATCTCATCAAACCCAGTTGGTAAACGGGTATCTGCATGGAGAAATAACAGAATCTCGCCACTAGCCGCTACAGCACCCGCGTTCATTTGCACAGCACGACCGGGAGATGATGAGATAACTTTGACATTTAAAGACTGAGCGATCGCTACAGTATCATCACTAGAGCCACCATCGATTACAATGACTTCTATATTTATATTGCCTTGAGTAGTAGCAATGGCTTTTTTAATATTCCTCGCTTCATTAATAGCCGGAATAATAATCGAAATTTTGGCTGCGTCAATACTCTCACTCATGATTGCTGAGTTTTCTTTTCCGGTTGGTCAGGAAACGAACACTCTACCGTTATCTTAAGATTGCTTTCAGCAGTGCCTTTAGTTACGTAAGGTATACCTGCTTCACCGCCAACTTTGATGCCAAATTCTAGAGTGACTTTATCAATATTAGCAACAGGGATTTTCTTAAAAGCATTGAGTGAATAAACAGTGTAAGCCCGAATTGTACCTTCAATTGCTTGGAAATTTTGTACTATCTGTTTTTGTGCAGCATCAGCATCCCATCCCTTATCAATTAGCGCTTCTTCTTCTCCCTCTGGAGAAACTTCGGTAATGACTGGTGGTGCATCTACGTTATTTGTGGCTTCAATGTAAATAATCGTGCCATCTTCTAACTGAATAGGTGTGAGTTGAGTCATAGGATTAAATCTCGCCTAAAAGAATTGCGTCTAGGGTAGCCCAGTGCTGCTTATCTACAAAATTTTACGGAAAATGCGGTAAATTTCTTGTAGAAGCTGGAAATAATTCGGCACAACTATCATAGGGCTTTGCAGGATGAGTCGAGACGCTTTGGTGGTGGGAATTAATACGTATGACCGCTTAAAGAGTCTCAACGCACCAGCTGCCGATGGTGAAGCGATCGCTCAAATTTTACAACAATATGGTGAATTTCGGGTAACGCGGCTACCAGCAGTCAAAGACAAGGAAAATGAGACGATTCGCATTGGTAAGCAAACTAAAGTTAGTTTAACTCAGTTGGAAAGAGCGATCGTCCAATTATTTAAGCCAGATGGGAAGCCGCCAGACACAGCACTGCTGTATTTTTCTGGTCATGGATTGCGGAAAAATCTAGGAATTCAGGAAGGCTTTTTAGCGACGAGTGAAGTCAACCCCGATGCGGGTAATTGGGGATTATCTTTGCAATGGCTGCGGCGACTGCTGCAAGAAAGTGAAGTAAGACAACAAATTGTGATTTTGGATTGCTGCTATAGCGGGGAAGTGCTAAATTTTGCAGAGGCAGATCCAGGCGATCGCGGTAAAGGCAGAGACAGGTGTTTTATTGCGGCTTCTCGTGACTTTGAAGTAGCTTTTGAAGAGATTAACAGCCAACACAGCGTTCTCACTGCTGCACTGCTGAAAGGTTTGGAACCAAAACAAGACCGTTGGGTGAGTAACTACACTTTAGTAGACTTGCTCAATCAAGAACATCATCCCTTTCCCCAGCGTCCCATATTTGCTAACTCTGGTGAAGCAATTAATCTCACCCGCAAATGGAGTTTCTCTCCTGTTAACTCCACTGTACAGGTATCAGCTATTTGTCCTTACAAAGGGTTGTCTTATTTTGATTGCACAGAAGCAGATGCCAACTTATTTTATGGCAGAACAGCATTAATCGACGAATTATTAGAAAAAGTGCGATCGGGTAATTTACTCGCAGTGTTAGGAGCATCAGGAAGTGGTAAGTCTAGTGTTGTCAGAGCGGGTTTACTTTATCAATTACAGTTAGGACGCAGGTTATCAGGTAGCGATACTTGGCAGTTGAAAATATTTCGACCAGGGATTAATCCCTTACAAAATTTAGCACTGGCATTTGTAGAATCAGAATTATCAGATATTGAACGCGCCTCACAATTAGCGAAAGCTGAAGAATTAATAGCTAAAGGCGCAGTTGGTTTAGGACAGTTGATTACTGCTAGTCAAACTCAGCGCGTAGTGCTAGTGGTAGACCAGTTTGAGGAAGCTTTTACTCAATGTCAAGACATTACAAAACGACAGCAGTTTTTTAAATGTGTGTTAGGTGCTTTGCAACGGGATGATAATAAACTCTGCCTAATAATCACAATGCGGGCTGATTTTTTTGGCAAATGTCTTGAACAAGAGTATGGCGGACTAGCTAAGAAGATTCAAGAGCATTTAGTAACAGTAACACCGATGAATCGGGAGGAATTAGAAACAGCAATTCTCAAACCTGCCCAACAGGTGAACTTAGCAGTAGAACCGGAATTAGTTTCTCAAATGATTGCAGATGTAGAAGATTCACCGGGGAGTTTACCGTTGTTGCAGTATACGCTAACAGAATTATGGCAGCAAAGAACTGAAGAACGGTTAACCCTGACTACGTATAGCAAACTAGGTGGAGTTAGGGGAACCCTGCAAACACGCGCTACAGAAGTTTATGAGTCATTATCACTTGAGGAACAGCAAGCAACAAAGCGGATTTTTTTAGAATTGACGCAGTTGGGAGAAGGAACAGAAGATACGCGTAGACAGGTTGTGCAACGAGATTTAGTTAGTTCGCAGTATTCAGAAGCTACGATCAATAGAATAATTCAACGGTTAGCTGATGAGAAGCTAGTTGTCACCAGTACCTTATCTAATAAAATTGCTGTGATAGATGTCGCACATGAAGCACTGATTCGCCATTGGTTGCTATTACGCAAATGGATTGAGGAAAGTCGGGACATACTGCGACAAAAGCGGAAAATTGAAGCGGCAGCTATTGAATGGCGAGATAGAGGGAAGGTGAAAGATTATCTGTTTCAGGGGAAACGTTTGATAGAGGCAAAGGTTTTTCAGAAAGAACAAGCTGAAAGTTTGAAATTATCCAACCAGGCTGAAGAGTTTATTCAAGCAAGTAGCAGACAAAAAATAAATACTCGCATTGAGTCCTTTGTTGTTTCCTTAATTATTCCGTTAGGTTTAGCAATAAATGTGACTCCAGGAGTTATAAAACAGACTCAGATAAATCTACTTTGGCAGACTCTCGATACTGTTAAGGGTAAAGAGTATAGTCAGGTAAGAATTCAAGCACTTGAAAAGCTAGTAAAAGCTGGTGAAAGTCTAGCTAGTATCAACCTCAGCAGTGCCGACCTCAGCAGTGCCAAACTCAGCAGTGCCAAACTCAGCGATGCCAAACTCGGCGGTGTCAACCTCTATAGTGCTAACCTCAGCAATGCCGACCTCAGAGGTATCAACCTCAACAGTGCTAACCTCAGCAGCACCGACTTCAGAGGTGCTAACTTCATCGGTGCTGATCTCAGAGGTGCTAACTTTACCGGTGCTGACCTCACAAATGCCAATCTTACCAGTGCCGACCTCTGGCGTGTCAACCTCAGCAATGCCAATCTCAGCAGTGCCAATCTCAGCAGTGCCAACCTCAAAGATGCTATTTACACCAAAGAAACTAAGTTTCCTCGTAATTTTGATTTTATTGGCAAACAAATATACTTAATTGCTCCTAATTCCAAACTCAATGGTGCTGACCTCAGCGGTGCTGACCTCAGCGGTGCCGACCTCAGGGGTGCTGATCTCAAAGGTGCTAACCTCAGAAGTGTTAACCTCTTCAGCGCTAACCTCAGCAGTGCTGACCTCAGAGGTGCATTGCTTTCGCGTACTGACCTCTTCAATAGTGATCTCAGCAATACCAACCTCAAGAATGCTGTTTTCATCGGTATCAAAAACCTGACCCCTGAGCAAGTTAAAGCTGCTAAAAATTGGGATAAAGCAAAATACGACAAGGATTTTCGTATCAAGCTCGGTTTACCAGCACAACCAGCTAAGTGAATACTTTGGGGTGCGTTTTTACTTTTGTCCAATCCTGTAATGCAATTTGACGCAAACTTTTTCTACATCATTATTCGACTAAAAGTACTTGTTTGCGTCTATGGGCAAAACAAAAAGATTTATTTGTCAGAGTAAGCAAGGATCAAAGATTGCTTTGCTCGCTATGAGTTTTTATAATTAAGCGATCGCACCAAACAAAAACATTTCTCGGCAGTCATCACCACAACCACGCCGAGGTTTGAGAAGGTGAATTATGTGCAACCTGAGTTACCCTTAAATCAATGGGAACAAATGAGTTGTGAAACTAATCAAACACAGGCGGTTAAAGTATATTGAAAAGCATTGCTTTCATCAAAATGGTTAACCGTTTACTAATGACTGTTAACTGATAACTGTCAACCACCAAGTATTATGTATAATTACAATCCCTTAGACTGCCTACCTTCATCGGCGGAATTACCAGATTCTGATGATACCCCTGTGGAGAACGAACTACAAATATTAATTCCTAATTTATTGTTAGCCATCTTAGCCTCGATTTGGCAAACCCGTGATGACTGGTTTTTCGGTATCAACATGGGAATTTACTATACACCATTACAACCAGCTATAGTCCCCGATGGGTTTTTGAGTTTAGGTGTTGAACGTTTTGTTGGAGAAAATGGACGTTCTAGTTACGTTTTCTGGGAAGAAGAAGGGATTACGCCCATTTTAGCTTTAGAAGTGGTTTCTCAAACCTACAATGGCGAATATGAACAAAAGAAAATAGATTATGCCCAATTAGGCATTTTATATTACGTCATTTATGCACCAACGCGGCTACGTCGTAAGCGTCAATGTTTAGAAGTTTATCGCTTAGTTGAAGGTAAGTATATTTTACAACTTGGCGATCAAATTTGGATGCCAGAAATTGGTTTAGGGATTGGACGAGAACAGGGTACTTATCAAGGAAGAACACGAGAATGGCTGTTTTGGTATGACCAAGATGGTAACAGATACCAAACTCCAGAAGAGGTAAACGCACAACAGCAACAACAGCTTCAAGAACTTTTAGCCAGATTACAACAACAAGGAATTGACCCAAATTTACTATGAACTACCCCAGGCTCAAACTTTTGCACAGCCAGAGGTAGTTCATTATCTGAGTTTTATACCTGCACAAGTCAGATAAAACCTATTACCTTCTAAGAGGATGTTTGAAAAGTTTTCTTCTCGGTAATAAAACGTTCTAGATCCCCCTAAATCCACGCCAGTTGCTCATGGGGGAAACCCCCAAGACCGCACTGGCTCCCCTTAAAAAGGGGGACTTTGATTCCGGTTCCCCCCTTTTTAAGGGGGGCTAGGGGGGATCAGTTAGTGCCTAAAATCACAGCCAACCACTTTTCAAACAACCTCTAAGTTTTGTTGACTTTTCATCCTCCAGAAGCAAGGAAATACACTGAGTTTGCAACCATTTAAAGCAGCAAAGCGGATTCAAATTTAAGGAGGGTTAGGGAGAATCAAGCCTTAACCCAAGTGTATTTGCAGATAATTAACTGCGATTATCTATCTGAGCGCGTTGCAAACTTCCAGAAAAGTCAACATAAACACTTTTCCATTCTGTGAAAACATCCAAAGCAGTAGTTCCAGCTTCGCGGTGTCCGTTACCGGTTTGTTTCACACCACCAAAGGGCAAGTGTACCTCTGCGCCAATAGTGGGGCCGTTGATATAGGTGATACCTGCTTCGATGTCGCGCATAGCAGTAAAAGCCCGATTGATATCGCGGGTGTAAACTGAAGAAGAAAGACCATAATTGCTATCATTGAGAATTGCGATCGCATCCTCAAAGGAGCTAACCTCAATCAATACCACCACTGGCCCAAATATCTCTTCACGGGCAACGCGCATATCGGGAGTTACATCATCCAAAATAGTTGGTTGAAAGAAGTAACCGTTTTTCAGTGAGCCTTCACTAGCAATTTCCCCACCAATTAAAACCTTTGCTCCTTCTTCACGAGCGATATCCAAATACTTGCTCACCTGTTGGAGTTGCTTTTCATTGACTATTGGGCCAATATCTGTATCAGAGTCATTGCCAGCACCCAAGCGTAACTTACTGGTACGCTCATAGAGCATGGTGGTAAATTTTTCTTTGATATCACGATGCAAAATCAGGCGACTCGTAGCCGTACACCGTTGACCGGTTGTTCCAAATGCTCCCCATACTGCACCATCTAAGGCAAGTTCCAAATCGGCATCTTCCATTACCACTTGGGCATTTTTACCACCCATTTCCAAACAGACACGCTTGTGGGTGCGTCCGCAAGTAGCGCCAACAAAAGCACCCGTTTCTGAAGAACCGGTAAACGACACCAAATCTACATTGGGATGCTCAACTAAAGCTTTCCCCGCCTCCTCTCCCACACCATGCACCAAGTTAATTACTCCTGGTGGTAAACCTGCTTGTTGAAAAATTTCAATCAATTTAGTTGCACAGGCGGAAGTATCTTCGGCAGGTTTGAGGATGACTGTATTTCCACACACCAAAGCTGGCATAGCTTTCCAGCAAGGAATTGCCACAGGGAAATTCCAGGGAGTAATTAAAGCACAAACTCCGATGGGCATCCGCACAGTCATGGCGAATTTATTGGACATTTCCGAGGGTGTGGTTTGCCCAAAAAGTCGCCGTCCTTCGCCAGCGCTGTAAAAGGCGCAGTCAATACCTTCTTGGACATCTCCCCTGGCTTCCGTCAAAGGTTTACCCATTTCCCGACTGATTAGTTGGGCAAGTTCTTCTTTATGCTGGAGTAATATTTCCCCAACGCGAAAGATGTATTCTGCCCTCGCTGGGGCGGGGACTGTGCGCCAACTGCGGTAAGCTTTACGGGCGGCGGCTACCGCTGTATCTACATCTTTAAGTTGAGAACGGGGAAATGTGGCCACCACTTCGGTTTTGTCGGCAGGGTTGCGACTTTCTAGGGTTGCTCCCTCTCCAGCACTCAACCATTGGCCATCTATATAATTACGGCAAGATAGCGGAGTTGTCATTTTGAAATCTCCGATGATCCACTGAAACTTGTGTATTAAGTTTGCTTGCTTTCTAGGTTATCCTCAAGTTTGGGAAATTGGCGCGATCAGCAAATATCGATATAAAAATTAAGGCACGAAGGCCAACACGCCCACAGGAGAACCAGAACCACCACGTAATCTTAGAGGTGCGATCGCTAGAGTAATACCTTTAGGTGGCAGTTGATCCAAATTTGTCAGATTCTCTAACACAATGCGCGGTTGTTCTAAAACTAGGCGGTTAATCGTAAAACTGTTATCCTGTCCGGGGTCTACACCATGAGTATCAATTCCTACCCCAAATATTTGCCGTTCATCAAGTAAAAATTGAGTTGCATCGCTGCCAAATCCGGGAAAGTGGGGAATCCCTTGAGCATCATGATTGAGGAATGCGCTTTTATCCAACCACTTTTTTTGCCAACCAGTATTCAGTATAACTACGCAGCCAGCAGAAATTTCACCATATTCTGCTTCCCAAGTCAAAACATCAGCAATAGTCAGTGCATAATCAGGATTAACTGCTGTAGCTTGACAAACATTTATGACCACCGCAGGTACAATTAAAGACTGGGCTGGGTATTGGTCAATTCCCATCGCAGAACTATGAAAACTATTAGGAGCGTTGATATGGGTAGCACTATGTTCCCCCAAGGAGAAACGCCGCAGGTAATAGCCATCATTATTTAGTTCAGCCACAGTTTCAAATTCGACTGTGGGATCTCCAGACCATTGGGGAATATCTATGTCAATTACATGACTTAGGTGGATAACGCGTGTGTAGGTGATACTATTTTGACTTTGGGGTTGTATCATCCCAGCCTTCTATTTTATTTGTACTCAGAGATTTTTTTGTTCGGTGCGTAGGTGCAGTTCATTATGTACATTGTCTGGGTTGGCTACGCCTACGCAAAGATAGTACTATTACAATGTTTTTCAAACCTAATTCCTTATATTAGAAGAAATAATCCCCTCAATTCCTGTAAATTTTAGGTTATTGAGGGGGTTAAAATGTTGCAGCAAAAAGTGAGTTGATCTTAGTTAACAACTATTAGGTTAAGCTTTAATTAAGCTTAGATTAAGATTAGACATCTCTAGAATTAAATATGCGTTATCTAGAACCCTTCTAGAGACGTAATAGTGCTACGTCTCTACATTTATTTCACTTTTATCTCTATTGCGTGATATCTAGGTTGAGGGTTCTTGCTTTAGTGGAATCATTACAACAAACTCGGCACCTTCTCCTGGTGCTGAAATACAATGGATCTTTCCACCGTGTTTTTGGACTACAATTTGGTAGCTAATTGATAATCCCATCCCTGTACCTTTACCCACAGGTTTTGTCGTGAAGAAGGGGTCAAATAGGCGTTTGCGTACTTCCTCACTCATCCCTGGACCATTGTCAGCAACTCTAATGATTACATAGTCTTCTTGAATGAGGCTGCGAATGTGAATTTGTGGAGAAGTCATTTGTCCTTGGGAGGCAGTGCGTTGGACGGGTTTCCCGGCTTGTACCCCTTCGGGCAAGCAAGCTACGCGCAGCGTCTCCGACAGGAGAAGCAACTGCCGTTCATTTGTCCTTTGTTCAGTGTTGTTTACTAATGACATAAACGCTTCTCTACGAGACGCTACGCGAACGCCTTTTTGCAGGGTATGACTATTGACATAGGTGCTTTGCTTTCCCGTAGAGTATGACTCTTCTAAAGCATCGATCGCATTTGTCAACAGATTCATAAACACCTGATTCATCTGTCCAGCGTGACACACTACTGGTGGTAGGTTGCCGTAGTCTCGGATTACTTGGATTTCGGGATGTCCTGGTTTGGCTTTGAGGCGATTTTGCAACAACAGCAAGGTGCTATCCATACCTTGATGAATATCTACTGCTTTTGTACCGTCTTCATCAAGACGAGAAAAATTGCGTAAAGATAGGACAATCTGCCGAATGCGTTCAGATCCCATCTTCATCGACTCCAGAATTTTGGGTAAATCTTGCCGGAGAAAGTCTAAATCAATGTTATTTATTTGTCGATCGATCTCTGGTATTGGTGGGCAGTAACTCTGTTGATAAAGTTCTACTAAGTGCAGCAAATCCTTAGTATATTCACTGGCGTGGCTAATATTGCCGTAGATGAAATTGACGGGATTATTGATTTCGTGGGCAATACCTGCAACCAATTGTCCTAAACTGGACATTTTTTCAGTTTGAATCAGTTGCGTTTGAGTTTGTTGAAGTTCTAGCAGCGCTGCTTCTAGTTGCTGGGCTTTGTCTTGGGCAGTTTGGGCGGTAATGCGACTTTGGGTGTAAAGTTTAGCTTGGTCAATGGCGATCGCTAGTTGAACTGTAACTGCTTGTAGTAATTCTACTTCGTTGTTCAGCCAAGGGCGAAAGCCACTAGAATAACCACAGCTAAATGCACCAATTTCGCCAGATTGGGTGTGTACGGGTAGCGACATAAAGGCAGTGAAACCAAAATCCTGCAAAAACTGCTGTGCTATGGAATCGCCCATAGTCTCAGTATCATCAATGCAGATGATTTCTCCGTTCAAGGTTTTGGCTGCGATTAGTTCGATTTCTCCATTAGTTGCTTCTTGGTCGTTAAGCAGACAGGGTAAAAAGGAATTTTTCACCTCATAGACTTTTTCCCAGTATGGTACATCAGCATCTCGCCGATACCAAAAGAAGACGCAGCGATCGATCTCGAATAAGTTATGAATCTCCTGTACTGCGGTTTCCACAATGTGATTGAGATCCAAAGAAGCTCGAATCTGATTAGAAAGACGATTGAGGAGTGCTTCTCGTTGGGCGCTTTCTCTAAGTGCTATTTCTGCTTCTTTACGGTCAGTGGTGTCATGACAAATACCAACGAAGTACAAAATATTACCATTAGCGTCTTTAATAGCAGATGAGTTGCTTGTATGCCATCGCCAACTACCATTTTTGTGTTGGACTCGATATTCAATTGCTTTTTGTTTTTCGCCTGTTGTCAAAATTCTTTGAAAATAATCGACACAGATATGCACATCGTCAGGATGTATAAAGGGAATAAAAGATTTGCCTTCAACCTCTGCAACCTCATGCCCAAAAATCTCAGTCCAGTTAGGAGAAACGTAGGAAAATATTCCTTCAAGTGTCAACGCAAAAATAACGTTGTTGGCATTTTCTACAATGCTGCGGAACTTGGCATTACTTTCTATTAAGGCTGCTTGGATGTTGTCGCTGGTGTCGCGGATCAGAACTATAATTTGTCGGTCTGGTAATGGTAATAATCTAGCTTCAAAATTATTATTTTCTTCCGGTAACGGTAATGTATATTCAAAACTGACTTCATATTGAGTTTCAAGTACTTGATTTATTGCTTGATGGAAGCGATCGCCCACAGCAGTCGGTAAGCATTCTCGCAAACTCTTGCCCTGACAATCTTCTGGTAGAATATACAGACTCTCTATCAACCCTTGCTTGTAATCCAGAATACTTCCATCAGCATCAAGACGAAAGTATGAATCAGGAAGTACTTGCAAAATCGCGGCAAATTCTGATGTTTTTTGGCGTAATTGTGCCTCAACTGCTTGGCGTTTGCTAATTTCAGCTTGCAGTTGCTCTAATGCTTTTGCTAATTCTGTTGCCCGTTCTCTATCTGTAATTTTACGTAGGCGACCAGAGGAATGTGTCGATGGCGAGCAGCTTTCTGTTAAGGAAGGTTGACCGATCCCTATCGGCACTCCTGTTAGATCGATACAATAACCGATGTAACCAACAAAGCTACCATCTGCCGCAAATCGTGGCGCGGCTGTATCTAAAATCCAGCGATATTCGCCATCAGTTCGACGCAGGCGATATTGCCTCTGGAAGGAATCATACGTCGCAAATGCTCTCAGGTATATATCTTCGCATCGCTGTCTATCTTCTGGATGGACGCTGCCAGTCCAAATATTGCCTATTTCCTCTTCTAGCGCAGATGCAGACGCGGCTTTTGTGAGATGTGTTCCAGTAAATTTCAGCCAATTAGAATTGAAGTAACAATAAAGTGCATTGCATCCAGACATCCAAATCATCAGAGGAGCAATATCCGCCTGCTGGCAGAATACTTTTTCATCCTGTTGTATTTCTTCCTCTTCAACTATGATTTGTTTAACGTAGCTCTGCACCTTTTTAGAAAACACTTTTGCCTGCCTGCTCTGCCTAAATTATTAAGGTAATATGCTGAAAATGCGACTTCTTAATACATGGATATAATCTTGTTTATGCCAACCTTATAACAATCTTAATACTTTATTTATTTTTATATGTCCAGAAAATCCTGTTTTACTGTAAATAAATTGAAAAAATGCTGAAGTTATCATTAAGATTAACTTGAGCATTTTTGGTGAAATTTAAACTATCTATATATCAAGGAGATTATTTGACTTTGTTTATTTTTAAAATAACTGATAAATTCATCTTAGCTATGTAATTGCATTCCTCAAAAACCTGATTTAGCTTTACGGAAACTATATGATTCTCTGTAAGGCATTTACATCTTTATAAGAAATTCACAATAATCAAGAATTCTATCCAAAATAAATATTGATTTTTTATCAAGAAGAATTCAGCATGAATTAAAATCTGGCTGATGGATCTATCTTGCTTAAAATCAGGGGGGTATAAAAGAGTTTGGGAGCCACATCTGTATTAAGCAGTCATTATCTGATTAATGGTATAAAAATCAACTTTATTTATTTGTAATTTTAGATAATGATGAATGTATTCTTTTTTATTATTCCCAACAAAACCCAATTTTTCAAAATAGTCTTGACTAGTCAAAATGCCTTATATAGCAATCTTATCTGAGTGACGATAAATCTAAGTGATGACGAACCATCTATCTACGAGATACTACATGTAGCTTGCTTACTCGTAGAGTTACGCACACTATCTTGTAGAGAAGTACGCTAAGAAAAAGAGAACAAATCTCACGAATGATTTAGGATTGCTATAGCAAAATCGCAAATTAAATGAGAGAAATGCTAAATGCGATCTCAACACCTTGCAACAATGGCTGGTAATTGCATTTTATATGTTATAAAGCTCACAGAAATTAATGTTAGGCGGAAACTACTTTATGGAACCAGATAAACTGGGCCGTTTTAAGGAGTACGGCGAATTCATCCTCCGAAAGATAGATTCTGTGCCCCAGTACCCTTCTAAACAAGAAGATTGGGTTCCAGCTAGTCTTGATGACTGTCTTCTTCGTTTGCGATCGGCTGCCCAGAAAACTGTAGACCTGGCAACTTCGCCTGTCAAAATTGGTGTAATGGGGGAATTTAGTAGTGGAAAAACCTTACTTTTAGGCAGTCTAATTGGATATGCAGATGCTTTGCCAGTCAGTGAAAACCCCACTACAGGTAATGTTACCGCCATACATATTATTCCGCAAGACGATTTTGCAACGACGCAATTAAGTAACTTTACGGTAGAATATCTTTCTCATGAGGGCGTACACGAGTGTCTACGCTTCATGCTAGGGGAAGCCAATAGACGAACAACAGCAGCAGGGCTTCCTCCGATACCAGTATCAAAACTCAACTCTGGCACAGATATTATTGGCTGGTGTGAAGAAGCATGGAATAGTAGTAACAATTTAGAGCTGCGTTATTTACTCCGGGAGTTGGTACTATTCCTGCGGGCTTATCAAGCTTATGGGGAGGTTATGTGTGGTGGGCACTACCAAATTGATGCGGTGACTGCCCGCGAGGGGCTACAGCTAGTCGAGCAGCCAATGGCAATCCAAACTCTGAAATTTGAGGATCTACCCCCAGCGCATATCCGATTACCGAGTCCACCCCAGAGGCTACCAACAAAGTTATTGCAAAACAGTTTCCCACTCATCCGCCGCGTCGATATCGATGTGAAAATCTCACGGGAAATTTGGGATTTTGCAGATGCAGCTAAATTTATTCTCATTGACTTTCCAGGATTGGGGGCTGCTAATTCGGGGGCTAGGGATACCTTTTTGTCATTGCGGGAATTGGCAGAAGTACAGACAATTTTGGTATTGCTAAATGGTAAATCTCCTGGAAGCGATCGCGCCAATAAAATCTTCACGATGATGCAGCAGCAGCGACCGGGACAAGACCTGAAAGATTTGATTCTCGTCGGTGTGGGTCGTTTCGATCAACTACCTCTAGACAGCGAGGGTGGCGAAAGAGAACTTGACCATCTGATTGAAGATAGCCATTTAGAAGAGGAAACGGTTCTCCAAAAACTCAAAGTTCTGCAAACTACCATTGACGGTGCAGCAGCATTTACAACCCAAAAAGACCGCATCGTTTTACTGTCGCCACTATTGGGATTAGCTGAATTAGCAAAACGTTCTAGTACAGTCAAAGCAGGCTCAACAGAGTTTTTAGCTAACCTAGACTATCCTGATTACCTAGACAGGTCTAAACGGCTACAACAGAAATGGGAGCTATTAAGTGAACGCCTGATAGAATCTAACACCCGTAGCTATTTGGGCAAACAGTTGGGTTATTTTAGTCAAGATGGCGGACTTAGTAAGCTGCGGGAATTAATTCAAACTCACGTAGCTACTCATGGTCTGAAGCAACTGCATGAAGATACCCGAAGAGCTGCTGATGTGGTTAGTCAGCAACAAGATCACTTGAAAGACATCATAGATGAAATTCACGAGCAAGGCATCCCCACAGGCGATAGTCCCGCTTTTATCGAGTTGCGCTTTGTAGTCGAAAGCTTAGATAAAATCTACAGAAATTTTCAAAAAGATATCGGCAAAGAACCACTCAAAGATCGGCGCGGTGTTGTTGTCAGCGATGTAGTAAAAGACGAACTTACCTTTAGAATTCTCAATTGGAACCAGTGGACTTTACTCTTCAACAAAGCCAATAATGGAGCGATCGCTCTGGCAGAATCTAAAGGTGCAGCAGGGAAATTATTCGATCGGGGAAACCGCGTAAATACTTCCCTTCCAACTAAGAGTGATGATTTTTATCCAGTATTTGAGAAAACCGTTAAAGAAGTAGAAGATTTTGCCCGCGATCGCATCCAGCAAGCCGTAGTAGATTTGTTGAGCCAATTATCAAATTATATAGCCCCAGAACGCGAACAATTGCAGGCATTTTTCCACCCAGAAATGGAACAAGAAATCGAAGAAAAATTTGGTTTTGAAGATGCCGATCTCTTTTACAAATTATTACTAGGATGCGACCCTAACGAATGGAAAGAAGCAATTATCGCTGAAATCAGTAGTAAAGACAAAACCGTTGCACCCGAAATTATCTTTCCCTTAGCACGTCAAGACGATAAACACAACGTCGGTCAAATATTTGATTGGGCACCAGAGAAAAGCCAAGGCTTACCCAGATCGAGCAATCACCAACTTTTAGTACTGCGACTGCGAGATGAAATTACTGCTAGTGCCAGTCTTCATCTTGTGCAGTATGTTAGTGAAGTTAATCAGCAAATTAATTCCGAACTAGAAGGTATTTTGGATCAAATTATTCCTAGTCTGCAAAACCTTTCAAAAAAAGAAACTTTGCTAAGATATTTGGCGGCTGGAGAATTGCCATCTGAGATCCAAATTCCTACTTGGTTGCAGATTATTTCTGAAATGGCGGCTGTTTCTCCCTCAGACGATTTGGATTTGAGATGACGCGATCGCGTCAAGATATGAGGATATATTTGTGAGACGTGATGCAATTTTTTATACAATTTTTAAGCGTGTCCCAGGATTGTTTTTTGAGTTAGTAGAACAGCCACCAGCCAAAGCTGCTAGCTATCGCTTTGAATCAGTTGAAGTTAAAGAACCAACATTTCGGATTGATGGGGTATTTTTACCTCCACCGGATGCAACCTCTCAGACGATCTTTTTTGCTGAGGTACAATTCCAAAAGGATGAGTTACTGTACCATCGCTTTTTCTCAGAATCCATGCTGTATATGTATCGTAACCCGTCGCTTTACGATGACTGGTACGGGGTAATTATTTTACAGTCTCGCAGCTTGGAACCGGAAAACATCACTATACACAGATCGTTACTGAACAGTTCTCAAGTACAACGAATTTATTTAGATGAGTTAGGTAGTCCTGATGAGTACAAAGTAGGTATCAGTTTGATGCTGTTGACTATTGCCTCAGATACTCAAATGGTTCGGGAAGCGAAACGTTTAATTGAGCGGGTGCAACAAGAGCAGATAACTGTCTTAGCTAAGAAGGAGATAATAGATGTAATCACAACAATTGCAGTTTATAAATTCGCAAACTTAAGTCGTGAAGAGGTAGAAGCAATGTTAGGAGTTAAGTTAGAAGAAACTAGGGTTTATCAAGATGCTAAACAAGAGGGACGAGAAGAGGGACGAGAAGAAGGACGAGAAGAACTAAAACTTGAACTTGTACCTCGGTTCTTAGCTCGTGGTATGTCGATGGAAGAGGTTTCCCAGTTACTTGATTTAACTATCGAACAAGTAAGACTTGCAACTGAGCAAGAGTCTTCAACATCAACTTAGTAACTACCGTAATTTTCATAGCAATGCCTAATTTGAGCTACGCCTACGTCCTTCATATAAAAGCGTAGGCGTAGATATCGTGCTAAATAAAAAGCCAGTGCTAAATAAAATCTGTGGTACAAGACCAAAAATTAAAAGTTTTTACCACAAGGATTCTCTAAATTTGTAATTTTATGATAAAAGATTACAGTTTTTAGCCAGCTATAAAATAAACAACAGAAAGCGATAATATAATGAACCCTTTTCAACTCAACAAATATAGCGATCGCGAACCAAGCGAGAAACAACAAAAAAGATTTCCGGGATGGTTTGCTTTAGATTTTGGTACATCAAATTCGACAGTTACACTTTTCGATCCAATTGAAGTGCCGATCGCAGAAATTCTCCCCAAAGAACAAGAAATTCGGTTGCGCGATCGCTTATCGCAATGGCTAAGTTCTCCCGCCTCCGTAGCTTTACCGGATGTCAGCGCTGATGATTGGGCAAAGTTTATCACAGAGATTAGCAAAAATTTGGAGATAGAACCCAGCAGATTGAGTGAAGTATTTGAAAGTGATAATAAAGAGCGATTTTTGGAAGCAATTCGCCAAATTGAACTTTCTTTAGGAAACAGCGAGAGATTCCGCCGTGCTGTCAGCAAAAAACTTTACCAAATCTATCATGAGGTGTTCCGCGTTCCTACCCTAGAGTCGCAAAATTTGATCCCAGTTGTGCTAGATATCGATCGCCGCGATACGGAAATTCCCAGCGAGTCGGAAATTTCGCACTTAGGGGATTTAAAACTGCGGATGGGAAGGGAAGCTAGAGATAACCGAAAAAAAGCGATCGCTCAAGGTACAAGCGGTTCTTTAAAGGAAATTATCAGCAGGTTTCACCATTCACCCAAACGCTATTTTGGACAGGAGCGATCGTTTTCAGTTATTTTAGATGGTGAAGAAGAAACAATTAGCGCCAACCAACTGATTCAATCTGCTTGGGCGCATTTAATCGAGTTAACTGAAGACTACCGCCAACACGCACGACGCAGATTTTCTGAAGGAGATTTTTTAACAGCAGTTGTCACCTATCCCACGGTCGCCCCACCAGTTGTTCGTAAAGAAGTTAGAGAACTAGTTGAGCAATTGGGGATCGATGATGTACAAACTGCTTATGATGAAGCCGTTTCTGTGGCGATATTCTTTTTATGGCGAGAATTTGGCGGTAATCTCAACATTGGGATCGAGTCATTCAAAACCCGTTGCCGTCAAGCAGGAAACAAATGGTCACAAAATGTCCTCGTCTTGGATATCGGCGGCGGAACTACAGATTTAGCTTTAATTGAACTGACTTTAGAAGATAAAACTCCTAATTTTGCCGATTATGAAGACCGGGGTTTAGGAGGACGTTACTATAAACTGACTCCCAAACTATTAGGTTCATCTGGTCATTTACAGCTAGGTGGTGAGTTAATTACACTGCGAATTTTTAGATTATTAAAAGTTGCGATCGCAGACTTTTTATTGACAGCAGTCACAACAGGCGATCTAGAAAATGAAAAGCTAGAAGATTTAATTAACTCCGAGTTAAACGAGCGCTTCTTAGAACAAGGCAAATTCAAAACTGGCAGTCTTTTAAAATGTCTGGATAGAGAAAATCCAGAAGGCGATATTGCTTACAAAGATGCCCTAGATACATCTGAAAAAGTATTACCCACTCGTTGGCAACAAGCACCTCAACGTCTGCAATCTTTTTATATTCTCTGGGATTATGCAGAAGCCGCCAAACTTAAACTTGGGGAAAAGCCACCAACAGAGAATTCTCTATTAACTTTCACACTTTCTGAGCAGCAAATTTCCGAATTGCTCACTCAAAGCGCCATTAAATTGCAAGTCACAGATCCAAATAACATCTGCGTTACCTTAGATAATCAGCAATTTGAACGAGCCGCCGCTTCGGGAATTAAAGAAGCGATCGGAATTGCCAAAGGATTAATGGAAAGTCGTTTGCGTCCTGACGATCTCACCAAAGATTCTTGGAATTCCCAAAAAGTTGATTGGTTAATTTTGTCTGGAAAAACTTGTAATTTAGACATAGTACAGCGCCAAATTTATCAAGAATTTAGTAAATCTCCATATTTTGTCTGGAATCCAGAACGGATCACTTTTGTGTTGGAATTTACCAAGCTAGCCACCTCCGCCGGTGCTTGCTATGCCGAAAAGTTACGAAGATTGAGATTCGATCCAGAAGAGTCTAAAAGCTTGCTGCGTAAGGGAGCCAACCAGCTAGAAATTGATGTTAAAAACCTATTTTATTATTTACCCTGCAACTTCAAACGCAAAACCCAAAGCAACGATTTACTAACTATATTCAAAGCTGGACAAGAACTCTATCAACTCGCACCTTGGGAAACTGTCGCGAAAGTTCGTACTCATTGGCAAGGCATACAATTAACTAATATTATCTACCGTCAAGATTACGAAGAGGGAGATTTACGACTATGGGGAAGCTTTGACGGCAAAAACCTCATGAATCAACTGGAGATGCAAGAAACAGAGTTTCTGAAAAAAATCAAAGTCCAGTTTGAAATTGACCAAACCCTCGAATTTAACGTATTGCTTTGTCAAGGAAATCCCCATTATTTAATTGATATTTCTGGCATTGATTTAGAATCGGTAGTTTCAGAAACATCAGGGCTATTTGCTGATGGCAAATTAAACTGGAATATTGCTGTAGAAGGCTTCAATAAAGACTTAAATGATGGTGATATTGCCGTCAATGTTATTGAGTCAGCAACTGTCGATCAACCAGATGCCTATCATCTTGTATTTGAAGTTGGAAATGATGGTAGTAAAACGTTTCACAAATTTCATTATTTGCGCGATGGAGTGACGCAACCAGGAATTGGGTTAATTAGTAATCCCTTACCTCCATTCCCACAAACTGGACAGCACACCTTCTATGTTTATCAAACAGATGCCGAAACCAACAGTAAAAAATGGATACGAATTGGCGCACTCAGTAAACCAGATATAACCACAGATTACCCTTGCCAATATCGTGTAACTCTCGACGATCGAGGTATTCTAAGAATGCACGCCGGTGAAGTACCTTACTGGACATCACAAAATCAAGAATGCCTGAAAGAAGAAGGATGTGTTTATCGTGCTGAATTAGAATTGCAACCTAATGAAGTTGATAAAGAACGCGATCCATTTTGCGGCATACATTAAACCTCTGCGTTCCTCTGCGCGAAACTTTGCGTTCCTCTGCGTTGAAAAAAATTAATATTTTTAAACGCATAGGCGCTTCGCCTTCCCGCAGGGTAGGGGCGCGGAGTAAACACAAAGGGGAGCAGAGGTTTGCCAAGTTTTATTCGCTTTGGAGGTGAGATTCATGCAGCACTTGCGTCAATTATTAGAGATAGAAAACTCAGAGTTAGCCCAGTTACTGCGGTTTAGTTTGTATGGACTAGAGGCTACTTTAAATCAGGCTCGCACAGAATTACCACTAGATCCAGGATCTAAAATATGCGATGAGGTGCTGCAAGAACTTCATAGTCTGTTGCAACCTGAACTCCCACAGCAAAATATTGGTTGGGAAGATGCGCCAGAAGAGTTAAAGCTAATTCACCTGCGGGAAGCTTTTAATTCTGACTCAGAACTTAATTATTATCTGGGTAATTCCCAACTGCAAAGCACAACGGACTCTGATTTGTGGAATGAGATTCAACGCAAACTGCTGCGAGTCCCAGAGGATTTAGCTGCATCTTGGCGATCGCGCACCTTAGATTTGGCTGAACAAGTTGGGGCGATCGCAGATAATTCTAACCTTTATCAACTTCCCTTTATCCGCGACGAAATTATCTACCCTGGACTTAGTGGTACTGTTCAAACTCAAGGATTGTGCTTATATCAACAAGCACTTTCAAATCCACTAGCTACCCAAGGGAATGCATCCGATTTACCAGCGGCATTCCTATTTTTATATATGAATTTTATCGAAATAGACCCAGATTTACATCATGCTTTAAAGAGCGTTTTTAGCTTCGATGTCGTTTCCTTACACTCTAAACCAGAACAGCGCGATCAATATATTGATGCTTTAAGCGATCGCTTCCAACGCACCCAAAAAGCAGAGAAAAACACCGATCCCCTATCAATTCTCCGTGCCTGGATTGACATGGACGAAGCGATACATTCCCTAGTATTCGTACCACCAGCTGAACGCTATTCTTGGTGGGGAAAGCTGCAACACGAATCACGGCGCTTCCTGAAGAAAGTCGCTGATGAAGCTATTAATGCAGGTAATGAAGTGCGAATTCGCCAATTATCGGGACTTTATGCAGATATCTGTGCTTTATCCAAGGATGATTTACAACTAGACTGTGGTGGTATTCCTGGCGAAGTCTTAACTTCTCTTCGGGTATATGCGCGAATTAATCAAGAAGAATCTCCAGGGCGTGTAATATTTCGCTCATCACGCTAGTTGCTAGCAACTTTTCTAATTCTTGAGATTACGAGGCAAGGCAGACAATTTTACTAATCCCCGCCTTGCCTCATAATCTAATGAAGGTAAAAACGTTTAAATCTAAAGGATGCCCCAGAAGTGTAAAATCCCTTGACCAGAAAACACTTCAAGTGCAACAGCAGATAAAAAGCCAATCATTGCAAAACGACCGTTCCAGTTTTCGCTCTGAGGAGTGAAGCCCCAGCGCAAAGCATTAGGATCTTCTGAAACCGAAGGCGTAGTCTTCTTAACGTCTGCCATAAATAATACTCCGAGCTTTTATGTTGTAACAGTTATAACTGCCTGTAAAGTAATGTAACAGACTTTTACGAAATTGCAACATAAACTCGATATAAAATTCAGTGAAGGTATTACGGGTACGTAGTTTTATGATAGTAGGTTTGCGATCGCCTACGAGGGAAAGCTACACTCCAACAGCCAATTACTTCAGAAAATTGTAGCCATTTCAGAAGAAAATTAACTCTTGCTTGGTCATTTCTATGCTTTAATAGCCAATGCTGAACTAAACTATGGCAAAGAGAAATATTAATAAAATTTGAATATATGGCAGAAGTTCTCCATTTTACAGGATTTATCAAAGGAGTAACCTATAAAACTTACTTGGATGATAATTTAAGTAGGATTAATTTAGATGTATTTGATGTCAATAAAGAAAGGGGTTATGGATTAATCCAGTCACCTACAACTGAAATTGCTTATTCAAAATGGGTATCACCTAAGAGAACCAGAAGTTATCCATTTGCCAGAATTTATAATACATATAATTCCTCGAAAGTTATAACTATAATCCCGGTGATTAAAGATGAGGGCAAAGATGGCGATATAGATAAAATCCAATACTCTACAATTTCTTGGATGAATTTGCTTAATATCTATATAGTACTTGCTTATTACGAAACGGCAAAAAAAGTACTAAAAAAGGTCAAGTTAATAAGAATAAGTTGAGTAATCAAAAATTTGCTAATGATTTTGTTAAATTTCAAATCAGTGAGATATTAGCATATCGCCAAAGCGCACTTCATTGGAATAAGAATCTATTTGAAGAAAGATTTACGCAAACTTTTGAAAAAGCTCTAGATTCTTATGATTCTATTTTTCATCAAACTGGAGTAATAATTCACTTACGAGAAGGAGCAGATAAATATTTACATAAAATCAGAGAAGAGTTTGAGGAATTTAAGAATATTTCTCTTAAAGGTTCTCAGAGTGCTAGTAAGAGAGAAGCGCTGACTTCTCATAAACTAGAATATTTAGTAGATGGATTAAAAGCAACTTTTAGTATTGAAAACTATCTTGGCGGAATTTACTATTTGACTCCTGATGAGATAATCTTCGAGAACAACATGTATATTATACAAGAGTCAAAAAATACTTCAACAGCATCTTTGCCAAAGCTCCCTGATATTCAAGATGGTTTATTTAAGCTAATTTTATTTTCTAATTTAGATTCTTTAATATTGAACGGTGAACCAGTACTATTTGTTACGAAGCTAAAGCTTACAGGTAACAACGTTGTTGGTTCTATTGTTTTTCCTGATGCATCACTAGAAGAACTAGAACTTTTTTTAGAAGTTAATATTAAAAATTTTAATAAAAATCAAAAATCAGTTATTAAAAAATTGGCTTTAGAAGCTCAAAATAATCAGAAACTTAAAATAGAAGTATCCAGTAATTTTTAAACCTTATAATTTTGAATTATGATCAAAAGTCCTCTCCGATATCCTGGTGGTAAGTCAAAAGCAATAAATCAAATAGTTGAATACTTGCCAGAGAGCTTTTCCGAATATCGAGAACCTTTTGTGGGTGGTGGTTCTGTATTTATTTATTTAAGACAAAAATTTCCTTATATCAAAATTTGGATTAACGATTTAAACCGCGAACTCTTCTTATTCTGGAAGTTTGCCCAATCTGATATAACTCAGTTAGTTAAAGAAATTCGACATATTAAAGTCAAATATACAAATGGCAAATTACTCTTTACAGAATTAACTAGTGTAGATGTCAATAATTTATCTGATTTAGAAAGAGCAGTTCGGTTTTTCGTACTCAATAGAATTACTTTTTCAGGAACTGTAGAATCAGGCGGTTTTTCTGAACAAGCCTTCCATAAAAGATTTACTGATTCTTCAATAGAACGGCTAGAAAAATTAGAAAATATCCTATCAGAAAATGTCCAAATCACTAATTTGGATTACAGCCACCTATTAAAATCAGAAGGAGAAGATGTATTTTTATTTTTAGATCCACCATACTTTAGCGCTACAAAATCAAAACTATACGGTAAAGATGGTGACTTGCATACTTCTTTTGAACATCAGAGATTTGCTAACCTTTTACAACAATGTCATCATCGCTGGCTAATTACCTACGACAACTCAACGCAAATTCGAGACAACTTTCAATGGGCTAATATCTCAGAGTGGGAATTACAGTATGGGATGAATAACTATAAGCAGAGTGGTGCGGCTAAAGGAAAAGAGTTATTCATTACAAACTACAAAGTTAAACTTGATTTGGAGAAAAAATCACAAGTTCAGGATCTTGCTAATCCAGCTTTGCAATTAAGTCTTGAGATTTAAACCTAACTTTGATCGCTTCCAATTTTCCGGTAGGATAACCCCATAGCTCTCAATATAGCTACAACATACAAACCTTAGCTATGGTAACTTCCCCAATCCCTGCTCAAGAATCCTCTGCTAGCTGGTATGTCCTGCTGCAACAATTAATAGATGGCCAATCTTTGTCCCGTACTCAATCTGCTGAATTGATGCAAGGATGGCTCAGTGAAGCGGTTCCCCCAGAGTTATCAGGGGCTATTTTAACAGCGCTCAACTTTAGAGGCATTTCTGCCGACGAGTTGACCGGCATGGCTGAAGTATTACAATCTCAATGTTCCCCACTCAGCACTCACCACTCATCACTCAGCACTGTAATAGATACCTGTGGCACTGGTGGAGATGGTTCATCAACCTTTAATATTTCTACAGCCGTTGCATTTGTCGCCGCAGCATCTGGTATACCTGTCGCCAAACACGGCAATCGTTCAGCCTCAAGTCTCACAGGAAGTGCAGATGTATTGGAAGCCTTGGGTGTAAACTTGAGTGCCTCTAGTGAAAAAGTACAAGCAGCACTACAAGAAGTCGGGATCACTTTCTTGTTTGCCCCTGGTTGGCATCCAGCACTCAAGGCGGTTGCGTCATTAAGGCGGACTTTGAAAGTGCGAACAATTTTTAATTTGCTGGGGCCGTTAGTAAACCCCTTGCGTCCAACTGGGCAGGTAGTAGGCTTATTTACTCCCAAGCTTTTGGCAACTGTTGCTGAAGCTTTACAGAATTTGGGCAAGGAAAAGGCGATTGTGCTGCACGGGCGAGAAAAACTTGATGAGGCTGGGTTGGGAGATGAAACTGACTTGGCGGTTTTATCAGACGGAGAAGTACAGTTAACTACTATTAATCCCCTAGATTTAGATTTAACGCCTGCTTCCATAGGTATGCTTCGGGGTGGAGATGTCCAAGAAAATGCACTGATTCTCAAGGCTGTACTCCAAGGTAAGGGAACTCAGGCACAACAAGATGCAGTTGCCTTAAATGCTTCGTTGGCGTTGCAAGTCGCGGGTACGATCGCACTCCTAAATCACGCCCAAGGTATTAAAATCGCTAAGGATATCCTACAAAGCGGGGCAGCTTGGACGAAGTTGGAGGAGTTGGTTGAGTTTCTGGGGAATTGATTTGCGATCGCAATTGCGGGCGAAACTCTACGACATTACGTTTAATAGTGACATCGTAGTTGCCAAAAAAGTCATGTCCTAGAAGTCCGGTTTCTAGTTCTGCACCTGCGATCGCTACTGGTATTTTATTCACTATTACGCCGCCAACGGCCATCGAATTAACATAGCCCACAGGAAATTCTACCGCTCTGGAACTCGCGGTATTTGCCTTAGCTTTTCCCACTGTCACGATTCCCAAAGCATTAGCCATATCTTGGGTAATTACAGTGCCACTTGCTCCCGTATCCACAATCATCTCAAATTGTTGCTGGCCATTAAACGTGACTTCCACAATCGGCGTACCACCAATTCGCCTTTTTATCGGCGCTGTGAATACTGCTTCATCGGGAATCACCACTGCTGATGAAGGCAAACCTGGCTCTGGTGATAACGGTTTTGCTTGTATAGGAGGTAAAGTGAACTTTGGTGTGGTTTCTCTTTGGGGAACAACAACGACTATTTTTTGAGGTTCTCTAACTGCAACTGGGCGAGGATTTGCTTGCTGTTGGGCATATTTAACCTGGCGGCGATATTCCTTAATTTTGGTTTGAGCGATCGCAAATTCTGGGCTTTGTCGCCGTATTTTTCGCATCAGCGCGATCGCCTCCTGATACTGACTCGCCACCAATTTCCAATCATCTGGAGATTGAGCCGATTGGCTGATACTCCAAGCGCCAACAGCTTTGTCTCGTCCGATCTCAAAAAGACTTGGTTCACTTTCAAACGGATCTAGCGGCTGCGCTTCTGGGCTAGCTGCTGGTCTTACTGGTTCAACGGTAGGCTTTCTTGATGCAAGATCCCCAACTGGTGTTGGTTGCTCATTGCCAACAATCGCAGTGTTTTGTTTGTCTTCACTACAGGCAACGCACAAAACCGCTAGAGCGCTTGATACAAAAATTAGGGTTGCACGGGATAAAAAAGACTGAAGCATAATTAATTTTAACTGCCCAAGCTTTGCCAAATCCACTCCCGCTACTTTAATTCCCTTTTAATTTTAATTAACTATCTTAAAAACTCCCAATTGCTCAACTCATGGGATAATTAACAATCGCAGTATTAAGGAATAGGGAGTGGGGAATAGGGAGCAGGGAGCAGGGAGCAGGGAGAAGAGTTTTCCCCTCTGCCCCTCGCACCCCGCCCCTCTGCCTCTTTTCAATGCCCCATGCCCAATCCCCAATCCTATCACCTATGCCCCTGACTGACTCAATACCAGCTTTACTTGTCCTAGCAGATGGAACCACTTATCGCGGTTGGTCTTTTGGTGCGACGGGAACCGCGATCGGAGAAGTAGTGTTCAACACTGGCATGACCGGCTATCAAGAAGTCCTGACCGATCCTAGTTACCGCGGTCAGATTGTGATTTTTACCTATCCTGAATTGGGGAATACTGGCGTAAATCTGGAAGATGAAGAATCAGATGGCCCCCAAGTGCGGGGTGCGATCGCCCGCAATATTTGTCACCGTCCAAGTAACTGGCGATCGACACAAACTTTACCTGATTACCTCAAACAAAACCAAATACCAGGGATTTACGGCATTGATACCCGCGCTCTCACCCGCAAAATTCGGATGTTCGGAGCGATGAACGGTGGCATTTCTACAACCATTCTTGATGAAGCGGAATTGCTAGAGCAGGTACAGGCAGCACCCAACATGGCAGGATTGAATCTGGTTCGGGAAGTCACCACCTCAACGGCTTATGAATGGTCCGATCCCACAATTCCAGCTTGGGAATTTAACTCTGAGGCTGGGGAAAATCTTGGAGAAGCCTTTACCGTTGTTGCCCTTGACTTTGGCGTTAAACGCAATATCTTACGTCGCTTAGTAAGTTATGGTTGCCGGGTAATTGTTGTACCTGCTGATACACCACCAGAGGATATTCTCAAATACAATCCAGATGGTGTGTTTCTTTCTAATGGCCCTGGCGACCCTGCTGCCGTCACTGAAGGGATTGCAACTGCCAAAGCACTCCTGTTAAGTGAAAAACCCATCTTTGGTATTTGTATGGGACACCAAATTTTAGGTCATGCACTAGGGGCAGAAACTTATAAACTTAAATTTGGTCATCGTGGTTTGAATCAGCCTGCCGGTTTACAACAACGGGTAGAAATTACTAGCCAAAACCATAGTTTTGCTATTGACCCAGATTCCTTACCTACGGCAGTTGTGGAAATTAGCCACCTAAACTTAAACGATCGCACCATTGCCGGGGTACGGCACAAATCTCTACCTGTGTTCTCCGTACAGTATCACCCAGAAGCTAGTCCTGGCCCACACGATGCTGATTACTTGTTTGAGCAATTTGTTCAATCCATGCGAACAGCACGTCAAGCCGTGGCAGAGGTGAGGTAAAAATAGGGAATGGGGAAGAAGCAGGGAGCAGGGAGCAGGAAGCAGGGAGAAAATTCCTCCCCTCTGCACCCTTCCCTCTGCCTCTTGTGCCCAATCCCCTATTTCAACAGATTGTAGACAACTTGCTCAAAAACCATCTATACTTGAGCGTTCACTTTAACTCATGAGGAGGGAATTATTGCTGAGCCACTGAATCTAACCGTTAGCCTGAGGGGCACTCGTGAAGTCCGGGATAACTGTCAGCTATTCCGCCTCACAGGTTTGTTAGATGCTTTTTCCGAGCCGACATTTCGCAAGACACTTGGCAGCAAGATAGACGAGGGTCCTAAGCACATTATTTTGGATCTCTCACAAATTGATTTTGTTGACAGCTCTGGCTTGGGCGCTCTGGTGCAGCTAGCCAAGCAAGCTCAAACTGCTGATGGCACTTTGCAAATTGTTACAAATGCCCGCGTAACTCAAACGGTCAAGCTTGTTCGCCTAGAGAAGTTTCTCTCCCTGCAAAAATCAGTTGAAGACGCTCTAGAAAACGTCAAGTAGTCTTGATTGCTCGATCTGAGAGTTAAATTTAGCTATCCAGATTTAATATCGGATAGCTTAATTTTTAAAACTTCTGGCATAAAACCTCTCTCCTTGTGGGAGAGGCATAAAGCCAGTTGAGCTATTATGTTTAAAGTTGAGTAATAACTAAAGATATAAACACCCAACTCTTGGGTATGTAATCGTTGGCTACAATATTGGATAAATAATCAAGTCTGAGATATTTGTTGTAAGAAATACAAAGCCAGCAGATTTGTTTATAGATAGACTTGACTTGATGCTGTATAGTTAAAAGTTGTCGTTTACTCAGTAAGTATGGCAATGCTACCAAGTAGAAGGGTGAATTTGATGTCAAAATTTTACCCTATCTTAGGCGCAGACCACAATAAGTAGGCGAAATTTGGTTTATAGATGTTGACATCAGGGTGATTTAAAATGCCAACTCTCCATCAAAAAGATGAAATTAGGAAGTAATTTTGATAGTATTGATTATGCTAAGTATACTATCACGGCATACTTCAGAAAAATCAGTCTTTGCGAAGAATGCCTGCCAAATGTAGCCCGTCAAGGAATGATTTATTTGTGAAGTCACAGGAGGAAGAGCTATTAGATGGACAAGATGAAACTCCCAAACGGAGCTTGTCTTGGACTGAAGCACTCTTGGCAACCACAGGGCCATTCCAACAGATTTCCCTCTCACAAGTGCAACAAATTTCTCCTAGTGCTTTAGCATATTTGGGGGATGCAATTTATGAGTTGTATGTTAGAATGTTCTATCTGCTGCCATTGCAGCGGTCAGGAATTTACCATCGTCTGGTAGTGGAGCAGGTAAGAGCAGAAACACAAGCGCTACATTTGCGAT
Organism: Nostoc sp.; assembly: GCF_036917315.1. Taxonomy (GTDB): domain Bacteria; phylum Cyanobacteriota; class Cyanobacteriia; order Cyanobacteriales; family Nostocaceae; genus Nostoc. Next base: position 358,637 of record NZ_JBALDR010000029.1, on the reverse strand, counting down.
CGCTAATTCCTCATCTCAGGGATACCGAATTAGAAATTGTCCGACGGGGTAGAAACGCCGCAACAGGACGCCCTAAGCGACTTAATCCCGAAATTTATCAACAGGCAACTAGTCTAGAAACCTTAATAGGCTACTTATATATCACCGATTACCAACGTCTAACCGAACTGTTGCAAATACTTCATCTAGAAAAAGAGTGAAAACTCAATTTCGCAGTAGCCACAACACTAGATTAGGTTCAAAAAATTGAGGTAATCGGAACATTCAACCATACGCTATATCGATAACTCAAATGCAGGATAAACCCAGAAAAGTCAAAACTTCTAGCGAACCCAATCGGAGACAACCCGTAAAAATTAAAGGTAAGCGTGTTGTAACTAATCCGACTCGCAATCCCAGAAAAGTAGATAGCAACCCCATCTCTGTTGCAAATCCGACTCGCAACCCCAGGAAAATAGATAGCAATCCCATCTCTGTCGAGAATCCAACTCGCAACCCCAGAAAAGTAGATGGCAACACCATCTCTGTTGTTAATCCGAATCGCAACCCCAGGAAAATAGATAGCAACGCCATCTCTGTTGAGAATCCAACTCGCAACCCCAGAAAAGTAGATGGCAACACCATCTCTGTTGTTAATCCGAATCGCAACCCCAGGAAAATAGATAGCAACGCCAGTTATGGCAACTCCCGGCAAAGAAATAATAATTTCTCCCAGCCATCTGTATCTACACAATCTACAGAAGAAGATAACGATCTCATCTACGGTCGTCATCCAGTATTGAGTGCATTGCAAAATCAGCGCAATCTTAACCGTCTATGGATTACTACCCGTCTGCGGTACGATCCCAGCTTTCACCATTTTCTCTTGCAAGCAAAGGAAAATGGCACAGTTATTGATGAAGTTGAACCCAAGCGTTTAGACTATCTCACCAACGGCGCTAATCACCAAGGTGTGGCAGCACAAATTGCTCCCTACGCTTACATCGAATTGCCCGATCTAATTGAGCAATGCAAATCTGTAACTGATGCTGTAATTGTTGTAGCTGACGGAATTACCGATCCCCACAACTTGGGAGCAATTATTCGCACTGCCGAAGCAATAGGCGCTCAAGGATTAGTAATTCCCCAAAGAAGGGCATCTGGGATCACTTCCACTGTCATGAAAGTGGCAGCAGGCGCTTTAGAAAATTTTGCTGTAGCTAGAGTTGTCAACCTCAGCCGTTCCTTAGAAGAATTAAAAGAAGCTGGCTTTTGGATTTACGGTACTGCTGCAAGTGGCAGCGAACCTGTGCATACAGTCAATTTCACTGGCCCAATCGTTTTGGTAATTGGCTCAGAAGGTGAAGGTCTGGGTATGTTAACTCAACGCTCTTGTGATTTTTTAGTATCGATTCCTCTACAGGGTAAGACCCCCAGCCTGAATGCTTCTGTAGCAGCGGGTATGGCGCTTTATGAGATTTATCGTCAGCGATCGCTAAATACGCTGCACTTAGATAAATTGCAAAAATTCTCTTTGAAAAAATAACAGTAACAGAGTATAAAGAAATGTAAAAGATAATAAAGCAACATATCGTTTAACACCCTGTAGACGTTTAGAAATCGGCTAAAACCATGAAAACCATTTGGCATAACCTCAAGGAAGTGTTAATTAACACATTCGACTACATCGGCTTGGCTTGGTGGGTAGAAATTGTGACGCAGAATCCCCGTTGCACGTATTACTTCGGGCCATTTCTAAGTTCTTCTGATGCAACATTAGCAAGCAAAGGATACATAGAAGATTTGGAACTTGAAGGAGCGCAGGGAATTATTGTGAATGTCAAGCGTTGCAAACCTAGTAACTTAACAATTGCTGACGACTTGGGGGAAAGATTTGACCGCAAAGTACAGCCTGCCTTTGGCGGTCAAATTTAAGTTAGGCCTGAGAATGAAAAGGATGGTCTGATGCAAAGACGTAAAGACATAAAGACATAGAAAATCCTTTTACCGGGGGTTATTGCGTCTTTTTCATTCATTGCGTCACCACATCTTTCCTTTTCTTCTTCGTCAATAGTCAAAATTTTTTTAAATATTGTTTTTAATATTAAATATTTAGACTATTGACTACCAATTACCTGGGGATGAACTTCAAGCCAATGGTCAATATCATTTAGCACCTGCTGGGGAACTTCCCACGGAAAAAGATGGGCGGTGTTGGGATAGCACTGCCACTGAGAATTGTTGAGATGTTGAGCAGTTTGTAAGCTGGAATCAGATGTAATGTGGCGGTCTTGTTCGCCAGCAAGTACTAAACTGGGACATTGTATTTGTTGCAAATCTAGCACCCGATTGTATCCTGATTGAATTGCACTATAGAGGGCGCGAGTAGCAGCAGGAGAAGTTTGCAAATAAGCTGGTACTGCTTCTTTGGCAATGTAATTGTAAGTAATAGATGTATGTTGTTGGATTAAGTAGCGAAAAAGCGATCGCTTACCAAAAGTTTCAATATTCCATTGCCAACTCGGTTTTATATAGTTCAATAGCGCAGCAATGCCAGTATATAAATTATCCTGCCAAGTGATAGGAGGATGACTGCCACGGGGTTTTGCAGCTGTCGCCACTAAAATCAGCCCAGTAACGCGTTCTGGCAAACGTAATGCCATCTCCATTGCCAGGATGCCGCCCAGTGACCATCCTAATACTAAGCACTTTTCAATCTGCAAACGGTCTAGAAGCGCTTCTAAATCAGTCAAATGGTCATTCATCTCAAAATTGCCGTTGTAGCGGCTTTTGCCGTATCCACGTAAATCAGGGGCAAAAGTTTTGTAGCGTTTTGATAAATGATTGGTAAAGACAGAAAGACTACGACCAGTACCAGGATGACCGTGTAAGCCCAAAATTGGGAATCCTTGACCTTGGGTGTAGACATTGAGACGTGCAGCAGTTGTGGTGTGGCGATCGCTCATTACTCTCCCTTTTTCTGTCTATCGATAGTGCCAACTGCATCGATCGCAGCTTCGAGGGCGATCGCTACATGAGTCCAATGAGTCCCACCCTGGCAATAAACCACATACGGTTCACGCAAAGGCCCATCTGCTGATAATTCCAAAGTACTCCCTTCAATAAATGTCCCCCCAGCCATGACCACCTGGCTCTCATACCCCGGCATATCATCTGGAATAGGATCTAAGTAGGAACCGATGGGAGAATGCTGTTGTATCGCTTTACAGAAAGCAATTAGCTTTTCGGCAGAACCGAGTTTAATTGCCTGAATTACATCCCCACGGGGAGCAAGAGGTGCGGGATTTACTGGATAACCCAGTTTATCAAATACATAACCAGTAAGATAAGTCCCTTTCATCGCCTCTCCTACCATCTGCGGCGCGAGAAATAAGCCTTGGAACAGCAGGCGATTTTGGTCAAAAGTAGCACCGCCATAACTACCAATACCGGGAGCAGTGAGGCGACAGGCGGATGCTTCCACTAAGTCGGCACGACCGGCGACATAACCACCAGCGCTGACAATGGTGCCACCAGGATTTTTAATCAATGACCCCGCCATTAAATCGGCACCTACGGCTGTGGGTTCCCTGGTTTCAATAAATTCGCCATAGCAGTTATCCACAAAGCAAACGGTGTTCGGATTTTGCTGTTTGACTAAGTGGACGATTTTTTCAATATCAGTAATTGATAAACTAGGACGCCAAGAATAGCCACAAGAGCGCTGAATTAAGACTAAACGAGTGTTTTCAGCCACACTAGTAGTTAAAGCTTGCCAATCTATAGTTCCTCCTGGGGTTAGCTCCAATTGACGGTAATTTATGCCAAACTCGATAAGAGAGCCTTGACCTTGACCCCGTAAACCAATGACTTCTTCAAGCGTATCGTAGGGAGAACCGACCACTGCTAACATTTCATCTCCAGGACGGAGAACACCAAACAAAGCACAGGCGATCGCATGAGTTCCCGAAACGAACTGCACTCGTACAGCCGCAGCTTCAGCACCCATAACTTCGGCAAAAACTTTATCTAAAGTTTCTCGTCCTAAATCATCATGACCATAGCCACTTACACCAGCAAAGTGGTGTGCCCCTACACGGTGATTACGAAAAGCATCCAGCACTCGTTTTAGATTATGCTTGACCTGAGTGTCAATTCCAGAAAAAATTTCTAATAGTGCCTGTTCTGCTTGCCGCAGCTGTTCTAAGCTGTTCATCAGTTCCTCGTTCAAAAAAATTAAATTTATAGATATGCGGATTTTTAGATCGCGCAGACTAGGCTGGAAAATTCAAATTCAGGTTACTGCATGACAATTGCTACTTCAACCAAACCTCAAGTTAACTGGGTTAATACCCTGTTTTTCATTGGACTGCATATCGGCGCTTTATTTGCCTTTGTTCCTGGTAACTTTAGCTGGACGGCAGTTGGTGTGGGTTTCTTGCTGTACTGGGTAACAGGTGGTTTAGGAGTTACTCTCGGATTTCACCGTCTTGTTACTCACCGCAGTTTTCAAACTCCCAAGTGGCTGGAGTATCTCCTGGTTTTCTTCGGGACACTCTCCTGTCAAGGAGGCCCAATTGAGTGGATTGGGACACACCGCATTCATCATTTAAACTCAGATACTGATGCCGATCCGCATGATTCTAATAAAGGCTTCTGGTGGAGCCACATGGATTGGCTGATTCACTACTGTCCCGCTCACGCTGATGTTCCTCGTTTCACCAAAGACATTGCCGAAGACCCAGTGTATCAGTTTTTAGAAAAATATTTCATTTTAATCCAGGTTGCTCTGGGTGTATTGCTTTTGCTTCTAGGTGGCTGGTCATTCGTCATCTGGGGAATTTTTGTTCGCATTGTCTGGGTTTACCACTGCACTTGGTTGGTGAACAGCGCGACTCATAAATTTGGCTATCGGAGCTATGATTCTGGCGATCGCTCGACTAATTGCTGGTGGGTAGCTGTACTAGTTTTCGGTGAAGGCTGGCACAATAACCATCATGCCTTTCAATACTCAGCTCGTCATGGGCTGGAATGGTGGGAAATCGATTTAACCTGGATGACAGTTCAATTGCTACAAGCAGTTGGTCTGGCTACTAATGTGAAGTTGGCCCCAACGAAAGTTAGTTAGGAGAGACGCGACGCCAGTCGCTACAACGGGGGAAACCCCCCTTCGGGTGACGCTCCTAACGTCGCTACCGCTACGCTAACACCAGTCACCTACGGCGGGAAACCCGCCTACAGCGCTGGATTCACCGCAACGCGCTGGCTCATTAATCGCGTCTGTACAGGAGTTAGGATGTGTAACGTTTTTAATTGATCGCTCCTAACTCCTAACTTTTCAAAAAGCTATTTACTTACGGGTGCGCTTGTGTCGGTTAGGTTGCTATAATCCGAAGCGCTAATGTGAAGAATTTTTACGGCAAGTTACTTTTTGGTGACTTGGTGGAGGAGTTTGTTGTTTTTTAGGTGTCCATGACTACATCAATAATTAATAGCCAGAAACTAAGTGACGAGCCTAGTAATTCCGACTTTCGGCTCAAAGATATTGTTAAAACCCTGCCACGCGAATGTTTTCAGCAGAACCGTCGCAAAGCTTGGACACAAGCCCTACTGAGTGTCTTGGCAGTCGGCTTGGGCTATTACAGCCTGATTATCACTTTTTGGTTTCTCTTGCCCCTTGCTTGGATTTTTACGGGCACTGCTTTAACAGGTTTTTTTGTAATTGGCCATGATTGCGGTCACAGGTCTTTTGCCAAACGTCGTTGGGTAAATGATTTGGTAGGGCATTTCTTTATGATGCCGTTAATTTACCCCTTTCATAGTTGGCGCATTAAGCATAATTATCACCATACTCATACCAACAAGTTGGATGAGGATAACGCTTGGCATCCAATTAGACCAGAAGTGTTTGAAAATTGGGATAAAACCCGACAGTCTGCTTTTAAACTGTTCATGCGTAAACGCTTCTGGTGGGTAGGTTCCATTGGACATTGGGCTGTGGTGCATTTTGATTGGCGGAACTTCAAAACGAAAGACCAATCGAGTATCAAGCTGTCTGTAGCTGTAGTAGTTGTGTTTGCAGCGATCGCTTTCCCGGCTCTGATCGCTACAACTGGTATCTGGGGCTTTGTCAAGTTTTGGCTAGTACCCTGGATGATTTACCATTTTTGGATGAGTACTTTTACTATTGTTCACCACACTGCCGCAGATGTTCCTTTTGCGACAGCGAACAAGTGGAACGAAGCTCTAGCACAGCTATCTGGAACTATTCATTGTGATTATCCACGTTGGGTAGAAATCCTGTGCCATGATATCAATGTTCATGTCCCTCATCATATTTCCACTGCGATTCCTTCTTATAATTTGCGGCTAGCTTACAGCAGCATCAAAGAAAATTGGGAGCCTTATCTACATGATGAGTGTCAGTTTTCTTGGCCTTTAATGAAGCAAATTACAGACCAATGTCAACTATACACAACTGATGTTGGCTATAAGACTTTCGACGAACATTATACAGAGCAATAAATAGCACTGTGACTACACTCACGCTCTTGAACTCAACGAGAGCGTTTATCATGCTGTGTTTAAATAGAATTTGGCGACTTTTTACTAACTAAAAATTGTTAGCTAAATTGCCAAAAATTATCTTCTTTGGTGTTAGCGATCGCTAGTTTCGTGGGCATCCTAGAGGTGAGATTATCTTGTCTCAAATAAAGTTCCGATTTATATCCAACAAAAGAATCCAGTGCAATTAGATACCATCACGTTCAACAATCCTCCTGGCTGCGAAACGTCTGAGGATTCCACTAAATTACCTTTCACTCTTCAAGATTTAAAAGCTGCAATCCCCGCTGAATGCTTTCAGCCCAATGTAACAAAATCACTTTTTTACTTTTTTCGTGACATCCTAATTATCGGTCTGCTTTATGCAGTAGCTAATTACCTGGATTCTTGGCTTTTCTTCCCGATTTTCTGGCTCATGCAAGGAACGATGTTTTGGGCTTTGTTTGTAGTCGGGCATGACTGCGGACATCAATCTTTTTCTAAGCATAAATGGCTCAATGATTTGATTGGACATCTTTCTCACACACCAATACTTGTTCCTTATCATGGTTGGCGGATCAGCCATAGAACCCATCACAAAAATACTGGCAATATCGATAACGATGAAAGCTGGTATCCTGTGACGGAATCACAATATAAGGAGATGCCTTTAGCCCAAAAGATAGGCAGGTATTATGTTTTTCTCTTGGCTTATCCTGTGTATCTGTTTAAGCGTTCTCCTAATAAAGAAGGCTCCCACTTTATGCCCAGCAGTTCGCTTTTCAAACCATCGGAAAAATGGGATGTCCTCACTAGTACTATACTTTTGATTGGCATGGTAGGCTTGCTCGGTTTCCTCACCTACCAATGGGGTTGGATGTGGTTGCTGAAATATTATGCTGTGCCCTATCTTGTGTTCATAGTTTGGCTAGATTTGGTGACATTCTTGCACCACACTGAGCCAGAACTTCCCTGGTATCGTGGAGAAGATTGGACTTTTTTGAAAGGCGCAATTTCTAGTATTGACCGTGATTATGGTTTGGTTAATCATATCCATCACGATATTGGTACTCATGTTGCTCACCATATATTCCTTAACATCCCTCACTACAATTTACTGAAGGCAACTGAGGCAATAAAACCAGTGATGGGTGAGTATTTCCACAAATCGGAAGAACCTATTTGGAAGTCATTATGGCGTTCATGTGTCAGCTGCCATTTTGTACCTGATACTGGTAGTAAGGTTTACTACACATCCAACAACAAGTTAGCTAAAGACTAGAGCCTATTTCAAAAGCCCTCTCCCAAGCTTGGGGGAGGGCTTTTGATTTATAGAAGAAGTCTAATAACTTAAGCTGGCTTGCTTTTGATGTTGTTCACCATGATGGTTACAACCAGCCTAATGATTATGGTGATGATGACCATGACCGTGGGAACAGTTTTGCAAATCTTGCTTCAAAAGCTTGTCGCTGATTTCTTGCAAAGATTCATCCACAGCTTGTAAGCCAATCCAAGTATCAATCTTTTGGACATCAAATCCTACCTCACGCTGTTCGCCTACTTCTAACAAAGGACGGCGAATTAACAGTGGCTCTTTCAGCATCAGCGCCAAAGCGGTTTGTTCATCCACTTTTTCAGGAACCACCTCACCAGATTTTACTTTTGGGGCGGAAGGATTAAACCATTCGGCTACGGGGCGATCGCCAAAAAATGAGCGCAACCGCTCAACTGTCCAAGATTCTGTTAGCAGATTGCATGGTATCACTTCATGACCGGCAGCTGTGAGCAAAACTTTTTGCTTAGTACCACCTTTACAGCCTGGTTTGCTATAGAAAATTACTCTTGCCATTTAACTACCTCTTAGTAGAATACGATTGGTTTGTAAGGGCGCACGGCTGTGCATTGGTGTCAACTTAAGCCGAAAACTATATCGGACAGGCGTTTTGCAAATCCCTCACGCCCTCATCCCCTAACCCCTTCTCCCAAGGGAGAAGGGGAATTGAATGTCTAGCCTGGATTTCTCACTTGTGAGAAATCCAAGGGGTGTGGAAGGTGTGGGAGGATGGGGAAGAAGTCTTACCCCCCACACTCCCCACACTCCCCACACTCCTTTTCCTCCTCTGCCTACAATATGCGTGAGAAATCCGGGCTAGCTCCCCTCTCACGGATGGGAGAGGGGCTGGGCGTGAGGGCAAAACGTTGTCACCAAGCGGGTTTAGCGTTAAGTTGACACCAATGCACGCCTGTGAACCCCTACTGCGTGATGCTAAAAGTTTTTAGCACTATACTTAATCGGGTCAAACTCAAATCTCTCATTCGGATCGGTTTCACCGTAGATATTAAAAGTCACAGTTGGTTCATCACCCACTGCTTCTACACAGTGAATTGCATCGGGAGTAAAGCTAATAATGTCTCCTGGGGATAGAGTTACCTCTCCCGTTGCTTCAATTTTGTCCTGAAATTCGGGGCTATTAGTGCGTCGCCAAAAAGTATTTTTTTCCTGACCTTTTAACACCGCGACTATTCCCCATGTCCCATGATTATGAATGTTTGATCGGGTTCCCGGTGCAAATGTTACTGTTTGCACAGTCAAGGGAAAACCCAATTCATCGTATAGGAGTAAAACAGAGGTTCCCGTTTTGGGCGAAGGCTCTAAACGTTGACTTCGTACCCAGTAGGAATTTACTATCAAGCGCCTTACGAGCATCCGAATTTCTGGCAGACAACTGACTTCATCATCCCTGCTATTGAGAACATCTTCCACCTCAGTTAAAAACCGATAAAGGCGATAATTTTCTCTCAATAAATCCCAGGCTCTTACAGATTTACAAGCTTGATACTGACCATCCCCCGTTAGCAGCCAATCCCTACCTTTCATAACTTTTAAATTGATAACGGCGAAGATTGGACGATCAGAATCGGAGAGACATTAGGAATATTACCTACAGGAAGTTTAGTAGGTATAATGATAGGAGGAAAGATAGAGTTACTATCAGTAGCTGCTCCTAATAGGGAGTAAGAGGAATACGATCTGGTAGATAACCAATTGTTCATGATTTTTCACAAAAAGGGCTTTGGGCACTTGTACTGAGTTTCAACACTTCTCTTCGAGACGCTCCGCGAACGACAAGCTCAGTGCATCGCTGCGCGGAAATCGAGCGAAGTCGAGATTCAACTACCGCGTTCGCGTAGCGTCTCCAAGAGTTGTATTGGGCATTGGTTGTTTTACAGGCGCGATTAATCGCGTCTCTACCCACCCCCACTGTTTCTTGTCGAGAAGTACATTGACTAATTAATCATTTTCTTCTGCTGGACGTGTCAAAATATCCAGGAGAATTCCGGCACCAAAATCATGCTTTTCGTCTATTTCTTTGACTTTGGTGCTGATTTCTTTTGCTTCCTCAATTTCTCCTAAATTTGCTAGTACTAATCCAGAAGCAGCATAAGCATTTAAGTACAATCGAATTTGTGGTTCTTCTTTGCGATTGACTAGTATCGGCTTAAGTTGCTCCCAGTCATCAGGAAAATTTTCTAGTTCTTTAATTTTATCTAATAATTTGGCTGTTGTTTGTAGTGCAAGAGAATAATTATTTTTATAAAAGAAAAATCTATATGCTGCTACTAAGACATCTGTATTTTCACCAGTTTGTGCTAAAGCTTGTTGAATATATTTTTCTGATTCTGATGTATTTTCCCAGTTTTGTGCAGCTAAAACTAATAAGTTTTTAATGTCTTCTGGAACCTGGAACCATGAGAATTGGTTTGTATTAGCTTGCATAATGAAGTCCTGGCGAGTTAGGAGTTTGGAGTTATGAGTTATGAGTTAGGAGTTATGAGTTAGAAGTTGTGAATTACGAGTTAGAAGTTATAAATTCTTAACTCTTCACTTCTGGCTCCTCACTCCTAACTTTTGTTAAAACAAAGTCAGAATGTACACCAAGGTGAATAATACAATCCAAATAATGTCTACGAAGTGCCAGTAAATTTCTGTCATTTCGATGAAAGTATGATTGGTTGCAGAATATTCACCGGGAAGACGCGATCGCCACAATGCACGTAATATCAATAACAGCCCTACAAAAACGTGCAAACCGTGAAACCCGGTCATGATATAAAAGCAGTTGGCGAAGACGTTGGTAGTCAGTCCGTATCCTAATGTTGAATACTCATAAACTTGACCACCCAAGAAAATTGCCCCCATGATTGCAGTAATTGCATACCACAGTTGCATTCCCTTGAGGTTATTCTTTTTAATCGCCGTATCACCGAAGTGAATCACAAAACTACTAGACACCAGAATAATGGTGTTAATTGTCGGCACAAGCAGTTCTACTTCACTTCCTTCTGGAGGCCAAACCGCTGTAGTACCTCGGAAAAATAAATAGGTGGCAAAAAATCCTCCAAACATCAGGGATTCAGAGGCGAGGAATGTCAAAAGTCCCCAAACTCTTAAATCTGGATGTTCTTCGTGTCCTGCACTGCGATCTTCGCTTGTGGTTGTAGCTATAGTCATAGATTTTTTGACAATATTACCTACGTCTGTTGTGGAAGCTTGAATAAAGAATGAAATCTGAATCAGCAAAATTTCCATTCTTTATCCAAAATCCTTGTTTAGCCAAACTCTTGACTTGTTCAGGAATTCTCAAAATTCCGAGTTCCGTGTTCTGAATTCGGGTGTTCGTTTATTGAATTCGGGTGTTCGTTTATTGAATTCGGGTGTTCGTTTATTGAATTCGGGCATCCGTTTATTGAATTCGGGTGTCCGTTTATTGAATTCGGGCATCCGTTTATTGAACTCGGGTGTCCGTTTTCTGAATTCGGGCGTTCGTTTATTGAATTCGGGCGTTCGTTTTCCAAGCTTGAAGCTTTGGGTTCCAAGCTTGGAGTTTTGAGCTTTCAAATCTAATGACTAGAAGTTGAAGTTTCAGTGACTTTAAGTGCGATCGCATCACTCACTCTACGAACTAAGCACTAGCTTCCGGCGTCGCTGATGACTGTAATTCAGTTCTATGCTCCTGACCGTAGTCATAAGGGCCATGAGTGACAACCGGCAACACTTCCCAGTTTTCAATTGCGGGTGGCGAGCTAGTTGTCCATTCTAAAGTCAAAGCTTGCCAAGGATTATCACCAGCCAAAGGCCCCTTCAGCCAACTGTAGATCGTGTTGATGGCAAAGGGAATTACCGATATCGCCAAAACAAATGAACCAAAGGTACAAATCTGATTGAGGTCGATAAATTGGGGGTCATACATTGCCACTCGTCGGGGCATTCCTTTCAAACCTAACTCGTGCATGGGTAAGAAAGTAAGATTAGTGCCGATGAAGGTAAGGGCGAAATGAACCCGTCCCCAGTTTTCATTGAGCATTCGTCCGGTCATTTTGGGGAACCAGTGATAAATGCCGGCGTAAATGCCAAACACGGAACCGCCAAACAGAACGTAGTGGAAATGTCCGACAACATAATATGTGTCGTGGACGTGAACATCAAAGGGGGCTGTTCCCATCGTCACACCGCTTAAGCCGCCCATGACAAACATGGATAACAAGCCAATGGCGAAAAGCATCGCCGTGGTGAAGCGGATTTTACCACCCCAAAGGGTAGCAACCCAGGCAAAAATCTTCACGCCAGTGGGAACTGCAACTATGAGAGTGGAGATAGTGAAGAACATCCGCATCCAACCGGGTGTACCACTGGTAAACATGTGGTGTACCCAGACGAACAAACCGACAACGCAGATGGCGACACTAGAATAAGCGATCGCTTTATAACCAAAGATTGGCTTGCGGGCGTGTACTGGAATTACCTCCGACATGATGCCGAAGATGGGCAGAATCATTAAATATACTGCCGGGTGAGAATAAAACCAGAATAAGTGTTGATAAATTACAACGTTACCGCCTGCATCTGGTTTAAAGAAGGAGGTGCCAAAGTTGAGGTCAAACAACAACAGAACTAAACCGGCTGCTAATACAGGTGTGGAGAGAAGTGCTAGCAGTGAGGTAGCCAAGATTGCCCAGCAAAATAGGGGAACTTGATCCCATTTCATGCTAGGAACCTTCATCATCAAAATGGTGATCACAAAGTTCAGCGAACCCAAAATTGAAGAAGTTCCCACCAAAACGATCGCTAATATCCACATAGTTTGAGCGATTGGTGCTGTCACCAAGCTCAAAGGTGGGTAAGCTGTCCAACCAGATTGGGAACCGCCAAAGATGAAACTACCTAAAATGAGCGCACCTGCTGGGGGATTTAACCAAAAGGCGATCGCATTTAGCTTTGGAAACGCCATATCCCTGGCACCAACCATCAAGGGCACTAAATAGTTACCAAATCCCCCAATCGCGCTAGGGACAATCCACAGGAAGATCATGATCGTCCCGTGATTGGTCATGAAAGCGTTATACAGATTGGGGTCGAGTAAGTCTGACTCTGGTGTTGCTAATTCGGCACGGAGAGCAACAGCCATCAATCCGCCGATGAGATAGAACACAAACGCTGTTACTAGGTATTGGATACCAATAACCTTGTGGTCAACATTAAATGTGAAATAGTCCTGCCATTTCCACGCCTTCGGATGGGAGGTGTGGCCAGTCACCATTTCCGGTTTATTTTCTTCTGGTGGAGTATTCCGTGGAAATTCTACCTGCGTCATATTTTTATCCTTTGTCATTTGTCATTTGTTTTTTGTCCTTTGTCTTTTGTCCTTTGTCCGTTGTCATTTGTCAGTTACCAATGACTAATGACCAATGACCAATAACCAATGACCAATGACTAATGACCAATGACCATTGACTTTAAAGTTGCTGCACTAATTCCCATATCATGGGTGTGGGGCGCGAGAAACTCTGATGTTGATAAGTCGCTTGGATTAATTGCAACGACTTGATTTAGGTTGTGCTGTTGAGCAATCTGGTTTTCTGTCCGCCAGCTATCATATTCTTCTGGTGTGTGGACAATTACCTGTGTCCGCATTGAACCGTGATAACCACCGCACAACTCAGCACAAACTACGGGATATGTACCTGGTTTGGTGGCAACAAATCGCAGTTCGGTAGGGATACCGGGTATTGCATCTTGTTTCAGCCTAAAGTTTGGCACCCAGAATGAATGAATTACATCTTGTGCTGAAAGGTTGAGTTGGACATCAGCACCGACGGGTATGTGCAATTCCCCAGAGGTAATGCCACTATCGGGGTAGTTAAATATCCAGGCGTACTGTATGCCTTTGACATCAACAACTAAATCGGCTGGTTTGTTAAGGGTTTGAGGGGACGCGCCGATGCCAATTGTTGGGGCAATTGTCGGGGCAGTTGTTGCTTCAGAAGCATCGCTAAGTGTAGCAGCGATAGCAGTTCCCGACTTATGAGCAACATGAGCAGCTGAATGAGGATGACCCGCAGGCTCAAAGCCGCCCATTTGGTTAAAAACATCTACGCTGTAGATGCCCAAACCGAGGACAATCACTGTGGGAATTGCTGTCCAAAAGATTTCTAAGGGAACGTTGCCTTCTATTGGCAAACCATCGGTATCATCACCGCGACGGCGACGAAACTTCACCAAAAAAACTACAATAGTTCCTTCTACCACCAAGAAGAGTGCGATCGCAATGGTAAACATGACGTTAAAAAAACTGTCTACCAAAGGCGCTTGTAACGATGCCTGCACCGGCATGAGAGTGTGGTTGTGACCGATCCAAATGCTGATTGCTGTAACTACTATCCCAGCAACCAGAGTCCATAGTGAAACAGGAACTTGTTGCATACATGCTACCTGCTTTGTAAACCGTCTTTAGAGGTGTTGTTTTCTGAGTTGAGGTTTTAGGGGAGAGGTTACAGGTTACAGGTAATAGGAATTCATCTATTCCCTGTAACCTGTACCCTATTCCCTTGTTCTTTCCCCATTCCCCATTTCCTTTTCACTTATTAACTTTCTAACGTGCAGCCATTAAAAAAGGGGGAAACTTCCAGATTTTTTCCATATCTTTCCCCCACAAAATTACAAATTATATTTCAACTCATATCACAAAGTTAGCCCCCTGCTTTCCAAAAAGCTTGTTGTTCCAAGGGGCACTGTTAGTCCTAATATTGATTAGGCTATATTAGCAGCAAGTTTAAATTTGTTAATAACGAACAATTTACGATTTACGGATTTGTTTACTGCGAACTTTTTATTAGTTCCGGTAAACATTTAGTATTCCCCTCAAGTTACCTTGCCTAGCACATTTGCGCTGATTAGAAACAGTGCCTCCTTGAATTAACAACAATTTTGATTAACTCCAAAAACCTTAATTGTTTAATACAACATGGGTGTAGCAATTCTTGGGGCAAATCCGCGAACAAGCTTCACAACCAATACAATTCTCTGGAGAAGTAACTGCCATTACTTTCCGTTCAATTTCTTCATCATCTTCATCTTCCACAAATTCGCCTTCTTCATTGAGTGCCTTCAATCCAAGCACATTGTACCCGCAGACTTTAACACATCTGCCACAGCCGATACATTTATCTTTGTCAATTTCCTGAGCGAATTTTGGTGTCCAAGCCTTACCGCCAAATGTCAAACCTGTTAGTTGTGCCATGAATAAATCCTCGGCAATTTTGCCTGTCAATCTGTTTGTGCATTAATCATCATACTATCCTAATCTTTTATTCTTTTGTATTCAAAAATTACTTTTACCTCATCAAATTTCGATGACTTTGAACACAATCCTAAATTGTTTTTCTTTCAATTTATAGATGAAAATTATTGCCAGTAATTATTATAAATCTTTCTTATTCCGCATTCTCATGCAGAGCATGGGAATGCCTTCATCGAGTCTCTGACTCAATATCTGACTGGAGGCAGCACCTCACGATCAGCCTTCAGATGCAGAGTATATAGCGGTTCTCAGTTGCATAGAATACAACCTTCTAGCGTTGGGGAGTAAAATTCAAAACCTCTCTCCTTTTAGGAGAGAGGAATGGAAGTGAGGTCAAAGTGTATTGCATCCGAACGAGAAGCGCTATAAATCAGAAATTGAGGATTTGAAACCTAATGTGGTTTAGAACTGCTGATTTAACTATTATTTCCAGCAAATGCAACTATATCTATAAGAGTAATGATATTATTTTGCAAATATTTTTAGATTGAAGCAAATAATTTCACATAAACAGTATACATACATACCAGACTAGATGTTCATCAGTTACATTTTGATATCTGCAATATGTAGTTTAGAAAGCAACAATTTTCAAATTATTTTGATTCAAATATTTAGATAAATGGTGACAAAAGGAATATTATTACTTGACCTGAATAAACAGAATTAATTTATGAAGGAACTGTAAAGTTTATGGCAGAATATTGTCATGCATTAAATATTAAAATTGTTAACAAATCAGATGAAGTCCAATTCTAAGAGGCTTATTTTTTTCTAAAAAGACTTTGGATAAGGTTTTATGGTCAAAGCTAAATTGTTCATTAAATACGTAATTAAATAAATGTTAAGATTTTTTTCTAAGCTCGGCACGAACAAATTAATCATTTTTTTCATGAAATGTATAGTTAATAAGAAGTTTTATTAGGTCTGGTTTTAAAGCCTTAAATAGCTTCCAATTGGATACAAAGCCAAATATGGATGTGGGAAGTGAATGCGGTGAGAAAAAATAATTCTCGCTAGAAAGAGAATGTGGTAGCGAGTCATGAATAAACAGGACTCATCCAGGGGAGACCTGATACAGACATCTCAACGATTAGAGTGGGAAAAGAGCCAAATGCCTTATACAATTCCTAACAACAGTTGCGTTGGATGTGACAACTGCCGCCCCCAATGTCCTACGGGTGCAATCAGAATAGAGGACAATGAATACTGGGTCGATCCTGGTCTTTGTAATAATTGTGAGGGCTATTATTCAGAACCGCAATGTGTAATAGCTTGTCCAACTAATTCTCCCATTCCTTGGCAGTCTAAAAAGGGAAGATGCAAAGTTGAACCAAGAGATGCTAGCAGCTTAGACTTGTTTTCTAATGGTAAGAATAATCCATTTGCTTCAGCGATCGCAATTTGGGAAGCTTGTAATGTATTAGCGCAGCGCACATCCCTACATTGGGAAACCGATGAAGAAGGCTACATCAGTTACAGCCGACAAGTCAATCAAGGCCGAGGTGCGATCGCTTTTCACATCCAAGATCCCTTCAAAGTCAACGACAAGGCCACAGATATAGCAGCAATTGAGGGGCTTGACATCAGAGCCGCTTGCATACATCTAATTTTTGCAGCTTATGCTACAGCTTTAGAGCAACCTTGGGAGCAAGAATTTGCGATCGATGAGCGACAAATTGAGAAATATTTGGGGATGGAGAAACGCAAAGACTTGAGCAAAGCTGCCAAGCTAGCTTTAATGAAAAATATCGTTCAGCAAGCTTGCTCCCTAATTATCTCCATTGACTGGCCCCAACAAGGTCGAATTAATGGATTCTCTCTTGTCGGCAGCCGCTTATGGCACTTAGTAGATATTCAGCACCACTTCCAAGAAGACAATCTCGGATGCAAATATCTGATTGGGCTAACTTTTAAAGTCAAAGCAGGCTTATGGGCGCAATATTTCTTAAATAAACAAGCATGTAAAGAGCGAACCGCATTCTATCAATACGGCAGTCTCCCCAAAACGCTGCTAACCACAGTCATGAGTATTTGGCAGCAACATGAAGGCGCAGTTCGACTAATGCTGTGGTTGCTGTTTAAAACCAAAATGGGCAAAGAACAACGCATCACCATTCCTACCTTGCTGCGTATTGCTTACGGTGAAGAAAAAGTCGCCCTTGCATCCAGACAACGGGAAGAACGCAAACGTCTGCTGCGAACCTTTGAAA
Source organism: Nostoc sp. (assembly GCF_036917315.1). Classification (GTDB taxonomy): domain Bacteria; phylum Cyanobacteriota; class Cyanobacteriia; order Cyanobacteriales; family Nostocaceae; genus Nostoc. Next base: position 341,263 of record NZ_JBALDR010000029.1, on the reverse strand, counting down.
GCGATTTAGAAATTCTCAATCACTATGGAATGAAACCGCTTTTCGATCCAGTTACTTACCCACCAGAAATTCAACCTTTGTGGGCAAAATTAATCGATCTTCCCGAAGATCCAGATGAAGCATTAGAATTTTGGACTAATGACGGTGGTGCTGAAACTCGCCTCACAGATACAGGCCCCCGTGGTAAATGGAATCTGCTAATGAATGCGCGGATTTTAGCTTTTGAACTCCCACCAGAATGGGAACAGCAAATCTCAGAATCGGAAAAAAAGAAAACAAGAACTGCCAAAGCCAAAAAAAAGCCCAAAGCTACAAACGATTTACTAGGCGAACAGATTTTGCAAGCGCGAAAAAACTTGAATCTTTCTCAAAGAGAATTGGCAAAACTCACAGGTAAAAGCCAAAGCTGGATTCGAGATATTGAAAATGGTCGTTTAAAAGCCAAATTAGAAGACCAAATACTGTTACGAAAAGTCTTAAATATGGCTTCATCTTGATTTTGAATTTAAAAGCAGAGAGACGCAGATATTTTATTACGAATTTGTGCAGCATTATACTAAATACAGTATTTAATTAATTCGTAGCGAACTAGACTTAGTAAGACTCTGCGTTACTCTGCGCTTCCCTTTGCGTCCCTCTGCGTTTAAAAACTCTCCACTTCTATGTACTATAACTAATTACCTTACTAGAGGTAATCCAAAAACTACCGACAGCATATTTAGTAACTACCAACTCTCTTGTGGCATTACATGAACTCTTCAGTTGTTGAGTCTTGGTTTCATCTTTCACAAGTTTAGCCTGGTAAGTGTAAAGAGAACCACAAGGTTGTTCAAAACTAAGTTCAGCTAAAATAGTACTATTGTCTAAACTTTGCTCTAAAATTTTGCCTGCAACTTTGTAATTAAACCAATCCCACCCTTTATAAAGAATTAACTCTCTTTCTAAAACCTGAAGTGCAGCAGGTAAAATTCCCCAGCCTCGATAGACTTGATGTAAGCATTGAATATCGCCAGTACGAGTCAAAATCGATCTAAATGAATCTCGATCGAGACGACCGTAGTATCTTCCCTCTGGCAAGTCTATAACTGTTGGTGCAAACCGATGTCCACCAAAGTGCGATGATTTCCAAATTCGCACATTCTCTAAGCACAAATCAGCATTACTCGCTGTTATTTGGAAGTAAAAAGGAGCGCCATATCTCGCACAACACTTATCATGGCTGCCGTGGGTACAAACTAAAATATCTCTAGTTGTACTAGTTTCTACTTCCAAATTAGAATCGATACCCCGTATCCATTTTTGGACAACCCCTGCTACTTGCTCAATATTTGCTAGCTGAAACTCCTGCTTATGGTATCCATTACTTAGCCCCTCTTCTTTTTGATAAATCAAAAGCGTAGTGTGATTTACCTTGTGTGATAAATCATTAGCAATTAGAAGAAATCTAATCGGCAGTTTCGCACGCTTTACTTCTTCTACCAAAATCCTCAAATTCTGAGGCACCCACTTGGAGTTAAAGGCTTCTGATGTCCAAGGTAAAGGACACTCAACTAAAATATAAGTTTGATAATTGGTGGCACTACCAATAACATCTTCTCCTACTTGCCGCGAATCATCAGAACAAAAAAAAGTATTCATCTCGCTGTACTCATTAGCATATTTTATGGACAAAAGGTATTACAAAATACAATTGTGTTCTTAACTACAATATCCTTAATTCAAGGAGATAAAAAAGAACAATATTCATTTCCCAGTTAAAACTAGGTAGCCACTTTATAACATCATTATCGATTGAGGTCTTCCCGGTTAATAAATTCTCCACAATAAAGATAAACAGTGTCAAGAGATATTTTTCCGTATGAGTGGCGTTAATTTTGTATCTAGTTTTATTGTTATTTGGTATTTAATAAATTTTCATTAGCGGAAACTCAGTTTTTCTGAATTTGGTCTCTTTAGCAAAATCAAATATATTAAACCTAGTACATAGACACAAAGCGACTTGGAGAGTTACCGACGATTAACTTGCTGACAAGATTGATGTAGCTGATACTACAATCAAAAATGTTTCTAGCAGCAACCTAGTTGTTTAAAATTTTGCTGAAATTATTTACATAGCTAGTTACATATGCTGTTTTTACATATAAAGATATAATTTTGTGCTGCTCATGTGAAAAATATATTCCTAAAGCTAGATGCGGAAACATTTAACAAACAGTGCTAACTTTAGTAAGTCAATACTGTTTTAAGACTTCTTCCACACTATCTGCTTTCAATTTATCTATCCAATTATCCATATTGCAAATAATTCTCAATAGTTGGAGAAAATAAAAAAAGTCAAATTAGGGGTAAATATTTTACTTCCCCATACTCCATTTGCGATAAGTTAATAATTAAAAGTAGTGACTAATTATTAGCAGCGTCACTGACAATTAACATTAACAAATTTGGTATTTAGCGTTTTACTTAATCTAACTTCCCGAAGATAGTGTCAGGGTTTGATGATAGGCATCTGCTTTGACTGTAACTGAAGTCAATAAGAAATGCAAGTTTTTAAGAATCTTTATGACTTCTTTACAGTTTGTTGCCTCTAGGATATTGCTTAAATCAAGGTGAACAGGCATTTCATAGTAAGGATAGCCTACTACAACAAGCATTCAGAGTTTGAATATAATAGATAAAGTTTTGCAATTGTGACAAATTGTTGCTAGTAAAGGCGCACTTACTAGTTCAAATATCTCTAGCTATGGCGATCGCATATTTCTACTTTCATGCAGAATTGAATCATTTTTTACCACGACATCACAAACAGGTGAGAATCTCTCATGTGTTTGAGGAGAAAGCCTCAATTAAGGACATGATTGAGTCGTTGGGTGTCCCTCATCCAGAGGTGGATTCTATAAATGTTAATGGTGAATATGTAAATTTTTCTTACATAGTTTCCGATGGAGACACTATCAATGTTTATCCAATTTCAGCTAGGAATTTTATTATACCAAGCGTTTCTGTTCTGCCAAAACCTCTCAGTATTATCCGCTTTGTTTTAGATATTCATTTGGGGAAGCTGGCGACATCTTTACGACTTTTAGGTTTTGATACTTTATACCGCAATGACTACGAGGACGAGAAATTAGCCCAAATATCCTATACTCAAGCGCGGATTCTCTTGACTCGTGATAAAGGTCTATTGATGCGTAGTTTGGTAACGCATGGGTATTACGTTAGAAACACTAACCCCGAACAACAAATTTTAGAAGTACTGCAACGCTTCGACCTGTTTAAATTAATCTCACCATTTAAACGGTGTTTGCGTTGCAATGGATTATTAGAACCTGTAGATAAGCAATCCATTATTGAACAAGTGCCAGAAAAGGTGCGATCGCAGATTGATGAATTCCAGCGTTGCCAAGACTGTGATCGCATTTATTGGAAAGGTTCACATCATGAACGATTGCAACAGTTTATTGATGGAGTACTCAACTCACAAAAAGGTGAGTAACTATTTACCCAGCTGAAATATTCCCACTGATTATTTGACTACCCCCGATTCTGGGATCTTCATCTTCACGATTCAAATCATCAGGAGTGGGATTTTGCTTACTCTGTCCGCTAACTTCTTCTGGTTCAATGGGATCTGCCTCTTGAGCTTTATCAATATCAAGAGAGCGAAGAGGTTCTTTAGCATGAGAGAAATCGATAAGTGGATCGGGTTGCTCAGTAGTCATGAGTTGCTAAATAATAGTGTAGTTTTTCTAGTGTTAAATGTATCTTGAGTGCAAACATCTTTCTTCAGAAAGAAACTACGTTGTGTGATGGTGTAATAAAAGGTGAGTGAATGACATTAATTTTAGCTCTCGATTTTGGCGGAACTAAGCTGGCGGCAGCAACGGTAAATATCGGTTCGAGAAAGTGGTTGCGTTATGAACGTCGTCTCTCGCCAGCGAATGCAGATGCTAGTACTGACTTGGAAATAATGCGATCGCTCATTTACTCTTTGCTACAAGATACAAAACCTGCTGCGATCGGTGTCAGCTTTGGCGGACCGGTTGATGCTTCCACGGGAACGGTGCGACTATCTCATCATGTGGCTGGATGGGAAAATATTCCTCTCAAAGCGTTGTTGGAGGATGAGTTTGGCGTTGCTGTTGGTGTAGATAATGATGCCAATATTGCTGCTTTGGCTGAACACCGTTTTGGTGCTGGTCAAGGATACGATAGCCTATTTTACATCACTGTCAGCACTGGCGTGGGTGGCGGTTGGATACTCAACGGCCAGCCTTGGCGGGGTGCTGGTGGGATGGCTGGTGAAATTGGACATATCGTTGTAGATCCTGCTGGGCCACTTTGTTTGTGTGGGAAGCGGGGATGTGTGGAACGGTTGGCTTCGGGGCCTTATATGGCGCAAAATGTTAGGGAAATTTTGGAGAACGTAGACGCGCCAGCGGCTTCCCGCAGGGTACCGCCAAGTCGCCAAGTACGCCAAGGAGGAGAGATGTTGAGGGGTTTGGTGGGGAATAATTTAACGTTGCTGACGGGGCAGTTGGTAAGTGAAGCGGCGGCTGCTGGGGATGATTTGGCGAAGGAAGTATTGCACAAGGCTGCTTGGGCGCTGGGTGTGGGTATTGGCAATGTGGCGAACTTGATGAATCCGCAGCGCTTTGTGTTGGGAGGCGGTGTGACGAAGGCGGGGGAAGATTTTTGGCGGGTGGTGCGTCAGGTGGCGCGGGAGACGGCTTTACCGGAGGTTGATTTTGAAATTGTGCCGGCAACGTTGGGGGATGATGCACCATTGTGGGGGGGTGTGGCGATCGCTTCTATGACAATCCCGAATTTGTAAATGAGTGACGTGTGGAATGCATAAGTGCAAACAGAACTGGGTAGAGGATGTAAATTTAGGCGAATAAATCTTAATACTCAGGTGAAAGATGGAATGGTAAGTTTTTTACAGCTTATCTATCGATAGGTACTAGACAAAAATTCCCAAGTAGCTTTTTTCTTGCTTTCAGAGACGAGAAAGATTTCGCCGCCGTAGTATTTCTTACGGTAGAAAACATTCTATTCTCATTTCTCAGCTCCCTCCCCTCTTTTAAGTAATGATAAAGACTCTACGCTCCCTTCTTTCCTACACAGCTTTAGCTACTATTGTTTTAGTAGCTGTAGTCACAACCCAATTAGGAACTACGCAGAAAACTGTGGCTGCCGAATCTACCAGGAGCTTGTACGTCTACATATCTCCCACGGGAAGCGATACCGGAGGCAATGGATCGCTAGGCAAGCCATTGAAGACGTTGGCGTATGCAGCAAAACAAGTTCAACCGAATCAAAACTATACGATTTATTTGAACCCAGGCCTCTACAGGGAAACGGAAGCGACGGTACTTCCAGAGGGAGTAAATATCGAGGGAGCAGGTGAATCAAGTGTGACTATCACTAGCAACGGTGCTATTCCTGCTCCAGGAGTAAATACTGGCAGCAGTGACTGGAGTCTTTGGCATCATGGAAGCATTATTCAGCTTGTCTCGCCTAGCTACTCCGGCTCGAACCCTCGGTATGGCACAAAATGGCTAGTGTCCAACTCCAGTCAACTATTTCTTTAATCCGCTGAAAATGCTGGCGCAGTGATAACATTTAAGAATACTGAAAAAGTTAACTATTAGGCGTAGACTTATTTTGAGGTACTGAGCATTTCAAGAAAATAGGTTTAGGTCTATCTGGGTTACTTTTCAAATTTAAGTCTTGCTTATAAGGCTCACAAGAATTTTTATATATGCGAACTTTAACGTAATCTGTAGTTGGTATTTGAACTCGGAAAGCGCCTAAATTATCAGTTGTATCTGTATCAGATCCACCTTCAGATTCCATTATTACTTTTGCTCCAACTATAGGAACTTGAGTTGCTTCATCGAAAACGCTAACTTTTACACTGCTTGAATCTAGTACTATAGAAGGTTTATTTTCAGCGCTTTCTTTATTTGAGCCATTCAGTCCTGGAACGTGAGTTGCAGCACCATAGCCTATAGTCAACAAGAGAAATCCTGTAAGAGCGTACCAAATAGGTTTCGGTATATTACTCAGATCCATATAGTTGGCAGATGCGGATGTGTATTGATTAGCAAAGTTAAATTCTAAACATACTTATACTACCGCACGGCATGGATAGTTTATAGAGTCTTCACGAAACAAGCCCATCTGTGAAAAACTGGTTAAGAATGTGCTGAAATTGAAAAATCACTAGTCATTTTACCTGACTATTGCTGCTGAATACCCTGGCGAAACTCTCTAATAGCTTCCAAGGGAGACGATAACAAAACACAACGATTGAGCAGGGATAAATCTAATTCTGCTAATAGCTCACTTTTAACAACTTTCTCATATTTTTGTTCTCGTAAGCAGTAGACTTCAATTGTGCCATTTTCCCAAAACCAAACTTCCGGGACTCCCATTAATTTGTACTTCTGTAACTTTATGGGACTACCGCTAGTAATGACTACTTCAATACAGAGGTCTGGTATAGGTTTGTCCGTTCCAAAGCAATAAGATAAATCTGCTTGATATTCTACTATTTCAGGAATAATCTGGCTAAAACTCCCACTATGAAAAAATTCAATACCCTTGACTTCAAAGTAAGTGATTAGCAGTGCAGCAATTAAACACTTAATTACCTCATGAGGCTTACCAATACTCACAATTTCTAAAATTCCCTCACAATAAAACAACCGTACCCCTGGTACGTTTTCAAAGCTAGCTTGAATTGCTTTAAACTTTTCCCAACTTAACCCATGTCGAAAGAAGCGTTGTTCTTCTGGTAAGTTAACAGCATTTTCTAACGTTTGAGTCATAATATTTTTTACTCTCTTAGTTAGTAATCAAAAAAATTATTTCATTTCCATTTTAGGTCAAAACCAAATTATCCCGATGAATCACGGTTTCTGCACCGGCATAACCTAAAATTGTGGAAATTTCTCGTGAATGACAGCCGCGAATCTTTTGCAATTCATTGCTGTTGTAATTTACAAGTCCTCTGGCAATTTCGTTACCGTTGGTGTCACACAATAACACCGCATCCTGTGTATCAAATTCTCCTTCTACTAGCTTAATTCCAGCAGCTAATAACGATTTTCCTGCTAGAGAAATTGCCGCGATCGCACCTTCATCTAAATACAATTTCCCCGCAGGTACAAGTCCGTAAGCTATCCAACGTTTACGCGCCGAAGTTGGTTCGGGTTGCGGTTCAAAATGCGTCCCTATCAATTCACCTTGGATAATTTTTTCGATATTTCGGGGAAATCGCCCTTGAGTAATTACGGTACGTACTCCCGCCGTAATGGCAATCCTGGCAGCCGAAATTTTTGTCGCCATGCCGCCAGTACCCCACTGGGAACCTAGGGAACTTGTTTGTATTTGTAATTCTGTTAATTCTTTAATGCTACTAACTAAAGCGATCGGCCGCGCATCTGGCACGGAACGCGGATCTGCTGAGTACAACCGATCGACATCGGTAAGCAAAAATAGCCAATCTGCTTCTACTAGGCTGGCAACCAATGCTGAAAGGGTATCATTATCACCAAATTTTAGTTCGTCTATTGCTACGGTATCATTTTCATTAACTATGGGGATCACTCCCAATCCCAGTAGTTCCTTAAAAGTGTTGTAGGCGTTAAGATAGCGGCTGCGCTGTACCAAGTCACTGCGTGTTAATAATACTTGAGCGATCGCTTGTTGCAACGTAGTAAATAAATCATCATATATCCGAATTAACCTGCCTTGCCCAACTGCTGCTACAGCCTGTTTCAGTGCGATCGCTTTAGGACGTTCAGTTAAACCCAACCGCGCACAACCTACCCCCACAGCGCCAGAGGAAACCAAAATTACCCGATGTCCTTGGCGTCTTAAATTGCAGAGTGTTTCCGCCAAGGTAGCAATGGTAGAAAGTGCTAATTGTCCCGTTTCTGGTTGAGTTAGGCTGGAAGTACCGATTTTGACAACAATTGTTTTAGTCATTGGTCATTAGTCATTGGTCATTAGTCACTTGTACTGAGCGTTCGCGTAGCGTCTCGTAGAGAAGCCGTTGGCGTAGCCTCTCGTTAGAGAAGTATTGGTCATTAGTCATTGGTCATTGGTCATTAGTAACTGACGAATGACAAAGGACAAATGACAAAAGACAAATGACTAAAGAAATTGTAAAGCGCCAATCCCTCTATAGTGAAGGTTGACGCTTTACGGAAGTATATTTACTTAGTATGAGTTAGGGTCTTTTTTGGCTGACCCCATGTTATTAATACTTATGATCCCCGATTTTTTTGTTCCAGTAAGATTCCTTAATCATTTCTTTAGATTTACTTTCCTGACGATTTTTCAACTTTTGTGAATCTTGGTTTTCTTGGGGGTAATAGAGGCTCCCAGAATTTCAGATATCCAAACTTCAAAGTTGCGGACGGGATGAGAACGCAGAGCCTCGTCGGTATGAACAATCGGTTCGACTAGAATGGTAAACATTCCCAGACGATTACCAGCTAAAACATCGGTAAACAAGCGATCGCCTACCATCCCCACTTGATGCACTGGTAGATCCATTCCCCTCAGTGCGGCTCTAATTTTGCGTCGGGAAGGCTTGGCTGCACCTAAGTAGTAAGGTAAGTTGAGCGATCGCGCAATTCCACCAATTCGTGCTTCACTGAGGTTGTTACTTACTAAGCACAGTGCAGTACAGGTGCGGATTTGCTCTACCCACTCTCGTAGTTCTGGGGAAGCTATCCCGACTGTAAAGGGTACTAAAGTTTCATCTACATCCAATACCAGCCCTTTAAGGCCGTATTTTTGGATAATATCTGGTGTTAGGTTCAACACTGAACCCTCTAAAATCAAGTCAGGCTGTAAAAGATTGTTCCAGACCATAGTCAACAGTCAAATGTAGATAGGAAAGACAAATGAGCATAACCCAATATAGTTTAGTTAGTCGAACTCCATCCTGGAATGTCTCCCTGAACATTTTGAGATAAAATCCCTAAAATCTTATCTATTTCTTTGATGTAATAATTACTCAAATCAATAAATATATCGTTTTCTTCTAACTTCAAAAACTTCCAAATATCCCCTGTCGTTACCGCACCATAAATTTTTCTAATTTCATTTCCTTCTTGTTGATTAAATAATTGGGCTGCTAACATTGCGGCTGCACATTGACCTAATCCACCTTTAATATTTTAATTTTTGGCTTCAATAATCACCACCACTGGCACATTAATTGTTAGCTGCTCTTTAGAACGACTGATGATAAAGTCACAGTATCCATTCAGACCTTTTTACGCATCTACATTAAAGTCTGTTCCTGAAAATAAGCTAATTGGATAATTAGCTCTACGTCTTACCTCCAACAATATTGGAGTGATAATCATTTCTGAACGAGCTTTTTCAGTATTAATTGCTAAAGCCAGTTCTGTAGTTTCTTCTAAAGAATTTTTGAGTTTTTCACTTGCCTGTAAAGGTGCTATGTCAGCACATAAATCAGTTTCTTCATCAATGCGGATGCTGAACTTTTAAATTTACTTAATGTAAAATCGCTATAAGCCATTTTCAGCACCTCCTACCAATTTTAGATTTAGATAATGGAATTGAAAATCACAACCAAACTACTTGTTCCAGAATCTTAACAATACTAATTGTCCCAATTTCTTATCAATGTTTCATAGCTTCCACATTTAATGGGACATGGTAAAAGGTTTAAGTAGATTTTGATTACAATGAAAATTCCCAATTAAAAATTCAAAATGTAATATTTTCATTTTGAATTTTTAATTTTATTCCACTTCATTAAAAAGATGTTCTTCTAACAGAGGTTGCACTTTGCGGAACTCCTCTGGAGAAAGCAATTCAGGTTCACCTGTTTTTGTTATCCGTGCAAAAAACAACAGGGGATCTAGGGGTGTATAAATTGCATACTCCTGATCTTCCTCATAAAAGCTAGCAAGTAGCTGTAATTGCTCAGGCTCTAAATCTGCCTCTTCGTCTTCGATTTCTAAGGTGAAGAGTTCTGATTCTTCCACTGGCGGTAAATCGCCTGCAACTGTCAGAGCATAGGCTGTGTTCTTCAGTATCAAGTTCTGCTCAGATAGTACAGCTTGGGCATTAGCAAAAATTTGCTCAATGATGGTGTCATCTTCTACCAGAACTGCTTCTTCTTCCTCACCGTCACCTTCCCAAGAAAAAATTTCTACAGGTGAGTCTACAGGAAGAAGCAAAACGTATTCTTGTCCATCTACCTCTAGGGAATGCTCTATATAACAGTCGAGCGATCGCCCTTTGTCATCGGTTAAAGTGATGGAACCCGCATGAGCGTTATCATTTTCTTCAGGAAATGGAGAGGAAAACATAGCCGAAATGTAGAAATTTAATAAATACCAGCAAGTTTGAAAATCGCTTAACTATAAGTTAATGACATATTATTATGTCAAGCAAATAGCTTTATACGTAGATACAACTGCTGGCTAATCGTTTTCAGAATATCATGTTAAAAGGTATCAATATTCAATAGCCGCAATTGAACTGCGGGAGTTGGCACGCTTAACATCCAGCCATTGTTGCAAAATTAAAGCTGCTGCCTTGCGGTCAATCAAACCTTTATGGCGTGATGGGGAGCGGTTTTCAGCTATCAGCAGTTGCTCTGCTTGATATGAAGTTAATCGCTCATCCATATATTCCACAGGCAGTTTCAGCGCTTTAGCCAGTCTTTTAGTAAATTTCTGAACTTGACGAGCCTGAAATCCCAGTGAGCCATCCATTGAATAAGGTAAGCCCATAACTAGAACTTGCACTTCACGTTCATTAACTATTTGTTGGATTTGCTCGACATCCTGCTCAAAAGATGCACGCTCAATTGTGGTGATACCCGTAGCAATTAAACCCGTGCGATCGCACCCAGCCACACCAATCCGCTTGCGACCATAATCTAATCCCAAGGCTGAAATAAACGGTTTTGGTTGCTCCTGGGATATCACACTAATTCTCCTGCTGACCATCTGCTGATTCAGAAATCGGCGATGTTTCTATACTAGGGTTTTTTACCGAAAAGTTAATCGGTTCTGGCTTGCTTGGCAGAGGTTTATCTGAGGATGGCAACTTTCCTGGTTGTATCCATGACATCCCACCTGGTATAGGTTTACGAGTAGGTTGTAAACCTTGCAACATATCAGTCCACTGGATTCCTTCTAAGGAGACGAATTTAGACTCCCGTAGCTTGTGCCACACAGAGCGAGACATCACTAACGTATGTTCTATACGTTTTGCCCCAATACGCTCCAAATATTCTTCTCGCTCTGCCTGATAGTCTGAAGAGGCTAGTTGTAACCCTTGCTGGGGAAAATCTTGGGCAATACGAGCCAGTTGAGAGAGTAATTCTGGATAAAGCCAGGTGTAAGCAGGATGAACTGTCAGCGTTGCAGCATGGGGAACTTCACCCTTGCGATCGAGTTGTACCTGAAAATAGCCGATCGCAGCTTTGCGTTGCGGTTCAAATACGTAACCACTGACTACTTCTGTTTTAGTCAGCCATTGCTTCACTGCATCAGTTAAAGCGCCGAACAAGCTGGTTTTAAAGTCGCGGGTATTACGGTCAAAAACCTGACGTACCAAAGGTGGCATCGATGCCGTATCTAGTTGATATAGCAACTGGGCATCAGCATTACTTACTGGCAAGAGGTTGGGCAAGTCTGGCTCTGCTTGTGCCAATTCAGCCAGTAATTCTGGCCCAATTTCCCAGTATGTCATTTCTGCCAGACGCTGGAATCCATTTTGCCGATATAGTGCTAGCGCCTCTATGTCATTGATATTAACTTCTAGTAGCCAAGTACGAGCTTCCAAAATCGATTCAAAGCAATGACGCAAAAGTTGCGAACCAATTCCTTGTTTATCGACACCACGCTCTAGTAACACTTGATCGATCCGCCAAGTACTACGTGTGCGGTTAAAGGGTGACACTTGAATCATTCCTAAAAGTATCCGCCCTTGCTCTGCGACAAAAGCACAAAGACGATACTGTAGCGGGTTAGGAAACCAGCTTAAAAATTTGAGTAATCCATACCAGCGACGCAGCCTTTGCATCTGGCTGATGGCAAAACCCGCTCCCTGAGGAGTGAGGGCTGCGAATGACTCTTGAGTTATGCGCTCAATGCCGTCCAGATCCCGGTATTGGACTGGTCGGATAATAACGCTGAGGTTTCTGGGAAGTAATGAAGTCATTTTTATTCGAGCCGCCATTTAGCCTTAACTAACTGCTCTTGAAAGGAATAAACTGCTTGCAATAATCTTAACTAGTTTCTGCTCTCTACTATTGTGCCAAAAGTGTGATTTTAGTAACTTAATACTTAAAAAGCAGAAAAAGCAGACCTTGTGAGAACACCATTGGCATTGACCCAACAACATCTGCCCTTATTTTATTTGAATTTTGATTAAAATTTGTATATATTTTATAACCCTTGCCGAGAAACTAACTTTTCAAAGTGGGCTTGGGTTTGATGGAGTAATTGGTGGCGACTATCTACCAATGTTTGCTTCAGCGTTGGAACAAGATTACGAGCTTGCAGAGTCATGTGAAGTTGCAGATTAGCGACATATTCACTGAAATCTTGATTCACTTCATCTGCGCCTGCATCTGTTAATAAATTTGATTCCATTGCCACTGTGTTCTCCTGTGTTAATCCTGTGCTGTCTCTCTTCATGACCAAAAACTATCACGTTGTTTGGACTAACTTCTTAATTTGCAATGAAGTTTAACGCTTCTTAGGGATAGTGTACCCCTTAAAATCTTAAACCAACGCCACCTTGTACGGAGATAGCTGTACCACTGCTATCTCGGTAAGCATCAAAAGCAATAATGGCATTGCCAAAAAGGACAGTATTGCTATTTGGGATCATATAATCAATGCCCGGTTGTAAAGCAAAACTAATTTTGTCGCCCACAGGAGAAGAACCACCACCACCAGCCAACACTAACCCAGCGCCCAAGTAGGCATCAGCTTGCCAGTTGAGGGGGAAATCGTAAGAAACCGTTGGTACAACAGCCGTATTATTACCAATTAACACTTGAGTGCGGAGTGAAATTGGTGCTTCCAGAAGCTTGTAGCGCCCCGCGATTACTCCCCCAAATTGGATACCATCGGTAAAACCAACAGTGGGGCCGATACCAATATAACTGCCATAAGCTACTTGAGCTTGTGCTGGTTTCGTACTAACCAGACTCAAGACCAAACCAGCCCCCAAAACTGAAACCAAAGATGGAATATATTTCATAACCAACTCCTCACACCAATTTGTCATTTGTCATTGGTAATTGGGCATGGGGCATCGGTTATTCTCTCCATGCCCCTCTGCCCCTCTGCTCCTCTGCTCCCTCCATTCTACGGGCAACGGGGATGAATGCCTCCTTGAGTACAAATGTATGCTAATTGCTTGGCATCTAAATTTTTGGTTTGAGAAAAATCAACCCCTTGGACTACGGCAGATACTGAGCCTAAATCTGGGGTTTGGACAAATTGATCTGCTGGATCTTGTTTGCTAGGAGCGAGAATTGCTCCTTTAAAATCTGCTCCAGCGACATTTGCCCCTCGTAAATCTGCAAGGCTCAGGTCAGCATTTTGCAAGTTAACGTTTTCCATTTGGGCAGAACGTAAAACAGCACCAGTTAAACGAGTAGCACTGAGGTTTGCATTGCTGAGATTAGCACGATCCAAATAGGCTCCTGATAAATCTGCCCCTTGCCAATCAGTGTTAGTTAAGTTGGCAAAAGATAATTGCGTGCCGATCGCAGTGGCGCGACCTAAACGCGCAGCGTATAGATTGGCTTCGTTTAATTTGGCATCGCCTAAATCTGCCCCAGTCAAGCTGGCTTTTTCCAAAACTGCGTTTCGCAGATCGGCTCCTACTAGTTGGGTGCTGTTGAGTTTAGCATCATATAGACGCGCGTTGGATAAGTTGGCTCTGTTAAGAGTGGCACGGCTCAAATCGATCCGGTTCATCAAGACGCGACTGAGGTTAGCATCAGTAAGATTGGCTTGCTGCAACTGAGCTTGGCTTAAATCAGCCATTACATCGTCGTAGGTATCCCAGCGTCCATCTTCACCCACGCCCCGGAAGCGGCTACCCTTAAAGCTGGCTTGGTTAAGATTTGCAGATTTAAACTTAACTCCTGATAAATCAAGATTGTCCAGTACCAAGTTGAAGTAGGAACTTCCTGAAGTACCGCTTTGACCTAATTGGGTTCTACTAAGGTCAACACCCTCGATTTTACCGCTGTAAACAGAAAGAATCTTGTTGATTGTCCGCTGGTTTCTTTGTAGCCGCCCTTGCCGTAATTCTCGCTCTTTGGTTGCCGTGCTACCCACAGATTCCAGTTCGCTGACCAAAAACTGATTCTTATTTTTGAGTTCCGGGATGGCTTGGGGCCCGACAGTTGTCAAAGCTTGTTGAATTGTATCCAGAAGGCTGGGGTCAGTTTCGCTAACTAATAAATCCGCCAAAAATTTAATTGATTGTGGGTCATTAAGACCACCCATAGCCAGAATAGCAGTTTGGCGTTGCTCATTAGTCGCCCCAGAGTTGGGACTCAATGGTTTGACGAGTTCGAGGAATTGTTGGCTGTTGATTTGCTTGGTTGCTCGCTGGGATTGTTGAATTTGGATATAAACTTGAGTGCCGATTAAAGTTGCCAGCACAGCAGTCATACTCGTCAGTCCTACCCCAAACAAAGTCAGATTGGGATTTTGCTGTATTCGCCGCCACAAATTAGCTGACTGGCTGGTTTCGACTGCCGCAAATTCTTCATCTTCCCGTTCTTCTTCTGCTCGATCGTTACCGTCAGCAGACTGAGCTTGTCTGTTGCTAGCTAAGATTGCATCGATTGTATAAGTACCTGCGAGTCGATCGTGGAGTGCGCGACGCCCCCGACGTGACGGTAAGCCAATCCCTTCACCCACAATCATTAATAAAGACAAAAATGTGAATAATCCTAAATTCGGAAAAGCAAAGCTGTAGCGCCACAGCAAATAGGCGATGGAAATGGGTACAGTCCAACGCCCAACACCTTCTCTAATTACAACTGCCCCCAGTCCGGGCGGCTTTCCTTGCTCGTTGACAACCCGCACATTTAACCAACGTTTCCCAATTGTGCTACCAGTCTTAGCTAATAAATACAATTGCCACCACGAGAGAGTTACAGGCGCTAACAAAGCGATTGTCCACAAAATATTAGTCGGCCATGCAACGTTACGGATGCCATAGCTCACAGGTAGAGCTAAAGGTCTGGCGATCGCTCTTTCTGTGACTACCAGCACGGGGTTAAGCGGCACTCGGTTCAGATCGCTTCTAGAATTGGCATAGACACCAATGCCGAAGGGAATCAACCCACTAGTCACCACTAGTGTGATTTCAGCTGCCCAAGCAGCAAAACGCCTACTTCCTAGCAGCAGCGAATTGGCTCTTTCCGATTTTTTTGACTGACCAGATTGATTACTAGTTCTTCTGACAATTGGTGACGTCATCGTATAATTTCCTTTGATATTATTTCTACGCCGCGATCGGCACAATTAAAATAGACTAAGCTCGTCAGCAAAAAGAAAAGCATATTGAAATAGGATTTAGGAGTTATGCAGCAGAATTCAGGAGTCTGAATGGGCTGCGCTAACAGAAATAAAATAGGCTTTATACCTAGTTTTGACACTTGGTTTGTGTACTTCAACTTCCTTGAAATCCTCTGTAAGTCAGAAGCCGTTTTTATTTCGGCTCCTAACTTTCATAACGCCGGGCAGAGTGCATAGTAAATGCATATCAACTTATTGCTTACGTTGAAAGCTACCAGACACAAAAAATTTGTATCCAACATACACTAACACTGCCAAAAGTGCCAGACTGATTACAGATGCAACTAGTTTAAACACTGCTTGCAGTATCGCCAAGCCTACTAGCACCGTCACACCCGAAACTACCAGCTTTTTCACACCAGATAAGCTGTTGAACCAAATCTGAAATCGCTCTAGTTGCAAGTTGAAGCTGGCAAAAACAGACTGAGGTGTTTGTTTTTGTTCTTGTGAAACCACTCCAGGCGGGGAATTAATCTCTGCCTCTAGCTTATTGAGGCGACGCTGTAAGTCTTCTTCTGGTTGAGAATTCATCAATCTTTCTTACCTCATTAGCATACTTATTCAACAATAGACCAACCAAATTCTATTTTTGGTGGTTGTCTTAGTGATTTTAGCTAATGTTTGTGGGTGCAAGACCTTTCAGACATCAATTCTAGAGGCGTTGCAATGCAACGTCTCTACATACACCTATCAAATCTTCACAAATAATCTTTAATTAACTAGTAGTACTTTATACAGTAGTTTTTGGAACCAAGAGGAATTGCTGTCGTCTATATAAATAAATCAGACTGTATAACAATATTGCTCTAAAAAAATCTAGAGCATTAATTAAAATGAAGACTCTTAGGCTGCTTGCAATTATTCCCACAACTTTGGCGATGAATTTGGCTTTCACTGAGGCTAATTTGGCACAGACACCAACAATCCAAATTAATCGAAATTCCCAACCCGATCCATTGATTTTAAATGGAAAATCTGGGGGAACTGTCAAAAGTAATTGTGGCAATATTACTACTGAACCTAGCCAAGTTATCCAAGTAACAGAGTCACTACCTTATTTACGATTAACAGTAGAGAGTCAAGGAAAGCCAACACTGTTAATCGACGGGCCTGGGGGGCGCTTTTGTGTACTAGCAGATAGTTACTCTGGAGGTAAGTCAGAACTTTCTGGTTATTGGCAGCCAGGAAAATACTCGCTGTATGTGGGCGAACTATCCCCGCAACAGTATACTTACAACCTCTCAATCTCGCAAAAAAATAAATAGTCATTAGTCATTTATGTTTTGCTAATGACTAACGCTCCTTGACTATTCTTCCAGTGATTTGGCTGGAACTTCGACAGCAGTGACATCAATTGTGCCTTCTGGTGTGAAGCGCTGAAAATGACTATTTTGTACTAACAGTAATTCCTGACAGTTAGGACATTGCAACTGACTGTTATTTAAACCTGTAAATTCATATCCACAGACGGGACATTGATCGGCAACCAAGTTGCGTTGCAGCCACCAACGAAAGCCAAAAAAAGCCACAATAGGTGCCAACAACAGCAACCCGAAAATAATTAGCAATGAATTAACTAACCAACCCAAGCCTACTGATGCCAGCAGCCAAACAACTGCCAGCAAGGTGAGCCAAGGGCGGAGATTTAAAAGATTCAATTGAAATGACTTAAAGCTCATTTTTAATAAATTTTGTCCTGCTCTCCTTCTAGGATAGCGATTTTAGTCATTGGTCATTGGTCATTTGTCATTTGGACTCAAATGGACTTTATTACTGAGGATAGCAGCATTTTTTGTAAGTGCTGTTGAAAGGCATTGATGCCAAACAGAGCGATCGCCTGTTCTCGCAGCCACTCTCCATCACATCGCTGGTCATCTCCTTGAAGCATTTCTATACAAGCTGCTGCTACAGCATCAGGACTGCGGTGTGGGACTCGCCATCCCAGTTTACCATCCTGCAAGGGGTCAGCAGAACCATCGTCGTCACCGGATAACACCGGCACTCCACAAGCCATTGCTTCTAGATAAACTATGCCAAAGCCTTCTTGCGAAGGCATAATATAGGCGTCAGCAAGGCGATAATGTTCCATTAATTCTTCTGTGGCAACGAAACCAGCAAACACAACGCGATCGCTTACACCTAAATCTTTTGCAAGTTTAGCTAATCGCGGTTGGTCATCGCCGCGACCAATTACCAAATATTTCACTTCTGGGAAAACTTCAGCGATTTGTGGTAACGCTCGAATGGTGACATCTACACCTTTGTAAATATCTCCTGACCATAACCGCGCTACTGTCATTAACACTTTTGCGCCAGTTAAGCCATACTTCTGGACTAATTCTGGTTGTTTGGAACCAGGAGTAAATTTATCCGTATCAATAGCACAAGGCATCATCTGTACCATTTTTGAGTTTAGACTATTGGCAACACAAGCGCGATCGCGGCTGTAGCGACTAATTGTCCAAATTCTCTCTGCTGATGTCAGGGCGCGACGTTCCTGATTTTTCAACGGTTCCCAGACTTCTTTGCCGTAAGTTAGCACGGTGTAAGGAATCCCCAAGGGCTGGCAAAGTGTTTGGATTAATACTGCTAAGTTAATGTGACCGCAGAAAACCTGCTGCGGACGGCTCTGCAACAGACACTTCAGTAAAGCTGCTGCCATTTGCAATCTCCCCAAATAGGGAGACTGATTTTTAAAGTAATGAAATTTTAAGTTCTCGTCTTCAAACGGATTAAAGCTATCAGCACTATCTCGGAGCAAAAATACTTCTGCTTTGTAGTCTTGGCCCAACCCCAGATAGGCGCGAAAAATATCTTTTATATAAGATTGAATACCACCTTCATGAGCAAAAATTTCTAAAAACACGAAGACATGGTTAGTTTTTTTGTTAACTTTATCACCTAAATTCAGGTTTTTTGTCACTGTAGTGATTTGCATTTTAGATTATTTACACTTGCGGTAAGGGCGCGATTACACCGCTTTGTAACCGCTCCAAATCTGTTTTTACCATTTTTTCTAAAAGTTCTTCAAAGCTTACTTGGGGTTCCCAGCCGAGGTTTCTTTTAGCTTTGCTGGGGTTAGCTACTAGTTGAAAATGCTCATCTTGTCGCAAAAAGTCAGTATTTAAAACTACATACTGCTTCCAATCCAGGCCGACAGACTCAAAGGCTGTGGCAACTAAATCTCTCACACTGTGTAGTTTACCAGTGCCAATCACATATTCTTCTGGCTCATCAATTTGCAACATTAGCCACATGGCCTCTACATAATCACCTGCAAAGCCCCAATCACGTTTGGCATCCAGATTACCCATTTCTAAGGTGTCAGTTAAACCCAATTTAATTGATGCAGCCGCCAAAGAAACTTTGCGTGTGACAAACTGAGGTGGGCGTAGAGGAGACTCGTGATTATATAAAATTCCGCTACAGGCAAATAGTCCATAGCGCTGTCTATGATGCACCATCGTCCAGTGAGCGTGCATTTTAGCCGCAGCATAAGGATTTTTGGGACGAAAAGCGGTTTCCTCATCTTGAGGCGAGAGGAATACATCGCCAAACATTTCTGAACTGCTGGCTTGATAAAATCTGGTAGACAAACCAACTTTTCGTACTGCTTCCAAGAGCCTAGTAGCTGTACCAGTTATTAAATCCAGAGTTCCCAATGGGTCGTTCCAGGAGTCAGGTACAAAACTGGGAGCCGCCAAATTGTAAATCTCTTGAGGACGCAGTTGTTCAACTGCGGTCAACAGTGCCGCATTATCCCTCAAGTCAACCGTAAAAATTTCTACCTGATTTGCCAGTATTCCCAGTTTTGTCAAATTAGGTTGTCGATGTGGGGGTACTAATCCGACAACTCGATAACCACGGTTGAGGAGCAAATGGCTGAGATAGTAGCCATCTTGACCAGTAATTCCTGTAATTAGGGCTGTCTTAGTCATATTTTGTCCCCTATTCTGTCTATCTCTTTAAGCACGAAATGGCACTTGTTGGAGAACAAAGATTAAGACTCTCAACACTGCTGACAAATCTTAACAAGGGAGCTAGTGTAGCTCGAATGCTATTTTTACTATATTCACTAGTTATTTTTATACAAAAATCTTACTTAACATTTTACCAGAAAATCATAATGAATCAGCAATTTCACGTAAAAAATATATTTCTCCAAGTTCAATAATATTGAAAAACGAGTATAATTTTATCAATCAAATAACTATGTATTTCAGCAAAAACTGCTTCTGTTTGAAGGTGTGTAGCTCAACTTTGGGCAAAGTTTTCGTTAGCTTGGTGACGGCTATATGAGAAGTTTTATTTGTTTGACTCCTAAGTACAAGAGAGTATTGTAGAGAAGAAAAGCCCTCGTTTTTTGTCGATACTCCTTCCCTACACTCCACTCCGCTCACAAGCCAAAATTGACATCAGAATTATTCTTTCCTTCCTTTAGCCTTGACTATTTCACTGTTACTTTTGTGCTTCTACAGAGTACTTGACAATGAGCAGGCAATTTCTACCATCCGCACCACGTTCGTATACAACCTTGTCAGCCAACCGCCGGAGGAGAAACCATCCATACCCACCTACTTGCAGAGTACCTGGGACTGGCTCTGCGATCGCATCAGGATTGAAAGGTTTTCCATAATCCCAAATTCTAATCTCTAGTCGGTCAATCCACAGATAAACGTTAATCTCAATGGTTGTTTCTGGCGGTAAAGCATGATGAGCATGACGAACAGCGTTGGTAAAGCCTTCTGCTAATGCTAAATTGAGGCGATCGAGTTGGGTTTTTGACCAGCCAAGTTGAGACAAGTGTTGCAGACAAAATTGCTCAAACCATTCTTGCACCTGGTTTAAGAGCCTGAGTTCGCTCTTAACCGTCAGATGGTCTTGCTGCACTATACTAAGCATTAACTGTGAGTTGAATATAAGTAAACCCAAGTTGCTAGTTATTAAATTCTGCGCTGTTCGCAAAATTTCTCTGACATAAAAAAATCTAAATTGACATATTCTATGTACCAAAATACAAAACATGAATGATTTTGGCATTCTGAGGGTTGTAACTAGCAACTTACGTTAAGTAAGTAAGAAATGTTTGTATTTGTTGACTTTTGATGATTTGAGATTTTGGAATAGCTTTTCCATCCAAAACTGCAAATCCCAGATGCAATCTGAACTATTGAAGAAGAATTCAGAATAGAGAATTCAGAATGGGCTAAACCCTAGCTATCCGCTAACAGAAGGAAATCAGTGAGGGATACACTGCGGGATTTGGCTACAGATCCAACACTATCATTGTTGACCACTAAAAAAAAGCATATTTAGTGGGGAACTTAAACCCATTTATGCAGACACTATTTATAAGACGCTATGCATAACTTGCTTTCCCGTAAGATACACAAACTCGCTTTGGGTGGCGTTATCCGCTTTTTCGTTTAGAATTTAATTCTGTTAGCGGATAGCTAAGGTTTAGCCCATTCTGACTTCTGAATTCATTTCCTGTTAAAATTGACGCCTGTTGATTGTTTTCAAAAGCACATCTGCATCTGCTCTTGAAACTCACAGGCGTCAAAGCACTTTGTGGTGACTAATTTAGAATAGTCCCAAGGTCAAAGATTTATCCAATGGCAAAGCAGCACCAATACCCAGCCACACGGTGACAAGGGTACCAACGAGGAATACTGTGGTTGCGACTGGACGGCGGAAGGGGTTTTGGAACTTATTCACGTTCTCAATAAAGGGAACGAGGATTAGACCTACTGGTACAGAACCCATTGCTAACACTCCTAAAAGTTTGTTAGGAAGCGATCGCAAAATTTGGAAGACTGGATACAAGTACCACTCTGGCAAAATTTCCAATGGTGTAGCGAAAGGATTTGCTGGTTCGCCGGTCATTGCGGGATCTAGCACGGCTAGAGCCACAATCGCAGCGAAGGAACCCATGATCACGATTGGAAAGACGTAAAGTAGGTCATTAGGCCAAGCGGGTTCACCATAGTAGTTGTGACCCATGCCTTTAGCGAGTTTGGCTCTTAACTGAGGATCGCTCAGGTCAGGTTTTTTTTGTGTTGACATTTTGAAATGTGCTCTCCTGCTTAAGTTAAATTAAAGCATTTGTGAAAGCTATCAGCTACTAGGCAACCAAAAGGCGGGAAACAGCGTTTCTATATCTACAGTCATCCGCCTGAAGTTTTCTATAGCTTGAGGCTTCAGATACAAGTATTTGTTTTTTGGAACTTATGTGCAATTCATTTCTTGTGTTTCATAAGTTTAAAACAAACAACTCGATCTGAAAACTAACAAATGTTGCCTTTCGCTAATAGCTGAGATTACAAAGGCCCGGAAATGCCTTGCTTGCGGATCATCAAGAAGTGAAACAGCATGAATACTGCAATCAACCAAGGCAGTACAAATGTGTGTGCGCTGTAATAACGAGTTAGTGTTGCTTGACCAACGCTAGAACCGCCGCGCAATAGGTCGGAAATCAGAACTCCAACCACGGGAATTGCTTCTGGTACGCCGCTAACGATTTTCACAGCCCAGTAACCAACTTGATCCCAAGGTAGAGAATAGCCAGTGACTCCAAAGGAAACTGTAATCACAGCGAGGATCACACCACTTATCCAGGTCAGTTCACGGGGCTTTTTGAAACCACCAGTCAGATAAACTCGGAAGGTGTGCAAAATCATCATCAATACCATCATGCTGGCAGACCAGCGATGGATGGAGCGAATTAGCCAACCGAAGTTGACTTCATTCATGATGTATTCCACTGAGGAGAAAGCTTCAGTGACTGTTGGCCTGTAGTAGAACGTCATGGCAAATCCAGTAGCAAACTGGATCAAAAAGCAAACCAGGGTAATTCCACCCAGGCAGTAAAAGATATTGACGTGGGGAGGGACGTACTTACTAGTAACGTCTTCGGCGAGTGCCTGAATCTCCAGGCGTTCCTCAAACCAGTCGTAAACGTTGGCCATACAATCTCAAGTTCCTAAAAGTCGGTTGCGGTTGATAAATCCCGAAGTTCTGAATCGGCAGAAGCCTTCGCTCAGACTTCTCTCCCAAATAGTAATTTTGGGATTTTAGTAAAGGGGAGTTTTTTTCTTTGCTTTTCAGCTTTCAGTGTGCTAAGAGACTTCAGAAACTTTACACTCTGTAAAGATGGAATATATTGCGATCTCTTTACGCCCCTACACACAAAATGGTGGACACAAAGTAGATTTTATCCTTTGGTGAGTGGATACGATGCATCAGTTGACTGAACAACTTGATGAGAAAAATGCACCACTTCTATAAAAAAAGTAACATAATCGAGAGATAGATTTCATCAACAACAGAGGAAGTGGGCATTATCTAGGCAATTTGGGTTGAGGTGGAATTGATAATGGGGTTCATGAATAAACAAGTCTTTCGGGTTGGATTTTCATTGTTAATGGCGGTTTGCTTGGCGTTGGGTACGCTCACTCAGCCATCGCTGGCTTTGACTGGAGAACAAAAGCTGGTTTCGGAAGTTTGGCGAATTGTTAATCGTACTTATCTCGATGAGACATTTAATCATCAAAACTGGGCGGCTGTGCGGCAAAAGGTTCTGGAAAAACCACTGCCAGACTCAAATGCCAGTTATGAGGCAATTGAAAAGATGCTCAAGAGCCTCGACGATCCTTTTACTCGCTTTTTAGATCCAGAACAGTACCGCAGCTTGCAGGTCAATACTTCTGGGGAACTGACTGGGGTAGGATTGCAAATTGCCTTGAATTCTGAGAATGGGAAGTTAGAAGTAGTGGCTCCCATCGCCGGCTCACCGGCAGATAAAGCGGGGATTCGGCCACGCGATCGCATTCTCAAAATTGAAGGCGTTTCCACAGAAAATCTCACCCTTGATGAAGCTGCTACCAGAATGCGCGGGCCTAGTGGCAGCCTTGTGACTCTCCTTATCGAACGGGACGGAGAGGCAGAAACGGAAATTAGATTGACACGCGATCGCATTGCTCTTAACCCTGTGGTTTCAGATTTGCGTGTTTCTGCTGAGGGTACACCCATTGGCTACCTACGTCTTACACAATTTAATGCCAACGCTTCAACAGAATTGGCACACGCTATTTCTAGTCTAGAAAAAAAAGGCGCTGCTGCCTACATTCTAGATTTGCGAAATAATCCTGGGGGGCTATTGCAATCAGGAATTGAAATTGCCCGTCTGTGGTTAGACTCCGGCACTATTGTCTACACTGTTAACCGACAAGGAATTCAGGGTAGTTTTGAAGCCTCTGGGGCATCCCTAACAAACGATCCTCTGATTATTTTGGTGAATCAAGGAACTGCCAGTGCGAGTGAAATTCTCGCTGGCGCACTCCAAGATAATGGTCGCGCTCAACTGGTAGGCGAAACCACCTTTGGCAAGGGCTTAATTCAATCTTTATTTGAGCTATCAGATGGTTCGGGTTTGGCAGTCACAATTGCTAAGTATGAAACTCCTCAACACCGGGATATTAACAAACTAGGCATTAAGCCGGATAAAGTTATTTCACAACCAGCCATTAACCGCGAACAGATTGGTACTGAAGCGGATCTGCAATATCAAGCAGCACTGGAACTTTTGCTGCAAAAACGAGTGGTGGCGGGGAAGGCATGATGAGTGCTGAGTAATGAGTAATGAGTGATGAGTGATGAGTGATGAGTGATGAGTAATGAGTAATGAGTAATGAGTGATGAGTGATGAGTGATGAGTGATGAGTGATGAGTGATGAGTGATGAGTAATGAGTAATGAGTAATGAGTAATGAGTGATGAGTGATGAGTGATGAGTGATGAGTGATGAGTGATGAGTGATGAGTGGGGAGTCCTGAGTGCTGAGTTGAAAGACAACCCAGAAGGGGTAGGGCATTTACCAAGTGCGAAATTACTGAGTACTCTTCTGACTCAGGATTGAGTACGTTTTTTGTTTCCCCTTTTCCCTTCCCCTTAAGACCAAAGGTTATAATACAAACTTTTACTTGCTAAAAGTGCTTCTGCTGTGTTGTGGCTCATGGGTTTCGAGAATAGATACCCTTGACCGAATTTGTAACCAAGGTGTTGTAGGTGTTCGAGTTGTTCTTCAGTTTCTATTCCTTCAGCGATCGCATCGAGTTCTAAATGGTTGCTCAGTGCCACTATAGTTTCGACAATCTGATGATTTTTTTTGCCTGATTGAATTTGATTTACAAAGGAGCGATCGACCTTCAGACTATCCACAGGTAAACGGTGAAGATAGTTTAACGATGAATATCCTGTGCCAAAATCGTCAATGCTTATTTGAATTCCTCGCTCTTTTAACTGGCTCAGTACACTAATCGTAGACTCAATGTCTTCAATCAACATACTTTCGGTAATTTCTAACGTCAGGTAACGACCATTCAAGTGGGTTTGAGTCAGAATCCGATCGACTTCTTCTAGCAGATCGGACTGCTTTATATCTTGCGCCGAGAGATTGACACTCACTTTCATTGCAGAAAGTTCCGGGAAAGCAGTTTGCCAAGCTGCCATCTGATAACAGGCTGTACGAATTGCCCAATAGTCCAAAAGCGTAATCAGTCCTATTTCCTCAGCTATAGGGATGAATTCTCCGGGAAATTTCAACCCTTGGGTAGGGTGTTGCCAGCGAATCAGTGCTTCAAAGCCAACAAGATGTCTAGTGTCTAGAGCAACAATCGGTTGATAGTGAAGGACAAATTCTTCACACTTAATTGCTCGGCGCAGATCGTTTTCTAAATGCAGTCGATTCAAAGCTTGAGTGTGCATCTCAGTATCAAAAATTTCATATCGGGCTTTGCCCTTGTTTTTTGCCCGATACATCGCAATATCAGCATCTCGCAACAGGTGGGAGGCTTGAACGTAGTCTTTTGTACCCAAGACAATACCAACGCTAGAGGTCGTATATACTTCACGTCCTTCAATCATTATGGGTATTTGCAACTCTGCAAAAATCCGTTCTGCGATCCGAACTGCTTCCTGAATATCCTTGATTTCTTCAAGTAGGATCGCAAACTCATCGCCACCCAAACGAGCGGCCAGATCCATTGGCCGGATCGTAGCTTGCAGTTTTTCAGCAATGGCAATGAGTAATTGATCTCCTACCAAATGTCCCAGGCTATCATTGACGACTTTGAATCGATCGAGATCGAGAAATAAAACAGCAAAATGATAATTTTGGAGACGGTAGGCTCGTTGAATAGCTAATTCCAACCGTTTCATGAAGAAATGGCGATTGGGCAACCCCGTTAGCCCATCGTGTAGGGCATCATATTTCAACTGATTTTGCACCTGGATGCGTTCTGTTACATCGCGGGAGGTGGTTTGCAGTTGAACAATTTCACCCATCGCATCCAGAATGGGCTTAGTGAGGGTCTCAAACCAGACATAGTTGCCACGCTTCTGAAGCATTCGGTAGGTGATGGGTGTGGTTTTTTTGCGGAATACCGCTGTCCGAATTTCCTGGTAAACGCGATCGCGATCGTCGGGATGGATCAAGGTATAGATATCTTCTCTGAGTATTTCGTCGTGCCTATAGCCCAAGAGGAACTCACAAGATGGGCTAACGTAGAGATATCGACCATTCAACTCGTGAAGGCACACGAGATCGTTGGTATTTTCGGCTAACAAGCGATAGCGGGCTTCACTTTCTCGCATGCTTTCTTCGGCTTGTTTGCGTTCGCGTAGCGCCGCTTGCCGTTCGCTGACATCCAGAATCAGCCCATCCCAAATAATATCGCCATTGACTTGTCGCTGGGGTCGTGCCGAGGCTTGCAACCATTTTTGCCGACCCGATGGCGTTGTCACGCGCCATTCCCAATTCCACGGGTGTAAGGTCTTGGCAGAAACCATGACTGAATCTCGCATAGCGGGCAAATCGTCGGGATGCACCATCCGCCAGGTTACTTCGACATCCCGCTCAATATCTTGGGCTTCTAGTTCCCAGAGATATCGACAACCAGGACTGACATAAAGCATTGCATTCGATCCATCGGGATATAGCACATACTGATAAATCACCCCTGGGGTATTGGCTGCTAGGGTTTGAAAACGGTATTCGGCTTGTCTGCGTTCGGTTACATCCAGAATCAGTGTATCCCAAATAATATCACCATTGGCTTGGCGGGTGGGTCTGCCAGCAACTTCCAGCCATTTTTCTCGCCCTGATGGTGTGGTAATTCGCCACGCGCAGTACCACGGTTGTAATGTTTGTGCTGACTCCATCAGCGAGGCTTGCATTCCAGCCACGTCTTCTGAATGGATCGTTTGCCAGAGGATGGTGGCATCTGTAACAACATCTTGGGCTTCTACTTCCCAGAGAAGGTAACAACCCTGACTCATGTATACTACACCGTCAGAACCATCAGGGCGGATCAGGTAACGAAAAATCGCCCCCGGTACATTCGCCGCCATATTTTGAAACCGGGCTTCGCTTTCTCTCAGAGCCATCTCCACCCGACGGCGTTCCGTTAGTTCCAGTTGTATTTTTTGGTAAAGATTGGCCTGGTGAATCGCGATCTCCAATTGGTCTGCGACGGACTGGGCCAGTTTGATCTGGTTATCGCTCCAGGTAAACGGTTGTTCGGGCGCTATAATTGTAAAACTCCCCCACAGAGTGTCTTCAATCACTAGGGGAATGAGTAACCAAGCGCCGGCTATGATTTGGGCGACTTCGTAGTTAATCTGATTATCTAGGTTGGTTGTATTTTCCACCCTTACAATTTGCAACTGCTTGAGTTGAGCCGCAAAGGGATTACCCACATCGGGAATCTCCAAGCCAATAACTGTTGGTGCGTCTGGATTGTGGCGAAATTCCGCAATATGTTTCCAAATGCCCTGTTCTGGCAGATATTGCACCACAAAGCAGTCTAGGGTTTTCAAAAGTTTCGCCGTTTCTGCTGTTGCGGTGGCAAAAATCGTGTCTAAATCAAGGGAGTTGCGGATAGACTGGAAAACTCGATTTAGAGCTTGTTCGCGTTGAATTTGCTCCTGTAATGCGGTGATGTCTCGCCCGACGGATTGAATTTCGGTCAACTGTCCATGCTCATCAAAAATCCCCAAGTTAATCCACTGTGTCCAGCCAATCTGGTTGTTGGAGCGGTAGTCCTGATTGATGTTTTCAAAGATTGGGTTTTCTGGGGTGAGGGCTGCAATTTTGCGAGACAACTCGTCTAAATCCTCTGGCGGTACAAAGGTACTCCATCGCCATCCAATCACATTCTCTAAGGATTGACCGAGAGCAAGGCAAAGAGAATCGTTCGCAAAAGTAATGGTGGTGTCCGGTAGCGATCGCAGAATCAAGTCTGTTTGTACCTGGATTACCTGGCGGTAGCGGCGTTCACTTTTCACCAGGGTATTTTCGACCATCTGCTGTTTCAAATTCTGGCGTTTGCGATCGCTAATATCTTGAAACGCCACAATCGCATACGTCACCTCACCCCGATCGCCAAAAATCGGAGTCGCCCAAACCTCCAGAGGAATGACTTGATCGCCACGATGAATTTCTAGATCGTCAACCCAAATCGTTTCCCCAGCCAGAGACCGAGTACTTGGTAACGCTTCCAAGGGATAGAGAACCTGAGTACCCTCACGGTAAACTTGAAAGACTTCTGAGAGTCGATCGAGACTCAGTTCTAATGGGCGATCGATGCCTAGTAATGCCCGTGCGAGATGATTTATGTAAACAAGTTGCCCTGTTGAGTCGTGGACAGCGATCGCAATGGGGGTGGCATCTAGAAATTGAATGAGACGGCTTTGGCTTTCTGATAAAGCCGCACTTGCTAGCAGTGATTCTACTAGAGACTTCACTTTCTGCGGCGTATTTTCCCAATCCTCTGAAGAAATCTGCTTGAGGGAGAAGGGTTGCTGTTTTTCCATAAATGCAGCATTGGCAACCTAGTAAAACGTGAGTTCAACGACTGGAAAAAGGCACGGATATGATAAATTATAAGTTTATAAGTTATCGAAGCAGAATTTAGGTGGTCAGTTCGACTGCGGTTCCATCGAGCGGACTTGTACTGAGCGACTAGTGCCGAGCGGAGCCGAGGTAAGTCGAAGTAGTCGAGATGCTCACCGTAAACTCAGTGACCAAATGAATTTTGACTTCTTCAAGCCGAAAAAGGTAGCTGAATCACAAATTCAGTTCCGTCGCCAGGTTGAGAATTCACTGCGATCGCTCCGCCATGTTTTTCGACGATAATTTGCCGAGCGATCGCCAGTCCTAATCCTCTACCTTTACCCGATGCTATATAAACAGAGAAAATATTTACACCGGAATTTCAATGATAAACTCTGTCCCCTTACCGAGAATAGAGTTACAACTCAACTTACCATTATGGGTTTCTTCAACGATTTGACGAGCGATCGCTAATCCTAAACCTGTGCCTTTACCGACAGATTTTGTCGTAAATAAATGGTCAAAAATTTTATTTTTAACTTCTTCTTTGATACCCTTACCGTTATCACTTATTGCAATTTTTATAGTATTATTTTCTATTGAAGTCTTAATTAGAATCCTATTAAGATTGGCTTGAATTTCCTCAAATTTATGTCCTAGATTAAACTCATCTAAGGCATCAATTGCATTAGCAATTATATTCATAAATACCTGATTTAATTGTCCAGGAAAACATTCTACTTGAGGTAAATTACCGTAGTTGGTGACAACTTCAATAGCAGGACGTTGTTCATTGGCCTTTAGACGATGTTTCAAAATTAAAATTGTACTATCAATTCCTTGGTGGATATTGAAAGGCACTTTGTAGTCTTGATCGGCACGAGAGAAAGTTCTCAAACTAGTGCTGATGTTTTTTAGCCTGTCGCACGCCATAGACATGGAATCAATCATCTTAGGCAAGTCTTGTAAGCTATAATCCAAGTCAATTTCTTCAGCATGGTTTTTAATTTCATCATTTTTGTGGGGTAAGCTTTCTTGATAAAGCTTTAAGTGTTCAACAATATCAGCAACAGTGGGTTTAGCTTGCTTGAGACTGGCAGCAATAAAACCAAGGGGATTATTCATTTCGTGAGCCACACCAGCAACTAAGTTGCCCAGTGCTGACATTTTTTCGCTTTGAACAATTTGTAATTGGGCGTTTTGTAAATCGTTCAATGCTTGTTGCAAATCAAGTGATTTTTGCTGCAAGGCAACTTCAGCTTGTTTGCGTTCGGCTTCAAGCCGCGCCCTTTCGCTAATATCTCGCATTACAACGACTGCACCGAGTTTGTTACCCGAAGAATCGAAGATCGCTTGTCCGCTAGCTAACAAAATTCTCTTAGAACCATGCTTCGGTGCAATTACCATTTCAGCGTTTTCGACTATTTCCCCTTGCAAGGCGCGAAACAAAGGAATTTCTGTGGTTAATAGAGGTGTTTGCCCATCTGGTTGATAGAGATCGAAATGTTCTGTCCACTGTTCTGCTGGTAATGATTCTACTGGTAAGCCATGAAAGTCACGAGTTGCTTTGTTAAATAAAGTCAATTTGCCACTAGCATCACAAACAACAATTCCATCAGTAATATTATGAATGATGGCATTCAAAAACTCTCGTTCTTTAGCTAGAGATGCTTCGGCTTGTTTGCGTTCGCTAATATCAATCACCACTCCATCCCAGAGGATTGAGCCATCGGCTTGTCGCTCTGGCCGAGCACTAGAGCGAACCCATTTCACAGTTTCTGAAGGCAAGATAATGCGACATTCTAGCTCAAATGGCGTCAGAGTTTGGGCTGAGTAGGCGATCGCTTGGGCAATAGCTGGTTGATCCTCAGGATGATTCAGATCGTAAAGGCTATGCGTCCCTGCCATCACCAATTCTGGCGCTAATCCATACAAGTCGAAACAGCCAGAACTAACGTAGGGTGTTGAAGTTGAACCATCTACCTCCAAACGGAATTGGTACACCATCCCAGGAATATTATTTGCTAAATTTTGGAAGCGGATTTCACTAACCTGCAATTTGCCTAGAGATTGTGCCAATTGTTGGGCGTAGTTCTGAGAATTTTGGTAAATTCGGGCATTTTTCAGAGAAATTGCGGCTTGGGCACAAAGTAAGTTCAGCAGTTCGATGCGATCGCTTGTAAAGGCTCCGGTTGCCAAATTATTTTCCAGGTATAATACGCCGAGCAATTTACCCTGATGCAAAACTGGGCTGCACAAGATACTCTTGGGTTGCTGTTGCTGAATATACGGGTCATTGATTAATTGCGGATGCACCGTGGCATCAGTAATTACTGCTGGTTGTAAGTTGCGTTTGACATTATTAATTAAGCCAACTGGTACATCAACTGAGTCTTCAATAGGCTGTGGGTTAAGCAACATCGAGTAAAAATCGACGGCAGCCTGATTCTGTTCGCCGCTCAGGGAAAGCTGTGCTAACGCCTGAACTAGCAGCCGATCTGACTCCAAAAGCATGAATACACATTTATCGGCTCCAGCATTTTCAATGACAATATGCAGCAAAGCTGAAAGCAGCTTTTCGAGTTCGATTTCTCCAGAAAGGGTTTGGGAAGCTTTGAGAATGGTAGCTAAATCTAAAGCAACAGAGACGCTGGTATTATCGGAAGTGGCGGAACTGGTGGAGGTAAAACTCCCCAATGTGAAGATAGTTTCGTTAGTTGAGAGGGGAGAACGGGTTTGCTCTAAGATGGGGGCGAGGAGTTGGGGATAGCAGCGTTCCAAGTCGGCGACTTTGGCTTTAGCGCCCCAACGAGCATAGCCATAGTAGGCGTTCGTCATATATTCCTGGGCAATGCGCTGTTTACCCCAGTCGAGGTAGAACTTAGCGGCCAGTTCATTGGCAAGTGCTTCTTCTTGGGTGTAACCGTGTTCTTTAGCTAGAGTTATGGCGCGATCGTACAAATCTATTGCCTCTGATTTCTGCTCTAAGACTCGGTATCGGTCAGCTTCAACTAAATAAAATTTGTGCAGGTAATTTTCTGGAGCGCGATCGGCCCACTTTTTCATTTTTTCCTGGTTTTTAGCCACCCGTTGCAGAATGTGTTGCTGTTGTGCCTCACAAACCTGAGAATAGATTGCCAGATTGGCTAGAGAATCATAGGTGTAGCAGAGTGGAACTATGAATAAGCCTGTAGCACCACCTATATAGTTTTCAGCAGCGATCGCTGCTTCTATTGCCAACTCAAACTTGCCAAACATGTAACACAGACCAAGTTGGTTGGCATAGAAATAATACAGCGCAGTCTGATCGCCCGATCGCTGGAGGGCTGGCACAATTTCCTCTCGATTAAAGGCATTTCCAGTCAGCTGCCAAGGTTCAGCAGAATCGCCAAGCATATTCAAAATTGGTTGCTGAAAAACGGTCAGATGGCTGGTAAGACCTTCTTGGTTGAGCTGCTTAAGCTGATCTCGGAAGGCAGCACTCTCTCGGCTGAGATCGCTTAATTCTTTGCCCATAAACCAACAGTATGAGATGTAAATGAATCCGCAAATAGCAGCCGATTCTAAATCTCCCGTTTCCAATCCAACTTCGTAGCCTTCCCGGAGAAACGGTAAGGAGTTCTTGAGCGGCTCTTTCCAATGCCACACGCAACAGTAAATTCCGACATAGACTCTGGACTTCAGTTCTTTGGCATTGAAATGTTCCAGCAACAAGTGTGCTAGTTGTGCAAACTCATACCCAGAGTCAATCTCTCCTGTCATCCCACAAAGTATCATTCCATAGTAGGCATAACCTATTGCCGAAAATGAGCTATTGCCATATTGAACGGATAAATTGACCTGTTCGAGGACAATAAACGGTAGCAGCGCTGGAGTTACAACAAAGGCAGCAGAAGTGACCGCGGCGAGAATCCGTACAACAGCTAACTTATTAGGGTCTGACATCTGGGACAGAGTTATTAAGTCCAACGGTTGCCTTCCAGCCAGGATCGATTTAGTCGCCTCGAATGCCCGTGCAATATCTAATTGACTGGGTTGCTTGGGAAAACTCGTTCCTAGATGCTCTACAATCTTTAGGGCAATCTGCACTGCTTCTATAAATTGATGTTGGGCTTGAGCAGCTTGAATTTGAACTTCATAGACCTTGACCGTATCCAACAAATTTCTAGAGCGTTCTATTATGACTGCCGCCAATTGTGTCATCTGTTCAAAGTTACCGCTCAGGTAAGCGGCTTCAGTGGCAGTTTCGTAGAGGGCTAAGGTTAACTCATACTGCGTTTGCCACATATCTTCAGCTAACAAAGCGATGCCTATAATGCAATACTCAAATGCAGCTGTATAGGCAGTTGCGGCTCTGGCTTTTTGTCCAGCTTTCAGATTGAGTTGGGCGAGTTCTATTTGCTCAGATAGATCGACAATTAGGGATTTGCCGATATTAAGTTGGTTAACAATTTCAAATAATTTTTCGTCTTGTTTGGCAACAGGCGTATGAGTCAGTAATAGTTGCCCAATTTTTAGGTGAGCGATCTGTTTTTGTGCGTCTGGAATCAAGAAATAAGCAGCTTGCTGGACGCGATCGTGCAAGAATTTGTAAATCGTCATTGGTGATTGGTCACTTGTCATTTGCAAATGACCGATCGCCAATGAGGAATCCTGATAAAACTTGTAGATTTCATTGGTAGGAATGATAAATTCTTCTTGCAATGCTTTCCACAAGTCTGAAGCGGTTTCTGTCTGCGACTTTTCATAAACGATCGCTAACGTCGCCAAATCGAACTGATTGCCGATACAGGCTGCCAGTTTTAAAACATTTTGAGTGTTTGCTGGCAATTTCTGAAGTTGTTGTGCCATAAATTCCACCACATCATCAGTCAGAGCAAGCGATGTCTGACGACAAGCCGCTACGCGTATACGCACTTGTGCTACATCACACTGCCAAAAACCAACCTCCCAATTAAAGTTAATCAGTCCATCCTCATGTAGCGCTTTCAAAAACTGAGTTGTAAAAAAGGGATTGCCTTTGGCTTTTTGATAAACTAACTCTGTTAACGGTAATGCTTTTTCAGTTGCACAACTGAGCGAATCGGCGATTAAATGGTTCACATCTGCTTGACTCAAGGGAGCTAGACTCAAGGTGTTGACGCAGGAGGATGCCTTTTCAATTTCATCTACCGTTAACATGAGTGGATGAGCCGCAAACACCTCGTTATCCCGGTATGCACCAATAATGAATAGATAGCCGCAATCGCTCTGAGACATTAACAGCTTCAGCAAATTCAGCGATGCCGAATCTGCCCACTGCAAGTCATCGAGAAACATTACCAACGGATGCTCTCTTGTCGCGAACACCTGAATGAACTTTTGGAACAGCAGATTGAAACGGTTCTGTGCCGCACCGCCCGATAGTTCAGCGATCGCAGGCTGTTTGCCGATCAGCTGCTCCAGTTCAGGAATCACCTCGATCAGAAGTTGTCCGTTCTCTCCAACTGCCGCTAAAATCTTGCTCTGCCATTGCTTTAGCTGAGTATCGCTTTGACTAAGCAACTGTGCCATCAAATCGCGAAAGGCTTGTACAAAAGCAGACAGAGGAATGTTGCGGTTGAACTGGTCGTATTTGCCCTTGATGAAGTAGGCGTTCCAGCGCACAATCGGTTTATGCACTTCATTGACGACTGCGGTTTTGCCAATACCAGAAAAACCTGCCACTAGCATCAATTGAGAGCCACCATTGGCCACATCACCAAATGCTTCTAATAAAGTCTTTACTTCCAATTCGCGCCCGTAGAGTTTTTCGGGTATGAGAAAGCGATCGCTGATATCGCGCTGTCCTAAATCAAACCAAGTGTGTTTGCCTGTTTCTCGCCACTGTTCTAAGCAGGTAACAAGGTCATGTTTAAGTCCTAGCGCACTCTGATAGCGGTCTTCGGCGTTCTTCGCCATCAGTTTGCGGACAATTTCGCCCAGCATCAAGGGCAATTTGGGGTTGAAATCGCAGAGGCAGGGTGGAAGTTTCGCAATGTGGCAATGCACCAACTCCATTGGTTCATGGGATTCAAAGGGCAGTTTTCCACTCAGTAGCTCAAAGAAAGTCACACCTAAAGAATAAAAGTCGCTGCGGTAGTCAATGCCCCTATTCATCCGTCCGGTTTGCTCTGGCGACAGATAGGCTAGCGTTCCCTCCAATCCATTGAGGCTCTGGATTTCCTGGGTTTCTCGTGGTAAGAGCGAGGCAATACTAAAGTCAATCAGCTTGATTTGGTTTGTGTCAGGGTGAATCAAGATGTTGGCTGGCTTGATGTCTTTGTGAATGACGCGCTGTTGATGTAACTGGTGTAAAATTTCTAGTAGTTGCAGAGCTATGGGTAAAAATTGCTCTAATGTCAGTGTTTTTCCTTGAGTAAATTGCCGCAGGGAAACACCACCAAAGTCTTCCATGACTAGGGCATAGCCATTATGATGGGCTTCCAGGCTGTAGGGTTTGATAATGCCGGGAATATCTAGGTTTTTAGCGATCGCATACTGGTTGCGAAACTGTAGTAATTCAGTAAAAGTTGGGTATTCTCGTTTTAAGAGCTTGATGACAACTGGTAGGCGTTGGCGAAGCCCACCGAAGGTATCGCATACTCGAATTGCCCGATACACTTGAGTACGAGAACCTGAATAAAGTTGCTCGATGATTTGGTAGCCAGCAATCCTTAAAGTTCCATCAACTTTTGCGCTCATAAATTTTGACGAAAATTTCTTTATACTAGTGTTATATTTCCCAATACCATATCTTGGTTAACAACCACTAGCGCGATCGCATTTTTCAGTAACTATGTGCTACTCCAATAAATCAATTAATTTTAGTCTGGTTTAAGCTCAAAGATTTAGTTGATAAAACTGGTCAAACAATTTATCGAATCAAGCATAGATTGCTGTCAAATTATTTAGCTTTGCAATTAAAAGTCAAGACGTTACCATGTTTATCGCCTAGTTGTTTGGCGCGCAGCACGGTATAGCCGCGCCATTGCTTGTGATAGTTGCGTAAGTTCTGTTAAAAATCAAATAGATTTCTTAATTTTTATTATTTGAATTTAGATTTAATTGGGTGGCAATTCTAAACTCATTTCACCCAACAACCCTTTGCGAAAATCTGTTAAAAGTTGCCTTGCCGCTCGCTCTACATCACCTTTGTAACGATGTTCTGCTAAGGCGTGTAAATAGGTATCTCCGGTGTCTGATGTTGAATCGAGTTGGTAGCGAGACTGTAATGGTTTTTTTGGTAATAAATCTCCGGCTACAGCTTCTAAATAGTTGAGTAAATCCACTAAGGCTGCTGCTACTAGCTGGTTATCGTAAGATGCTTCACCGATATCATCACAAATAGCTAATTTCAAGGCTGCATCTTGGTCTTCTAATCTTAGAGGGATGACACCAGGAGCATCTAGCAATTCTAAATGTTCGGAAATTCGCACCCAGCGGAGTTGGCGAGTTACCCCAGGACGGGCTGCACTTTCCACGACTCGCTTTCCCAACAGGCGGTTAATTAAAGCTGATTTACCGACATTGGGAAAACCAATCACCACAGCCCGCACTGGACGGGGTAACATCCCGCGATCGCTTCTTCTTTGATTAACTTCTACCCCAGCGGCTTGCGCTGCCCGCGCTACTTCTGCTATACCTTTACCATGTTGAGCGTTGGTAAAATAGGGGACTTCTCCTTGACGTTTAAACCAATCGATCCATAGCGATCGCATTTGTGGTGTAATCATATCTACTCGGTTAAGTATCAACACCCGTGCCTTACCTTCTACCCACTCACCTATTTGGGGATGGTGAGTCGCTAAGGGAATCCGAGCATCTCGTACCTCAAACACCACGTCTACGCGCTTCAGTTGTTCTTTGAGCTTCCTTTCAGCTTTCGCAATGTGACCTGGATACCATTGAATCAGGTTTAATCTATAGTTTTGAGTTATAGCCATTTGTCCTTTGTCCTTTGTTATTTGTCCTTTGTCTTTTGTTATTTGTCCTTTGAAATGACCAATGACAAATGACTAATGACTCCCTCTAGCAGCTTGATGTAAAATCAGACGATTGCCATCAGGGTCATAAGCATATATTTCTCTGCCGTGGGAAGCAATGGAAATGTCTCCTGGTGGAGGATAGCCCAAAGCAGTTAGGTGAGCGATCGCATCTTCTAAGTTACTCACTTCTAAACACAAACTTATCTTACTTTTGGCGTCTACACAAAGTGGCTTGTCGTTAGACATCGCTTCAAATTCCGATTCGTTTGTGTTCTTTGGTTTAAAAATACCTAATTGCATACTAACTAAATTAAACTCAGCATAGACGTTCGGAACCAAAGAAACTGGCTTTTGCTCCAGCAATTTGGTATAGAAATTCACTAACATCTCAAAATTAACCGATGCTATGGTGACAAATGCGTTAGTGTATTGAAAAACCATATTATAAGCTTTAAGTTCTTTGATTTTTTTGAGACTCTCACTTTTCTAAAGTTCTTACACTCAGGACTTACGGCAGTGTCGAATCTCGTGGATAGAATCACATCTATGCAAAAATCTGCTGTAAATTTAAAACCAAACCAGGGAGAACATCTTCACCCGATAAACTTGTGGGAGATTGTAAAACTTCCGGTGCAAGATTTAGGCGATAAATTATTACTTGTTTATCTTTAGGATTAATTAACCAACCCAGTTGTAAACCATTTGCTAAGTATTCCTGCATTTTGGCTTTAGTATCTTCCACATCATCAGTTTCAGAAACTAATTCCACTGCAAAATCAGGACACAAAGGAAGAAAATTCTTTCTTTGTTCTAGGGTAAGAGCATCCCATCTTTCTATCTTTACCCAAGAAGCATCAGGTGAACGAGTTGCCCCATTTGGCAATTTAAACCCAGTAGAAGAATCAAAAGCTTTTCCCAAATTATTTTGATTGCTCCAAAACCATATCTGACCTAATAAATCAAAATTACGGTTTCCCGTTTCTCCGCCAGTCGGTGACATGATAATTAATTCCCCTTCAGCAGTTAACTCTAGTCGTAATTCTTTATTCACGGCTACAATTTGTGCAAATTCCTCATCAGTAAATTGCAGATTAGAAGGTAATTGTAAGGTTAAAGCAGTCATAATTAATTGCGCTCCACAAAAATCCTAGTTGCATCAAACCCATCTGCTGCTAATAGGGAAGATTTAGCCTCTACCTATACTTTAGGAATTCCCTCCAACAAATGCCCCATTGTTTGATTTTTTAAAACAAGTTTGGGGTAGGTAATAAAGGTGAGAGACTGAATGAGAAAACAAAATCTTTAGTATAGTGTTATATCAATCACCAGATACGTACACTAATTTTTGTATTCCAGACTAGCCGTTGCCATTCTGTCTCATAGGGTAAACTAGGTTTATCCCATGAGAGAAAATAACCTCTCAATTTTGTGGTTAGTCTTGTAAAGGTAACGAGCGCGGAGGGATTTGAACCCCCGACCCACAGAACCGGAATCTGTTGCTCTATCCACTGAGCTACGCGCCCTTAATCTTCAACATTATAGCACGTCTGTGATAAAATTCGCAGCTTTAAAGATAATTAGCTGGGTCTACAGGTGTACCATTGCGACGGACTTCAAAGTGGAGATGAGGGCCAGTTGAGAAACCTGTGGAACCGACAGCAGCGATCGCTTGTCCGCGTTCAACTGCTTGTCCTTCAGAAACATACAACTCGCTGGTATGACCGTAGAGTGTAGTCATGCCATTACCGTGATCGATAATTACCGCTCTACCATAGCCACCATACCACCCAGCAAAAATTACTCTTCCCGAATCGGCTGCCCGAATTTTACTGCCATAGCTAGCGGCAAAATCTAACCCGGCATGAAAGCGACGATAGCCAAGAATTGGATGTACCCGCCAGCCGAAGGGACTGCTAGTAGAAGCATCGCTAGGATATGCCATTACACCAGTTCCCCGAATAATAATACCTGTTCGGCTGTTGGTTTTTCCTTGGGCTTCTTCAGCTTCTGCTACCTTTTGTTGAATCAAGACTTCCAGATTTTTAGATTCTCTTTCTAGCTGATTTTGCGCGGCTTCTAAGGCGAGGCGATCGCTATTCAGGCGTTGAATCAATTCTGATTGTGATTGCGCCTGGGTTTGATAATCGGTTTTTTGTGCTAATAGTTGCTCGCGAATTAAGCCAATTTCGTTTTTTTGTTGTTCTACTTCCGTTTTTTGTTTATCAATTGAGTTTGCTTGGGTGTTGAGTTTTACCAAAATTTTCTGATCTGCTTGAAATACTAACTTCAACTGATGACGACGGCTGAAAAAGTCGCTGATATTTTCGCTTTCGAGCAAAACTGCCCATCCCGCAAAAGCAGGCGATCGCTGGAGATAACGCAATCGTGCTACTGTTGCGATTTGCCGCTCCTGATATGAACGTTCTGCCACATCTAAATCAGTTTCTAACTGCTGGAGGCGTTGGGTAGCAAGTTGTAATCGCGATTCGCTCTCTAGAAGATAGCTATCTGTAGTTTGCAGATTTTGCTTTAAACCAGTCAGGTGTTTTTGCGCCTCTTGTTGGAGATTATTTAAGCGATCGCGCTCTCCAACTACACCCTGACGCTGCTGGTTCATTTGTTGCTGCTGTTGTCGCAGAGTGTCAATAGTCCCTGTAGATGTTGCGTCGGCTGGAATTAATTCCAAACAAATCCACAAAATACAGCAAAATACAATAGATAAACAGCAATAAATCTGCTTTTTTTCTAGAAATCGCCCTCTCATAGTGCGAACCTAATCAAAACGATACTTTCAAACACTATGAGGATTATTCCCAAAATCTAATTCATCCACGCCAACACATTATTAAATTGGTATGCCAAGTTGTAACACAAGGATTCCAGCTATGTCAGCATTGAGCAGTTATGTAAGTGGGTGAGGTGTATGAACGCACGTATAGCAATTCTCTTAATTACCTTGGTTTTTCCAGGCTTGGCAGTGGTGGGAGTATCGTTGTATTGGTTTAATCTCGATTATGCAGCACTGATTAAAGCTGAAAAGTATGTGGAAAACCTGGTAGAGGTTGGAAAAATAAATGATAGACAGTTAGAGTATGCCTATCATCGTACCTACATTCATCGCATCAACGTATTTGCCGATGGTACCTGGGGATTACTGGGAGGTGTAATTACAGCACTAGGCATACATGGATTAGTCACTATTAAGACAAGTCAATTAAACGATCATAAATAATACAAAGTTACTTTTATTCCCTTTTCTTTGAAAAGGGAATAATCTAAATAAATGCTTGACTATACTGCTTTTCGTTAAAAATACAAAAATAGTATTTATCCCTATCTAGTGTAATTGCTGACATCATTACCAAAATGAGTTACAAATGAGCAGTCATTGACTTGGAAAGTGAACATCTAGTCAAGACACATTAGAACTATTCGTTGGGCAAAATTATTCTTTTCCAAAGGTAATACTTGCAGCCAGGGTTATTCATGCCCTGGCTATTCCCTCATTTTCATATCCGCATCAAAAAAACCGTAATTTCTGTAGGAGACACTAACTCATGGACTATCAAAACCCTTTCAGCAAAAAATCCTCCCGCCGTGGGGTAATAGTGAGTGGAGCAGTTGGTGGTATAGCGACTGCGTTAGGTTTGCCCCTGATTGCCCAGAAGGCTGATGCTCGGACAACAACTGCTGGGCGAAACGATGTAAAAATTCTGAACAATGCTCTTTATTACGAACATCAGGCAATTTGGGCTTATGGTGCTGCTGCTGGTAAACTGACTAATACTGAAGTTGGTAAAGCTGTTTTGGCTTTGGCGCTCCGCAACCAAGCGGATCATAAAAAGCATCGAGATGCTTTAGCAGCTACGATCGCCACTTTGGGGGGAACTCCAGTAAAAACAGAGTCTAATTACGATCTTTCATCTTACATCAAAAGGGGTGAGGGCAACTTGGATAGCGATGTGAATATTGCCAAGCTGGCTTTAGCTTTGGAGACTGATGCTGCGATCGCCTATAGCCACGAAATTGCTAAGTTGAAAACTCCAAAATTGATTACTGTCGGGGCAAGTATCGGTTCTACTGAGGCTGCCCATGCTGCGGCTATTCGTGCCACTTTCAAAGCACTTGGAGTAAATCTTGAAATCGTACCAGCGTCTTTTGTTAGCTCTGAGAATCGTGAAGCCTGGGTACTGAAGGTATAGATAGGGAGTGGAGAAGGTGGGGCCCCCTCTGGGGATAAGGGGTAATGGGGAAATCTCAATCCCCCATTCCCATTAATTATGATTAGCTTTCCAGTTTGCCAAATCAGTTAAAGAGCGATCGCGGTAACGTCCATAACGCTCTGGTTTACTTTTGATTTTCATTCCTAAATCGGGAAAAATCCCAAAGTTAGGCGGCATTGGTTGGAAATGCTTCGGCGAAGCGGAACTAATAAATTCTAATAATGCACCCATCATTGTTGTTGATGGTAAAACCAAAGCTTCTTTACCCAAAGCTAATCGCGCGGCATTAATTCCTGCCAAGCAACCACCCGCAGCCGCAGCAGTGTAACCTTCAGTACCAATCAATTGTCCAGCCGCTAATAATGTCGGACGCTCTTTAAATTGCAAGGTAGGATGCATTAATTGGGGAGCATTAATAAAAGTGTTGCGGTGCATCACTCCCAGCCTGACAAACTCTGCTTTTTCCAAACTGGGAATTAACTGAAAGATTCGCTTTTGCTCGCCCCAACGCAGATTAGTTTGAAATCCTACCATGTTCCACAGCTGACCAGCTTTATCTTCTTGTCGCAACTGCACCACAGCATAAGGACGTTCCCCTGTGCGAGTATCTGACAATCCCACTGGCTTTAGGGGGCCGTAACGCATGGTATCTTCCCCGCGCTGGGCTAGTTCTTCTATGGGTAAACAAGCTTCAAAAAATTTCGCCGTTTCTCGTTCAAAACCCTTGAGTTCTGTTTGTTCGGCTTTACAGAGTTCTTCTTGAAAGTGCAAGTACTGCTCTTTATTCATTGGGCAGTTGAGATAAGCGGCTTCACCTTTGTCATAACGTGATGCCATAAAAGCAATGTCACGATTAATCGATTCTCCCACGATAATCGGACTGGCTGCATCAAAAAAGCTGAGGTATTCCATCCCTGTAAAGCGTTGCAAATCTTCTGCTAAATCGGGACTAGTTAAAGGCCCGGTTGCTAAAACCACAATCCCTTCAGGAATTGCAGACACTTCACCCCGGCGGAATTCAACTAAAGGATGACTTGCTAAAGTCTCAGTTAAATCTTGGCCAAATTGTCCCCTGTCTACCGCTAGCGCCCCACCAGCAGGAACGGCGTGTTCATCAGCTTTTGAGATGACGATAGAACCCAGTTGGCGTAACTCTTCGTGCAATAATCCCGCCGCGCGATCGCTTGCCATTGCCCCAAAGGAATTACTACACACTAATTCTGCTAAATGTTCTGTATGATGAGCCGGACTAAATCGCTTTGGACGCATTTCATGCAGAATTACTGGCACTCCAGCTTGGGCTATTTGCCAAGCTGCTTCTGTCCCAGCTAGTCCACCTCCAATTACTTGTATCGGTTGTGTTTCCATAGTTAAATTTTAATTCCCATATTATAAGTATCCATCAGTATTACAAAAGTCAAATTAAATAAAAAGTGATGTTAAACCACAACAAGTGCAAATAAAGTATTGGGTCAATTGTAACGTTGAGAGTTTAGTCTCAAGGTTTTTTACAATCAGCCATCGTCAGCAGTGGGCTGAACATTTTCCAACTGGCACACTGGCAGCAAGTGCGATCGCGTCCTCAGCCCTTGTCTAATTGGATTAATCAAAAAAGTAGGAAAATTAGTCATAAAACTAGGATATTTTGTATAAAACCTTGATTTCTCCTTTTTCCAGATGATACATTAAGTATGCATCCAATAATTAGCTAACAATGCGTAATTGGGACGTGATTTATGACTAAAAACAAAATTAAAGATAACGTCGCTTTAAATCTAGCTCCAGTTATGTTTATTGAAGAAGTAACAGATGATGAAGAATTGAAAAGTGTATGCGGTGGCGCAACGCCTCCTGTTTCACGACTAACCCCTGAAATTATTGCTGCTCTTGCAAAGCGTGGTATTATATTGCCTCAAGATCCTAACAACCCAGATATATTAACAGAAGAGGCGTTATCTGCTTTAAAAGAAATTTTGCCTAATGAGACGTAGTAGATACAAACAATTTCCATCAACAATAGCGATGTGCAATACGAGGGCGTGTTTAAAAACACGCTCTCTTCTTAAAAATAGGCTAATGTAAGTAATCCTGGAATTATACAAATGGCTCATCAAAGTCATTTGATATTGTAATCAAATTTTTGGCACTACCAAATAACAGCAGTTTTCACTCCTTCCATGCTTGGGCGCACGTTCAACTTTGGCAGCAGACAATCAACCCAACAAATAAACAAGCACAAGCTTGTCTGAAAGAAAAGCGATCGCTATCCCCAAAAAAAAATTAACATTAACCTTAGAAGTGTTAATTTTTGATCGCATAAACTCATGGGTTACTACATCGCTCCCCGCTTTTTGGACAAACTTGCTGTCCACATCACCAAAAATTTCCTGAAGCTTCCCGGCGTGCGAGTTCCCGTGATCCTGGGTATTCATGGACGCAAAGGAGAAGGTAAAACATTTCAATGTCAATTAGTCTTCGAGAAAATGGGTATCGAAGTAACTCACGTATCTGGCGGCGAATTAGAAAGTCCAGATGCGGGAGATCCAGCGCGGTTGATTCGGTTGCGCTATCGGGAAACAGCTGAACTGATCAAAGTACGCGGCAAAATGTGTGTACTGATGATTAACGATTTAGATGCCGGTGCTGGACGCTTTGATGAAGGGACTCAATATACTGTAAACACCCAGTTGGTGAATGCCACACTGATGAATATTGCTGATAATCCCACAGATGTGCAGTTGCCGGGAAGCTATGATTCCACACCCTTACATCGCGTGCCGATTATTGTCACAGGTAATGATTTTTCTACCCTCTATGCACCGTTAATTCGGGATGGACGGATGGAGAAATTCTACTGGGAACCAGATAGAGACGATAAGGTAGGAATTGTCAAAGGGATTTTTGAACCGGATGGACTGTCACAGAAAGAAGTTGAACAGCTAGTTGATACTTTTGTCAATCAGTCTATCGACTTTTTTAGCGCTTTGCGATCGCGCATTTATGACGAACAAATCCGCAACTATATTCATAAAGTAGGTTTTGAGCAGATATCCTTGAATGTGGTTAACAGCACTCAAGGGCCACCAGAATTTAAAAAGCCAGATTTC
Source organism: Nostoc sp. (assembly GCF_036917315.1). Taxonomy (GTDB): domain Bacteria; phylum Cyanobacteriota; class Cyanobacteriia; order Cyanobacteriales; family Nostocaceae; genus Nostoc. The sequence goes on along the minus strand of NZ_JBALDR010000029.1, from coordinate 297,410 downwards.
AGGCTGTCTCACTTAATCGAGTCTGGTAATTTCCTCGTTGGCGAACAAAAACGGGTGGAAAGTTCCCATTTGGTTGATGATTACAATCGACTCAATCGAGGTAGAAATTCTCAATCAGCACCACCTGCTGTTGTAACACCAACTAGTCAGCCGTCAAATGGCGCAACCAAAGAAGTAAAAACTAATCAATTCCAGAAACAGGAAGCATCAAGTGCCCATTTGACCCTAGACACACAAGCTCAAATTAGACAATTATTAGCTCAAGGTTACAAAATTAGTATTGAACACGTAGATGAGCGCCGCTTCCGCACAGGTTCTTGGCAAACTTGTGTTCATAGCCACATCGATGCCGAGTCTGATGCCATCTCAAATTTGGAATCAACTCTGGCAGAATATAGCGGTGAGTATGTGCGCTTAGTAGGTATCGATCCTAAAGCCAAGCGGCGGGTGGTGGAGACAATTATTCAGCGTCCAAATGGAAACAATTAGGGACAGATACAGCAGAATCCGGGAGTTAACAATCGGAAGTTAAATCGACGGTTAGAAACTGCCTCTACACAGACAAAACCCGCGCAGGCGGGTTTAAAAAAGCTTTATTTTCTATGAACGCGCGACAAAAGAGCAATTTGACGAAATGCTCAAAATCGCACCTAGCGAGAACATCGTCGGGCATTTCTACACAGCCGCACGCTGCGCGTACAAAAAGTATCTAGCAATCATTTCTAGTAAGGACTCAGGGTAGGTTCTCCCGCGCCGTTAGTCCAGATGTCGTCTGGTAGCGATCGGTCGCGGTGACAAACCCGATCGAGGTCAGGATACGTGATTGTGTCTACTTCCGCTCTAGTGCCGACTATCAGGCATTTCGTTGCCTTGGAGCTACGATTCTCGAGAAAGTGGCCTATCGGCACTCCTGCTTGAAAAGTTGCGGCGTCGCCAGGACGTAGTACAGTCTCCGCGTCTCCTTCGATGAGCGCGATCTCGCCTTCGAGGACATAGACCATTTCATCCTCAGCACTATGCCAATGTTTGATCGACGAACGAGAGCCAGGCTGCAAGACTTCGATGAACGCGCCGAACTGGGTAAGTCCTCCTGCTTCGCTGATCCAAAGCGTACGATTTGGTTCGTGCGCGGCGTGAGAAGGGCTTTCCTCCACGATGAGACTATTAGGAGTGATAACAGTCATGTTGGCACCTTTGGGAATTCTGGAGCAATAGCTATTCCATTGTGTCTAAGGCACGAATCGACGCAAAACTTCGTTTGTGTACCCAAATGAAGCGTTACTTTCAATTCGGTTAAAGCAAGAGACGCGATGAATCGCCGTTTCTACAAAGCCAATTTTAAATCATTTGCGAACAACAAGAAAACCATAAATCTCTAATAAGTTGGGGATTTAAGGTTGCAAATTCGATTCGCCAGGGTTGTTGTTAATTCTTAAACAACTGGAAACAATATGTTTGCTCAATTTGAAAGCTGAATTTTTCCCTTTTACCTACAAGTATTGGCTGAAGCTGAGGTCATCGTTCTTAAATCGCTTGTAAATGCGGCTGTGTATTGATAAGGTGATGAACCAGAGCAATTCATGGAATTTGTATTAGTGCCACGAGGAGTCCACCATGACTGAGCTTTCACAGTTAAATTTGTGCCATTCCATGATAGATAATTGACAAGTAAAGAGTTAGTTTCTCCATTATCTGGCTTTTTAGAAGATAAAAATGTGGCATAATCAACCTGGCCATTAGATGGATTAATCCGGGCTATAATTGCAGCTTTTGCCCCACCTCCATTACCATAACTAGGCAACCACCGACCACTGGCAAAACGGCTAAAATTATTACCTGTTTGAGTGCCTGTAGAAGAGTAAATGCCATATAAAACATCACTTCCATTCCAATACAATCCGTAACCTGTACCATCGTCACCTGTTGTCTCGTAATCATTACGACACCATGCTTTTATCCCATTATTAAAGCGGACAGTTACAGGGTTTTTGTTATTTGATAATTGCTGATAACCAATGTAAATTCTTGCTGTTCCATTAACTACTTTGGGGCCATTTTTAGATGCAACTGTCGCTTCACTATCATCACAACTGAATGTCACAGCATTGCCAACCGATGTATTTATGGTTTCAGCTAAAACTGGAGCAGTTTTTTGTGTGAGAACTAAGTCACCTACTACAATTACAGACAAAGAAATGCCCGCAAAATACTTTTGTAATTTGCCAGAATAAATCATGTTATGAATCTGCCGAGACAAGGAACGGAAAACACCGTATCACTATAAACTCTAATCAGTATTTAGACAAGCAAAATAGTTGAAAACACTATGCAGCAAGAGTCTCAGTATTACAAAATATTAGTTATGACTACAAAATGCCCGATCTAATATGCATGATGATGCATGATAGTAGCTGTATATAATTATTGTTTATCAATGAGCGTTAGTAAATATAAAAAATTGCAATAGGTTATGCTTTACCATAAACAATTGCAGTAATTGATAAAATATTTTTAATCAGCCAAGTGCCTTTGTTGGTTCCCTATATCCCTTGTAAGAACATTGTTTTCTCTCTGTTTTATGCTTTTATCTGGGCTGTATTAGGTAGTTTTAGGATTTTTATCTGATGCTTCTCCAGCAGCAGCTTTCAGGCGACTCAATCTGCTTTTGCGAATCCGTTCACTATCGCGAACCCCACCCGCCATTTCATATTCGCTGCTATCTTTGCCATATTTAAAAGCAACCCCTCTTACCATCTTGTCTGTAAGATTACTGAGGGTTTTCTCCATCGCATCAATTTTAGTTTTAGAAGAATCAATTACAGTTAACGCAGTGTTATAAGCATCAAGCATGGTTCTTAGCTGTTCGATTGCTTGACTCAAGTTTTGCAAATCGCAATCATCACCAAAACTCATATTTGAATCAATTGCTTTTAGTCCAGCGGATCTTAACTCAGCTTTTTCGAGAACACGGGATGTACGTTTTTTACGAGACATCAATATATTCCTTAGAGAGGTTTCTAAAACTACTTTGGCTTACTAAAGCTATTTTTTGGTTCAGTAAAATTAGCGATCATTATATTTGTTACAAAAATCCCAACCAATTTGAGTAATTTCTCTGAAGTTTCAGTTTTTACCTGTTTTTCTTTGCAATTGCTTTAATGTTGATGATGAATATTGCAATATTGATGAGGAACATTTCAATATTGATGAGGAATATTGCAATGTTAATGGGGAACGTTGCAATATTTATGAAGAACGTTGCAATGTTGATGAGGAATATTGCAATGTTGATGAGAAATATTGCAATCTTGATGAAGAACGTTGCAATGTTGATGCGAATACAACCGAGATAATCTATCGGTATACATTCATCACCCAATGTTGAAAATTCTTGCCTCGATAGCCGCCATCAACCCAAATTGTGATTAGTTGATGGCAGAGATGCCTACAGCAACGCATACATCAGACAGAAAAAGCAAGCTAAAAGTATCGGTAATTACAACAGTCAATCCATGTACTACTGTTAGCTGATATAACTTAATATAAGATTTATGTAGGTTGGGTTGAGGCACGAAACCCAACATCCGCATGGGTTACTACGTTTGATTCCACCCACCTACTTACCAAGAGAAAACATAACCTGGCAAATAAAACCTCTTTTTATCAATTATGACCGAGAAATACTCAGATTTTAACTCTGGTTTGGCTTTTTTATAGATAATTATATTGGGGAATTATTAGCTAAATCCACTTACAAATAAAAAGCCATGAAAGAAAAAACTAAACAACAAATGCGTATATGGGCAATGTTGTGTCATCTCTCGGCTTTGTTAGGGTGGATATTATTGTGTTTTTTGGTATTTCTTGGCATTCCTTTATATTTACCTTTAAATGTTTTGCCTCCACTGATAATTTGGCGCTTTAAAAAATCTCAATATCCCTGGATTGATTTTCAAGGGAAGGAATCATTAAATTTTCAAATTTCTTTAACTTTTTACACTTTTATTGCGATAACTACATCCTTGATTTTAATATTAATTAGCTTTAGTTTAGCAATGACTAATAATGGTTCAATCAATGACCTGAAAAATACTTTAGACAGCTTATTGATTATACTTAGTTCATTAATTTTCTTCAAACTACTACTACAATCTTTTTTAGTGACTTTTGCTGCTGTTAAAGCTTACAATGGCGAGCATTATCGTTACCCCTTTACAATTAGAGTTTTACGATAATCCTATCTGATAGTATACTAGATTCAAAAGAGCGATCGCTAGATGTTATCAACTCAATATAGCAATCCTAAATCATTTGTGAAATCCTCTGTTTCTTTTCTTGGCGCTCTTGGCGACTTGGCGGTTCGATAGTTTTCACAACTCAAATAGGATTGCTATAGCAACCGCCAAGCAGGAGGAAAAAGATTGTCTACAAAGTTTGTTATAACTACACATTAGATATGAATTATCAAAGGATATTCAGTAAATAATAAGTTACATAAATAGGGGAATAAAAATTATATGATTGGAGTTGCGATCGCAGGCACTGGATTTGGTCAAAAAGTCCACATACCCGGATTACAAGCACATCCTCGCACTGAGGTAGTTGCTGTTTATCATCGAGATATAAATAAAGCCAAAGCTATAGCACAATCCCATAATATCCCTCACGCTTCCGACTCTCTGACAGATATTGTGGCATTACCAGAAGTGCAAGCAGTCAGCATTTCGACACCGCCATTTTTGCACTATGAAATGGCAAAAACCGTATTGCAAGCTGGAAAACATTTATTACTAGAAAAACCGACAACTTTAAATGCACTTGAAGCGAAAGAACTTTATCAATTAGCTAAAGCAAAAAGCGTTATTGCAACTGTAGACTTTGAATTTCGCTTTGTACCAGCATGGCAATTGTTTGCAGAGTTATTGTCAGAAAACTATGTGGGTGAGTTACGCTTAATTAAAATTGATTGGTTAGGTTCTTCTCGTGCTGATGTTTCACGCCCTTGGAATTGGTATTCTGATAAAGAGAAAGGAGGCGGTGCATTGGGATCTTTGGGTTCTCACGCCTTCGATTATATTCACTGGTTATTTGGGCCAGTGCGTAGATTAAACGCTCATTTAACTACTGCTATTCCTACACGAATTGACCCGATTAGCGGGGAATCTAAGGCAGTGAATACAGATGACAATTGTATATTAACGCTGGAATTAGCTAATGGTACACCTTGCCAACTTTGTATCAGTGCGGTTGTTCATGCAGCAAGAACGCATTGGGTAGAAGTATATGGCGATCGCGGTACATTAATAGTGGGCAGTGAAAATCAAAAAGATTATATACATGGTTTTCGTGTTTGGGGTTCCCAGCCAGGTAAACCTCTAACAGAAATAGAAATACCGAATCGGTTAATTTTTCCCAAAAATTATGCTGATGGCCGCATTTCGGCATTTATCCGCGTAGTAGACCAATGGGTGCAAGGAATTGACCGCAATCAAGAAATTACACCATCACTACGCGAAGGAATTTATTCTCAGTTGTTGATGGATTTATCTCATGAATCGCATCAAAAATCAAGTTGGTTAGATGTACCCAGTTTGGAAGAATTTCTGAGTAACTAGAAAACAAATGAGCAAAACTCCCCGCATTCGTATCCCACCGGAAGTCAAAAAATATGTTTTTCAACGCGACCAATATCAATGCCGAAGTTGCGGTAAAACTAATGTAGAAACTAACCTCAGTATCGATCATATCATTCCCCTCGCTCGTGGGGGTCAAAATGATATCAGTAATCTCCAAACTCTCTGTTTTACCTGTAATCAGCAGAAAACAGATAATATCGATCCGCGTTTTCGGCGATATTTTCAGCTTTAGGTTACGATGGGATGAGCTATTAGTTTCTCCTCATTTCTATGTCTCAAAATCACAATAGCAATTCCCGAAGATTTCTCAACATTAAAACTACAATTATCTACCTCTTCGCTATCACAGCTATGTTAGTAGTAGCCTTTCCCTGGTTATATGAGATTAAAACTAAAGCTGGGATCGATATATCACCTGGACGCCATGCAGGAACATTTTTTGAAAAACATACCCGTGGACTCTTTAAGTGTGAGTGGCTTTATCCCTACCATTGCGATCGCTCCCACGTTAGGTAAAAGAAAGTTACAGCATAATTCAGAATTCAGTAATAAAACAGGGTGCATTACCTGGACTTGAGACGAATCGTTGTGTACTTCACAAACTTGAAATTGACTGCCAAAAGCAAAGGGGATAATTATCCCCTTTTCTTTGTGTGATATCATGTCCGCATAAATTAGTTATGCTAACCACAGTCATTACACCCCACCCCCAACCCCTCCCCGCTTGCGAGGAGGGGAGAGTAAACCTGGATTTCTCACAAGAGAGAAATCCAAAGGGTGTGGGAGGTGTGGGAGGTGTGGGAGGTGTGGGAGGTGTGGGAGGATGGAGAAGAAGTCTTACCCCCCACACTCCCCACACTCCTCTTCCCCTGAAGCCTACACTATGCGTGAGAAATCCGGGCAATGGTACTGCTGTGCGCTACTACATCTATCCCAACTGATTGGAGATTGAGCTAACATCAACAGCTAACTTTTTACCTAACTTGAGCAACTGAAGACACTGATTATCTCCTTCATTCCCAACGCTAGTAATACACACCGGTGCTATCTGACTTTGCAGACAACTAAAATATAGTTCCTGCGATCGCTGTAGGGAAATGTCAATATTTAGTTGATCCCCGACATCAATCAATCGCTCCAATAGTTGGATATCTGCATTAAAACTACCATTGGCATCGTGCAACAATTGCCAGAGCGATCGCGCAATTAATTGTTCTAACATCTGCTTACCGTCGGGAATATTCAGCCGACAACGCAGATGTTTTGCTTCAGTCGCGATCGCCTCTAATTCTAAGATGTGATTCCAACTCTTTTGGGGATCGGCAATCTCTTGTTCAAGCGATCGCAATGTCATCAGACAGCGATGCCCTAAAGCAATATCTGCTGCCACCTGCAATTCTTGGGGTACTGCGATTTCATCACGATGAAACGCCATCAGCACACCATAATTATCGCGGTAGGCTTGGGTATACAACTGTCCTAAACGTGTCAGTGTTTCTTGACTCAGCAGCCCCATAATCCGGTGGCGTTCTTCAGCAAATAGATTTTGCAAGCTGAAAGCTTCTTCTCCAAATAGCTGTGTCATCGCCAAGATCGTATGAGCCGCACTAGCTTGTTTTAGCGCCCCAAACAACTTTTCTTTTAATTGGCTGTAGTTACGCCGCCCGGTAAATTGTTGAATGCCGCAGTGGAAATCCCAGCCTCCCAAATGCAAAACTGCAAAGACCAAATGCTCACTTTCCCAAGTAATTTCTGATACCAGCTTTAAATTTCCTATAGCCAGAGTTAGCGATCCCATCCGTTGCATTTGGTAATCTAGCTCATTGGCAGCATAGCAATAAACCTTTTTGTGGTAACGCCCAGACTGTTTGTCAGCAGCATCTTTTCTCGGTAGGGAATTGTGTGTCTCTGCTGGTTTCTGATTGGTAAACAGGGAAGTAATGGCGTAATGGGCTGCCACTTGCTTAAAGCCAAGTTGGGCAGTTAACACGAGTTGCCGATAAATTTCCGCACCGTGTTTGAACTGATCCACATTACTGGGGGCCATACCAAGACGTTTGACAAAGCCTTTTTCCAACTGCACGCCAGCCACATCCCCTGCCAATTCTAAAGCACGGGCAGCGTAGCGCAGAATTTGCGTCCCCTCTGGACGGGAAATTTCTTCAAAAAACCAACCGCAACTAGTGAACATTAACAACGCGTGACGCTGCATTTCTAATAGACGCAGAGCGTCTACTTGTTCTGCTGCTGTTAGTTTGTGGGTTTGATGACGGGAGAGGAAACGGTTGACATTGCTAGCAGAGCGATCGCGCATTACTTGGATATATTCATCTCGCGCTAGCCAAGGATCGCGAAATAACTGTCTACCATGTTCTTCATACACCTCAGTTAGCTGATCCCGCAGCCAATTTAGGGCATCCCGTAGGGGACGACGCCATTTCTGATGCCAAACACCACCTTCTCCACCACAACCACAGTCATCCTCCCATCTGCCGACACCGTGGGCGCAACTCCAGGCTGTGACTGACTTTAATTCCACTTCCCAACTGGGAGAATTTAAGCTCAGGTAATGGGCGAAGTTCGTCACCGTCCAACCTTGTTGAGGAAATTCTTTGGTAAAGGCGTAGGCTAAAGTTTTCTCTGTTCCCTTTTTGTGGTGTCCAAAGGTTTCCCCATCCGTCGCCACCGAGATTAACTGTGCCAGACGATGATCCCCACGCACCGCCGAACCAATACGTCCGGCAAAGTGACTGGAATTATAAACGACATCACTAAAACCCATGTCCCGCGATATCGGGCCATCGTAGAAGAAGATATCAATGTAGGGTAATTCTTCTCTAGTACTCTCGTTGAAGCTAGTGGCGATTGTACTCAGAGGTGAAGATGAAGTGTCTAGTGTGGGCTTCAAATAACAACGATAAGGACGGGTGGAATCAATCTGACTACCACCGACTTCGATCCATTCAGGATGGGGATGATCTGGAGTGGGGAGGGGACGGCAACGCAGTGCTTGAGACGGTGCCAGGACAATGAAGCGAATACCCTCAGCAACAAGAGCTTCTAAGGTTGCGTAGTCTACAGCAGTTTCTGCTAGCCACATCCCTTCGGGATCGCGGCCAAAGCGGGAGCGGAAGTCTTCTTTACCCCAGCGAATTTGAGTATATTTGTCGCGTTGATTCGCCAGAGGCATGATGATGTGATTGTATACTTGCGCGATCGCATTGCCGTGACCATGTAAGCGATCGCTACTCTTGGCATCCGCCTCTAAAATCCGCTGATAAACTTCCACATCGTAGCGTTCTAGCCACGACATCAGCGTTGGGCCAATATTAAAACTGAAATACTCGTAATTATTAACGATCCCCACCACTTCACCTTGGTCATTTAAGACTCTGGCAAAGGCGTTTGGACGATAGCATTCCCAATGAATCCGCTCATTCCAATCATGGAAAGGTGCAGCGCTCGGTTGGCGTTCAATTGCGTCCAGATAAGGGTTTTCCCTTGGTGGCTGGTAAAAATGACCATGCACCGTCACATAAACACCATTAGCCTTGTTCAGGGGATCGGTTTCTTTGGTGTTATTGGGATCTGAATGTAATGTTAACGTTGAGCCAGAGCTAGCTGGCATTTCAGCAGCAGAAGTCATGTATATTTATCCAAAACAAAAAACTTACAGTTGCACCGAAAACATTGTGCGTAAACCTTTCTACAATAGTTTGAACACAAAATCCGGTATAAATAACAACTATGATATCCAACTAAATTTTGACAAAGCTGTTTTATTGTAGTGGGAAATCTGCGTTATCGCACAGCCCTTTCCCTGAAGGCTTAAAGTAATTAGCCATTAAACAAAGCCTTAGTTAGGGGTTTTCTCTTCTTAAGCGCCAATCAAAAATTTAATTGTCTTTTAATATATTAAACCCCATTTTTGATGTAATATTTTGGCTCAAATTCATACTTTTGCAACAAAAGATTACAAGAACTGATTATATCGCAATTTTGCGTTACACAACATCCGCAGCGTTGAATGGAAAACAGTACAATCTCTGAATGGTTCTACAGGCGGTTGAGAGTACCATATCGGAGTGCTGAATGAAAATAATTGTTAATTCAACACTCCAAATTTGAAACTTAGGATTGCTCGCTGTGAATGATACCCTCAACTTAAGACAACAAATGTCAACCAAAAACATTATTCTTTTCGCTTTACTACTATTTATCCCGATTTCTGTAGCAGCCCACTTTCTGGAATGGGGAGAATTGACAGTTTTCATTACAGCTGGATTAGCAATTTTGCCTTTAGCAGCTTGGATGGGTACAGCGACAGAAGAAATTGCTGTCGTAGTGGGACCATCATTGGGGGGCTTGTTAAATGCCACCTTTGGCAATGCTACAGAATTAATCATTGCCTTAGTAGCCCTGAACGCTGGGTTAATAGATGTAGTCAAAGCTAGTATCACGGGATCGATTATTAGCAACTTACTACTGGTGATGGGTTTTTCCATGCTTTTGGGAGGACTGCGCTACAAAGAACAGACATTTCAGCCAATTGTGGCGCGGGTGAATGCTGCTTCGATGAATTTGGCAGTGATTGCCATTTTGATGCCAACGGCAATGAATTATACTTCTCAAGGAATTAACGAAGAAACACTGCAAAATCTTTCTATTGCGGTTGCCGTAGTCTTAATCTTGGTTTATGCCCTAACGCTGCTATTTTCGATGAAAACCCACTCCTATTTGTATGATGTAGGTGTAGCAGAGACAGAAGAACAAGAAGAAACCCCTCACGCAAAACCAAATATGATGTTGTGGGTTGGTGTGCTGCTAGTATGTACCTTACTAGTGGCAATTGAGTCAGAAATGCTAGTAGATTCTCTAGAAGTGGCCACATCTCAGCTAGGTTTGACGGCGCTGTTTACAGGGGTGATATTGGTTCCCATCGTCGGTAATGCGGCTGAACACGCTACAGCAGTCACCGTGGCAATGAAAAATAAGATGGATCTTTCCCTTTCGGTAGCTGTGGGATCGAGTATGCAGATTGCCCTATTTGTTGCACCCGTGTTGGTGATAGCAGGGCGGATATTAGGTAAACCAATGGATTTGGATTTCAAACCCTTTGAATTAGTCGCTGTGGTTGTGTCAGTGTTGATTGCCAACAGTATTAGTTCCGATGGTAAGTCCAATTGGCTGGAAGGCACTTTGTTATTAGCCGCCTATACAGTATTGGGGTTCGCCTTCTACTTCCACCCAGTGATGGAAGGTATGGGGTAGTACCGCAAGGCGGAAGTCAAAAGTTAAAAGTCAAAAGTTTTGTATATCAAGGCTTTTGCTTGTTTAAAATGGTGGCTTGATTTCCGCCGCGCTGTAGTAGTTAGTAGTGCATAGGCGTAGCCCATCGTAGAGATTGCTCATATTTTAACGGATTCGCAAAAGTCTCCACCCTTAACGCCAGTAAAATAAAGAGATATAAGAGCGATCGCCTGTATGAGCTACTGCCTTAACCCTCATTGTCCTAAGCCTGAAAATCCCAATCATGTCAATTTTTGCGTGACTTGCGGTTCCAAGTTACTCCTCAAAGAACGTTATCGTGCTATCAAACCAATCGGACAAGGGGGTTTTGGCAAAACTTTCTTAGCTGTGGATGAGGATAAACCCTCAAAACCACGCTGCGTAATTAAGCAATTTTATCCCCAATCCCAAGGCACTAACACTCTGGCAAAAGCCGTAGAGTTATTTAACCAAGAAGCGGTGCAGTTAGATGAATTGGGTAAACATCCCCAAATTCCCGAACTACTGGCATATTTTACCCAAGAAGCTCGGCAGTATCTTGTACAAGAATTTATCGACGGGCAAAACTTAGCCCAGGAGTTAGCACATAGAGGTGCTTTTAGTGAAATAGAAATCTGGCAACTATTAAACGATTTATTATCAGTATTGCAATTTTGTCACGCTAAACACGTAATTCACCGCGATATTAAGCCAGAAAATATTATTTTACGCGAGAGCGATCGCAAACTAGTCTTAGTAGATTTTGGTGCTGCTAAATCTGCCACTGGCGCTGCCTTAAATCAAACTGGTACTAGTATTGGTAGTCCAGAATATGTTGCTCCTGAACAAATGAGAGGTAGGGCTGTATTTGCCAGCGATATTTACAGTTTGGGTGCGACTTGTATTAATTTATTAACTAAGCGATCGCCCTTCGATTCTTATGATACTAACAACGATACTTGGGTTTGGGAGCAATACTTGAAAACTCCTGTTAGTAATCAGTTGAGCCGCATTCTCAACAAAATGCTAGAAAGTATTCCAATTCGGCGTTATCAAACAGTAGATGAAGTTCTCCAAGATTTAAATCAACAGTCACAAGTAGCAGCCACGCCAGCGATTTCACCAAAACCTATTCCTCAATCGCAACCCAATTCTCCACCTGCTTTTGTATCGCCATCTCCTAGTCAAATCGATCTAGAATTAGAACAAATGAAAACCCAGTTTTTGGGTAGTAATAAACCTCAACCAAATAAAATACAACCACCAACCCCTACATCTCAGCCTTCTAGTAAAAATGAAATAGATAAAGAATTAGAAGAATTAAAAGCCAAATATCTTGGTAATAATAATCCTTGAAATTCATCTACTCAAATAAACGCTATATTTTGCATTTACAATAATTTTAACTATTAGGAAGTTGGCAGTGTTTATCGAGTTCCGAAATTACACTACTTGTATTGAGTCAAATAATTTAGATTCTATCGAACTGGCCATAACTCGCATTTTTGAGCTTGAAGGTTGCCGTCGCATTTCCCAACCACCTCAAACCTTATCAAATGATGAATTGCGCCAAACTCCCTGGCTGCTATTACCCAACCTATGGATTGTCGGACTGTTCGTTAGCACTCCGGGATGGACTATAGTGAAAACCGAACCGAATGAACTACTATGCCGTCGAGCTAGGGATGCTGCTCGCCCTCGGCTATCAGAACTAGCTATGCAAATTGGTTGCAATGCTTTTCACTTCGGCGCATACGGTCACGATGGTATCCTTCTGGAAGCAGATGCTATGGGTCAGACGTTCATTTCTGGTAGCGTTGACCGTATAGAAGAAGAAGAAAACCAGTTTTATGACGAACAGATTAATGCAAATGGGTACTCACAATTCTTCTTACTAGATGTGCCAGAGGAAATACAGGCAGTTGTCAAAGCACCTTCCCCTGAACAACAACAGGAGAAAGAAAGAAGGTTGTCAGAATTAGATATGTTGATAGGAACCGAGGAGGAGACATTTGATACCCAGTCAGAAATAGGAGAATTACTCAAGGGTCATTCTTGGCGAATAGATGAAGCTTTAGAGCCTCTGCTGGGGGGTTCCCCCTCTTATTGGCATATCTGGAAGAATAATTTGTTTTATCTAGCTTACACCCAGCAACAGCAACTTGCTAAAAATGGGGCACGGTTGCTGTATTTCCAACCTGCCGAACATTATCGGCAGCTTGACCCTCTGTACGAAATTGAAGCATGTTATTAAGATTTCTGTGCTTGTTAGTTTGCAAATAGCCAGAAATACTTAGGCACGGCTATAACCTCCATTTAAGGCAAGTACACGCCTCCAAATTTTTTATTTAATGCTCATCTTTAAGAACTTTCTCAACGTGTCTGTTATTAATTAATTGTCCATCAGGTAAACTCAAGCAGCAAAAGCTTTATTGTCTTTCAGGTAAGTAATTAATAGCGCCATAGAAGCTTGGGAGCAAAACTGTTGTGAACAAGTCAGGGACAAAATCTGATGACTAAAGTTGCATTTGCGCGTATCTCTTAAGTAGCGATTCTTACCTTAAAAAAAGTGACTCTGAAACTCAGAGCCACCCTTAAAACTGTATTCTGAAACTTTTTAAGTTTTCACAATATCCTGGTGTAGATGTGTGAAAATTTACTTCTTAGCTTCAGCAATAGGAACCCATTCAGTGTGGAAGCTTCCAGGCTTGTCGAGACGCAGGTAGGTATGTGCGCCGAAGTAATCGCGTTGTGCTTGAGTCAGGTTTTGAGGCAAGCGATCGCGGCGATAGCTGTCAAAATAATCCAAGGATGCGCTAAATGCGGGTACTGGAATTCCCACTGTTGCAGCTGTCGCAATCACTTCCCGCCAAGCTGTCTGTCTATCAAGAATTGTCTGCTTAAATTCGGGAGCTAACAGCAAGTTAGGCAAAGCTGGATTTTCGCTAAAAGCCTTCTTAATCTTATTCAAAAAGCGAGCGCGAATAATACAACCACCTTTCCAAATCCGCGCCATTTCGCCCAGATCCAAATTCCAGTTATATGTTTTTGAAGCTGTGGATAGCAACGCCATCCCTTGAGCATAAGAACAGATTTTTGAACAATAGAGAGCATCACGGACTTTGTTGATAAAGTCCTTGGTTTGCCCGTCATACTTGCCACTGGGGCCTGTGAGGACTTTAGATGCTGCAACCCGCTCCTCTTTAATCGAAGATATAATCCGGGCATTAACTGCTGCTGTAATTGTAGGAATAGCAACTCCCAATTCCAATGCAGTTTGCACAGTCCAGCGTCCAGTTCCCTTTTGACCTGCTGCATCAACAATCAAATCCACCAGGGGTTTATTTGTTTCTGGGTCAAGATATGGGAAGATATTCTTCGTAATCTCAATCAAAAATGAATCGAGTTCATCGGTGGTGTTCCATTCAGCAAACACCTCATGTAGCTGATTATGGTCTAATCCAGCGACATTTTTCAGCAAGTCGTAGGCTTCAGCAATTAGCTGCATATCGCCATACTCAATGCCGTTGTGTACCATTTTGACATAGTGGCCAGAACCACCAGGGCCAATGTAGGTTACACAAGGGCCATCATCGACTTGGGCAGCAATTTTGTTGAAAATTGGTGATAAAAACTCGTAAGAGCTTGTTGTACCTCCAGGCATCAGTGAAGGCCCATTTAGCGCTCCTTCTTCACCGCCACTGACACCCATACCAAGATACCGAAGCCCAGCGGGTTCTAATTCCTGAGTGCGTCGTTCCGTATCTTCAAACCAAGAGTTGCCACCGTCGATAATGATATCGCCTTCCTCTAACAAGGGTTTGAGTTGAGCAATTACCGCATCCACTGGCTTACCAGCTTGCACCATTACTAGAATTTTGCGGGGACGTTCCAATAAGGCAACGAATTCTTCTAGAGTAAAGGCGGCTTTGACGTTCCGTCCTGGCGCACGCTGCGCCATAAACGCATCCGTTTTTTCTCGGGAGCGGTTGTAAACTGCAATTGGGAAGCCATTGCGCTCTACGTTTAGAGCGATGTTCTCACCCATAACGGCTAATCCAATCACACCAAAGCTTTGTAGTGTCATAAAAAATTTCTGGCTAACTCTTGCAGATCCTTTTACTTTAAGGGTAGTCCGATATTTTCCCTTCTCCCCTAAAGAAGACCTTAAGACTTGAATAAATGACAAAAATCCACAACTAACACGGCTAATTAATTTTAAATTGTATCTAAATCAACAATTGACTGGCAAAATTTGCAAAATTGAAATAATTAAAGGACGCAGTAAGGAGTAACCAAATAATGCTGGCATTTGTCCTAGCTTTGGTAGTGGGTCTTGGTAGTTTAGCCATTTACATAGCAGCTTTCTTTTTCCCAGAAATCCACCGCAAGAATGACTTTATCTGGAGTGGCGTAGGATTATTCTACGCTTTAGTCTTATGGGTGTTTGCACCACGCATTACTGGAGGTTTGTTGCTCGGTCATGTGGCTAGTGTGGCTCTTTTGGTCTGGTTTGGCTGGCAAACTCTATCATTACGTCGGCAATTGACTCCACAGGCACAACAAACCCAAGTACCCAGTGCTGAGACGGTAAAAACTGGCATTCAAGAACAGGTGAATAAGTTGTCCCTTCAGGAACGGCTGGGCCAGTTGCAAAAAGGTCTGGGTAGCACCTTCAGTGGCGCAAAAGACAAGGTGCAGCAGACTGTGAGCAAAAAGACACCCACAACCCCCAAACCTGAAGATATTACCTCTGTACTGTCAGAGAAACCTGCTGTTGAGATTATTGACAAAACTATTGTCATACCAGAACCACCAGCAGAGGAGACAGTTACAACCGACACCGAAGCAAAAACCGAAAGTGTACCGGAAGCGATTCCCCCACATCCCCCATCTCCTGAATTGGTGGAAGCAGCGCAACCAGATTTTGAAATTGAAGATAAGCAACCGATTTCTGTAGAAGAAATTGCGCCGGATGCAGTACTCGCTCCCCCAGCAGAAACGCCACCGGAAGCAATACCACCTAATCAAGGTAGTTGAATACTGTGAAACCCAACGTTAACCTAATATAATGTTGGGTTTCACTATTCTAACTTTATCAACCATGTGTTGCCGCTTTTTATTATGTTAATGCCTTCGCTAAAACAGCAGCAGCTTCAAAAGAATCATGTAAGCCAAGACGAGCTACTTTGTTCTCAGCATCCAATGGAACTAAACTTGATTCTTTCAACAATTCGGCTGCCAGGAAATGTATTAGTAAGAGTTTATCAGTGTGGGATAATTCTTTAACTATCGGTATGAGTTCGGTAAGAAGCATAAGTTAAGGCTTTAATGAATTTAGATAAATTTTAGAGCATAGTTTGGGGAATGCTCTTAGCTAACTAGGAATAACAATTATGAAGATCCAACTTAAGGCGGAATACGAGCAATTTATACAAACCCGAATTGCTACAGGTAGATATGAAAATGCTGAAGATGTGATTGCTAAAGCATTGAAACTGCTGGAAGAATGGGAGAAGGGTTATCAGGAATGGGAAGAAGAAACCTATAAAAAAATAGCTGTTGGGCTTGCTTCTATTGAACGTGGAGACGTAATAGATGGTGAAGTGGTGATGGCGCGACTGTCAGAAAAATTACGCAAAGCGCGTGAATTTGATATTTCTCAGACATCCTTTAAAGCATGAATTAAGTACTGTCCTGTTTCTTCGCTGCTCATCAACATCACCTTCATCAATCCAAGACTTAAGCACATTTATCAATTTAGACTGTTTCTCTTTTGGCAGAATATATTCTTGCAAAATCTGCAAAGTATATGTTTCAACAAAAAGCCCTTGCTGTTTAGCTTCTTGTGCAAGATACTGTTCTAATTCTGGTGGCAAGTGCAGGGTTAAGGTCATAAGTCTCTTTTGTGTGACACCATACATTTTAAACCTGCCAAACCAGAAACATTCAGATTACCTACGGATATAGAGACATTCTCTAAAATACTATCGTCTTATATTCTCTCTACGGGTTTTCTCTACATGGGCTTTACGTGTCAGCAATTGCAAATTATCGATGGTAGTTAAACCACTCTGAGACATAGGTTTAATGTGATCAATTTGGAAATCTCTCCGCATCTGAGTTTTAACTCCACTGAGCGCACAAGTTATAAATCCTTTTGCATCTGTTTGCTTGGCGAATACAGCATTTTTAATTTTTCTGTATTCAACAATATCTCGCTCTTTGATTTCATATAGAGTTAATTTCTCTATTGGTACAGTATCAGGAATTACAGTTGGTATTGATATGGATACATTACCGTATATATCTGGATTAGTAATCTTCCTAATTTCATCGTCCAATTGCTTCATGAAATATAACTGGTTGTAGCTGAATATAACTTGCCAAAAAGAGTTTTCATCATTCCAAATTGAGTTGATATAGTCCGACTCTGCTCTACGACCTAACGAATTATCGTAGATATGTCTTGCTACGATAGATAAATCACACTTTCTTCTCTCGCTAAAAGCTAGAAATGCTGGTGGAATTTGCTTTTGAGCATAGAAACGTAAGATATTTTTTACATCTTCATCTCTGTAACCAAGCAAAGTTTCATAGTCAGGAAAATAAATTTGCTTTGCAGTTTGCCAAAGCTTTTCAAGTTCTGCTTCGGTCAATATTTCCCTATTTTCTAAATCAATACTTTGGAATAGAAGCTTCAAATCGTTAACAAAATTATCGTATGCTTCTTCTGTATCGTCATATAACAATACATCATAAGGTCTAGGATTAGGCTCATATCCTTCGGATGGTTCGAGAATGGAAAAATGATAAATTCCAATAGGAATCCTCTTCAAAAAGTCTAGTTTTTCTAAACCACTAGTATCAATGGAGTTATCCATGATACGAGCGAATTCTTCGATCATCTCAATAGATATCAGCCGAGCAGTTCTATTATTTGATGGAATTCCTTTTATAATAAATTCTGCATCTTCTTCAAAATGAAGTTTTTCTGGGTTCACCCAGTTAATTTTGTTTTCCCAGTTATCAATAAAACTGACCACATAAGCGTTTTCTGTACCGCCTGCTTTTTGCCCACGTAAAGCCCGACCAATCATTTGTGTCATTAGTATTGTAGAAGTGGTTGGTCGTGTGAGAAAAACAGTTTTTAGCTTAGGTAAATCTGTTCCCTCAGTCAACATTTCTACATTTATCAATACTTCAAGCTCTCCATCTCTGAATTTTTTGATTTTTTCTGAGTTTTCCTTGGCAGAAAATGTAGCACCTGTATTTAAATCTTTAACTGAAGATACAATAAAATCAGAATTAACTTTTTCTTTTTTAGCCTTAAACAGTGCGTTCAAAGTTATTGCGTGTTCTACATCAATTGCAAATAATAGAAGTGGCTTGTATTTTTCCCTATTGTTAATATAATGCTCAACAATTTGATTGTTACGCGTACTAGATTGAGCAATCTTCTCAGCAATGTCCTTTGGCAGCCTGTCAAAATCTTCGATTTTTTTGATTTGCCTTGCATTCAATTCATTCAATTTTTGCTTGATTTCTATGTTCGTTTTTAAGTTTTCAAAAATCGGTTCAGCAAGGATTCCCTTGGCGATTAAATTTCTCAGATGTTCGGAAAAGATAATATCATTTGGAAAAACTAACTTTAGCAAACTCTTCTCACTCTCATCTGTTCTGAAGGGAGTAGCCGTTAATCCTAGCATTTTAAAACCGTTAGCATGGCCTCGCTCCTTTAGATTATCCTTGACAGCATTAATGAGCTTACGATAAGTCTTAGCTGTTGCATGATGCGCTTCATCCACAACTAAAAGAACTTCTTGCAAATCATAAACCCAGTTGTTTAATAAATGATCAAGCCCACTGTTTAGACTGTCTTTACTGGCAATGATGATGTCGTCGGTCTTTTCAATGTTTACAGGTCGATCGTGTTTAGGATGACCTGAGATAATGCGGTATCTAAATCCTGATACATTGCTCAATAATGATGAATAAGCGCTAAGTTGAAGTGTCTCAAGTGCTTGGTCAAGTAATTCATGGCGATGAGCAATCCACAGAACCTTTTTGTTTTTGTTAATAAAATTACGTAGTAGCCAGTGAACTGCTGTTAAAGTTTTTCCGCCACCTGTGGGTAGGACTAGCAAGCCTTCAAAGGCATCTTCATTAGTTTTATTCAGCGCCTTGATTGCTTCGTTCTGGTGGGAGTATAGCTCTTTGGGAGCCTCACCCCTTGTTACTTTGATTAGACCTGCGTATGTAACTTGAACAGTTGTCATAATATCTAAAATCCTAAAAAGACTGTGCTTTAGGGGAAAGGCTGGAACTAGGTCTAACTCAACGGATTGCAGCAATTCATTAGCCTGTTTTTCAGTATTCCCAAACCTATGTGCTGTCTAACTAGTTACAAAGATATTTATGTAAAATTAAATGTATGAATAAATACTTTTATTTAAGCGATCGCACCTTTGAAAGTAAGATTAGTATCCAAATAAATTGTTAATTTGAGCCGTTTATGACTCAATGTCTGATTAGACGTTCCTAACTTTCACGAAGAAACAGCTTTCAAATGTGAGCCATGATGAGATAAGTAGTTCGAGTTAATCACCCGATTACGCCCAGAATTTTTAGCCTGTAACAGACATTGATCGGCACGATATAGCAGACTCTCTCCTTTCTCATCATCCTCAGCTTGCAGAGAGGCTGTACCCAGGCTAATGGTGATATTAATTGTCAGTTTATTGTTAAGGGCAAATGGTTCGTCGCTGACTACACGATTGAGACGACGGGCTACTAGGAGTGCTTCCTCATCGGTAGTGTTAGCCAGAAGTATTACAAATTCTTCACCACCATAGCGGAATGCTGTATCTTGACAGCGCAGATTGTGGCGCAAACGCTGACATAATACTTGCAAAATGCGATCGCCTACTAAATGCCCATGAGTATCGTTAACTTTCTTAAAATGATCTACATCCAGAATAATCAAACTCAAGGAAGTTTTTTGAGTCCTGGCTCTTTGAATTTGTCTGGGTAAGTCCCATTCTAAAGCCCGACGATTATTTAATTCTGTCAACGAATCTGCTAAGGCGATCGCAGATAACATATCATTTGTCCGAATCAAATCTCGGTATTTTTGTGCTTTCCGCAAACCAACTGTCAATTGAGCAAGTATTAGTCCATGATTGGCAGTCAACTCTGCCAAGCTATAGTCTGTTTTTTCTTCAATAAGATGCCAAATATATGCATCGGCTCCTTGCTTTAGGGCCGCAGCACTCATCTCCAATTCCCTGTGCCAACCCTTATTTCGATCGGTAAGCTGCTGGGAACGATCCTCAAAGAGAATACAGTATATCCACGATAGTTTTGTCTGATCTTTCAACCAACCGCAGAGTTCCATACTACTATCCAGGCTAGCCTGCACCAGGATTATATCGGGGGGTGTTGTTTTAACCCACGACACTGCTCGATCTAAATTGTCCATAACTTCTATACTAAAAGCAGTTGCATAACGGATCTGATCTGGAAGTGTGGCGATAAAATTATTTTTTCCAAAGATCAGAATAGAGATATTCATTGCTTTCTTTTTTATCCTATTTAAATTTTAAAGAATTAGATTGAGTAACTTAATGCTTTTGCCTAATACTAAATATGATGCTCTAGGCTAAGTTAATTTTTTGATATATATTTTTTAAAACACCAAATTTTCACGATTTTTCCAAGTTTAATCTCCTTTTACGGCTTTAAATTTACTACTACATTTTCTGAAATATCTGCTTCTGACAACTAATGTCTTCTTTACACTTTGTTTTTCAAACAGTAAAAACACTGAATATTATATAGATGTATAAAAATGATTGTTGTAGTTTCTTAAGTGCTATTTTTCTGATGAAATTACCCAAATAAATAGCTCGTAATAACCGTCGGATTAGGCAGCTAAATTTCTTTTTAAGTAGAAAAATAAAGAAAATATAAAGTTTTTTCATCAAATTACAAAAACTCAAATTATATGGTTGAATTAAAAATATTATTTCCCATAGAAAACCTCAGCCTTTTTATTTGGAAATCAGGCTTTGATCGAGTATCAAGGTAGGAGTGGAATTTCAAAAAATAATGCAAATCAAATAGACAGCAAAACTCCTTCCTACTATGGTTAGTAGCTTTTTTTCATCAATATTCCCTACATTTGCAGAGCAAAGTTATAGGGTGAAAGATTCATAATTTAAGTGAGTTATGAAACTTTGGTTAACAACGTTTTGGCAGGAGAAAGAAAATATTTCTGCCTACGCTTTATAACTGTTTGTTTATTTAGTTAATTCATATCTTTTTTGTTTGCTGCAACATAATAAATTCAGAAAAAAAAGCTAAATAAAAAACTTGATGTTAAAATCTGCCCCTAATGTGGGGAAGTTAGTTACGTTCCGCCCGTAGATGGACACAAAAAATAAAAAAAATTTTGTTAGCGTCGCCTGAGATATTAAAATCTAAACTTCTGTGACAAGTTAGAACTGATTCAGTAACCTTCAACAGTGTAACCAGCAGCAACAATCACCTGTTTAATTGACTCCTCTGAAGCTGCGGATTCCACTATGACAGTTTTAGCGTTAACATCAATATCCACTTTGGCATCAGGTTCCATAACGTGGATAGACTCAGTAATTGTATTTGCACATCCCTCACAAGCAATATTTGATACTTTCAGTTTTAGTGCCATTTGTTACCTCACTATGGAAAATTTAAATTATTTCTTAAGGATTAATCTTAACCATTGAAACCCAATTATGCATCCAACCAGAGTTAGATAACGGTATAAAAGCGTCCTAATCTCTGCATTTTGCTTACCGACTGGCACAATTCGCTGGCAGTAATATGAAACAAAATGCAAGAATATATAAAGCTATTGATGAAAATACACTTACCCAGTGCCGCTGCGCCCAAGCCTAAAGTTAAAAACACCTATGTCTTCAAATCCCCAGTACCTAAGCGGTAACGAAATTCGCAACATATTTCTCGACTTCTTTGCTCAACGGGAACACCAAATTCTCCCAAGTGCCTCCCTCGTGCCAGAAGACCCAACCGTGCTGCTGACGATCGCGGGGATGCTACCATTTAAGCCAATATTCTTAGGGCAGCGCACGCCAGAATTTAAGCGGGCTACGACTTCGCAAAAGTGTATCCGTACCAACGACATCGAAAATGTCGGACGCACCAAACGGCATCACACCTTTTTTGAGATGCTGGGTAATTTCAGCTTTGGTGATTATTTTAAAGAACAAGCGATCGCTTGGGGTTGGGAAATCTCTACACAAGTCTTTGGCTTCTCCCCCCAAAATCTCGTCGTCAGCGTTTTTGAAGATGATGATGAAGCCTTTGGCATTTGGCGCGATCAAATCGGTGTGCCGGTAGCGAGAATTAAACGTTTGGGGGAAGATGATAACTTTTGGGTATCTGGCCCGACTGGGCCTTGTGGCCCTTGTTCGGAAATTTATTACGACTTCCACCCAGAACGCGGTGACGAAAATATAGATTTAGAAGACGATTCCCGGTTTATCGAGTTTTATAATCTCGTGTTCATGCAATATAACCGGGATGCTTCCGGGAATTTAACGCCACTGCAAAACAAGAACATCGACACCGGCATGGGTTTGGATAGAATGGCGCAAATTCTCCAAAAAGTACCCAATAACTACGAAACTGACTTGATTTTTCCAATTATCCAAACAGCAGGGCAAATTGCTGGTGTTGATTACCACAGCAGTGATGAAAAAACCAAAACTTCCCTAAAAGTCATTGGCGATCATATTCGGGCTGTTATCCACATGATTGCTGATGAAATTCGCGCTTCCAATGTGGGGCGGGGTTATGTGCTGCGGCGGTTAATTCGGCGGGTGGTGCGTCATGGGCGATTAATTGGGATTTCTGGCGAATTTACTACCCAAGTTGCTGAAACTGCGATCGCTCTTTCGGAATCAGCTTACCCCAATGTGCGTCAACGGGAAGCAGCAATTAAAGCTGAGTTGCAACGAGAAGAATCGAATTTCCTCAGAACTCTGGATAGAGGCGAAAAACTCTTAGAAGAAATTATAAATCGTCCATCTTCAATACAAGATGAGCAGTATCGTCCATCTTCTTCTCCAGAACCAAAAGTTTCCGGTTTGCCAGAACAAAAAATTTCCGGTTTACCAGAACCAAAAGTTTCTGGTTCACCAAAACAAAAAATTTCTGGTTTGCCAGAACAAAAAATTTCTGGTTCACCAAAACAAAAAATTTCTGGAATTGATGCTTTTACCCTGTACGATACTTACGGCTTCCCCTTGGAACTAACGCAGGAGATTGCGGAAGAACAGGGACTAGAAGTTGATGTTGAGGGATTCAATATCGAAATGCAAAAGCAGGTGGAACGTGCCAAAGCAGCACATGAAACCATCGATTTAACTGTACAAGGTTCCCTCGACAAACTAGCAGAACACATTAAAGTCACCGAATTTATCGGCTATACCCAACCTGCTGCAACTGCAAAAGTCGAAGCGATATTAGTAGAAGGTGTTTGCCAAGAGGAAGCAGAAGCGGGGACAGAAGTGCAAATTGTCCTTGACAAAACGCCATTTTATGCTGAATCTGGGGGACAAATCGGCGATCGCGGTTATATCTCCGGTGATGGTATCGTAATTCGGGTAGAAGACGTTAAAAAAGAATCTGATTTCTTTGTTCACTTCGGACGCATCGAACGCGGTACACTGCGCGTAGGCGATCGCGTCACCGCCCAAATCGATCCGGCTTGTCGCCGCCGCGCCCAAGCTAACCATACCGCAACGCACCTATTGCAAGCAGCATTGAAAAAAATTGTCGATGAGGGCATATCTCAAGCTGGTTCTCTAGTTTCCTTTGACAGGTTGCGCTTCGACTTCAACTGTCCCCGCGCGTTGACAGCAGAGGAAGTTCAGCAAGTTGAAGAACAGGTGAACAGTTGGATAGCTGAGGCTCATGCTGCCAAGGTGGAAGTATTACCTTTAGCAGAGGCGAAAGCTAGGGGTGCTGTTGCCATGTTCGGGGAAAAATACGGTGAGGAAGTGCGGGTAATTGACTTTCCCAGCGTATCAATGGAACTCTGCGGTGGAACCCATGTCAGCAATACTGCTGAAATTGGCGTGTTCAAGATTATCTCGGAAGCTGGCGTAGCTTCTGGGGTGCGGCGGATTGAAGCCGTTTCGGGGCCAGCAATCCTAGATTATCTGAATCTGCGGGATAAAGTAGTTAAAGATTTGAGCGATCGCTTTAAAGTGAAACCTGAAGAATTACCAGACAGAATCACAAGTCTGCAAAGCGAACTGAGAAATAGCCAGAAAGAATTAGAAACCTTGAAGGTACAATTAGCGATCGCTAAATCTGACAGCTTGCTACAAACAGCAGAAAGCGTAGGCGACCATAAAATTATTGTCGCCCAATTAGAAGATGTCGATCCTGAATCATTGAAAACCGCAGCCGAACGCTTGTTGCAAAAAATCGGCAACGGTGCGGTGGTACTGGGTTCTGTTCCAGAAGAAGGGAAAGTGAGTATAGTTGCAGCTTTTAGTTCAGAAGTGAACAAAAAAGGTTTGCAAGCTGGTAAATTTGTAGGTGCGATCGCTAAAATCTGCGGCGGCGGCGGCGGTGGAAGACCGAACTTAGCTCAAGCCGGCGGACGCGATGCAAGTAAATTACCAGATGCGTTGGCACAAGCGGAAAGTGAATTAAAGTCCGCTTTGGGTTAATCTCTTCCTGAGCAAGAAGGGTGTGGGGTATGGGGTGTGGGGTGTAGATAAAGAACGCTCTCCCACACCCAATGGGTACAAGCCCCTGTTTTTAAATATGGAAAAAAGAAAAAGATGTATTTCGAGACATGTATGTGCAAGAAATACAGCGTCCGTTTTGAAACCCCTGCTTTTAAGTCATATCATGTCCGTTTAATTGCTTATTAAACCCGAAGAACCCCACCCCCGCCAAAGCTACGCTTTCTCTCCCCTCCACGCTTGCGGGGCTACGGTGTATACACAAGTCTTCTAGAGTTGCGCCACAGCCTTTTGATCCCCCCAACCCCCCTTAAAAAGCAGGGCTGTTTCATTCGATCTCTTAAAGATTTTGTCAAGAGTATGAGTCAGAAATTTGCTTGATTGGGGAAAAGAAAAGCTACCACCTCAACGAGTAAATTTAAGTGCGATCGCGATTTTATTGCCCAATCAGATTTTTTAGTCACCTGACTTTTTTGCTTGAAACGCTTGTAAATCAGAGTCTTTTAGGGAATGAAACAGCCCTGCCCTTAAAAAGGGGGGCAAAAAGCTCTCAAAGTCCCCCTTTTTAAGGGGGATTTAGGGGGATCTAGGACGATTTTGGTTTTCTAGAAAGATGTGTGTACACCGTAGGCTTGCGGGGAGGGGATTAAGGGGTGGGGTGCAATGACTGTGGTTACATAACTAATTATGCGGACATGATAAGCTGTTCCACATTTAACTTGCATATATTGGGCGGGCGAGACGCCATTGGTGTCAACTCAAGCGGAATAACTATATCGGACAGGCATTTTGCAAATCCCTCACGCCCTCATCCCCTAACCCTTTCTCCCTTGGGAGAAGGGGAATTGAATGTCTAGCTCCCCTCTCACGGATGGGAGAGGGGCTGGGGGTGGGGTGTTAGGGACTTTTGCAAGAGGTCTATTGTTTCGGCTGACAATGCCATTAATCTCGTTCCCATCTTCTGCATGAGAATAAGAAAAGCTTCACCAAGCTAAGTTTTTAGGACTATTATTCTCCCATTCCCAATTCCCCATTCCCCAGATATGCTTCAGACTTTTCTATAATAATTAAGTGATTCCCGTCATCAAAAATAGCCTGTGACTACCACTCCCCTATCTCCAAGTTCAACTGCTCAGGTTCCAGATACGCTAGGCCGCTTCGGACGCTTTGGCGGTAAGTATGTACCTGAAACGCTCATGCCTGCCTTAGCTGAATTAGAAACAGCTTATCAGCAATACCGCAATGACCCTGGTTTTCAAGCAGAACTACAGCAGTTGTTACGAGACTATGTAGGACGTGCGACACCATTGTATTTTGCTGAACGCCTGACTGCTCATTATGCCCGACCCGATCGCACCGGGCCACAAATTTACTTGAAACGTGAAGATTTAAATCACACTGGCGCTCACAAAATCAATAATGCCGTTGGTCAGGTATTGTTGGCGAAACGCATGGGTAAGCAGCGGATTATTGCCGAAACGGGTGCCGGACAACATGGAGTCGCTACAGCCACAGTTTGCGCTCGTTTTGGGCTGGAATGCATAATTTACATGGGCGTTCAGGACATGGAACGCCAATCTTTGAATGTGTTTAGAATGCGGCTGATGGGGGCAGAAGTGCGGCCGGTAGAGGCGGGAACCGGAACTTTGAAGGATGCTACTTCTGAAGCCATCCGAGATTGGGTGACAAATGTGGAAACTACTCACTACATCCTGGGTTCGGTAGCAGGTCCCCATCCTTACCCAATGATGGTACGTGATTTCCATGCAGTAATTGGCGAAGAAACCCGCGCCCAATCAATGGAAAAGTGGGGTGGATTACCTGATATTCTCTTGGCTTGTGTCGGTGGTGGTTCCAATGCAATGGGACTATTCTATGAGTTTATGAATGAGTCTTCTATACGCTTCATTGGAATTGAGGCAGCCGGGGAAGGTGTCAATACCGAAAAACACGCAGCTACATTGACAAAAGGACGAATTGGTGTATTGCACGGAGCCATGAGCTACCTACTGCAAGATGAAGATGGGCAAATCATTGAGGCACACTCAATTAGTGCGGGGTTAGATTATCCCGGCGTGGGCCCAGAACATAGCTATTTAAAGGATACTGGTCGCGCTGAATACTATAGTGTGACGGATGCAGAGGCTTTGGAGGCATTCCAGCGATTATCGAAATTGGAAGGGATTATCCCGGCATTGGAAACAGCCCATGCGATCGCTTATCTCGAAACCCTCTGTCCTCAACTAACCGGCAGTCCTCGGATTGTAATTAACTGCTCTGGACGTGGTGACAAAGATGTACAAACGGTAGCCAAGTTATTGTATCCAGGGTAAATCTACATAAAATATTTGGGAGAAAACAATAATGGGTCAACAATTCCAACACCCAATGTTACCGCAACCCACTCACGACGAGTTGGCACGCCAAAACTTTGTGCAAACTATGAAAATGCACATTTTCAAGAATGTCACTCCTGGTAATAAAGAAATTTATGAAAAACTAGCCAAGCCGAAGTTTGAACAAGAACATCAGCGCCCTCCCCAGAATCGTCATGAAATTCGGGAAGTAATGCAGCACGAACCCTACTATCGCTGGACTGGTGCCCTAAAGCGCATTAACCAGGAAATGTTATGGGATGCAGTAAATGCCAGCGTTGACAGACAACTACCAGAGTTGATAGAGCGTGCCAAAGATAAGAGTGGTGAACTGGGTACTTTAACCCTAGATCCAAATTTTCAAATACCTGCTTATCAAAAGGCTGTAGACATTCACTGTATGCCCGGAGGATATCACAGTGAATTCACTGCCGATGATGTCGCAGCCGGTGCAACCTACGATCGCGGCGCTTACGTTTATGGACTCGGTTGGTTGGGGCCGCTCAACGATGATATGGGGCTATCTATAGTCCAAAATTACCTTTTAACAGAGTTTCCCAACTTTCGACCGAAAAAAATCCTCGATATGGGATGTTCTATTGGCAATAGCACATTACCTTATGTAGATGGTTTCCCAGATGCGGAAGTCCATGCTATAGATATAGGCGCATCTATACTGCGTTATGCTCATGCAAGAGCCGAAGCCTTGGGAAAACGGGTACACTTCTCTCAGCAAAATGCTGAACATACTAACTTCCCCGATGAATCATTTGACTTAGTGGTTTCTCACATTTTGCTGCATGAAATCCCCCCGTCATCTGTGCGTAAAGTTATGCAAGAGTCTTATCGTCTACTGGCTCCCGGTGGCATGATGATTCATCTAGAAGCACCGCTTTATCATCACATGGATCTTTATACACAGTTTATTTATGATTGGGAAACCGCTAACAATAACGAACCTTTCTGGAGTGCTGTACGCGATTTAGATTTGGTGCCGCTAGTTACTGAGGCTGGTTTTGCAGCAGATAAGACATTCGAGAAATTTGTCCCGAATGGGGCATGGAAAGCAAAAGAAACTAATGGCCTGTTTAAAAATGGTAACTCAGCCACCCAAGGTACTTGGTTTGTGGCTGCTGCAACTAAGTAAGCAGAGAGAGAAAGTTTTGTAATACTTCTCTACGAGAGGCTGCACTTCTCTACGAGACGCTGCGCGAACGACTACGCTCAGTGACCACGCCAACGGCTACGCGGTAGTTGAGCGTAGTCGAAACTCAGTACAAGTTCGTAATGGGCTATGGCCTGCTACGCTAACGTAATTCGTAATTGAGAAAGTCAGATTTTATCTGGCTTTCCTCGTTTTGTATGTCTAGTCTTATTTTTGGAGAATTGGTATTAGGATGACAAAAATAGCCAAGGGTAAACGACCTGTTTACTTAGAAAATCCGCAAACTGATAAATTGTTAGCGATCGTCATGGCTTTGACTGGTGAGGTGTCCGTGTTGCATGAGCGGCTAGACACCATTGAACGGTTGCTAGAGGTGAAAGGTATTTTATCGGCTAGTGAGATTGAAGCTTACGAGCCGGATGTAGAAGTAACCAAGGAACGCGAACAGTGGCGTACAGAATATATTGCCCGGGTGTTGCGCGTGGTACAGGAAGAGTTAGAACCCCTTAAATAAAGCTAGTTTAAATCACGTAGGAATTTGGCTGAAGAAATCCAGCCATTTTTTATCTGACATTCCGTATTTTTAACTGTTATATCGGTTTTTACTGTTTTTTTGACAGAGAAAAGCTATTTAAAATACTTAAGTACAGTAAAATAGCTGAATTTATGAAGATAATTAAGCATAATCTGAAACTAATAAATTCAAAAAAATCTAGTAATTACACTATGTGACAGTCTAAACGCGGAATCGCAGATAAGAAGAACCACACTAATGGTAGAAGACAAGTATTGACTAAATAGTACTAATTTCGCGCCAAATCGTGAATTTAAACGTCTGCTAGTAGTTTTTGAGCAAAAAAGCCTACAAATAGAGCTATTTAGACCTATAAGCAGTTTGTCACATTGATATTAGTTGGTTACATTGTCTAAAACTTTACTGCCAACAAATGATTAGACAAATAGTTTACAGCGTTGTTTTAGGCACTCTTGCTCTCAGTAGTGGAGCGATCGCTACTTCTGTAACAAATCCAGCTTGTACGCCAGCACCTTCAAATGTATCGAATAATACTAATCAAATTGCAGCAAATAGCATGGACACTGCTGCTCTAGAACAGTCGATTTTTAACCAAATCAATAAGTACAGAGCTTCTCAAGGGCTACCAGCGCTGACTCGTAATTCTGCCATCGATAATCAAGTTAGGCTTCACAGTAAGAACATGGCTAATGGTACTGTTCCCTTTGGACATAATGGATTTTCACAACGTCTTAATGCAACCGGTATTTCTTACAGAGGAGGTGCTGAAAATGTCGCTTACAACCAGGGACATAGCGATCCTGCTACAGTCGCTGTGCAAGGTTGGCTCAAAAGTCCAGGGCATCTTGCCAATATCAGAGGTAATTATAATTTGACGGGGATTGGTGTCGCCAAAAACAGTCAAGGCACAATCTACTTCACACAAATATTCATTCGCTCATAGGTTTGAGGCGATGTGCAACTTAATATTCTGACCTCACTTCCATTCCTCTCTCCTGCAAAGAGAGAAAGGCTTTGAATTCTACCCATTCCTTATTATTAGGCCAGGAGATTAGGTTTGAGTAAAAATTGCACGCAGCGTTAGATTTGGTAAAGTTTAGGTTTTTTATCAAATTTCCTAGACTTTAACCTGTTACTAAAGCTTTTGCTTGATAATTCATGAAAATCTGAAATTATTAGCAAAATCAACCGTGATTTTCATGAAGCTGACTTATTGAAGTACTGACAATTGAAAATGATTGTTTGTGTTACTTGTCAAGGATATAGCCAAATTGCCGAAATTCATCATTACTTAATAGTATTGTGGTATATATCCTCGGAACAATAAGGTAGAGTAGAAGTCTTATATCTCTACACATTACGCAATTCTCCATGTTCCGACAAACTGCTTTTGGCATCGCTTTAAGTGCGCTTGTCCTTGCTAGTGGATTAACGACTGCTCCGATACCAAATCATACTTCTACAAATACATCCACCCGTAATAAGCTGTTGTCGCTTTTTTCTAGTCAGGTTGCAATATCGACTCCTACTTTTAAAACTACTGAGTTAGAAAAATCAGTATTTGACCAAATTAATCGATATCGGGTTTCTAAAGGGCTGCCAAAGTTGAGTTTAAATACAAATTTAACTCGACAAGCCAGAATTCATAGTCAAAATATGGCTAAAGGCAAAACCCCATTTAGTCATCAGGGATTTGAAGGGCGAGTCAAAGCTATCCCGATTCGCTACAACAGTGCAGCGGAAAATGTTGCTTTCAACCGAGGATATAGCAACCCCGTGGAGGAAGCTGTTACTGGCTGGATCAAAAGTCCTGGACACCTAAAGAACCTTAAAGGAAATTACAACCTGACTGGAATTGGTGTTGCGACTAATAATCAAGGCGAAGTCTACCTGACACAAATGTTTTTTCGCACTAGGTAGATTTAATTTCTGATTTTTTTGCACAATAATAATGTAGTGTCTGACAAGACTTTTTTCTGCTGGACACTGCTATTATTTTTGAACAATTGATGACATTACCAGATTTTCAGGTGAGCGATCGCGACCTCAGTGACGCAACCCTTAGCCAGTATTTAGAATCTACAGCGATCGCAGTTGATACAGAAACGATGGGGTTGTTACCACTGCGCGATCGCTTGTGTCTCGTCCAGCTGTGCAATCCTGAAGGGAAAGTGACTGCAATCCGCATAGCCAAAGGGCAAGCTGACGCCCCCAACTTAAAAAAACTCTTGGAAGCAGTCAATGTTGTGAAAGTGTTTCACTTTGCTCGATTTGACTTGGCCACTTTACGAGCCAATCTGGGGATTCAGGTAGGGCCGATTTTTTGCACCAAAATTGCCAGTAAATTAGCCCGTACTTACACAAATCGCCACGGACTCAAAGACGTGGTACAAGAATTAGAACAAGTGGAACTAGATAAAAGCTCTCAAAGTTCTGATTGGGGTAACGCCGTTAGCTTATCTGAAGCTCAACTAAGTTATGCTGCCAATGATGTGCGCTACTTACTTAGTGTGCAGCAGAAGTTAATACAAATGCTCAAACGAGAAGAACGCTGGCAAATTGCTCAAGAATGTTTTGAGTTTCTACCAACTATAGTTTCTTTAGATTTATTGCAATTCAAGGATCTATTTGAACACTAATCGAATAGAGAATAACGACAATAAATTTTTATTGTTCGTCAATTCCGACTAGTTATATGTCAAGTTGAAATTGATAGATAAGCAGGCTCGTAGTAAGTACTAAAGTCGTTATTTCCCAAGCACTAAAGTACTTACTACAAACCCTGATGGTAAATTACAGCAGATTTCATGTTAGTGAAATACACAAAGGTTCGTCTCAAAGCCAGGTATGTATAAAGCCTCTTTTACTTCTGGATTCTGACGCCTTGGCGGAGCCTCTCCAGCTCCGCTCCCGAATTCTGCTGTATTTTTTGCCTAAGAGCCAACATTGGAATCATTGGTGTCTCTAGGAGTTTTAGATTCACTAGCGCCTTCTTTGAGATTATTTGCTTGCTCTTGAGCGCCTTCCTTGAGGTTACTTGCTTGCTCTTGAATGCCTTCCTTAACGTTACTTGCTTGCTCTTGAATCCCTTCCTTAAGGTTACTTGCTCCTTCTTTAATACCTTCCTTAAGGTTACTTGCTCCCTGTTTAATGGATTCCGTGGCGCTAGTACCACCCTTTTGCAGATTCTCTTTGTGGTTTTTTAGCCGATCTACAACATTGTAGTCATCTGCACCTGCGGGAGTTTTTGATTCAACAATACCTTCTGTTGGGCCGCCGATCGCCTTCCATGCGCCAAGACCACCTTTGAGTTGGGAGACATGCTCAAATCCATTAGAACGCAGTTGTTGTGCGGCTTGGGCAGTGTCTTGTTCATTATCACCGTAAAGGTAAATGTCACGGCTCTTATCTAAAGAAGCTCCTGCACGTTCTACCAATTCATCTGCTGGCATTGGCATTGCTCCCATAATGTGACCTTCATTGAAGGTGGCGCGATCGCGTACATCCAGGATTGTAAAAGCTGGTTCACCCCATTCCAAACGACTCTTTAGGACATGAGCATCAGTTTGTGCTTCTATTGGTGGTTGTGGGGGAATGATGCCGCCTACTAAATTATTAACCATAATTTTTCCTTCTTGACGATACTAATAGTAATTTAGCGAACTGAAGATATTTAATTGATCTTTCTCTGGTATGAATATCTTCAAACTCTCTCCTCAGATAGATGGAGTATTTTCCCGAAAATCAACCAATTAATCAATTGTAAATAATGCCATTTGAGAGTATAAAGAGACAATATTTTCTTTAAATCTAATCCAATCTATTTAAAGTTTGTATTTTTTTGACATTTTAGTTATTTAGATATTTTAGATTTTCCTGAATTCTTCAGGAGCGAGAAAACATTAGTTTAAAATAAAAAATATTTAGTAATAAATATAGAATTGATACCTTTTTAATATCAGCGATCGCTAATAATAATCTCTCATCATTTCCTGCCAAACTTGTAGAGTTATATACAGCAGATTAGAAGTTTGTGAGGTACATAAGTTAAATCTGTTACCCAAATACAAAGAGTGTTTTACTTCTAAATTCTGCTGTCAGCAGTACTATTGAAACAACCTCCTAGCAAGTTATTGACATCATAATATTGCTAGAGCAATTCTTGTTGCTATTGCTTTTGTCTGTTAAAGCTGGTTTTGACGCCCTATATACCTTCTGGCGATGCTTTCAGTCCTTGGCTTGTCATAGCTCAGGCTCAAACTTGTAGTATAGTATATGCTTAAGAGGGCAGCTACATGTAAATGCACCAGGGTAGATTTTCGTAGACCTTCTTCAAGAGAACATACCTGTTGGTTATAGTACAGTCGAGTAAGTAGGAGTTGAGAATCTAAATTGGCTGATAAGTTAGTTTGTGAGCCTTTGTAGAGACCTAATTAATCAGGGAGTGCGTTACTCTTTTAAAGTTGTATCAATTGCCGTCGCTTCTGGATGTGTCTTTTGACTATTTGCGATTACGGAGATGGTTTTTAATTACACTTATCCCCAATATAATTTGATATTATACAATACAAATTCAAAATTATGCAAAAATAATGCGATAATCATAAATTTTATCGGCATGATGATTGCTGAGGTTGCGATCGGCTTCATAGAAAATTAAATGTATACAAGTACTACAGTAGCGGTGGTACTCAACAGAAACATGTAAAGTAAAGCTGGCACAACAGCAAATCACCCAATATACAACAGATAGCATTATGGTTATGGTTACTGCTATTACTCCCAAAATTCTGATTGTTGATGACGACTTCGGCGTCCGAAATCTCGTCTATCGTTTTTTAAGTCGGAAATATCAAATAGAGTCGGCAGCAGATGGTAGGACTGCCTTATCGTTGTTTGAGCAATTCAACCCAGCTTTAGTAATTCTGGATTGGAATTTGCCGGATGTTACTGGTTATAGCCTTTGCCAAGAAATGCAGAGTCGTACTAATGTTTTAGTGCTGATACTCACTAGTAGGACTGATGAGGCTGATAAAATTAAAATCTTAAGCGCAGGTGCTGATGATTTCATGACTAAACCATTTAGTCTTGCAGAAGTTGAAGTTAGAGTAGAAGCTCTTTTGAGGCGGATACGCTACATCAATCCCTCCCCAACACAACGTATCGTTTTCAAGCAGCTAGTAATTAATCCAGAAGGTCGGGAGGTAACACTTAACGATAAAACTCTTGCCTTAACAGCGCTAGAATTTAATATCTTACATTTTTTGGCAAGTCATCCTAATCAGGCTTGGAGTCGTCCACAGCTAATCCAAAAAATCTGGGGTTGCGATTACGTAGGAGATGGCCGGGTGGTTGATGTGCATATTGGTCAACTTCGCAAAAAGATGGAAGTCGACCCCAGCATACCGGAGTTTATAAAAACTGTGCGGGGCTATGGTTATAAGTTTGAAGCGCCCGACGAGAATACTAGTTTTTAAGGCTACTACATAGGTGCAAACAACACTGAAATAAGAAAGAAATGCTTAACTGAACCAGATTCAGAAATGATTTGGTCGTGTCTTGACGATTTTAAGCAAAGCTGTACTTAAAGATTATTCATTATTTTTCTTAGCCAATCTTTGACTAACCAACTCAGCGGCTAAATGTATTGCTGCTTTCATACTCGTCGCATCAGCAATTCCTTTACCCGCAATATCAAACGCTGTTCCGTGATCGGGTGAAGTCCGAACGAAAGGAAGACCTATAGAAGTATTAACTGCCCGATCGAACGCCATCAGCTTCACAGGAATTAAGCCTTGGTCGTGGTAAAGTGCCAAGTAGCCATCCGCTGGATTTTGTACTAAAGAATTTCCATACCAAGCTTGACCAGGTTTAACCCACATTGTATCTGGCGGTATGGGCCCATCTAACTGCAATTGTGGTCTGTTTTGCCGCTCTTGCTCCAACCAGGGAATTAACCAATCTTGTTCTTCATATCCAAGTTGTCCCTGTTCGCCACTGTGGGGATTCAACCCAGCGATCGTAATTCTCCCTTTATATATACCAAAATCTTTCTCTAAACACTCCACCAGCAAATCTAGTTTTTGTGTCAACAACTGCGGTGTCAACACATCAGCTACTTGACGTAGGGGAATATGTGTGGTCGCAAGTAAGGCGCGGAGTGTCCAACCAGTATGAGGCGATCGCGCTACGAATAACATCCCAAAACGGTCAACACCTGATTTTTGTGCTAAAAGTTCTGTTTGCCCTGGATAATTATATCCTGCGGCCTTCCAAGCAGATTTAGCGATCGGCCCTGTGACAATAGCATCAAATTTACCAGCCAATGTTTGAGCGATCGCATATTCCATATACGCAAAACTAGCCGCACCACTGGCTGCATTACCTATTCCTGAAATAATTTGATCTTTAATTTTTCCATCCAAATGCACATCACTGACTGACAACTCCTCTGGATTTGCCAAAGCTACTAAATTCTCAGTTAAATTCAGTTTGTGATAAATCTGTGCCAGCAAATCTCCGTTACCCACTACTGTAACGTCATATTTTTTACGAATTTCTGGATCGGCTAAAGCTTTCAAAATCACCTCCGGCCCAATTCCCGCCGGATCTCCGAGCGTCAGCGCCAAACGCGGACGATGCTCCTTCACAAAATTTATTAAACTACCTTGATTATTTTGATACATAAAATTTATTCATAATTATTATCATCAAAATTTTCCAATTTACCCATCTCTCCTTCTGTCAACAGTAGGGATTGCCCCCCAAGCCAGTAGGGATTACCTGCTAAACTAGTTTAAAATTGTTTACACAGGTCTAATCCTAGCAACTGTTGAAAAGCTTCTAGTAGACCTAGTTTACACACCAATTTGCATAAGGAGAATCACACTAATGGGCGGCGAAATTTTGAATGCAGCTCTATTGTCTTTCGGTTTAATCTTCGTAGGCTGGGGCTTAGGCGCGTTGTTACTGAAAATTCAAGGCACAGAAGAATAATTGAGTGCTGAGTTAGGAGTTAAGAGTTATTATTCTCCCATTCCCTACTTCCTACTCCCTTTTTGATTGAAATGAGAAAAAAGCTTGTCCGTTAATCGGACAGCTATTTTCCCATGAGTACATCCAAATAAATTGATTTTCTGAGAAAAGATGTAAACTTTTGTTTGCATAGGTTATTCTGATAACATTCTTTTCATAAAACATTAAAATTTATTACAACCCTCATGACATTATTAATCGTCGGTGCCACTGGCACCTTAGGAAGACAAGTGGCTCGTCGTGCTATCGATGAGGGATATAAAGTACGCTGTCTTGTCCGCAGCAGTAAAAAAGCAGCTTTTCTTAAAGAATGGGGAGCAGAACTCGTCCCTGGAAATTTACGTTACCCCGATACCCTAGCGGAAGCTTTAGTTGGTGTAACTCAAGTTATTGATGCCTCAACCTCTCGCCCTACAGATTCACTAAGTATCAAACAAGTGGACTGGGAAGGCAAAGTAGCATTGATTCAAGCAGCAAAAGCCGCGGGTGTCGAGCGTTTTATTTTCTTTTCGATTTTAGATGCTGATAAATACCCAGAAGTGCCGCTCATGGAAATTAAGCGGTGTACAGAACTATTCTTGGCTGAGTCAGGCTTGAATTATACCATCTTGCGGCTAGCTGGGTTTATGCAAGGTTTAATCGGTCAGTATGGGATTCCCATTTTGGAAGGACAGCCAGTTTGGGTAACAGGTAATTCTTCTCCCATTGCCTATATGGACACTCAGGATATTGCTAAGTTTGCAATCCGAGCATTGAGTGTACCAGAAACGGAAAACCAAGCTTTTCCTGTAGTCGGTACTCGTGCATGGAGTGCAGAAGAAATTATCAACCTGTGCGAACGCTTATCTGGAAAAGATGCCAGAGTAACGCGGATGCCAATAAACTTACTGCGTGCTGTACGGGGCATAATGCGATTCTTTCAGTGGGGATGGAACGTAGCAGATAGGCTGGCGTTTACAGAAGTATTGGCTAGTGGTAAACAGTTAAATGCTTCAATGGATGATGTATATACAGTGTTTGGTTTAGATCCGCAACAAACCACAACCCTAGAAAGTTATCTCCAAGAGTACTTCAGCCGAATCATGAAGAAACTCAAAGAAGTAGACTACCAAAAAAATAAAAATAAAAAGCAGAAACCTAAAAAAACTCCTTTTAAACAATCTTCAAAAGCCAACAGTCAATAGTCATTATGAAACAGACATTAGTCGTAAAACCCTAGACTCTGGATATTTGACTCTAGATTAATGACTACATGACCAAAAATGTGTAACGATTACATAATAGAGAGCATCGCCTAAAATTGGATATTTGAGTGTGCCGAAAGCAGGCATTATCTACAATGACGTTAAACCGATAGCGGGCCGTGTCGCTATCGAGTTGAAAGACAAGCTAACCGCAGCCGGTTGGAATGTATGTATCACATCGAGTATTGGTGGGATACTGGGCTACCCTAACCCGGAAAGTCCTGTATGCCACACCCCCATTGACGGTCTAACGCCCCCTGGCTTTGACTCAGATATGAAGTTTGCAGTGGTATTAGGGGGAGACGGGACTGTTCTCGCAGCGTCTCGTCAGGTAGCTCCCTGTGGTATTCCACTACTAACAGTGAATACCGGCCACATGGGGTTTTTGACGGAAAGTTTCCTGAATCAATTGCCCCAAGCATTAGAACAGGTGATGGCGGGTGAGTATGAAATTGAAGAACGAGCCATGCTCACCGTCAAAGTGTTTCGGGGAGATTCAGTCCTATGGGAAGCCCTCTGCTTAAATGAAATGGTGCTGCATCGGGAACCTTTGACCTCTATGTGCCATTTTGAAATTGCCATAGGGCGTCATGCGCCAGTAGATATTGCGGCGGATGGTGTGATTGTTTCTACGCCTACTGGTTCTACAGCTTACTCATTGAGTGCTGGTGGCCCAGTGGTGACTCCTGGCGTACCTGCTTTACAGCTAGTACCCATTTGTCCCCATTCCCTAGCTTCTAGAGCATTGGTATTTCCAGATACTGAGTCGGTCAATATCTACCCAGTCAATAT
Source organism: Nostoc sp. (assembly GCF_036917315.1). Classification (GTDB taxonomy): domain Bacteria; phylum Cyanobacteriota; class Cyanobacteriia; order Cyanobacteriales; family Nostocaceae; genus Nostoc. The sequence continues at coordinate 259,594 of NZ_JBALDR010000029.1, read as the reverse complement.
TCCTCGGCTGGTAATGGTAGTAGATGGTAATGGAGGGTGCTATATCTTACCAGAAGATCGAGTATATATGGAGCGATCGCAATATAGCGCCCGATTTATTCGCCTGCAACCGCCTGAGTTTTTCCGAATTTTGCGAGAAAAATTAGGTTGGGGTTTGCCACATATCGCTAAACCAACTTCGGTAGAATTGCCGTAGGGACTGGGGATTGGGGATTGGGGACTGGGGACTGGGGACTGGAGACTGAGGGATTGGGGCTGGGAAACAGGCTACAGGGTAAAGATTATTCTTTGTCACCTATCGTCTCTCCCTTACTTCCAATAGCCAATCCCCAGTACCTAGTACCGAATATCCAATCCCCTAGTTATTAAGATTGCATCCGAGAATTCGATAGCTGATACCTGAACGTGCTAAAAGATTCTTAGCTGCGCGTCAAATCAGATTGTTCCATCACGAAAAACTCGTATTTGCACTTTATAACTGATGTAAAGATTTTCACGGGAATATCTTTACAATCCCAAATCCAATATCCCAAATTGTTATGACAGTTGCTCAAAGTCCCTCTGTTTTGGTGATTGAAACCGATGAGAGCCTTGCAAATCAGCTTTCTTGCGATTTGCAAGAAGCCGGCTATGAATCAATTGTGGCTCACGATGCAGCTAGTGGTTTACAACACTGTCGCGATCGCCAACCTGCTTTAATTGTTTTAGACCGAATGTTAGCAGGAGAATCAGGACTCTCATTGTGCAAAAATCTGAGAGGAACTGGTATGCGATCGCCTGTATTGATTTTAATGGCAAGGGATACAGTTGACGATCGTGTAGCTTGTCTAGAAGCTGGAGCGGATGATTACATCCTCAAACCTTACCGCTCAGAAGACTTTTTGAAGTTGATTCGCCTCTACTTGAAACCCGATGTGGATACCACAGAGCAATTACGCTTTGGGGATTTAATTTTAGACATAGCAACTCGTCGTGCCATACACAACGGACGACCAATTGACTTAACAATGAAGGAATTTGAACTATTAAAATTCTTAATGGAACATCCGCGTGAGGTATTAACCCGCGAACAAATTCTAGAAAATGTTTGGGGTTACGACTTTCTAGGTGAGTCAAATGTAATTGAAGTGTACATCCGTTACTTGCGGTTAAAAATCGAAGATGAAGGTCAAAAGCGCCTGATTCAAACAGTGCGAGGCGTAGGGTACGTATTAAGAGAATCCTAGTATACTGTAGCGGGAGTTTGCTTATCTCCTTACCTCGTTCCCAGTTTCAGATTGGGAATGCTTTCTTTAGGTGTTGCTGCCTCTTACCCAAAGGGTTTTTCTGCCTACAACACTGTAAAATTGAAGTCTAAATTACAAAATCGAAAAGCTATATGACTCGTCGGCTAAGTTTGCTCTCGATAGTGCTGAGTATTTTTCTGATGGGTTGTTCTGTGCCAACAACTGCTAAATCTCCTAGCCCCACCTCTGGTTCTAAAACTCCAGCACCAGAAAGTTTAGGTCAAAAACTACCAATTTCTGCAAAAGCCATTGTTCCTAATGGTACAACGATTCAATTAGAGGTAGCGCAGACACCACAACAGCAAGCGATGGGATTGATGTATCGACCAGCTTTGCCAGATGACCGGGGGATGCTGTTTGGATTCCCTTCAGCACAACCAGTCAGTTTCTGGATGAAGAATGTACCCGTACCTCTGGATATGGTATTTCTACATAAAGGCGTAGTTAAATATATTCAGGTTGCTGCACCTCCTTGTGCAAGTGAGCCTTGTCCTACCTATGGTCCCAATACACCAATTGATAAGGTGATTGAACTTCGTTCTGGAAGAGCTACCGAATTGAAGTTAAAAGTGGGCGATAAAATCAAAATTGAGCGTTGAAACTCCGGTGCTTTGCGGGGATAAAAACTTGGGTAATTACTCGGTTGAAAACCTATACGGTCGAAATATATGTTTTTTCTGTAAAAAATGTCACTGTGTGTGGTCAAACAGCACTTGTAACGCTACTATTTAAAAACTGTAGTAATAATGTAAAATTCTACTGTCTCAAACCTGAAATCGCAGTCTTTAGGTTTAGTCTCAAAAATATTCCCTTGGGCGTAAGTGTAAATAGTCGCCAATAAGAGAGTATAGGCTATGGAATCTTTATTACTACCTGTGTAATTAAATAAAATACAAAGGTAAATAAGATGAAGCCAATTTAATTAAGTAAAAATACTGCTTAATAAGCTAGCAAATGATTTGTATGAGAATTTTTATTTCTCAGACCATCTATAAGAAGCCTCTGTTGAAGGCAGATTAACAAAAACTGTGCTGGGGTGTATGGCCGAAAACGGCACAGTGACAGATAAAATACTGGCTACTGTCTACCGAGTAATGGTGAACTGAATATATGACAATACATTCTGCACAAGGAGGTGAGATACAAATGTCACCATCAAAATATTCCCGACTGATTCATTTTTTGCAAGAAGATTTGGCAATTTCTACAGCATCACTAGCAGTGGCGCTTCGGCATCGGGAGCAAGACCCAGGTCCTTTGGCAATGATTCTTTGGCAATATGGGTTAGTTACTCTAGAGCAATTAGAACAAATTTATGATTGGCTGGAGACGGCGTAGGTTATACCAATTTTGGATTGTAGATTTTAGACTTTAGCTTAAAAGTTTCTAGCAAATGCATATTAGCAGAATCTCAAACAATACTATTGATACCAATTTGGGATGATACTAAGTTGCCAAAGTTAGTCTTGTTTGGTGTCAAAGATACAGTACGACTTTCTTCAAAGCAAATAATACTATCTAGGGCAACTTGGTGTCATTTAGGAGGATTGAGGTATGTCACATCAACTCTACCTGATGCAAAGGTTGATATATAGCTCTCTTGACTCTGATAGTTTCTACCTATATACAAATTAAAAGAGCGAGTTGATAATTTAACTCGCTCTTTTGATTTATTACTCAGGACTGACTAAACACTTTAACTGCTGCTGCTATACCAGAACCAGGGGTGAAATCTTCGTAGCCAAGTTCTGTGAGGGTAACTTCTAAGGATGCTATGCAGCTAAGGATATCGCGATCGCTCACAAAACCCAAGTGACCAATACGGAAAATTTTGTTACTCAAATGGTCTTGACCGCCAGCTAGGGCAATATCAAAGCGTTTTTTCATCAATGACCGAATTTTATCCGGTTCAATTCCCTGCGGTGCTACAGCCGTAATTGCCGGACTAGCGGAACTATCTGCTGCAAGCAGGGGTAAATTTAACCCTTTAATGGCGGCGCGGGTAGCATTTTTGAGCCGTTCATGTCGAGCAAATATTGATTCTAAGCCTTCTTCTTTCATGATTCGTAACGTCGTGTGTAACGCTACGATCAGGTTCACAGGCGGAGTAAATGGAGTGGTATTTTTGGCTGTGGCTTTGCGATATTTGCCTAAGTCCAAATAATATTTCGGTAGCTTCGCAGTTTTGTAAGCTTCCCAAGCTTTGGGGCTGACAGAGACAAAACCCAATCCTGGCGGAATCATATAACCTTTTTGAGAACCGGAGGCGACTATATCCAAACCCCAAGCATCCACCGGTAGATTGAACGCACCCAAGCTAGTGACAGCATCAACGATAATTAAAGCTTCACCGTGTTCTTTTACGTGGCGGTTGATGCTTTCTAGGTCATTCAACACACCCGTTGAGGTTTCGCTGTGGGTAATAATTACGGCTTTAATTTGCTTTTGGGTATCTGCTTGGAGTTTTTCGGCAAATACTGCGGGGTCTAAGGGTTTTCCCCATTCCACCTTAACTTCTTCTACATTCAAACCGTAGGCTTGACCGACTTCTACCCAGCGTTCGCCAAATTTACCATTAGAGCCAACTAAAATGCGATCGCCTGGAGAGAGAAAATTAATTATTCCCGCTTCTACAGCACCTGTACCACTCACATTCAGCGTCAGTACATCACTTTGAGTTTGGTGCAGCCACTTGAGGTTTTCCGTCACCTCTGCCAATATATTGCTAAACTCACTAGTACGGTGTCCAATTGGATGCTTGGCTAATGCCAGTAAGGCAGCTTCTGGCACCGGTGTAGGGCCTGGAATCATCAGCATCAGCTTATCGTTCATGTGTCTATCCTAAAAGTCAAATAAAAGTCAAAATTGTGGGAAGTTGGATAAGTCCGATCGCAAATCCTAGATATTCATCTACAAATTACACTCAGATCGTCACCAGCCTTGTTGTATATTTTCCAAATTCATAGGAAAAGTATCATGGGAGTTAATCGGTAAGCTTGACCTTTGCAATTTATACCAGACTCTAACTCAGATCAAACCTCTGTTTCAGGCAATCTTACCACACACCTAGACGCCAGGTTAAGGTGTCTGCTGGTAGGCGAACAGCTATTTTAGCCAAGGATGAAACATCTATCTAAAATTAGCCATAGGTACGATAAATATTAAATCTACCCATAATCCGCCTCACTTGTTTTCATAGAAAAATACGAAATCGTTTTGAACATCGCGGTAATTATCGGTGAAAAAGCTGTGTTTTGCTTCCAGGAAAGAAGTAACCTCCTACACTATACGGAAGAATTGAATGTCACCGTTTGCTAAGAGATAGAAGATACCCAACCCAAACTTTTCAATCTATTTGGGTCAAATATTTGTTCTTGGGTTTCCATTGTCTAAAAAATACCTTCATCTATGATTTATTTGAGTCAAAATCGCTTCGATACCAATATCCAAGCCTTTTCTGGTTTATTTGATAGCGACTAATTTGACGCAGAAGTTAAGATATCTATGCTACTAATTGCTGCATTTTTTGATACTGCACTTAGTGGTAAGCGATGCCGACGGCAGACTACGCCTATGCTAATAAACTATAAGTTTTTATACTATACTTACAAAATTGTTACAATCGTGCTTAGTCTCCTTAGTTACTATTCACGGTGAGTCGTTTTTAACTAGTGTTCAGTTCATAAACTGTCACTCACTAGATCCCCGGTATTCTTGTAAAAGAGATATTCTTAGTTAGTGCAAGGAGTGATACCATTTCACCACATGTTTGTCACAAGTTATCCTCGTAATACTCTCTCCTCAGGGAGTGTTGCAGATTTCAAATGTTGCATCAAACGAGTGAGTTGGTATAAGCTTTTACGGAAAAGCGCTTGAGTGAGCAAAACTCTCAAGCGCTTTTTTGTGTATAAATAAAACAGTCCTACTCTCTGGATAGCTATACATCTGTGTTTAAATACACATCTACCAGATGAATAAACTACTGCTGTAAAAATTGTGACAACATATACTTAACGACTTTAAAATTTGTGTGTTTCGTCAAAACCTTTTTAAGTTACTGGACGTACCACACGAATTAGTTTTCCTTGCAAAGGTTCTTCTGTTGCCACAGCCTCATCTATCCGTGCTGCAAATTGTTCCCAATTACGATTATTCGTGCAAACAAAAATACCGAAGTGGTTAGAATCACCACGATGCAAACGGATAAAATCAACTCTGTTGATAGTTAATATTGAGCGTTATTGACTGATGGCAAATGCTAGCACTTCCTCATCAGGTATACCTTGGTCTGCATTTTCTGCTTTTTGAACTGTCAAAACATCATGCCCCAAAGCGCGTAATAATTCCACAACTGGAAAGGGAAACTGCTCATCTGCGTAAAACCGTGCCATCGATTAGGCTACCTTATTACGCTCAATTGCCAATTCGATTTCATCGGGATGAGCTTCTGCATATACCCAAGCATTAGCTAAATCTGTAGCTGTGATAGTTGGATAGCTCGTCAAAAGGTCAGCATCACTATATCCAAGACCGCGAGCTTCCACAAGTACCCAAACAGGAATACGAGTTTTAGCGATGCGAGCCTCTCCACCACAGACTCTAGGAGTTTTTTCAATTCCTTGCCAATTGTTGCCGAGACTTTGAGCAAGTAACTGTATAGCCTGCAATTTTTCACGCTTGTCTGAGGGCAAGAAGTTGTTGTTCTAACTCTTTGAGTGTCACGGATGTAAATCCTCTGATGTTTTGTCAGGCTAAATTTACAATTTTATCAATTGCTAAGTACAACATTTCATTAATTCGTAGCGAATTCCCTGCGGGAAGACGTTCGCGTAGCGTCTCGTAGAGAAGCGTATCTGCATTTAAATTTCAACCCTCAATTCGCCACGATTTTACGCAAAGCCGTACTTAGCTAACTACAAAGTTCACCAACTTCCCAGGCACCACAATTACCTTTTTAATCTCTTTACCTTCGATATAACGTTGAGCAATTTCTGATTCACGAGCATATTTTTCCAACGCTGCTTTATCTGCTTGTGCTGGTACTTGAATCGAGCCGCGAGTTTTACCCATAACTTGAATCACTAAAGTGATTTCATCAGCTACTAAAGCCGCCGGGTCAAATGATGGCCAAGTTTGAGTATGAACTGAATCATTTTCGCCCAATAAATGCCACAATTCATCAGCAATATGTGGTGCAAATGGTGCTAATAAAACCACCAAAGTCCGAATACCTTCTGCGTAAATTGGTGAATTTTTGCCGTCAGCATCAGTTAAGGCATTACTCAACTTCATCAATTCTGAAATAGCGGTGTTGAATTGATATTCGTCTTCCACATCTTCTGTCACCGCTTGAATCGCCATGTGAATCGCTCGCCGCAATTCCTTTTCTACCTTAGTTAAATCAGAGAGTTGAGCTTTTTTACGGGATACCCCAGCAGCAATATAATCTGTCACCAAACGCCAAACCCGATTTAAGAAGCGGAATTGTCCTTCCACATCGGCTTCATCCCATTCCAAGTCTTTTTCTGGCGGCGCTTTGAACAAGATGAACATCCGCGCTGTATCTACACCATATTTGGAAATTACATCTTCTGGCGCTACACCGTTGCCCTTTGATTTAGACATGGTGGCATAGAGACGTTGCAACGGTTCACCTGTCTGGGGGTCGCGCGGGTCGGCTGAATTTACCAGATTAGAAGCAATCCATTTATCTTTACCACCCTTATTAGGATTTAGATAAGTTAAACCCTGCACCATACCTTGCGTTAACAGGCGTTGGAAAGGTTCGTCAAAATTTAACAAGCCTCTGTCCCGCAGAACCTTAGTAAAGAACCGGGAATACAACAAATGTAAAATCGCGTGTTCAATCCCACCCACATACTGGTCAACTGGCATCCAGTCGTTTATTTTACTAGAATCGAAAACTTGTTGTTCATTCTTAGCGTCAGGGAAGCGCAAGTAATACCACGAGGAATCAATAAAAGTATCCATCGTGTCGGTTTCCCGCTTTGCTGGAGTGCCACAAGTTGGACAAGGTACATTTACCCAACTCTCTAACTGAGTCAAAGGTGAACCGCCACGTCCAGTAAATTCCACCTCTTCTGGCAACTGCACTGGCAAATCTTTATCAGGAACTGGTACTATCCCACAGTTAGGACAGTGAATTACAGGTATCGGTGCGCCCCAGTAACGCTGCCGCGAAATCAACCAATCCCGCAAACGATATTGCACCCGCACTTTACCAAAACCTTGTTGTTCGGCGTATTCAATTATTGCTTGTTTAGCATCTGTGGAAGTCATACCAGTAAAAGCCCCAGAATTAATTAAAATTCCTGGTTCAGTGTATGCCTGGTTATATTCAATTTGGATGAGTTGTGTGACTTCATCAATCTCTGATGTTGGGGTTAAGTCAAAACCTGCAACATCATCTGGGGAAACGATGACAAAATCGGCCGGCAAATCGTAATTTTTGGCAAACTTAAAATCCCGGACATCGTGTGCTGGTACACCCATCACTGCTCCAGTACCATACTCATACAGTACATAGTCAGCAATCCAAATCGGCACTTCTTCCCCTGTAAATGGGTTAATTGCTTTACCACCTGTGGGGATACCCCGCTTCGGTTTATCTTCAGAGGTACGTTCCAACTCACTTTGATGGGAAACCTCTTTAATAAAAACTTCTACCGCTGCTTGTTGTTCTTTTGTGGTGACACGCTTCGTTAAGGGATGTTCTGGTGCTAACACCAGGTAGCTGACACCATAAACTGTATCTGGGCGTGTGGTGTACACCCCAATTTTTTCATCTATCCCAATGATGGGAAATTCCAAGTAAGCACCTGTAGATTTGCCAATCCAGTTTGCCTGCATCGATTTGACGCGTTCCGGCCAACCTGTCAATTTATGCAAGTCATTGAGCAATTCTTCGGCGTAGTCGGTAATCTTGAAAAACCACTGTCGTAATAATTTGCGCTCAACTATTGCCCCACTGCGCCAAGAACGTCCTTCGTTATCGACTTGCTCATTTGCCAGTACAGTTTGATCGATTGGGTCCCAGTTTACAGCTGCTTCTTTTTGATAAGCTAACCCCGCTTGCAAAAACTGCAAGAAAATCCATTGCGTCCACTTGTAATAATCTGGCGAACAGGTAGCAAGTTCGCATTCCCAATCAATAGATAAACCAAGACGCTGCAATTGTTGCCGCATCTGAGCCATATTCTGATAAGTCCACTTTGCTGGCGCTACACCACGGTCAATAGCGGCGTTTTCTGCTGGCAAACCAAAGGCATCCCAACCCATTGGGTGTATTACCCGATACCCTTGCATTCGCTTGAGGCGGGCAATCACATCGGTAATCGTATAATTACGGACGTGACCCATGTGCAGGCTGCCCGATGGATAAGGAAACATGGAAAGAGCATAGAATTTTGGCTTGTTGCTAACTGTAGGTGTTTTATCTAAGCCAAGTTCTACCCATGTTTTTTGCCATTTTTCCTCAATCGCTGCTGGGTTATATCGGGAATAATCCACCAAAAATTCTCCTACTTGGTCTACGTCTACTTACTATGTCAACCTACCTATGTCAACATAGCAGGTTAATCTAATATTGTAGGTCAACTACTCACAGATTTATATATAAGTGCAGTTCAGGAGCAGCGTGATTATGCCCAAACTGAGACCCTTTCAGATATCGCAAGAATTATTTTATGAAGGTTTAAATGGTTGAATCAAATATAAAACTTTCTGATTTGGTGCGGGTTTTTGTCTACGGTACGCTTAAACCAGGTGAAGCTAACTATAAAAGATACTGTGCTGGCAAAGTAGTTGATGTCAAAACAGCTTTTGTACAAGGCAAATTATTTGCTCTCCCAATGGGCTACCCAGCTATGACGCTAGGAGATAGCCAAGTTTATGGATATTTACTCTCTTTTTCCAACCCAAAGATTTTAAATGAGTTAGATGTGCTAGAAGATTACCAACCAAATAGACAAACGCCAGAAAACCTCTATAATCGACAAATTATCGAGGTTTATGAGCCACAGTCGCTCTCTCTGGGTTGGGCTTGGGTTTATTTAATGACTTTAGAGAAAGTTGATCGCTTAGGAGGCTTCCTCCAACCTAGGGGCTGGTGGAGCGGCTGTGGTATAACCCCAAAGTACAATTATCTGTAAACTGTTAACTTTGCGATTAGTTTATGTCCTGTTTGGGGTCGTGCTGTTGCGGCTGTACCTGATAAATTGAATTTTCTGGAGAGGCTACTGCTGCTTTCGGAATTTCAATTACCGGGTTATTTAGTCCCACCATCAGCGGCGAAGGGGGAACTATAGACGCTGAGGACGTTTGTATCGGTTCTCTTTGTGGTCGTTGTGCCAGTTGCGGCACCATCGAACCACCACCTACTAAGCCAGATATTGCACCGATTACACAAGCAGCAACGGCTGCACTCCCCACCATCCAGTTTAAACGGGAGCGGCGGCGCAAACGTGACAATACTTGCTGAACTGTCTCTTCTGGCGACTGTTGGGCTGCTGGCACTGGGAGAGTCCGCAAGCCTTGCCGCAGTTTTAACAGTCGGGCATACAAACATTGAACGGAGGCATCATTTGCCAGCCATTCTTCTACTTGCCTGCGTTCGGTGGCTGTGACTTCACCATCGAGGTAAGCACTCAATAACTCGAAGCGATCGCGCTTCACCATATCCATAAGACCCGTTGATTCATTGGTATGCTTGGCCATTCCATCTGACAAATCTTGAGGAAGTTGCAAAGGAGAACGGTCGTAAAACTGAGAATCAGTAGTCATCTTAACATTATTACCAATTCATACACGGGTAAACTGGGCGGGAATTTCGGGAAAATTAGCCAATTTTCCTCCTAAAGGCAGAAACAATCTACGTCTTTCTAGTAATTTTTAATCTATGCTTAAATTCTGCCATTGGGCAGAGGCAAGATACTGTAAATTAACAAAATTAGGAGTCAAGATAATTCTGCAAGTGGGCTTGCAGCCTCGATCTAGCTCTGGCTATTCTGGACTTCACAGTTCCTAGAGAAACTCCAGTGATTTCGGCAATTTCTTCATACGCCATGCCTTCGATTTCTCTGAGGACAATGGTAGTACGGAAGACTTCTGGTAAATCCGCGATCGCTTCCCGTAATTGCTCGTAAAATTCTCTCGTTGTCAGTTCTTCCTCAGGTCCTGGGGTATCGCCAGCGATTTCCCAATCCATCTCGCCGTCCTCTAAGGAACGGGGAGCATCGAGTGACAAAGGACTCATAACCCGCTTGCGTTTGCGTAACTCGTCGTAAAACAAGTTGGTGGCAATGCGGCTTAACCAGCCCCGAAATTTAGCAGGCTCTTGTAATCGGTTAATATTCCGATACACTCGAATCCAAACTTCTTGAGCCAAATCGGCTCTGTCAGCCCAATCTGGAGCTAGGTGGTATAGAACTCGATCGACTTGACTTTGATAGCGGCGTAATAGTTCTGCAAACGCAGCACGATCTGGTCGCAGTCCGGCTTGACAGCGCAAAATTAAATCGTGGTTAGGGAGTTTGTCAACTTGCACTGATGCTTCTGGATACTTTGCATCAACCGTTGACCAGGATACAGTAATCGATTGACTCATAGATCGTACTGGCTCTAAATCATCCCTTTCTATTAGACCTGCTAATGGGGTAGAAGTTCCATACTCAGGTGACGGATTTATGACTGGAACACTGAAGCAGACAATTTTGGATACATTTATAGCAATAAGCAGAGCCAATTTTCCTTATACTGCTCCCATAGTTGCCTAAGACCCATCAACGAACAAAGGCGCGATACAATGCACATTTGAGTACTTTTAACAACTGGATATATACGCTTGATCGAGATAATTAAATTTAGCTATAAAAATGAAGATAAAATTTTGTAATTCTAACTTCTTCATACCTTTAAAATTCGGGTAATAATTTCTGGAAGTTAGGTTGCTGTGGTTGCTAAGATGATGATTTAATTTTTTGATTTCGTTACCAGAATAGTTGCTGATTGTTCTGGTTGTGGCCCGAAGGCAGCATTAGAGTTATGTTGCTCTGGTACGCGAACTTGAAAAAATAAATTGAGGGAAAATGTAATTGTTACCGCTAGCAATAGTTTTTCAAACATGGTTTTTCATCCACCTACACCATTAATGATTGATTGCTACATTTCAAGAGTTCCACCAAAAAGTCCGAGGAGAGGCTTACGACGCTCAGAACTTTTGAAGAATGAGGTTGCTGACTTGGAATTTTGCCGCTGGGACAATTTGCATAGTCTTAGTTTGCCCAAAGGTGTTGGCAGATTTACAGCAGAAATGATAAGTATTGATAAATTTTTGATAATCGGATGATGAACTCATCCATTTACTCGGCTGGATATGTCAGGGATAAACAATAGGCGATGGCAATGGTAAGAAACGAATCTGTAGGGCGTATGGTAATGCTGCTTTGTTTTGGCACAGCATTTTTATCCTTAGCTGTCCATTGGCGCATTAGTACGGCGGAACGGCAGTATGAGAAGTCTGCATCTACTTCGATGCGGCGAGATTCTAACCGAACCAATCTTAAGGGAAGCCGGCCAGAGGGAGTCTACAAGAATCTTTCCCAAGTGAGTTTGGGGGAAATTGCGCTGGGTGGATCTGTGCCACTTGATGAAGTTACCCAAGGCTCGACTGCCCAGAGGAGGTTTACACCAAAGTCCTCTGCTATTAAACCTAAAACTAAATCAAAAATAATTAAGAAGAATCTAGCTAAAACAACTACTCGTAGGGCTTCTACACTCAAGTCTTCTACCCTTAAATCGCAAATAATTAAGAAGAATCTAGCTAAAGCAACTATTCGTAGGGCTTCTAAACTCAAGCCTGCTACCATTAAGCCTCAAACTAAGCCCCAAATTATTAAGAATAATGTAGCTAAAGCCAGCGACCTACCAACTCAGAGGCAGTTGGTAGCGAAAGTAGAAAAACAAAATCCAGTTGCAGATAGTTGGCCAAAAGGTCTGTGGTCTCAGGCTTCAGCACAACAAGTACCATCTAGTAGGCTGGCAAATGTCAAGACGCAAGTAGTGGTTGATTTAAGCGATCGCCGCACTTATGTATATGCAGGAGATGAGGTGATCGCCAGCTACCCGATTGCTGTCGGCAAGAAAGGTTGGGAAACACCCACAGGTTCTTTCCAGGTGATCCATATGCGACATTATCCAATCTGGCGTCACCCGATTACTGGCAAAGTATTTGAGGCTGGTACGGATAGTCCCTTGGGAGATAGATGGATTGGTTTTTGGTCAGATGGACGGAATGAAATTGGCTTTCATGGCACGCCGGATGTTGATCTGGTAGGAACGGCTGTATCCCACGGCTGCTTAAGAATGCGTAATTCTGATGTCCGATTGTTATATGAGCAAGTGAGTTTAGGGACAACAGTGGTGGTACGTGATTAATTTATTAAGAGTCATTTGTCATTTATCTAAAACAAATGACTGAATGGCACTAAGAAAAACCGAAAGGCTTGTGTAATCTTGTTCAAGAAAGAGCAGGCGGAGCCTCACAGAATGGTTTCCCAGCCTGGAGGCTGGGAACTAGGAAACACAAAACTTTGTACTTATCTTAGTGGCAATGACCAATGACCAATGACCAATGACCAATGACCAATGACGCTGAAAATTATAATTTTTGCTCAAAGTTAGGCGCGTATGTTTGGAGTAAAGCACTGACTTGGCGTACAACCTCGTTACCAGTATTTTTACCCAAGGCTTGCCGTTCTGGGAAGAAATCGGGTCGATCGAGGTAACGGTTAATCGCCTCACTTATTTGTTGAGAAATTAAGTCTTGCAGTTGTGCCTGAGCCGTTTGGCGCTGGAAGTTAGCACCCTCTTCTGTAGTAGCATACAAAGGTGGTAGCCGGTTGAGAGCGTAAGCGGCAATATCCCCAACATCTAAAGAACTTTCGCTGGTGGCTTCAATTTCTGCGACTCGTGCGATCGCTTCCGTCAGCACCAATTCTTCCATAACGTTAATGAATTGTTTGCGAGGTACCGCCACTACCTCACCAGTCAATAGCGCACCCATCAGCCGATCCAACGCCATATACTCTTCTATTGAGAGTTCCGAGGCGTTATCACAGATTCTACCGACTTCTGCTTCCATTGCTGGTGTCAAATAACCATCCTGGAGAGCTTGTTCTACAATTTTTTCGATACTCATAACGCTTATCATCATTTATGTTGGCCAAGCAAGGTAGGGACGGTATCAATCCAATTTATTTTGCCTAATTCTCAGCAAAAAATACACAAATTATGCCAAGGACGCGATCAATTCTGCCTCTACTAGTTAACGACCTTAGTTCGCCAAGGTGTTGGATCGACAGATTGTCCGTTGACATACAGACCCCAATGCAAATGTGGCCCCGTGGCTGCACCTGTTGAACCTACTGCACCAATTAGTTGACCAGCTTTTACAAAATCACCTTCTTTAACGTTAATACGACTCAGGTGCATGAAAATACTGGTTACTCCTTGACCGTGGTCAATGCCAACTACGTTACCGTGTATCCGAAACCCTTGGGATACCCTACCTACCAAAGCAACTCGCCCAGAGGCTGGGGCAATTACTGGTGAACCGGCAGCACCAGCGTAGTCAAGACCACGATGATAGTAGTCCTTTGCAAATGTACCATTATAGTAGCGACGTACACCATAGTTTGTACTCATCCGCCCTGCATTTGGCTTCAGGAATACTCCATTCCAATACTTTTCTGGTGTTTGTAGCGCCTTAAAAGCCGCCACACGCTTAAGTTCATACTCTGTGGCATCCACTCCGGCTTTGCCAGGTGGCAAAGTAATGCGTTGTACGGGGAATTTGCGATTCAGCACATTCACTGCCAAGTTTTGCATTTGACCATCCCCTGCAACCCGAAGTGTTCTAGTTCCAGCTTTTTCTAATGGAGTTGTGGGAACAAAAGCCCGATATTGATTGGGCGCAATTTCAAAGGCTGGGTATGTATTCTTACCACTGGCTACTGTTGGATTTGTACCATTCTCTGGATTATCTAAATTAATCTCCACCGAGAGTGTATCCCCTAATTTCGGATTCGTTGGAGTCACCTTTACTTGCAAAGCATCTACAGGCAATGCCAAGGCGATCGGGAGAACAGCAAATATTCCCTTTAACACATTTATTCCACGGCAATTGGCTGTCAAAGTTTTGACATCAAAACCGAGCAACTTTTTGTTTGAACTACTAGTGCTATTCTCAATAGTCATAGAATTACAAAAAACCCTTGCTTGTATTGGAAAATAGATTAGCTTATTATCGCTAGTGTTTCCTGTTTGAAGCCGATGTTGTTGACAACCATAAATTCTCGGAAATTCTCCAGGTACTTATGGATTGCAAGGGCAAATCATTTTATCTGTAATTTTAGGAAATTGGTCTTAACTCTAATAACCAAGGTGTATGACATTGGCAATGAGCATAAAATTTAACTGTGATTACATAAATAATACTTGAAGGAAATCTTGGAATCAACTGGACACTTTTTCAACTGGACACTAATATCACATTGTTAGGTTGAAATCGGTATGGGGAAATTACTTAAACTAGGTAAGTAAGTCAGTGAAGATAAATTAAACTATATACATACCATTCAAAAATATTTTAAAATTTACTGAATAATCGCGGTTTAGTCGCCAAAAAACTATGATATTAAGGGAAAAATGTGAGTCTGCCACGCCACACTTCAGATTTACCTTATAAATCAACTCTGAATCAGGGAATACGCTAATTAACTTTAGGCTGATAGTATTACTTTTGACTTGAGTTTGCCATCTTCCATTTGAACTATGCGATCGGCAATGTCTAGGATGCGGTTGTCATGAGTAACCATCAAGATTGTACAGCCTTGTTCTTTTGCTAGTTTTTGCATGAGATTGACTACATCTCGTCCCGATTGACTGTCAAGGGCAGCGGTAGGTTCATCCGCGAGAATTATTTGAGGATGACTGACTAAAGCACGAGCGATCGCTACTCGTTGTTTTTGTCCTCCAGACAGTTGATCGGGGTAGTAATGCAAATGATTTCCTAATCCTACTTGCTCTAACATTTGGGCTGACCTAGCTCGCATTTTTTTTAACCCAAGATGTTTGTGTAATTCTAAAGCCATTTTGACGTTTTGGAGTGCCGTTAAACTACCATGCAAGTTATGTCCTTGGAAAATATAACCGTTATGGCGTCGTGCTTGCACTAGTTCTTCAGCACTAGCACCACAAAGTTCTCGTCCCAACACCTGCAAACTACCAGATTGGGCAGAACGCAACCCACCCACTAAGGTCAGTAAGGTAGTCTTTCCAGAACCAGAAGGCCCAGTCATGATAATAATTTCACCAGCATTAATCTCTAAGCTGATACTAGATAAAACTTGCTTGCGGAGTGAGCCGTAACCAAAGTGGTGGTCGAGATTCTGGATGGAGATGATGGATTGACTAGTCATAAATAGATCGATTACTCGTGACGATCGTCATTGGTCATTTGTCCTTTGCAAATGACAAATGACCAATGACCAATGACAAATTTAAAACATATCAGCAGGGTCGGTGGCTTGAAGTTTGCGGGTGGCGATCGCACCAGAAATGGTACACATAATGATAGTCAGCACTAATACCTGCAATGCTCGAATCGCAGTCATGTACATAGGCAAATTTGTGGCACTGCGAGTCAGTTGGTAAAGTGCTAAAGACACTCCCAATCCGGGGAAGAAGCCCAGTGCTGCTAATATCAACGATTCTTCAAGCACCACACCTAGCAGGTAGTAATTGCGATATCCCATTGCTTTGAAGGTGGCGTATTCTCGAACGTGGGCATTAACATCGGTGGAGAGGACTTGATAAACGATTATCACGCCCACCACAAACCCCATCGATACACCCAGGCTGAAGATAAACCCAATTGGGGAATTTGTTCTCCAGAAATTGTTCTCAAATTCAATAAATTCAGCGTGGGTGAATACTCTGACATCATCTTTGAGGTAGGCTTTGAGCATTGCGGCTACTTTTTTCGGTTCATAACCTGGTTTGAGAACAATCAAACCTAGACTGACACTGTTGGACTGTCGCCCAGAAAATAGCCGCAAAAAATTTTGATCGCTGGTAATCAGGTTGCCATCAAAGCCAAAGGAAGCCCCGACTTGGAATAAGCCACTAATGGTAATTGTGCGCCGTTCTATTTCAGTAGTTAGGGTTTTACCTTGGTCAATTTGAGCGATCGCTTTTTGATAATCTCCTCTTGCACCACGGTCAAATAACACGGTATCCGGCATTTTGATCGCTTGCAATTGCTGGTTAACATCGGGTAAGTCAAAGGCTGGCTTGTCTGGGTTCAAGCCGATAACTAACACCCCTGTCTCACGGTGTGTTTGGGGATTCTTCCAGATTGTATTGTTGAAATACATTGGTTCCGCCGACTTCACCCCTGGTATATCCATTGCTTGGTAAAGTCGCCGACGAGAAAATGTAGACAAGCTTGGTAAATTACGGGCTTGGGGACTGGTTAAAACAATGTCTGCTTGCAAACTGCGATGTAGTCTGGTGTTACTGTCATATAGCGCAGTCTGAAAACCTAGCTGCATGAACATCAGAAGATCCGCAAAGGCAATGCCTGATAATGCCACTAAAAGACGGCTTTTTTCATGATTCAGTTGCAGCCATCCTAGAGGGGTTCGCCGTCGCAGTTGTTTGAGCAATCCCATGATCGAAAGTGGGGAGTGGGGGTATGAGGGGACAAGGGAGATGAGGGAGTAAGGGAGTAACGAAGAAGAATTAATAACCAATGACTAATACTTCTCTACGAGAGGCTGCGCCAACGACTACGCGGTAGTTGAATCTCGACTTCGCTCGATTACCGCGCAGTCGAAACTCAGTACAAGTGACTAATGACAAATGACAAATTTCACAATTCAATTACTGCCTTAACTTGCATATTGGTTAAGGTGGCGGCTTTTTGGCTGGAAGCTTCATCTAGCCGGATGTGGACTTCTACTACTCTGTTGTCGATATTGCTGACGGGATCTGTGTTAATGACATTCTGTCGTCGCACTTGTAAACCTTTGCGATCTACGATTCCCTGCAATTCAATTGGGAGGTTATCACCAAAGATTCGCACTTGCTGCCCTGAATGTACTTTGCCGATATCGCTTTCGTAGACTTCGGCGATGACATACATCTGGCTGGTTTGTCCAATATCTG
The DNA here is from genome assembly GCF_036917315.1 of Nostoc sp. Taxonomy (GTDB): domain Bacteria; phylum Cyanobacteriota; class Cyanobacteriia; order Cyanobacteriales; family Nostocaceae; genus Nostoc. The sequence continues at coordinate 242,060 of NZ_JBALDR010000029.1, read as the reverse complement.
CAATGCCATCATTTGATACTAATTCTCCAGGATGGGTATGGATCTCAAATACCTGTCCATTTTGGGGCGATCGCACCTCAGCCTGTTCGAGATTGACTTTTGCCAGATTCATGGCTGCTACGGCACGATTAATTTCTGCTTGGGCAGCTTCTACATCCACTCCCCGCACTTCAGCGATTTCATCGAGTGTTGCTGTGGCTTGTTTAACTTGTTGCTGACTAGTTGATTGGGTACGATTTAACTGTGCTTGGGCTTCTTGCAAGCTTTTTTGGGCGGTTTCCAAGTTTAAATGCTTACTATCCCGTTGAGAAGCGGAAATTGCGCCTTGTTGATATAGTTGCTGATAACGTTCGTCTTCTGCTTGGGCGTTACGCACTTCGGCTTGAAATCGCTCAATTGTCGCCGCTTGGGCATTAATATCACCTTGGCGTTCGGCTTCTAGACGAGCGATCGCAGCTTTTTGAGCAGCAATTTCACCGCGTTTAGCACCTGCTTGGGTGCGGTTTAGGTTTGCTTGGGCTACTTTTACTTGTTCCTGCGCCTCTTTTAATGCTGCTTGGAGGCGATCGCGACTGTTTAAAATTGCGATCGCTTGTCCTGCTTTTACCCTATCCCCCTCTTTCACCAACAACTTTTCTACTCGACTTCCTTCCGCAGACACCGCAGCGGAAAGTTTAATTACCTTTCCCTGTGGTTCGAGTCGCCCTAAAGCTGTTACCGTTTTTAACTGTGGTAATTGTGTTGCTGGTACTTGTGCCTCTGGATTGGCATAATTTTGCCCGCGTTTTACTATATAAAAACTTATTCCGCCAACCAATAAAGATATAGTTATACCTATAGCAACGGATGGACGCAGAATCGACTTAGGGAACGTTCTGTACCCTAGCTTTGAGTTTCGCACCATAGATTACCTCTTAACTAGTGGCGCAGAAAAAAGAACAGATTAGGCTTTTCTCCGTACTTGTTTGCTAATTCCTACTTCTTGAGTCAGTGATTGTTGATTTATCACTTCCAAGTCCATAAAATAATTTGGAAATTGTTGAGCTTTTACTTAGATAAAGTGATTTAGCTGGCTAGGATAACAACGAATATCTCTACCGAATTAGAGGTTTATGTTTTTAGCAAACTACTTTTGTTTTATGAAAGTACTCAGGTATAGTAAACGCTTTTAAAATTCCGGGTTGTAACAGCGCCAACAATCATAATCAAATTAAGTAAATAACAAAAAATATTTGGTGTGATTGCGATCGGTGGAAATTTATATCAAATTTTGATGATTATTGCTTTTCCTAATCATATTAGGTAGATCGTATTCCCCTCTTCGCTTGCGGGGTGGGGTTCTTATACCTCACAAGAGCCGAGAACCGCTATAATCCCATTCAAAGATAAAACCTTAACCAAACTGGATTGAGACACCTGTGGCTTGCAATTCTCACAAATCAAATAGGATTACTGTATTAAGTCTGTTTGCTATTGGGAATTATAAAGATAGGGATACAAAACTTTCACAATAGTTTTGACGTATCCCTTTTATAGTATAAATGTACTGTTAGCTCTAGTTGTACAGCCATGCAACCTCTTCAGCCAGTTAGCGGATCGGATTTGCAAAGATTTTTGTCAGCACCAGAGGAGTTATTGCAACAGTCAGTAGGATTGCAATTAGCCGTTGCTAGTTTCCACCAGACACCGCGAAGTCTTTTAGAGATTCTAGTTAATAGTCCTGATGAGCAGGTAGCAGAAGCAGCAAGTTTGCACGTAAATTTGGCAGGAGAAATAACAGACGGGTGGCAGCAAGCAGTTGATGAAATCCTGCAACAGCGTCAGCTAGGGCAAAACGACCGATTGGCGGTAGAACTACTCAAAATTGGGACTGTACCTCCTTGCTTCCTCAGCGAATGGGTTCCAGCAGAGCGACTAATTCAAGGATTGCGAAACCCCCAAATGCCGTTGCGTTATCGGTTGCAATTATTACAACGACTATCACAGGAAGCAACTTTAGAACCAAGGTTACAGGTAGCAGAGTCGCCAGAAACGCCGTCAGCAGTGTTGGAACAGTTGGCGGGTGATTTAGAATTACCAGTGCGGTTGGCGGTGAAGTTTAATCCCAGTTGTCCACCACCATTAATTGAATTAGTGGAAGGACAGTATGCCGTTGCATCTGACTGGAACACCGATAGCGAACAATTAGCGATGCTGGGGCAGAGTCGTTGGGCGCGGGTGCGGTTGGCTGTGGCGCAAAATCCCTCAGCGACAGCAGAGACGCTGATGCAATTGGCTGGGGATGCTGTGTACAAAATTCAGTTAGCGGTAGTGAAGAATCCAGAAACACCCGCAGATGTGTTGGCTGTGTTGGCAGAAAATCAAGATAAAGTCATACAAGCAACTGTAGCAGAACATAGAAATGCAACGGAAGAAATATTGCATCAATTATTTCCAACTCAACAGCAGCTTTTGAAAAGAAGGGAAAATTTACCAACTAGTATTTTAGAAAGATTTTTTAATGAAGAGGCGGCAGATAAACCAGTTTGGAAAAATTCTGAACATCTGTATTTATTTATAGAACAGCCAAATACACCAACTAGGATTTTAGCTGAGTTAGCGAATGTTGATTTAGAAGCGTTGAGAGCAGAGATACTTACTAAAAGTAATTCTTCACCGATTATCAAAACTTTAGAAACATGGGTTCAAGATGAGACAAGATTTTTAGCTAATATTGCCAAACATCCCCAAGCTTCAGTAGAAATTTTACAACATTTGACACAATATCCTAATCCATATATACAGCTAGCTGTTGCTCAAAATTCCCAAACACCTGAAGCCTTGCGAGATATGCTATTACAACAATTAGCAGTAGGCTCAAAGGAAAATATTCGGATTGAACTTGCAAGCAATCCACAAACTCCTGTCGCAATTTTGGACAAGCTGGCGGGTGCATCATCTTCGCTCAATACGATGATGGAGATGTTGCACCAAATTGCCCCTGATGCGACACCATCGCTGCTTAACCGGATCAAAATATTTATCGATAATCATCAGTCACCAGAATTAATTATTTTTTGGCTGCAACAGGGTGAAGAATTTCGCAATTCTATCTTAAAAGAATGGGATGATTTAATCGACGCTCTTAATGAATCAGAACAACAAACACTCGCATACTTAGCTAGCCAAAAATCATCAATCAAATGGGAAGGTAAATTTACAGCAGAAAGACGCGATCGCCCAGGAAAAAAATCAGTGCCTAGTGATGCTAGATTAGCAGCAAATTATCAAATGCTAGACGGGCTGTTGCATTTATTAAATAGCTCTTATAACAGCGATCGCAGCAATCAACAAGTTGTTGCAGCATTATTAGGGAATCCATCTACACCAGCAACTTTACGAGAGCAATTGTGGCAACAATGTAAAAAAAGTCCTGACGAATTTGGCCGCTATTTAGGGGATACCGAACTTCGGATGACACTAGCTTTTAACCCAAGTGTACCTGAAGCAGAGCGTAATGAATATTTACAACAACTGATTGCGACAAGCAACGATTTGCGTGATAAATTAGCCAAAAATCCGGCTACGCCTGAATATCTTCTCAGACGAATTGCAGATGAACGCAAAGAGTATTTGTGGAGAAGATTGGCAGAAAATCCAAATACTCCTACTGATTTATTAATGCGGTTTATGAATGAAGAAGTTGAGAAAAAAGTTTATAGTAATGAAACTATGTTTGACATAGTTATTGCTAATCCCAACTTACCTATTTTAGAACGTTGTCGATTATTATTAGGTAAAGAAGAAGCTCAAGAAATTGCCAACACTCATCAATTAATGGCGCGTCGCACTGATAGTCCTTATGCTTTAGCGCAGGTTCTAGTAAAAGGCGACCAAAAAGCCCGCATAATAGTCGCTCACAGCAACAAAACTCCAATTCATGTGCTGGAACAACTAGCAAAAGATGCAGATGAAACTGTGCGTAAAGCTGTAATGGGCAATTCCAATCTACCCTTAAGTACCTTAATTGAACTTACACAAGATACAAGCGATAAAATACGTTTGAATTTAGCTTATATATTACGTAATCGTAGTACAAATCGCTCTCGTAAAGAAGAAGTTCCTGTAGTACTTCTCGAACGGCTTGCTAGAGATGAAAATAAAGATGTACGAGTAGCAGTTGCAGAAAATCTCCAGTCTTCTCTTACTCTCCTTGAGCAACTTGCTAGGGATGCAAGTGCAGATGTCAGAATTAGTGTAGCTAAAAATCCAAACACCCCTTCTTTTGTTTTAGAACAACTTGCACAAGATACAAATGCAGATGTCAGGTTTTCTGTAGCTAAAAATCCAAACACACTTCCTGCTGTATTAGAGACATTTGATATATCACCTCCTCCAGATGCACCACGTCATGCCCTAGAAGGTCTTAATCAAGTTATTGCTAACCGATATAGAGAGCTATTCTACGTTGCTTTTGCAGACAATCCTAATACTCCTCCTAGTTTGTTAGCTCGAATTGCTCGGCAAATACCCCGCGAAATAGACAAATATGTAAATAAAGTGGCTAAACATCGAAATACTCCCGCCAGCGCTTTAGAACAACTAGCCAAAGCTGGTGATGCAACTACTCGCTGTAATGTTGCTGAAAACCCCAATACACCTGTCACGGTTTTGGAAGAACTAATAACTGATGAGTATAGCCCCGTTCTCTGGGCGATCGCTCGACGTGCTGATACTCCAACCCAACTCCTAGAACGACTGCTATTGAGATTTACAGATCCCAATAACCAAGACTACCAACAAATCAGTTACGCAATTAGCAATCGCCGTGAACTTCCCCCCAACCTGTTAGAACTGCTGATGCAAAGTAACCTGCAACAGGTTTATCAGGGAATAGCTACTCAAGCAAATCTTCCGCCAGCAATTGTAGAACGGCTAATGGCTGTATCAAATGAGTCAGTTTTAAGTACTTTAGCGCGTAATCAAAGCCTTGCTATCGAATTTTTGACACAACTTGCTCAAAATCCCAATCCCAATGTTTGCAGCGCGATCGTTAATCATCCCAACATCACTCCTGAGCTTTGGATACAGCTTGCCAACCATATAGAAGTTAGCGTGCGTCAGGTAATTGCTGCTAACTCGAATACTCCTATAAATATTCTCGAAATGTTAACAAGGGATTCAAATAAAGATGTTCGTGTAAAGGTTGCTGCTAATAGCAACTCACCTGTTAGTGTTTTAGAACAATTGGCAGGAGATGAGGACGCATTTGTGCGTATAGCTACCGCCTCTAATTCCCATCTTCCTGAAACAATACTGACACAATTGGCAAACGATGAAAAAGTCGAAGTCCGCCGCGCAGTTGCTCAAAATCCCAACACCCCTGCACTCATCCGCGAAACCCTCCGCGATTTAGTTGTACAACCCACCACCCGCCAAACTAGTCCCACGTTGCGCGGACTCAACCGCCTCTACAACCCCAGCACTGATGATTTAGTAAGCATACTTGCAGAATACGCGAGTTCAGAAAATGCCTTTGTGCGGTTTGTGACGCTCCTCCACCCGCTAACTCCCCATGAAGTGCTGACTCAAGCAGCGCAGTCTGCATCCTGGCTGGAACGCTACGCCGTTGCTGATAATTCTGGAACTCCAAGCGTTTTACGCCAGCAACTTGCCCAAGATAGCAACCGGATTGTCCGCGCAGCCGCTAGAGTTTAGTTGGAAATAATTGAGGATGTTGCAGATGGCATACAGCGATTTCACACTTGCCAAAGTTCGAGACATCATGACACTTAAAATAGTTTGCTCAAGTATCAACCGTAAAACTAATTAGAGCTAAATTTATGAATTTTGAAACAGTGAATATCTTAGGCACTCTTGAGGTTTTAACCGAACCACATCTTGAGTTTCGCCTACCAAATAATCATTATAGCTATTTAGTTCCTTTCCTTTGGGATGTAACTCAAAAAGGCGACTTTAATCTACTCAGTCTTGGTCGTGATGAAGGATGGATAAATGCAACAGATATTGATATTGCTTTAAAAAGTTGGCAATCATTAGAACTTCGCGGCTATCTAAATTTAGATGACGATCCAGATGACTACGAAGATGAAGATATTATGAGTCATCAGTTAGCTGATGAAAGAGCAAAAATATATCATATATTTGCTGAAATTATACAAAATAATCTCTCCAATATAGAAATTTTAAAATTCAGTAAAAGTCCTGACTATTCTTTTTTCGTTATCTTAGGTAAAACTCCAGAAAATAATTGGTTCTGTTTTTCTCAATCTGTTGCTAGAGAAACCAAAATTGAAGATGAAATTAAATACTCTATTTTACCAGATTTAACAATTGAACAATCTTTTGATGACAATGTTTTAAAATTAAGAGATAATTTTCAAAAAATCTTAAATCAATTACAGCCTATTAGTATTTATGGATACTATGGTGGTGGCTACGATTATAGTTTTAATCATTGTTTAGTTCAAAGTATAGCGCACACTAAAGAAAAAGCATTATTATTAGCTCTACATCAAGCAGGAATGCTGGACATTGCTAGATTTCATGAGTTTAACCTAGAAGGTTTTTCCTGGATATTTGAAAAAGATGAAATTGCAGAATTATATCCAAGGTATCAAAAAATAAATAAGTTTTTAACACAAAATCTTACCGATTTAAGAACGATCAGATGTAGTTTTTGGAATCGTGAATCTATATATGTCATTGGTCAAACCAATGCTGGAGATATAACTGGAATTTATATAGAAAGTGATTTTGATTACAATCCCTAAAAAGATATTTTAAAAGCCTCTACAAAAGTCCCATAGCAATCCTATTTGATTTGTGATGTCATTTACACCTAATTACCAATAATAATACAACCCCACCCCGCTCTTCGGGAGGTTAGCTCAAGCGCAGCTTTAGTGGGGTGGGCTTGGGGGTATTATGCTTAATTGCCCGGACATGATGAATTGCTCAAAAAGAATCTGCTTAAGATGCTGCAACAACAGCACGGTCATTTACTAGCTTGCCATCTTCCATATAGACGATGCGATCGGCAATATCTAAAATGCGGTTGTCATGAGTAACCAAAAGAATGGTACAGTCTTGTTCTTTAGCTAATTTTTGCATAAGGTTAACCACATCTCGTCCCGATTTACTGTCAAGGGCGGCGGTGGGTTCATCTGCTAAGACTATTTTAGGACGACCTACCAACGCACGAGCGATCGCAACTCTTTGTTTTTGTCCCCCAGATAAATCATCAGGATAATAATTCAAGCGTTCTCCTAATCCTACCTCCTCTAATATTTGGGCTGACCGAGTTTTCATTTCTGCTGGCGAAATATTATTATGCACTTCCAAGCCCATTCTGACGTTTTGGAGTGCCGTTAAACTACCATGCAAGTTATGTGCTTGGAAAATATAACCGTTACTGCGTCGCACCTGGGTAAGTTGTCGTTTGCTAGCGCCACACAGTTCTTGTTCCAATATCTGCAAACTGCCGGATTGGGCAGAACGTAAGCCGCCTGCTAAGGTGAGAAGTGTAGTCTTACCAGAACCAGAAGGCCCTGTCATAATAATAATTTCGCCGGCGTTAATATCCAGGTTGATATCAAAGAGAACTTGTTTGCGGAGTTGACCATGACCAAAATAGTGGTCGAGATTTTTAACAGAGATTACAGGTTGACTACTCATAAATAGCTCGATTACTCGTGATGATTGTCATTTGCAAAGGACAAATGACAAATGACAAATGACAAATTTAAAACATATCTGCGGGGTCAGCAGACTGTAATTTACGGGTGGCGATCGCACCAGAAATTACACACATAATCATAGTCAGTGTTAATACCGTCAAAGCTCGTGCTACGGTCATATAAAGTGGTAAATTGGTAGCATTACGAGTTAAAGCATAAAGTCCTAAAGGTGCGATCGCTCCTGGGATAAAGCCCAAGATAGCTAAAATAATCGCCTCTTCAAACACCACACCTAATAAATAAAGATTGTTATACCCCATTGCTTTGAAAGTGGCGTATTCTTTGATATGAGAATTCACATCTGTAGAAAGAACTTGATAGACGATAATCACGCCCACCATAAATCCCATTGCTACACCCAGGCTGAAAATAAACCCGATGGCTGTATTTGTTTTCCAGTAATTTATTTCAAATTCGATAAATTCTGCTCTGGTTAAAACTTTGACATCATCATCTAAATGATCTTCTAAAGCTGCTTTCATCTGCTTTGGGTCGTAGCCTGGTTGTAGTTGCACCAAACCGAGACTGACACCGCTGGCTTCTCGTCTGGGAAATAGTCGCAGAAAGTTCTGGTCATTGGTGATTAAAGTACCATCGGCAATGAAGGAAGCCCCGACTGAAAATAAGCCGCTAATGGTAATTGTCCGGCGTTCTATTTCGGTTGTGACAGTTTTACCTTGGTCAATTTTAGCGATCGCTTCATTGTAATCTCCCCTAGAGGCGCGATCGAACAAAACGGTATCTGGTAGCTTAACAGCATCTATCTGGCGATTTACATCTGCTAAGTTAAACACTTGCCGATCGGGATTGAACCCCATAACTAATATTGTCGTCTTCTGTTGTGTTTGGGGATTTTTCCAATCAACAATGTTGATATACATTCCTTCTGCCGACTTTACACCTGGTACATCCATTGCTTGATACAGGCGTCGCCGCGTAAAGCTAGACATATTTGCTAGGTTACGTGCTTGGGGACTGATGACAAACATATCAGCCTGCATACTACGATGCAGGATTGTGTTACTTTCAAACAGGGCAGTCTGAAATCCTAGCTGCATGAACATCAGAACATCGGCAAAAGCAATGCCTGACAATGCCACCAAAAGACGACCTTTTTCATGACTCAGTTGCAGCCATCCTAAAGGTGTTCGCCGCCGCAGTTGCTGGATAAATCCAATCACAATACAATTACCGCCTTGACTTGCAAATTAGTGAAGCTAGAAGCATTTTGACTAGATAGTTTATTCAGTTGCACATGGACTTCCACTACTCTGGCATCAATATTGCTAGAGGGATCGGCGTTAATTAGATTTTGCCGCTTTACCTGCATACCAATCCAATCCACTCTTCCCTCTAATTCATTGCGTAGGGAATCACTACTTACCCGCACATCCTGTCCCGGACGCACTTTCTTGATATCACTTTGGTAGACTTCTACTACTGCATACATCTGGTCGGTTTGACCTAGAGCCACAATTCCTTCATTGCCAACAGTTTCTCCGGCTCGTGTATTAATCTCCAAAATTCGGCCAGCTTTTGGAGCTACAACGTATGCCTGTGCCAGTTCTGCTCTAATTTTCTCTACGGTTGCTTGAGCGCTGTCTACCTCTGCTTGTGCATTTGCTATATCTGTGGGACGGACTTCAGCAGTTTGATTCAGGTTAGCTTTTGCTTCGTTAATCTGCTGTTGCAAGCTGGCGAGGGTTTGATCCTGGTTGGCTTTTGCTTCGTTAAGCTGCTGTTGTAGGGTAGCTACAGTTCTTGTCTGAGTGGCTTGGCTTTCAATTAATGCTTGAGTGGAAGTTTCTGCACTTAAACGTCTGCTATCAACTTCCTGACTAGAAATTGCTCCTGCTTTATATAAAGTCTCGTAGCGCTGTACCTCAGCTTGAGCATTACGTCTCTCGGCTGCCACGCGAGCCACTGTTGCTTGCAAGCTGCGTTGTTGCCCAAGGAATTCTGCTTCTAGACGATTAATTGTGGCTTGCTGAATTTTAATGTTTCCTTGTAGTTCTACTTGCACGCGATTCACGGTTGCTTGACGCGCTCCAATTTCTCCCTGTTTGGCTCCAGCTTTTACCTGGTTAAGGCGAGATTTGGCAACTTGAACTTGTTTTTGGGCTTCACTCAAAGTAGCTTGTAGGCGATCGCGGTTGTCCATAATCGCAACTACCTGCCCAGCTTTGACGCGATCGCCTTCTTTCACCAATAGTTGCTCTACCCGATTCCCTTCATTAGAAGAAGGCGCTGACAGTTTTATTATTTCTCCCTTTGGTTCCAACCGCCCTAATGCTGTTACTGTTTTTACCACTGGCTGAACTGCTACTGGTGCTGTTTGCTTTTCATTAGCTGTAGCCTGAAGCTTCATCAACGTATAAACACTGATTCCACCTATTGCTAGAGATGTAAGTATTGCAAGTAGAAGTGGCGATCGCAAAAGATTCTGAGAAGACCCTAAACCCTCTGAATTCCTGTTTTCCCTCATCCTATTCCCCCTTACCACCAGTAGCAACCTGTACTAAACTGTCCAGTTCAATTTATGCTAAACTAAACGGACTAGTTTAGTCAATGGTACATAACTAAACTTGTCAATCAATTTGCTTGGCATTAGAGAGACTTGCAAAAAATAAATTATCCCCAATCATTTCTAGATTTGTATGGGCACAGGTATTGTGTCCCTAGACGGGATATTTTTTTAACTGGAAATCCCTTATGCTGCGGAATGCTATTCCCTATTGGGATTGATTGTCTACTACAAAAAAGTAGAGGAGAGGAAAGCTGATAATAGAGGCTTTGGGGCTTTATCAAAGGGTATATTTATTTTCGCAATTTTGTACTAAAGCATTTTGCAGCATCTATTAATATTGTTGAGAAGAAAGGATAATTAATAAATGGTACGCATCAAAACTGACGAAGTCGATCGAGATAATTCCGTTGATAAAGTAGAGCAAATTCTGCAAGGTGCAATGCAAGAGTTTCTCCAAAATGGCTATGCTGGTACGAGCATGGATCGGGTAGCAGTAGCAGCAGGTGTTTCTAAAGCCACAGTCTACAGCCACTTTCAAGATAAAGAAGGACTATTTAAAGTACTGTTAGAGCAACTGACAAGTAAAAAGAATAGCTCCATTTTTGGCACAGAACCGATTGAGGGAGAACCAGCCACTATAGTGCGCCAGGTAGTAACTAAAGCATTAGATCAGATGCTTAACGACAAAGAACATAGTGCATTTATGCGAGTCTTAATCGGGGAATCTGGGCGTTTTCCTGAGTTAGCTCAAATTTGTATTCGGGTGATGATTAAGCCAGTAGCGGAAACTCTCACTCACTACTTGGCGGCTCCAGAATTAAAGATACCTGACCCAGAGGCGACAGCGAGAATTATCTTAGGAGCATTAGTGCATTTTCATATTACTCAAAATGTGATGCATGGACAGGATATTATTCCAATGGAAAGCGATCGCTTGATTGATGCCTTGACACACCTAATCGCAAAATGCGCCGATTGATTGGTTATATCCCGGCGCGTGGCGCTTGTTTGGTCGGAAAGTCAAATTTACCTTGAATAACAGTTGACTGTTTTTTCCATAGAAGCTACAGTACTGTATCCGGCTTTTTTCGTTCCTTACAAGCTGCCACCAATACATCCTCTAGCGATCGCCAGATAACTAAGCAGGAATAACTTGAACAACTAGAGCGCGTTTATCCAGCGACTGGATTTTACCTACTTGACTGAGATCGTTTGCAATTCGGTCTAGCAGTTCTCCCGCTTTGTCACGATATTGATGTTCTCGGCCTCGTAAACGAATGGCAAACTTGACAGAATCGCCTTTACTCAACCACTGACCTGCTTGTTCGATGCGTAAATTGTAATCAGCCATACCCACGTTTAGACCGAATCGCACTTCTTTTACCGTGGGTCTAGCACTCTGGCTCTGACGTTTTTTCTTTTGATACTGAAGCTTCCCATAGTTGAGAATCTTCGCGATTGGAGCGTCTTTACCTTGGGAGACTACAACTAAGTCAAGCTCTAAGCTTTCAGCCAGCTGTAACGCCTCATTGGTGTCGATCAGACCACGATTGTTATTTTCATGGTCAATCAAGAAGACGCTAGGTGATTTGATTTGTGAATTAATCAGTTGCTTTTGGATTGCGATAATGAATTTCTCCCATTTGTTCAATACTTTGCTTTACAAGCAGGTAATGCCAATTTAACACAACACTGAATCAGAGCAACTTTAACAACACAATAGACGGCAATCTGATAGAATGAGAGACTGCGGCACTCGCTCTCAGTCTTTGCGCTACTGCCCATCCAGCTTTTCAATGATTTTTATCCGTCCGCCTAAGACTGACGCCATCATTGGCGACAGGCCGATGTTATTTTTGGAGTCTTATGTCTTTTTCCGATCTCGGCTTGTCCAATGAAATTATCCGTGCTGTTACCGAACGAGGGTACACGGAACCCACGCCAATCCAGATGCAGTCCATTCCTGCTGTCTTGTCGGGTAAAGATTTATTAGCTGGGGCACAAACTGGCACTGGCAAGACCGCTAGTTTTACACTGCCACTCTTGCATCGATTGTCGTCTAATAAGAGCAAAGGTACGCCTAATGGATACCCACCAATCCGGGCACTGATTCTCACCCCGACTCGCGAACTCGCTGCCCAAGTGGAAGAAAGCGTGCGTGAGTACGGGAAGTACTTAAATCTTAACTCAATGGTGATGTTTGGCGGAGTCAGTATTAATCTGCAAAAACAGCGTTTGAGGAGTCGAGTGGATATTTTGGTCGCGACTCCAGGGCGACTGCTAGACCACGTACAGCAGGGTACGCTGAATTTATCGCAGATTGAGGTTTTGGTGCTGGATGAAGCCGATCGGATGCTGGACATGGGTTTTATTAATGATATCCGCCGCATCCTCTCACTTTTGCCCAAACAGCGACAGAATTTATTATTTTTCGCTACTTTCTCAGACAAAATTAAGGCACTGGCCGCCGGACTACTCAATAACCCAACAATGATTGAGGTAGCACGTCGCAACGTTACCGCCGACACGATCGCCCAGAAAGTTTACCAAGTAGACCGTGACAAGAAACGCCAATTACTTGCTCATCTGATTCGGCGAGATAATTGGTATCAAGTGCTAGTGTTCACTCGCACTAAGTATGGCGCTGACCGTTTGGTGAAGCAGTTGGGCGAAGACCGGATTCAAGCCTTGGCAATCCACGGTAATAAAAGTCAGCCCGTGCGTACTAACGCTCTGGCCAAGTTCAAAAATGGCACCTTACAAGTATTGGTGGCGACAGACATAGCTGCTAGGGGTCTTGACATCAGCGAACTGCCCCATGTTGTTAACTTTGATTTGCCCAATGTACCAGAAGATTATGTTCATCGTATTGGTCGCACCGGTCGCGCTGGCGCATCAGGTGAAGCTGTATCGCTAGTGTGCATCGATGAACAGCATCTATTGAAAGATATCGAAAAACTGATTGAGCAACGCTTGCCAAAGGAAGTGGTTGCTGGTTTTGCGCCCAACCCCGATATCAACCCCGAACCAATTACAAATGTACGGCAACAAAGAGCCAAGCCCGGAAGTGAGAAGCGTCAGGCTCGTACTCCTAAACCGTTACCACAGACATCGGCTAAACGTAAAGCAGCGCCACCTGCCACTAATGGCGAGAAACCTGGCGCTCGTTCGTCAGCATCGCGCCGTTCTGATAAACGCGATCGCTAATATTCGTTAGCTGTTCAATAGACCTCTTTCATAAATCAAAAATAAGAAAGAACCCCACCCCCAACCCCTCCTGAAGAGCGGGGAGGGGTTGGGGGTGGGATGTTAGGGACTTTTGCAAGAGGTCTAATAGATTGATTTTGCACGGGTTCTGGAAAACATTCAATGTAATATCTGTCACATACAGTTGTCGGAATGCAGTTAACAGTGTCATAAAGAAAAGGTGAAGGTTAACCTGTAGGGTATAACTTACCTTAGACTTGCTTGACCCCTAGCTTCGATGGATCTATCACACTCATGACTGAACTGACGCTACGCCTAAAAGAGGGAGATACCGAGACAACGATCGCAGTTGACCAAGATGTATTTACAATTGGTCGTTTGCCGGAATGTAATTTGTACTTACCTTTTGGTGGAGTATCCCGCAACCATGCTCGCCTAGTAAAAACGGCTGATGGTGTGTGGACTATTGAGGATCTGGGCAGCAAAAACGGGACGCAAGTCAATAAATATCTGGTTAACTATCCTCAAGAGTTACATCACGGCGATATCGTTTGGCTGGGCAATGTCAGCCTGGTAGTGCTGCTCACAACCCCTGTTTTTCAACCGACACCTGAGTATTCTGGAATTTCGGACATTAATGAGCAAAGAACAATCCTTCATAATGTCGAACAATTACAACAGCAATGGATTGCAGCTGATAGTAAAGATGGCAACATCAGCAATAAGGACAAAACTATTGCCCGTCTCAAAGATTTAGTGGACATAGCGAAAAATCTTTGTGCAGCCGCATCTATACAAGAGATTTTTTCTCAGGTGCAGCAAGTAGTTTTTCGTTATCTTGATAGTATCGATCGCTTGGCATTATTAATTGATGTCAATGGTTGCGGCCAGTTAGAATTAATGAATGCTGCCACTAGAAATATTTCCCAACAGAAACATCTCCCCTCTGATGGTAGTTGGATTAGTCGTAGTATCTGTCAAAAAGTATTTGATGAAAAAGTAGTCATTCAAACCGGTGATACTCATCAGGATGAACGGTTTGCTAGCGAACAGAGTATTTTAGTCAAAGGCATTCGTAGCGCGATGGCAGTGCCTTTATGGGATGAAAATAAAGTTGTGGGCGTATTGTATGCCGATGCCAATTTTTCTTCTTATCATTGGGCAAATGAAGGTGAAGAAGAATTGAGCTTTTTTTCAGCTTTAGCAAATCTTGTAGCTTCTAGCGTGCAGCGTTGGTTATTAGTAGAAAAACTCAAAACTGAAGAGATGATTCGTCACCGACTAGAACGCTATCATTCTCCAGCAGTTGTACAACAGTTGATATCTGTAGGCGGATTACCGGGTGGTCGTTTAGCTCCCGCCGAGAGCGAAATCAGTATTTTGTTTGCGGATTTAGTTGGCTTTACGGCAATTTCTGAAAGGTTAACACCAACTGCGATCGCTCAACTATTAAATAATTTATTTGAAGAAATGCTAAAAGAAGTGTTTGGCTGCGGCGGCACTTTAGATAAATATATTGGCGATTGCATTATGGCATTTTTTGGCGCTCCAGAACCGCAAGCAGATCATGCCGAGCGCGCTGTTACTGCTGCCAAGGGAATGCTCACTCGTCTCGAACATCTTAATGCCAATGGTTTTTGGCACGAACCCCTGCAATTACGTATTGCGATTAATAGCGGTAAAGCTGTGGTGGGAGATGTTGGTAGTTCCCAAAGGGTAGATTATACGGCATTAGGCGCGACAATTAATCTTGCTGCTCGTATGGAAGCAGTTTGTCCCCCTAGTGAATGCGTGATTAGTGAAGCCACCCATAAAATGCTTTCAGAACCCTCAGACTTCCAAGAAATGGGAGATTATCGTTTCAAAGGTATTGAGCGATTAGTTAAGGTTTATCAGACAAAATTGCAACCAGTGCCAACAATCATTGCTCCAATTATTAATCTTTAGGGATTGCGCATTGGGCTTTGAGGTCTAGATTCTGTAATCCATCTAGTGACATACTCCTATTAAAGATGAATGGGGAATGCTAGCAATTACGAATTACGAATTACGAACTTGTACTGAGTTTCGACTGCGCTCAACTACCGCGTAGCCGTTGGCGCAGCCTCTCCAAGAGTTGTATTACGAATTACGAATTACCGACTGTGCCAGCACTAAAAATTTGCTCTGCTGTCAAATCTAACTCTGGAAATGTTGGCGACTGGATGCGGTCATCTCCTCGAAATTTACTAACGCGATACTCACCTTCTTCTAAACAGCAAACCAAAATAGTAGGTTGTTTGGGTTTGCCAATAAATTCCCTACCGCCCAATGCACCATAATCGACAATCCAGTATTCAGGAATTCCCATTTCTTCTCTTCGAGACGCTACGCGAACATAGTCAGCGTATTTTTTCAGATAATCATCACGCCAGTTTGTACTTACCACCTCAATTACTAAAGGAATTGATGCTGCTTTAGTAACAGTTGATGCTTTTTTCCACAGAGGTTCATTAACTAAATTAGTAAGATTTAGGAGCAGCAAATCTGGCGAGTAAGCTGATTCGTTTTCAAGTGGTTTAACTAATACTGTTTTTGGTATACCATAGGTTAGAGTGAGACGACTATATTCTAAAGTGATTTTTGTTGATAAAAATACAACAATCTCTTCATGGTCGCCTGTCGGTTGAGGCATTTCTACTACTACTCCATCATATAGTTCGTAACGTTGTCCCCTGTTATCTGGATATTTAGCAACGAACTCATCGAATGTAACTACTTTGCCTAAGACTTGAGTCATAGCTTGATTCCTCAATTGTGCAAATTATAGCAACTTTATTTGTATTTAATTCATCAATATTAATACTTATTGATTGGTATACTTTGATTCAATTAAAATTGCGAAATTGTAATATTGAGCAGCTAATTTTTGGCTAAAAGACTAGAATTTGGGTGGTAGCTTCCTCAGTTTATATGTATAACATTAGGAAGCCAACTTCAAGCTATTTTTTAACGGGAGGTCAGGTAATGGCGATCGCCACCATTAATCCCGCCACTGGGGAGACGCTCAAAACCTTTGAGGCGCTCAATGATACAGAAATTGTCGCTAAACTCGATTTAGCTAATCGGACTTTTGAACAGTATCGTCAGACTAGTTTCTCTCAACGATCGCAGTGGCTGCAAAAAGCTGCTGATATTTTAGAGCAAGACAAAGCAGAATTTGCTAAGTTAATGACTCTAGAAATGGGTAAACCATTTAAAGCTGCGATCGCAGAAGTCGAAAAATGCGCCGCCGTCTGTCGCTACTATGCCGAACACGCCCCTGATTTCTTGGCTGATGTCAGTGTAAAAACTGATGCCAGCCAGAGTTTTGTACGTTATCAACCAATGGGTGCGATTCTCGCGGTGATGCCGTGGAATTTTCCTTTCTGGCAAGTCTTTCGTTTTGCCGCACCGGCACTGATGGCGGGAAATGTCGGCTTACTCAAACATGCTTCCAACGTGCCGCAGTGCGCCTTGGCAATTGAAGATATTATCCGACGGGCAGGTTTTCCTGAAGGTGCGTTTCAAACTCTATTAATAGGCGCTGCCAAAGTAGCCGATTTAATGGCTGATGACCGCGTAAAAGCTGCCACCTTGACTGGAAGCGAACCAGCCGGCGCATCCCTCGCCGTCGCCGCCGGCAAACAAATTAAAAAAACAGTTTTGGAATTAGGAGGAAGTGACCCGTTTATTGTGTTAGAAAGTGCTGACATAGAGACAGCAGTTGTCACAGCTACTACAGCGCGGATGTTAAATAACGGGCAATCATGTATTGCAGCGAAACGTTTTATTGTCGCAGATGCGATCGCAGACAAATTTGAAAAATTGCTTTTAGAAAAATTTGAGGCGCTGAAAGTTGGCGATCCCATGCAACCAGATACCGATTTAGGCCCACTGGCGACACCTGGTATTCTCCAGGATTTAGATCAACAAGTGCAAGGTGCGATTAGCAGCGGTGGTAAAGTCATCACCGGTGGACATCCTTTATCAGATCGTCCGGGAAACTTTTATCCGCCAACGATTATCATAGATATCCCCACCAACACACCAATTGCAAAAGAAGAATTCTTTGGCCCGGTAGCCTTGTTATTCCGGGTTCCAGATATCGATGCTGCCATCAAACTCGCTAATGACTCACCCTTTGGCTTAGGTGCAAGTGCTTGGACAACCAACAACCAAGAGAGCGATCGCTTGGTTGAGGAAATCGAAGCAGGTGCCGTGTTTATCAACAGTATGGTCAAATCCGATCCTCGGTTGCCCTTTGGTGGCATCAAGCGTTCTGGATATGGCAGAGAATTGAGTATCCAAGGTATACATGAGTTCGTCAATGTTAAAACCGTGTGGGTTAAATGATTAGTCATTAGTCATTAGTCATTGGTCAAAAGACAAAGGACAAATGACTAATGACAAAGAACAAAAGTCTTATTCGTTAATAGAGTTGTCGGAAAATAAAATGAATACAGCAGAATTATTGGTGCAGTGCCTAGAAAATGAAGGAGTGCAATATATTTTTGGACTACCTGGTGAAGAAAATCTTCACGTTTTGGAAGCGTTAAAACATTCTTCGATTAAATTTATTACGACTCGTCATGAACAGGGTGCAGCATTCATGGCCGATGTCTATGGACGCTTAACCGGAAAAGCTGGAGTGTGTCTTTCTACTCTTGGCCCTGGGGCAACTAATTTGATGACTGGGGTAGCAGATGCTAACCTCGATGGTGCGCCCTTAGTAGCGATTACCGGTCAAGTGGGAACAGATAGAATGCACATTGAATCTCATCAATATTTAGATCTAGTGGCAATGTTTGCACCTGTTACCAAGTGGAATAAGCAGATTGTGCGACCGAGTATTACACCCGAAGTAGTGCGGAAAGCATTTAAGCGATCGCAATCCGAAAAACCTGGCGCAGTTCACATCGATTTGCCAGAAAATATTGCTGCTATGCCCGTCGAAGGCAAACCTTTGCGTAAGGATAATAGCGAAAAAACCTATGCATCTTTTGCTAGCATTCGGGCAGCCGCCGCCGCAATTTGCCAAGCAGTTAACCCATTAATCTTAGTCGGAAATGGAGCAATTCGCGCTCATGCAAGTGATGCCGTAACGCAATTTGCTACCTTGCTGAATATACCTGTTGCCAATACCTTCATGGGTAAAGGCGTGATTCCCTACACACATCAATTAGCTTTGTGGTCAGTAGGGTTACAGCAAAGAGACTTCATTACCTGTGCTTTTGATAACACAGATTTAGTAATTGCGATCGGCTACGATTTGATTGAGTTTTCCCCCAAGAAATGGAATCGGAATGGTGAAATTCCGATTGTGCATATTGGGGTAAGTCCGGCGGAGATTGATAGTAGTTATATTCCTAACGCCGAAGTCGTGGGAGATATTTCAGATTCCCTTTATGAAATTTTAAAATTAGCAGACCGGCAAGGTAAACCCGATCCTTTTGCTATTAGTTTAAGGTCAGAGATTCGGGCTGATTACGAACAGTACGCCCATGATGATGGATTTCCGATTAAGCCACAAAAGTTAATTTATGACTTACGCCAAGTGATGGGCCCGGATGATATCGTTATCTCAGATGTTGGCGCACATAAGATGTGGATGGCCCGTCATTATCATTGCCATAGTCCCAATACTTGCATAATTTCCAACGGCTTCGCAGCTATGGGTATTGCCATTCCTGGCGCTTTAGCAGCAAAACTCGTTCATCCTAAGCGCAAAGTCGTTGCTGTAACAGGCGATGGCGGCTTTATGATGAATTCTCAGGAATTAGAAACAGCCTTGCGTGTCGGTACACCCTTTGTCACGATAATTTTTAATGATGGTGGCTATGGCTTAATTGAGTGGAAGCAAGAAAATCACTTTGGCAAAGGAAACTCATCTTTTGTACATTTCAGTAATCCTGATTTTGTCAAATATGCCGAAAGTATGGGTTTAAAAGGCTACCGAGTTGAATCGGCTTTAGATTTGATTCCCACACTCAAAGAAGCCCTCGCTCAAGATGTACCTGCGGTGATAGATTGTCCCGTAGATTATCGGGAGAATCACCGCTTCAGTCAAAAAGCCGGGGAGTTGAGTTGCCCGGTGTAAAAATTAGAGCCGCGATTAATCGCGTCTGTACAAGAGTTAGGAGTTATTTATTCCTAACTCCTTTAGTGTTTTGGTAGGGTACGTTAGCCTTTGGCTAACGTACCGCTTTACTTCACTTTATTTATAAATATATTTCTCCTCTTTCTTTGCGTCCTCTGCGTCCTTTGCGGTTCGTTAAAAAAACCACGAGTATCAAAGACTTATCCACGAGTATCAAAGACTCATCCACGAGTATCAAAAACTCATCCACGAGTATCAAAGACTCGTTTACAATAAATTAGAAGTTATTGATTCTAACTCATCACTGATTTTTACTCTTACTTAATCGTTGTCTGGTTGGAATTTGTGCTTTCCTGCTTTTGGGCAATATCTTCTACTGCTTTGCATTGTCTTTTGTCAATATCTGACTTAATAATGAGTCCCTTAGTATTGAGCGATATTTCCACTTGGTATTGACCATTCACCATATTAATCGCAGCGTAAGTTACTGTACCAAACATCATCACTCCGCAAAGTGATAAGATAATTTGCAGAATTCCCAGTTCTCGTTTCATTTTTAAAGCCCTAATCTCTTATATTCATCATTAAAGTTCGGTGCGGTGTGAGAACTGAGTTGAGAAGTAGCCACTGATTAGACGAGTTTTAGTTGATTACTCAGTTAACTTCAGGATGACTATAATTTCTAGAGTGCAAGACGTTATGGCTAAACAGCTTTGCTATTTAGCGAGTATAAAAAGCTGATATACTCACAGCAGTTTCTCAATGAGGAATGATGGCGCGATCGCTCCGAGTAGCCCCAGAGTATATTGAAAAAGTAAAGTCAGCACCTCAGCTTAACGGCTATCCCAGCCAGAATTCCTTAGCTACTGATATAGGACTTTCTCTATCCACAGTCAAAAACTTTCTCACCGGTAAACCTGTTGACTATCTGAATTTTGTAGAAATTACCGAAAAACTGGGGTTAGATTGGCAAGACATTGCATACAAAGAACCAGAAACTCAACCGCCTAAACCTGAGTCAACTAACGGGGAAGCATCACCCTTCATCACAGGCGCATCCATCACCCAGCCACGTTACTTTTTTGGGCGTGAAAAAGAATTAAAACGCCTCTTCAACTTACTCAAACGGCATCCCCTGCAAAACTCCGCCATTATCGGCAAAAAGCGTAGCGGTAAAACATCCCTGCTGCACTATCTCAAAAATATCACCACCACCCCAATAGAACAATTGCGTCCTGCTCAAAAATCTGACTGGCTACCGCATCCAGAAAATTACTGTTGGATTTTTGTAGACTTGCAAGATGCACGAATGCAAAGTCGAGAAGGACTGCTAAAGTACATCCTAGAATCACTGAAGATGCAAGTGCCAACACCTTGCGATTTAGATCATTTCATGGATGTAGTCAGCGATAATTTGCATTCTCCCACAATCATCTTATTGGATGAGATTAGTGTTGGATTGGAACGCTGTCCAGAATTAGATGATGGCTTTTGGGAATGTTTGCGGTCTTTGGCAACTAACCATACAGGAGGGAATCTAGCATTTGTCTTGGCTACCCCCGAATCACCGATTGAAATGGCGCACAACACGGGACACAGTTCACCCTTTTTCAATATTTTCGGCTACACCGCATATCTGGGAGTATTGGCTGAGACAGAAGCGCGAGAATTGATAGCAAGTTCGCCCATTCCCTTCACTAACGAAGATGTAGAGTGGATTTTGACACAAAGTTGCTGCTGGCCACTGTTGTTACAAATTCTGTGTAGAGAAAGATTATTTAACTTAGAAGAAGGGGAGAATAATGATAATTGGCGTGAGGAGGGATTAAGGCAAATAAAACCATTTGCTGATTTATTAGATTCAGAACTAGCGGAGTAACTATGAAAGCACACCGAATTGAAACAAAGTTAACTAAAAACGGAACCTTGATTCTTGAAGATTTACCCTTGCAGTCAGGCGAAGCTGTAGAAATTCTAATCTTAGAACGTTCTTCCCAACCTTCAGACTCTAACCCTTATCCTTTACAAGGAAAGGTTATTCATTACAATGAACCAATCGAGCCTGTTCCATAGAGGATTGGGAAGTGCTGTAATAACTGCGTTTGCAATAACAACAATATCTTCAATATCTCTACTATTAACTTAAGCAGGCAAATTATGCCTTCTCAAGACTCACCCACTAATTATGCTGAAATCTACACCCATGCACCTCAACCACACTCTAATTTGATTGTAGGTGGTTTGCAACTGTTGTTTTGGCTATTTTTTCGTCCTGTAGCTTGGTATCAGCACACAGAACATATTAGAGATGAGATTAACTCTTTAGCAGACTTAAATAAACCATCTGTATGGCAGCCAGTGCTACAAGGGTATTTAATTGTACCTTTCTGGGCTAATTTTATCCTTGGTTTAGTACTTTGGGGATTAGGTCAGCCATTACCAAACATTTCCTCTATTGTGGCCTCAAGCTTAGGATGTTGTGTAGCATTAAGCGTGGCGTATGGTGTGGCGGAAGGTGTGGCGAAAGCTGTGGCCTTTGGCGTGACGAAAGGCGTGGGCTTTGGCGTGGCGAAAGGCGTTGCCTTTGGCATAGCGTTAGGTGTGGCGTTAGGTGTGGCGTTTGGCGTTGCGTTTGGTGTGGCGAAAGGCGTTGCTTTTGCTGTGGCCTTTGGCGTGGCGTTAGGCGTGGCGTTAGGCGTGGCGAAAGGCGTGGCGAAAGGCGTGGCGTTGGGTGTGGCGGAAGGCGTGGCGTATGGCGTGGTGTATGGCGTGGCTTTAGGCGTGGCATTTGGTGTGGTGTTTGGCGTGGCGTATGGCGTGGCGTTGGGCGTTGCGTATGGCGTGGCCTTTGGTGTGGCATTTGGTGTGGTGTATGGCGTGGCCTTTGGCGTGGCCTTTGGCGTGGCAGAAGGTGTAGCGTTGGGCGTGGCAGAAGGTGTGGCCTTTGGCGTGGCCTTTGGCGTGGCCTTTGGCGTGGCCTTTGACGTGGTGTATGGCGTGGTGTATGGCGTGGCGTATGGTATGGCCTTTGGTGTGGCCTTTGGCGTGGCTTTGGGCGTGGCCTTTGGTGTGGCCTTTGGTGTGGCAGAAAAAATTGATAATGAATACTTCAGTACACTGATAATAGTAGGCTTGTTCTTTGGTATACCAGGAGGTCTAGGCTTTGGTGTAGCTGGTGGTTTGGTAAATGGTGTAGCGTCAGGTGTTGTGTATGGCGTGACTTTTGCTGTGCTGTTCTTTCTAGGTATCACTATCAACTTATGGCGACCAATAGTTTTATACCCATTAATCCAATTATGGAATTTAGCACTTTATCAGTTGCAAAAAAACCACATAAACCAGCTTTATATTTTATTAAGATTGTCTAATATATTATCTTATCGAATTAACCAAAGTCGCACCAATGAGACATTTCTAGAGTCAATATTACGTTTTCCGTATGAATTTATTGATAAAAGTAAAGATGAGTATTCAAGTTCATTGCGTTATCATTCAGTCTTTTGGGATCAATGTCAGCGGCTACCTTTATATGGCTTAGATAAGTACTTACTTTTAGTCATAGAACATAACCCAAACGAGGGTGAAGCAGCAATTGATTATCTCAAGGGAAGTCCCCAAGATTGGGCTGTTCAAATTTGTAAAGATGCACTGAGTCTAAGAAACTGTGGTGAGGTAGAAGCTATACGTCAGGTTTATCGCACCATAGAGATTGATGAATTAGGCAACTCAATTAATTCTGTGTTACATATCTTTACTCGCATTAGTCAGGATGTAAATGCAGCATTAGAACAAAGAAGTAATTATAACCAACGTATAGCTCTTAAAGCTGTAGCAGAAAAGCTAAATGGACAGTTAGAAAACTTCAACAGAAGTCATAATAAATACGCTTCTCTATTCCTACCTTTTGCTAAAAAATGGCTAGATATAATCAACAAATATATAGAAGAGCTGGCTATTAAAGTTGAACAAAACAAAGAAATTGACAACCCTTATATTATTGGTGTACCACTCACACTAGAACAAGAAATTTTCACGGGGCGTGATGACATTGGCTTACGCATTGAACAGTTACTTTTAGACCACCGTCGTCCACCTTTGTTACTCTATGGTCAACGACGTATGGGTAAAACTTCTCTGCTCAACAATATAAGAAAGTTACTACCTAACACCATCATCCCCATGTTTGTGGACTTGCAAGGCGCACCTTCATCGGCTAGTGACCATACAGGTTTTCTCTACAACCTGGCTAGAGATATGGAGAAATCAGCGAAAAAGCAAGGTGTAATTCTACCGTCCCTAACCCGCGAAGTATTAAAATCTGACCCCTTCAGCTATTTCTATGAATGGCTAGATAAAGTAGAACAGGCTCTAGAACAAAATACCGCCTTACTAGCGCTAGATGAATTTGAGGTGCTAGACAACGCCATAGCCAAAGGTCGCTTTGATGAACAGGATGTTTTGGGAATGCTGCGTCATCTCATCCAACACCGTCCGCGCTTCAAGCTTTTACTAGCTGGCTCTCATACTATCGAAGAATATCAGCGCTGGGCTAGTTATCTCATAAATGTCCAAGTAGTGCATATCTCCTACCTCAAAGAAGCGGAAGCACGACAATTAATTGAACATCCCGTCAAAGATTTTACCCTCCGCTATGAACTCAACGCCGTTGAGCGAGTGCTACAACTCACCCGTTGTCATCCATTCTTAGTACAACTACTCTGTGCAGAAATTATTGTCCTTAAGAACGAACAAGACCCCTCTATGCGGCGATTGGCAACTTTCGCGGATGTGGAAGCAGCGATACCAGAAGCTTTGCAAAGTGGGGGCTTTTTCTTCGCTGACATTCAAAACAATCAAGTAGACGCTACTGGACAAGCTATTTTACGTTTTATCGCCGCTCAAGGGGAAGGGGCTAAAGTTAGCCGCCAAACTCTATTGCAACAGTTTCCTCATGCTGATATTACTTTCAACTTACTGTTGCAACGTGAATTAATTGAGGAAGTTGACGACGGCTATAGCTTCCAAGTGGAGTTGATTCGCCGCTGGTTTGTTTGAATCATGTCCGGTAAGTTAAATTATGACAAATACTATTTGTGCTGACGTAATTGCTCTACTATATAATCTTCTAGTTCTTGTTTTTCTCTATTACTAGCATTTCGTTGATAAGTTCTTCCGGTTTCTTGAATAAACCTACGTTTCTCGCTGGGAGAAGATTTGAGTTTAGCTCCAGTTGCTTGCAGCTTTTGCTGTAATTCTTCCCAAGTCTTTTCACCCACACTTTCACCTAGTTTGACCAGTGCCTTTGGGAGTAACATTTTTGCTTCTCTTTGAAAATCTTCTTCTGTCTCAAGGGAAGCTAAATCTATATTGCTAAAGTCGATATCGATTTGAAACTTACTCATACAATTGTATTTATTTTGTTCAAAATTATTACCCAAATCCGGGAAAGATGGGTTTCAATTTTCAGTTACGATCGCAAGATAGTATGATTGTACTGTTTGATGTTGGTAACTGAAGGTGAAAATATCAATTCCGAAAGTTGATTTAATACTTCCGGTAGTATAGCCTTACTTAATCATTCATCACAAGATTCTCGACTTATTGAAACAAGTGGGAAATCTCAGCCTTTTGGTTTTCATTTATAACAGAAGATTGCTATATATTCAAAAAGAATACACATAATTAATGACCGTACAACTAAGTTAGCAATATTAGAAATGCTATCTTAAAGGCAAGGTCATTTGCTCAAACTTTGAGGATAATACTATGACTACAACGCTCAAAGAGCCTAATTCTATTGAGTCATTGCTAGGTAAAGAGGCAGAAGACCTGCTTACCCACAAAGCAAAAGTTTCTCGTGATTTAATACATTTGCCGGGGCCAGACTTTGTAGATCGTATCTGGCTCAACAGCGATCGCAACCCTCAAGTATTGCGTAATCTCCATCTACTTTATTCTACAGGTCGTCTGGCAAACACAGGTTATCTCTCGATTTTACCAGTAGACCAAGGGATTGAACACTCAGCCGGTGCGTCTTTTGCGCCCAACCCGATTTACTTCGATCCAGAAAATATTATCAAGCTAGCGATCGCCGCAGATTGCAATGCGGTTGCTACCACTTTGGGAACATTAGGCATCGTATCACGGAAATATGCCCACAAAATTCCCTTTATTGCCAAAATCAATCACAACGAATTGCTGACTTTCCCCAACCAATTTGACCAAGTATTGTTTGCGGATGTAGAACAAGCTTGGAATTTAGGGGCGGCTGCCGTAGGTGCGACAATTTACTTTGGTTCCGAGAATTCTACCAGACAAATTCAGGAAATCAGCAAAGCTTTTAAACGCGCCCATGAACTCGGTTTGGCAACAATTCTTTGGTGTTATCTGCGGAATAACGCTTTTAAACAAGATAAAGATTACCACCTTGCGGCTGACCTCACCGGACAAGCAAATCATTTGGGTGTAACGATTGAAGCTGACATCATCAAACAAAAGTTACCCGAAAATAACAATGGTTACGGTGCAGTTGCCAAAGCCAGTGGTAAGAGTTACGGCAAAACCGATGAGCGGATTTACACAGAATTGACAACCGATCACCCAATTGATTTAACTCGCTATCAAGTACTGAATTGCTACTCTGGGCGTGTGGGGTTGATTAATTCTGGTGGCGCGACTGGTAAAAATGATTTCGCCGAAGCAATACGCACCGCAGTAATCAACAAACGTGCTGGTGGTTCAGGATTAATTTCTGGGCGAAAGACCTTCCAACGTCCCTTTGAGGAAGGTGTGAAGCTATTTCATACCATTCAGGATGTTTACTTGTCGCCAGATGTGACGATCGCTTAAGGAATGGGGAGCAGGGGGGCAGGGAGAGAAGAATTAATAACCAATACCCCATGCCCCATTCCCCATTAATTTTTTTTAAGAACAGCTACCCCTCTCTAAAAAAGAGTTTTGTTTCCCTAATTATGTATTTTTTGAGTCTTCTTCTTTGTCTTTAGATCCAGGGCTGCATCAAGCTGGATACCTTGTTGAGCAAGGCTTCCAAAAAATATTAAGCTAGCAAAATAAGGGAAAAGACCTATAGACAGCAAGTTTCCTAAAAATGAGGTGCGTTTGCCCTGTCTTTGTAGTTCTTGAGCTATTAACTCTTGAGCGCGTGCTTCAATTTTCTTTTGACGTTCTATCGGTAGCTCTTTAATTTTGTCTCTCAAACTTTTCCCCATTGCCCCTTGAATCCTCCCCTAAGTTTAAAAGATGACTTTTATATCGCGCATCAGCTTTTTTGATTAATTCTTTATAAAAACGCTTTTGGCCAACACCCGATTTATTACCTGCTACGAGTAAGATTGCTTGTCTTGTTGGGTCAAAAGCGAATGCTACACGCCAAACACCACCATTAGCATTAAACCTTAACTCTTTCATATTCGTGTATTGGGAACCATTGAGTGTGTCAGCATGAGGACGTTTTAGCTGTGAGCCAAATGTTTCTAATAGCTTTGCTGTAGCTAGTAGTTCATCTTGTACTTCTTCAGATAAATCCTCAAATTCTGATGCAAAATCATCATGAAATTCAACGTTCCACACTAATCTATTATTAATAATAAGACATATATTTTCAACAGTATAGCAGGTCAATAAAAGAACTATCTACTTCATAGCCTTTCCCGACATCGCCCAAAAAGCTCCTAACACAGAGCATTTAGCCCCTTAGTCACTTTATTTAGTTTTTCCCTGCTTAAAGCCTTCCCCACTAAGGAACTCTTCATTTATCAGCAACAGGATTTTATCTGTGGAATTTTTGCCAATTCCCCAGTTACCAATCCCCAACGAATTCAAAAAAAGCAAATCTTGGTAGGGATTCTGGGATATCCTTAGATAAGTGAAAGATTTGCCAAAAATAGTAAGAATGAAGCTGGCAGCAAGAGTAAGTCAGGTAACACCTTCATTAACCTTAGCGATCGCAGCCAAGGCTAAGGCACTGAAGGCGGAAGGAATAGATGTTTGTAGTTTTAGCGCTGGAGAACCAGATTTTGATACCCCGGCGCATATTAAAGCCGCAGCAGTCAAAGCTTTGGAAGAAGGCAAAACCAAATATGGTGCAGCAGCCGGAGAACCAAAGTTAAGGGAAGCGATCGCCCACAAGCTTAAAACCGACAACGGTCTTGATTACAAGTCAGAGAATGTCATCGTCACTAATGGCGGTAAACATTCTCTGTACAACTTAATCGTGGCGCTAATCGATCCAGGTGATGAGGTAATTATCCCTGCACCTTACTGGCTAAGTTATCCCGAAATGGTGACTTTGGTCGGTGGAGTCCCGGTAATTGTGCCTACAGATGCCACGACGGGTTATAAAATTACTCCCGAACAACTCCGTAAAAAAATCACGCCAAAGACAAAGTTATTTATCCTCAACTCCCCATCTAATCCTACAGGGATGGTTTACACGCCAGATGAAATCAAAGCACTGGCGCAGGTAGTAGTTGATGCAGATATCTTTGTTGTCTCTGATGAGATTTACGAAAAGATTCTCTACGACGGTGCAGAACATATCAGCATCGGTTCTCTGGGGAAGGAAATTTTTGACCGGACTTTGATTAGTAATGGGTTTGCGAAGGCTTATTCTATGACTGGGTGGAGACTTGGTTATTTAGCGGGGCCTGTGGAAATCATTAAAGCAGCGAGTTCCATCCAAGGGCATAGTACATCTAACGTGTGTACCTTTGCCCAATATGGTGCGATCGCAGCTTTAGAAAGTTCTCAAGATTGTGTCGAAGAAATGCGCCAAGCCTTCGCTAAACGCCGACAGGTAATGCTAGACAGACTCAACGCTATTCCCGGATTGAGTACCGCAAAACCAGATGGCGCTTTTTATCTGTTCCCTGATATCAGCAAAACCGGTCTAAAATCCCTAGAATTTTGTGACGCGTTGCTGGAAGAACATCAAGTTGCAGTCATTCCCGGAATTGCTTTTGGCGCTGATGACAACATTCGCCTTTCTTACGCCACAGATATGGCGACGATTGAAAAGGGAATGGATAGATTAGAGAAATTTGTCAAGTCGCGTATTTAGTTGGTTGTCATTTGTCAGTTGTCACTTGTCATTTGTGAGGAGAATTTATCAACTCTTCAACTTTTTAACTCCACCTTTTCGACTCAGAACTGGTGGAGTTCATTTTTAAACCTCAAGTTCCGAGTTCCGAAGCTGAAGTTCCGAGTTCTGAAGCTGAAGTTTCGAGTTCTGAAGCTGAAGTTTCGAGTTCCGAAGCTGAAGTTTCGAGTTCCGAAGCTCAAGTTTCGTGTTCTGAAGCTGAAGTTTCGAGTTCCGAAGCTCAAGTTTCGTGTTCTGAAGCTGAAGTTCCGAGTTCCGAAGCTGAAGTTTCGTGTTCCGAAGCTGAAGTTCCGAGTTCTGAAGCTGAAGTTCCGAGTTCCGAGGCTGAAGTTCCGAGTTCTGAAGCTGAAGTTCCGAGTTCTGAAACTCAAGTTCCGAGTTCCGAAGCTGAAGTTCCGAGTTCTGAAGCTGAAGTTCCGAGTTCCGAAGCTGAAGTTCAAGAGGTTTTTAATAAAACATCGCTTGTTTCATTGGCTCTATGTCATCTAAAGAGAACTCACGGGATTCAAGATAATATAAGATTGCTTCAATAGGATCTTGTGCTTCGGTTGGGTAATGCCTTTGCTCGTATGCTTTCACAAGCGTAGTTAAAACTTCCAAGCGGTCAAACTCTGGTGTATTGAGTTCTGCATCAAACAATCTTTCAATTTCATCAAGTGCAGCACGATAATCAGCTTCGGTGTGGATAAGATGGGTTTTAAGCATAGATATTACTTCCTCAAATACTTATTGCATCTACGTTGTCGTATTCTTTAAATAGTTATGCCCGTTGAAGGCAATTATGCTGCCAACATCACCGAATATGAACAAAATATACGAAATAACTTTATTTCTTCATTCATAAAATAATCAAAACTTTGATACCGCCAAAAGTTTTGATTTCAATTTTTGGGTTGATATTTTTAGATTAGGCAACAATCGGGGAGAACTAGGGGTGTGGGAGGTGTGGGAGGTGTGGGAGGTGTGGGAGGTGTGGGAGGTGTGGGAGGATGGGGAAGAAGTCTTACCCCCCACACTCCCCACACTCCCCACACTCCCCACACTCCCCACACTCCCCACACTCCTCTGCCTCTTCCCATGCGCCCTCACCTCTACATCAACTGCATCTCCTGCAACCCCTGACGTAGCCTCTTCGCCTCTTCGGGATTATACCTTTCGTGAAGGGCGATCGCTTTTTTAAAAGCTGCTAAACTATCTTGATGATTGCCAATTTTGAGCAGCACTACCCCCAAATTTTGATATGCTTCGGCATAGTTGGGATTTAACGCGATCGCATGTTGATAATATACGATCGCATCTGCAAACAAACCCAAAGCCTTAAATGTCATCGCCAAATTATAATGTCCAAAAACAAAAGTAGGATCGATTTTCAAAGCTGTGGTATAAGCAGTTTTCGCACCGTTGAAATCTCCTGCTGCTTTGAGTAAATTACCCAAGTTGTTGTATGCTCCTAGTTTGAGCATAGGATAAATTGGCAATTTGATGGCAGCTTGATAGTGAGAAATCGCCTGTGGGGATTTTTGCAACCGACTGTAGGCAATGCCTAAATGATAGTGGAGTTCATATAAAATATCGTAGTTGTCTTCAGCAACGGTGATTCCATGTCTGAGCAAATCCATACCTTGAGAAATTTTCCCAGTTTGCACATACAACGCCCCTAATTTACTGCAAACATAAGGGTCATTAGGATGAGTTGCGAGAAACCCTTCCATTGCTGTAGCGGCTTTGGCATATTTGTTATTTTGAGCGATCGCACTTTTTTGATATCCTGTGTGTACAAGTGCAACCCCAGGTAAATAACCTATTTGCCAGTGGGGTTCTCTGGTTAAAATTTCCGACACACTATCATCTACCAAGGCATGGTAAGGACGGTCAAAATGAATATCTGGATGATTGCGGAATAGCCTGGAAACCAGAGAATAGGGAGATTGTTCTGCACCAACTTCCTGACGGACGAGGTTGATGAGCAAATATTCATCTCTTGCGATCGCCTCTCGCAACTGCGGTACAATTGCTGAAGTCAGAGTTTCATCAGCATCTAATACCAAAATCCAATCACTAGTTACATATTTGAGAGCTGCATTGCGGGCAGCACTGAAATCATTACACCATTTAAAATGATGGACTTTTGCACCGAGTTGTTGGGCAATATTGGGAGTGCGATCGATTGAGCCTGTATCCAAGACTATCATTTCATCCACTACTTTTCTCACACTGCTCAGGCATTTAGGCAGTGTTGCTGCTTCGTTTTTCACAATCATGCATAGACTCAAACTCATAATTTAAAACTTGGGAGTGGGGAGTAGTGAATAGAGGGAAGGGAGATGAGAAAGTAACATCTTTACTTCCTATTCCCTTTAACAGTGATAGACTCTGCATAGTGGAAAATTTGCCTCAATTGTGAAATGTTACAATCAAGGCTTTTCTATCGAGGATAAACACTGACAGATGGTGTCAATAATCACAGTGTAATGGATAAACTGTCAATATAAATCACCAGTGTCAATTTATGCCAATCCATCTGATTTTACAGGTAATATAAAATTGCTAGCGTAGACATAGCCCGTCCTAGACATCGCATCAGGGAGTATTACCTGAATCTGGATTGGACTAATTATTTAGCTGTTATTACCCATTTTTTATGATTATATAACTATAATACACATTATCTAAAAGTCATATATGTAATGAAAAACTCACTTACCAGAACATTCCAAAAATATTTGCGATCGCTGAACCGTTGGTTTTCAAATACACCAGAAAGGGCACTTTTAGAAGCTTACGAAGCAGCTCAGAGAATTAAAAACATTGAGAACGAACATTTTGATAACAAAAAAATATCGTTACAATCAGTAAAGTATACTGAAAATGTCATGTCTTATTGGCAAGTATATCTTAATAAGAACCTAACTATTATTAAGATCAGGCTTGCAGAATTCCAGCTTAGTCGCGGAATTGTCAATATCTCTAATTCTGTTTTATTAGAAAAATTGAAGGTTATTGATGAAGTAGTAGAGAAATATGCTATCAAAGATGAGGTAATTAATAATAATTCCTTATTGTCAAATTATCAGCCTTTAAGCATTAATGAGAACGAAATAAAAAAACAGCTAGATTCATCTAACATAAATGATACTCAAGTTAAAGCTCCAATTCCAAAAAGTAGACTGAATAAGAGTTTTATTGGCAGAAGAATTAATAAAATTCAAGCAGATTTTGCACCGCAGACAGAAGAAGAGTTTCTCAGAAATTATCGCCTTTCTAAAGGTAGAACAATAATTGCCTTGCGATTTTTGATAGTTCTCATTCTTGTACCGCTTTTAACTCAATATTTATCTAAAGAATTTATAGTAACTCCAATATTAGAAAGGGTTAGAGGTGATAATACAACTCAAATCTTTATCAATTCTGACATGGAAAAAGAAGCTCTCCATCAATTACATAATTTTCAAGAAGAACTGAGATTTGAATATTTTCTTAATCAAGCACCACCACTTTCTTCAGAGTTAACACAAGAAAAAATCAAAAGTAAAGCAATTGAAATTTCTGAAGAATTTAGCAAAAAAAGTAATAGCAGTATTAGTAATGGTTTTGCTGATTTAATCTCACTCTTTTCTTTTGGTATAGTTATCGCCATGAGCAAAAGAGAAATTGTGATTCTTAAGTCTTTTATGGATACCATTGTCTCTGGTCTCAGCGATAGTGCCAAGGCTTTTTTAATTATTCTGTTTACAGATATATTTGTAGGATTTCACTCACCAGATGGGTGGGAAGTCCTGCTTGCGGGATTGGCAGAACATTTAGGTCTACCAGCCAGTAGAAATGTAATCTTTTTCTTTATTGCTACATTTCCTGTGATTTTAAACACTATCTTTAAATACTGGATATTCCGCTATCTCAGTCGTTTATCTCCATCGTCATTAGCTACATTAAAAGAGATGGACGAGTAATTTGTAATTATAGAATGCCCAAATTCACTTACTTTGAGTACAGAATATATTTCTTACCAGAAATCAATTAATTACAAATTACCTTAGCAACGCAGGAGCATCATTACGAATTACGAATTACGAATTACGAATTACGAATTACGAATTATTTTCACGCATTTGTATTTTGATTCGCTAGGCTATGTATATCCTGGTTTTTCCGAAATATACTATGGATTTTGAAAGCAAAGCTAATGCCTCAACTCCTACAGACAACATAGAGTTTGCTCAACCAACTACTACCCGTAAGCCACTAGAATTGCTGCGAGATACCGAGGCTTTGCTTCGTCGCCCAACTGTAGCGAAACTGTCGCCGATTTTGCCACCAAAACTGAGCAATAGATTCCAAGCAACCTCATCTTTGGCGGATGACTCCTTTAAAGAACTGGCAGAAATTGACCTAAATACTATTAGTGATTTTGAACTGCGTCCGGCACGAATTCTTGTTGGCTTGAGCCTTGTTGGTTTTGGGGCACTGATGATATTGGTGCTGCTGCTATACTTAAACACATTGCATCCAAAAACCAGTACAGTTGTGCAGATTCGGCAATATTGGTATCAATATATTTGGTTTGTCTGTTTAGGTATCACGGGGATGTTTATCTTGGGACGTGAAGCAATGCGTCCTATGCCAAAGCGACGGAAGTAAGTAGATGAGAATAAATCGAAGTAGATTAAGTAATGTAAGAAATCTTGAGATTAGTTCGTAGTGTTCGCGCAGCGTCTCAAAGAGACGCTACGCGAACACTACAAACTTTTAATTATTTACGCCGCTTTACTTAACTTTCAGGAATTAATCGCTTCAAAATGTGCTTGTGTATTAAATAGCTGTTAGGAGATTTTATATATGAATCATGATGCTTTCATTGTTCCGCCAGGTTCAAAAATTTCTCTGAAAAAAAACTATGACCCAGCTTATAAAACTGATTTTCATCAAAAAACTGATGCTGCAACCAAATTACAGGTAGATATTGAACGACTAGCTAATTACCAAAATATTCTCTATGCTCAAAACACCTATGCTCTGTTGATTATTTTTCAGGCAATGGATGCTGCTGGCAAAGACAGCACTATTAAACACGTAACTTCTGGTGTTAATCCGCAGGGATTTCAGGTGTTTAGTTTTAAGGGCCCCAGTGCGGAAGAATTAGACCATGACTACTTGTGGCGCTCAATGAAAGCTCTGCCAGAAAGAGGAAGAATTGGCATATTCAACCGTTCATACTATGAAGAAGCGCTAGTGGTTCGCGTCCATCCAGAAATGCTTCAAAAACAACAGCTTCCTCGCTTCCCGAATGGAAATAAGATATGGAAGCAGCGTTTTGAAGAAATCAATAACTTTGAAAAATATTTGGTTAATAATGGTGTAATCATTCTGAAGTTTTTTCTAAATGTCTCTAAATCAGAGCAGAAAAAACGCTTTTTAGAGCGAATTGACTCTCCTGATAAAAATTGGAAGTTTTCAGATAATGATGTCCGAGAACGAGCTTTTTGGGATGATTATATGAATGCTTATGAAGAGGTTTTTAATAATACGAGTACTAAATGGGCGCCGTGGTATATTATTCCTGCCGATCGCAAATGGTTTACCCGCCTGACTGTTGCCAATATTATCTGCACAAAATTAGAAGAACTAAATCTGCAATACCCAACAGTTAGTGAGGAACATAAACAGCAGCTTTTGGAGGCGAAACGTATTCTAGAGCAGGAAGATTAACCTGTGAATTTGATAGGTAAAGGCAAAAAATGCAGAAGTAGTCTTAGATATACGGTATAATACACATAATTAAAAATAAAAAATTGTAACTTAATTAATGCTATTTGTAACTAAAGAAGTTACGCAGATAGTCATAGGCGCAAAATCATGATTGAGATGGCAGAAAATGCCAAAAATCATCCCCCTCACTTTACTAATGCTGCCTTTGATATAGTAGCGATCGCAGCCTCAGCAGGCGGACTGACTGCTATAGTTAAAGTGCTATCGACTCTACCCGCAGAATTTCCAGCCGCGATCGCTATTGTGCAACACCTGGCTCCCGAACATCCGTCGTTTATGGCAGAAATTCTCAGTCGGCGCACAAATATTACTGTCAAACAGGCAGAGGAGGGAGATTGTCTTACTCCAGGAACGGCTTACGTTGCTCCACCCGATCGTCACTTATTGGTTAACGGTGACGGTACACTTTCCTTATCACAGTCAAAATTAGTACATTTTTTACGTCCTTCGGCTGACTTATTATTTGAATCGGTTGCAGCCACTTACAAAGACAAAGCGATCGCCCTTGTATTAAGTGGAACGGGTAGCGACGGCGCGATGGGAGTAGAAGCAATCAAAAAAATGGGCGGTACTGTCATTGTCCAAGACGTAAAAACCGCCGAATTTTCCGGGATGCCCTCCGCCGCAATTCAAACTGGCAATGTAGATTTTATTCTCCCCCTTGATGAAATTTCCAGCACCCTGGTGGGTTTGGTCATGGGAGAATCTAACTAAGCTCAGAGGCAGAGAAGATTTATTTTAAAGTAGAATTTGGTGTCACCATAGTTTAATGAGCCTTTGATACTCATTAATGAGGCTTTGAACTCCTTTAATGAGCCTTTGATATTCATTAATGAGGCTTTGAACTCCTTTAATGAGGCTTTGATACTCATTAATGAGGCTTTGAACTCCTTTAATGAGGCTTTGATACTCATTAATGAGGCTTTGAACTCCTTTAATGAGCCTTTGATACTCATTAATGAGGTTTAGAACTCCTTTAATGAGCCTTTAATACTCATTAATGAGGCTTTGAACTCCGTTAATGAGTGTTTGATACTTATGGACGCAAATCAGAACTCTACTCCTTTGCCCCTGCCCTCTGCCCCTCCCTAACCTATGACTTCCGCAGAAAAAGATCCTAAATTTGAAAATCTACTGGTTTATCTCAGACAGAGCCGGGGATTTGATTTTACAGGCTATAAGCGCTCGACTTTGATACGTCGGGTACTCAAGCGGATGCAGTCATTAACCATAGAAAACTTTGAAGAATATCAAGACTATCTAGAAGTTTATCCAGAAGAATTCAATTATCTTTTCAACACTATCCTAATTAACGTCACTGCTTTTTTTCGAGATTCATCAGCTTGGGAATATATAGCAGAGCAAATATTGCCTAATCTGATTAAGAATAAAAAAACTTCCGATCCAATCCGCATCTGGAGCGCTGGCTGTGCTTCTGGGGAAGAAGCTTATACCTTGGCAATGTTGATGGCCCAAATATTGGGAGCAGAGGAATTTCGCCAACGAGTGAAAATCTACGCCACAGATGTAGATGAAGATGCTCTCAACCAGGCTAGGCAAGCTGTGTATTCAGCAAAAGATATCCAAGCTGTGCCAGATGAACTGCGCCATAAATACTTTGAGATTATCGGAAACCGCTATGTCTTCCGCCAAGACTTGCGCCGTTCAGTGATTTTTGGTCGCCACGATTTGCTTCAGGATGCGCCCATTTCGCGCTTAGATTTATTAGTCAGCCGCAATACATTAATGTATTTTAATTCTGAAACTCAAGGGCGAATTCTGGCGCGGTTTCATTTTGCACTCAATAATAATGGCTATCTGTTTTTGGGAAAAGCAGAAATGCTATTGATGCATTCTAATCTGTTTACGCCACTGGACTTGAAAAACCGAATATTTACTAAAGTATCGACGGTGAATTTACGCGATCGCCTCCTTGTTATGGCAAATTCAGTAGATGACGAATCTAGCAGCCGTTTGTCTCGAAACCTCCGGCTGCGAGAGATGGGTTTTGATGCAGCCCAAATCGCCCAAATAATCATTGATATCAATGGCACTCTGGTAATGGTGAACGAGCAGGCACGGATTTTGTTCGCCCTTTCTCCCAAAGATTTAGCTCGTCCCTTCCAGGATCTAGAACTTTCCTATCGCCCTGTTGAATTGCGATCGCTAATCGAACGGGCTTATACCGAACGCCGCCCTGTCAGCCTAACAAATGTAGAGCGTTATTTATCTAACACAGAAATCCAATATCTGGATGTGCAAATTACGCCTTTACAAGAAACAGATACCAGTTTTTTAGGGGTCAGTATCTCCTTTCATGATGTCACCCGTTATATTAAACTCCAAGATGCCCTGCAACGATCGCAACAGGAATTAGAAACTACTAATGAAGAACTGCAATCTACCAATGAAGAATTAGAAACTACTAATGAAGAACTGCAATCTACTAATGAAGAATTAGAAACTACTAACGAAGAATTACAATCTACTAATGAAGAATTGGAGACGATGAATGAAGAGCTTCAATCTACTAATGAAGAATTACAGACAATTAATTACGAACTGAGCGATCGCACCACAGAACTGAATCGCATAAATATTTTCCTCGCCTCTATTCTCAAGAGTTTCCAAACGGGAATAGTAGTAATTGACAGTAGCTTTAATATCTCTATTTGGAATTATATGGTCGAAGATTTATGGGGCTTGCGGACTGATGAAGTGATTGGAAAATCTATCTTCAGCCTAGACATTGGCCTACCAGTCGAGCAGTTGCGATCGCCCATCCGCGACTCTCTATCCGGTAAAAAACAGTTTCAAGAAATTATCCTTGATGCTACCAATCGTCGGGGTAGGCAAATAAAATGTTACCTAGCAATCACTCCGCTGCTTGGCATTGAAATGCAAGGAGCAGTTTTAATGATGGTAGATATTGAGAGAGTCAATAGTATGATTTCTACTCAAGAGATGGAAGAACGGCGGCAGCAGGAATGAAGGAGGCAGGGGAGCAGGGGAGCAGGGGAGGCAGGGGAGGCAGGGGGAGAAAAGAACTTGATTTTCTGACGATAAATCCCGCAAAGTTTCTTTGGTGGACTAATAGTTTAAACTATTGAAAAATCCAAAATCCAAAATCCAAAATCCAAAATTGATTGACTCTGTGCTTACTCAGTTACCGACTATCAACGTCCTAAAACAGCCCACTAGTTCTGCTTGGGTTGAACAAGCGATCGCTAATTTAGATATCATCTTACTCGACCACTCCCACTGCGAACGCAAAGCAGCAGGCGTAGCCTTGAACATGATGTTTCGCTACCCTTCCAATACTAAAATGGTTCGGGAGTTAACTGCGATCGCCCGCGAAGAATTAGAACACTTTGAGCTAGTTAACCAATGGTTAGAACGCCGGAATATTCCCCTAGCTCCCCTACCACCACCTCCCTATGGCGCGGGTTTAAAAGCTCAAGTACGCCCCAAAGAACCTGAGCGATTTCTGGATTCCTTACTAGTCACTGGTTTAATTGAAGCTCGCTCTCACGAGCGCTTGGGACTATTAGCTGCTCACTGTCCAGAGCCAGAGTTAGCAAAATTTTATCGTGGGCTAATGGCATCCGAAGCGCGTCACTACGGTATATATTGGGTTTTAGCTGCTACTTATTTCGACAAAGAAATTGTCATGCAGCGGCTTGATGAATTAGCAATTGTCGAAAGCGAGTTGCTAGCGACTTTGCATCCAGAACCTAGAATTCACAGTTAGTAGACTAACCCAACAGATATGAAGCTTCAGCTAACACACCTGAGACTGCTTGTCTCCAATTACAAAGATTCTTTTCTGTTTTACCGGGATCTGCTGAAATTTGATGTCGATTGGGGCGATGAAGATAGCGGATATGCTGAGTTTAATACCGGATATCTCAAGCTGGGTTTGCTCAAACAAGAATTAATGGCTGAAGTAGTCCCAAGAATTGAACAGCCTTCATACGTTGTCAATCGAGATAAAGTTGTCTTGATTTTGGCAGTGGATAATGTGGATGAGGTCTATGAGCAAGTAAAGGCTCAAAATGCGCTCGTTGTGACTCAACCACAAGATCGTCCAAGCTGGGGAATCCGCACAGCTCATTTGCGCGATCCTGATGGCAATCTGATCGAAATCTACAACAATCTCGGAATTATCAGTTAAAAGTCTGCCAACAACGTTATGAAGTAATTAATCATGAATTAGCATGATACAGAAATGGCTTTCTATTGTTGGCATTGGGGAAGATGGATTACAAGGGTTAAGCGCGATCGCTCGTTCTCTAGTCGATCGAGCGAAAGTAATTGTGGGAGGCGATCGCCATTTAGCAATGCTCCCTACAGACGATCGACGTGAGAAACTAGTCTGGTCATCTCCCATTAGCACTTCTGTAGACGAAATCATCCAGCGTCGGGGGCAGTCAATCTGCGTACTCGCAAGCGGCGATCCGATGTGTTACGGCATTGGTGTCACCTTGATGCGGCGAATTCCTGTCTCTGAAATGACGATTATCCCCGCACCTTCAGCCTTCAGCCTCGCCTGTGCCAGGGTGGGATGGTCTTTGACTGAGGTAGAAACCTTGAGTTTGAATGGTCGTCCATCCTCTCTACTCCAGTCTTATATCTATCCAAAAGCGCGGCTGTTGATTTTGAGTGAAGGTAAAGACACACCCGCCATTGTTGCTCAAATTTTGACAAATCGCGGCTATGGTGGCAGTAAAATCACCGTATTGGAGCGTATGGGCGGCGCTCATGAAAGAATTGTAGAAGGTACGGCCGCATCTTGGAGTGAAACTGAAGTTGCAGTGTTGAATGCGATCGCAGTTGATTGTATTGCTGATACTGGGGTTATCCCATTACCAAGATTGCCAGGATTGCCAGATAACGCCTACCACCACGATGGACAATTAACGAAGCGTGAAGTTAGGGCAATTACCCTAGCAGCTTTGGCTCCCACACCAGGAGAATTATTGTGGGATGTGGGTGCGGGTTGCGGCTCAATTTCAATTGAATGGATGCGGAGTAATGCGCGATGTCGAGCGATCGCGATCGAACAAAATTCTTCTAGACTACTGTATATTGCTGATAATGCCGCCACTCTCGGTACTCCAAATCTGCAAATCATTGAAGGTAAAGCGCCCCATACCCTGAAAGATTTGCCAGCACCAGATGCTATTTTTATTGGTGGTGGGGTGACAGCAACGGGACTTTTTGATGTTTGCTGGGAAGCACTGCGGCCGGGTGGACGTTTAGTGGCCAATGTTGTCACAGTAGAGGGTGAGCAAACTTTATTTCAATGGTATGAACGAGTCGGTGGCGATTTAACTCGTATTGCCATTCAGCGAGCGGAACCTATTGGTAAATTTTTAGGTTGGCGAGCAATGGCGCCTGTGACGCAATGGGTAGTAGTGAAGTCTTAAAAATTGAATAAAGTTGTGAGTGCGTAGACGCTTCTCCTGTCGGAGACGCTACGCGAACGTCTTGTCGCAGACATCGCTTTTGTAATTTGGTGATAGCTTACGTAAATTCCCGTTTTGTTATACACACTATAGTTTGTAAAATGTGTCTTGCTGTCAAAACTATGAACAATTTTGAGTATATTCTCTACCTCTAGATACAGCAAAATGAATATCTGTCTGCGGTTAAGATATCTAAGACTTATTTCCAATCACAGCATTTTTCGATTTTTGAATAAACTAAACATAAATAGCCGCTCATTACCCGTTAATACACTGATATTCTTATACCTCATTTACGTACAATCTGCTACCAATCGGTTATTAATAACCCTACTTTTTAACACCTGACAAAATTCCATTACTCACTGATAGTAGCTACTATGCTCTGGGTATACTAAACCAGAGAAAGAAAATTATCATAACTAAATGCAATGCTAGTAGAATCAGATAAAGTATTTCCTATACTTGGCTATCGCATTATTAAGCAATTATATTCAGGTAAAAAAACCTTAGTTTATCG
Organism: Nostoc sp.; assembly: GCF_036917315.1. Taxonomy (GTDB): domain Bacteria; phylum Cyanobacteriota; class Cyanobacteriia; order Cyanobacteriales; family Nostocaceae; genus Nostoc. The sequence goes on along the minus strand of NZ_JBALDR010000029.1, from coordinate 201,597 downwards.
AGCCATCAGAGAAAAAGATCGGCAATCAGTCATTTTAAAATTGATGCGTAATGAAGATCCTAACTTTGCTGAAATTAATCAGTTTCACAATCAATACACTATTACCCAAAATCTTGATATTCCAGGCATAGTCAAACCAATAAACCTAGAAAAATATCACAATAGATATGTGATAGTAATGGAAGATTTTGGTGGTGTTGCCCTTAATCTCTGGCAGCAAGAAGAGCAGAAAAAAGGAAATTATTCTGTTTCATTGAGTGAGTTTCTCGGTATTGCCATTGAAATTAGTGCAACTTTAGAACAGCTACATCGCCATCGCATCATTCACAAAGATATCAAACCTGCTAACATTTTGATTCATCCGATAACAGGTAAGACTAGAATCATCGATTTTAGTATTGCTACTCTATTACCAAAAGAAATTCAATTTCTCACAAATCCCAACGTCCTAGAAGGTACTCTAGCTTATATTTCCCCTGAACAAACAGGACGCATGAATCGAGGTATAGACTACCGTACCGACTTTTATTCTTTGGGTATCACCTTCTTTGAACTCCTAACAGGGCAGTTACCCTTCAGTACAACTGACCCGATGGAGTTAGTCTACTCTCACATTGCCAAAGAACCGCCACAAGCCAGCCATATTAACTCCAATATTCCCACAATTTTATCTGATATTATCAGCAAGCTGATGGCAAAAAATGCCGAAGACCGATATCAGAGCGCTCATGGACTCAGGTATGACTTGGAGAGATGTCAAAACCAATGGCAAGAGAAAGGAAATATTACAGCCTTTGAATTAGGAATTGGGGATATCTCAAATCATTTTGCCATTCCTGAAAAACTTTATGGTCGTCAAAGAGAGATTGAAATTCTCCTCACTACTTTTGACCGGGTGACAAAGGGAAGCACGGAAATGATTTTAGTCTCTGGTTACTCAGGGATTGGTAAAACTGCTGTGGTTAATGAAGTCCACAAACCCATTGCCAGACAGCGTAGTTACTTCATCAAAGGAAAATTTGACCAATTCCAACGTGACATCCCATTGTCAGGATTGGTGCAAGCTTTGCGAGATTTAATTAGCCAAATACTTTCCGAAACAGACGCCCAAATTCAACAGTGGAAAACCAAAATTTTATCGGCATTGAGTACGCAATCTCAGGTAATCATTAATGTAATTCCTGAACTTGAAATAATTATTGGCAAACAACCCCCATCTGCTGAACTTGCTGGTAGCGCGGCTCAAAATCGCTTCAATTTATTGTTCCAGAGATTTATCCAAGTGTTCTCTACTAAAGCTCATCCTCTGGTCATCTTTCTAGATGATTTGCAATGGGCTGATACGGCTTCCTTGAAGTTTATTCAATTATTAATGGATGGAACTTCTTCTCGGTTTGCTAAGGATACAGAGAATCTCTCTGAAAATAAAAGTAGTTTACTACTAATTGGTGCCTATAGAGATAATGAAGTCTCAAATCTACATCCGCTACATTTAACACTACAAGAAATTGTCAACACAGGAGGAGTAATTAATACAATTAAACTCTTACCTTTAAGTCAGATTGATTTAAATCATCTAATTGCTGATACGCTGCGTTGTCCAGAAGTCATTGCTGTGCCTCTGACTCAAATGGTGTTTTTCAAAACTAAAGGAAACCCCTTCTTTACATCTCAATTTCTCAAACTATTATATGATGACGGACTAATTGAATTAGATTTTGATGCAGGACATTGGAAGTACGATATTACCAAAATTAAAACATTATCTCTTACAGATGATGTCGTAGAGTTTATGGGCATACAAATAGGGAAATTGCCCCAAAATGTACAAAATGTATTAAAAATATCTGCTTGTATTGGTAATGAGTTTGACTTAAAAACATTGTCACTTGTTAATGAAAAATCTTTAATAGATACTGCCTCTGACTTATGGCAAGCATTACTTGAAGGACTGATTATACCTCAGAAAGATGGTTATAATTTTACACCAGAAACTGATAGACAACTATTAAGCTTTTCAACTAGAGAATCGGAAAATTTATCACTTACTAATACCCAACTACCAAAATATAAATTCGTACATGATAGAGTTCAGCAAGCAGCTTATTCTCTAATTCCCAAAGACCAAATCAAGCAGATGCACTTAAAAATTGGGCTGCTTCTCTTGAAAAATACCCCAGTTGCAGAACGGGAAGAAAATATTTTTGAGCTTGTAAATCATTTCAATATTGCAGCTGAATTTATCACTCATCAAGCTAAACGTAATGAGTTAGCTGAAATGAGTCTAATTGCTGGGCGTAAAGCTTTAGTATCAACAGCTTATTCATCGGCACTTAAGTATTTAACTGCTGGCATTGAGCTACTAGCAAATGATAGTTGGGAGATGAAATATGAGCTAACTCTAGCTTTGTATGAAATAACAACAGAAGCAGCATACTTAGCTGGTGACTTTGAGCAGATGGAGAAATTGGCAAAGGTGGTATTAGTAAAAGCTAAAACACTCTTAGAAAAAGTGAAAGTCTATGAAGTAAAAATTCAGGCTTATGGCGCACAGGGTCAAGCACTAGAAGCTGTTAACCTTGCACTAGCATTTTTAAAATTATTAGGAGTAGACTTTCCCTGTAATCCTCAGCACTCTGATATTGAAATAGCATTAGCAGAAACAGCATCGCATCTAAGCGGCAGGAGTATTGAAGACTTAATTAACTTACCCCAAATGACGGACTCTCGGTCATTAGTAGTGATACGTATATTATCTAATATAACTGCTTTTACCTACACAGCTGTTCCCACATTGTTTCCATTAATAGTTCTGAATCAGACCAACTTATCGATTAAATATGGCAATGCATCTTTATCTGCATTCGTGTATGTTGCTTATGGGGTTATATTGTGCAGTGTAGTGGGAGATATTGAGTCTGGCTATAGATTTGGCAAGCTGGCTGAAAGTATGTTGACCAAATTCCAAACTCAAGAAGTTATGCTGAAGGTAATTCAAACATTTAACCAACTCATCAAACCCTGGAAAGAACATGTTAGAAATACATTAAAACCTCTAATAGAAGTTTACTCTAATAATTTGGAAACAGGAGATTTAGAATTCGGGGCTTATTGTCTTTATACGTGCTCACTTCATGCATATTTTATTGGTAAGGAATTAGCTCCTCTTGAGCGGGAAATGGTAACACATAGCAATGCTATAAAACAAATCAAACAAGAGCGAGTTTTTCATTGGAATGAAATATATCGCCAGATGGTATTGAATTTGTTAGGTTCTTCAAAAAATTCTTGCTGTTTAATTGGTGACGCATATAATGAGAAAACAATGTTACCAATTCATATTGCGGCTAATGATGGAGTTGCAATTATTTCCTTGTTTATTTGTAAGATGCAACTATGTTACCTGTTTACAGATTATTCCCAAGCACTTGAAAATTCTCTGAAGGCAGAACAGTATTTATCTGCTGGTCTAGGAATGATAATCAGTGCTCAATTCTATTTTTATGATTCATTAGTACAGCTTGCTTTTTACCCTGATGTTGATGAAAATAAACAACAAAAAATTATTAAAAAAGTTATAAAAAATCAGGAAAAAATAGCACATTGGGCACATCATGCACCAATGAATTATTTACATAAATTTCATTTAGTAGAAGCGGAACGGCATCGAGTTATTGGTCAATATCTTGAAGCAATAGATAATTATGAATGTGCTATTTCCCTTAGTAAAGAAAATGAGTACATTAACGAAGAAGCTCTTGCTTGTGAATTAGCGGCTACGTTTTATCTCAAATGGGGTAAACAAAAAATCGCCCAATTATACCTCACTGATGCTTACTATTGCTATGTTCGCTGGGGAGCTTTAGCTAAAGTTTATGACTTGCAAAAACGCTATCCTCAATTACTTCTTCCCACTATTCAGCAAGAAGAACTTAGCTATTCTTACAGTGAAAAGAATCTACCTGAACTGGGTTTACACCTATCTACACTTAGCAATAAATCTACTTTGGTGACAAATGAAACTGTCATTGGTTCCAACACTAGTATTTCAGATATGTTAGATTTGGGAACTGTCATTAAAGCTTCTCAAGCAGTGTCTGGAGAGATTGAATTGGAGGCACTCCTTTCTACTTTAATGGAAGTTGTGATGGAGAATGCAGGAGCTTCTAAATGTGTGCTGATATTGAGTGAAGCTAATAACTTAGACTTAACTATTGCTGCAATTAGTTCTGCTTCCACTTTAAGAGATACTCACACAGAGTTTTTATCTATTCCTTTTGAGTCTACCGATCTTGTTCCTATTTCTTTGATTAATTATGTCAAACGAACCCAAGAAATATTAGTAATTGATGACATTAAAGATAAAGCTTATTTTGCGGTAGATAATTATATTAACCGTGAGGAACCAAAAAGCATATTATGTATTCCAATGCTTAATCAAGGTAAATTGCTGGGGCTGATTTATCTAGAAAATAATTTAACTACAGGAGCATTTACACGCGATCGCCTAGAAGTTCTCAAGCTTTTAACTATCCAAGCTGCAATCTCTTTAGAAAATGCCATTCTCTACAAGAATTTGGCTGAAGCGAATGAGCAATTGGAGGACTACAGCCATATACTAGAGGAAAAGGTGGTAGTAAGAACAGCAGAACTTAACGAAAAAAATCAGCATCTGCAAGAAGCTCTAGAAGAATTACAAAGTACCCAAAGTAAATTAATTCAAAGTGAAAAAATGTCTTCGTTAGGGCAAATGGTGGCGGGAATTGCCCATGAAATTAATAACCCGATCAATTTTATTCATGGTAACATCACTCACGCAAGTGACTATGTTGAACAATTGCTAGATTTAATTAATATTTATCAGCAACAATATCCTCATCCCTCAGCAATAGTGGAGCAAAAACTTGAGGAAATGGATGTAGAATTCTTGAGAGAAGACCTTCCAAGAGTTCTCGATTCGATGAAGGTGGGAAGTTCCCGTATCCGAAATATTATTCTGAGCTTACGTAACTTCTCTCGTCTAGATGAATCGGAAATGAAGCCTGTAAATATTCATGAAGGCATCGATAGTACTCTAATGATTTTGCAGCACCGACTCAAAGAAAAGAGCGATTGCCCAGAAATTAAAGTTTTTAAAGAATACGCACAACTACCGGATGTTATTTGCTATGCTGGCCAACTAAACCAAGTGTTTATGAATATTTTAAGTAATGCGATCGATGCTTTAGAGGACTACAAGAATAAAGAAGATTCTCCAGGCAAAAATCCTCAAATTCGTATTCGGACTGAACTAGGAGAAGTAAACACGTTGAAGATTCGGATCGCTGATAACGGCTATGGTATGACTGCACAGGTGATGCAGAAAATATTCGATCCATTTTTTACCACTAAGGCAGTAGGAAGTGGTACGGGGTTGGGGTTGTCAATTAGTTATCAAGTGGTAGTGGACAAACATAAAGGTCAGTTAAGCTGTGAATCAACTCCGGGAAAGGGGACTGAGTTTGTGATTGAGATTCCAATGCAACAGTAAGACAAGCTGTTAATACTGAAAATTTACAATACTCAGCATTCTTCATAATACGGTTCGGTTTAGAACTTCATCGAACCGTATTATGGAGATATCAAGGAACGCTTTTTACTTCTACACTTGGCGCGATCGCAAAATCATTAAGAGATGGCTGTTGTTTTGCCTGTAATTCCTGTCGGAGATTGTTGTAGGCAGATGGATCTATTGGCATCATCAATCCAAACAAGTTTCCTGGTTTGCGGTGGCTACTCAGACCCATATCCTGAAGCAATTCATCCATGTAATGGAATGTAAAAGGAGTTACACATGCTCCACTAACTAAAGCATAGGGTCTATCTTTCTTTCTCCATTCCAACTCTGCTGTTACATCCTCTAACATCTTTTGCGGGGATGGTAAAAGTAAATTTCCTTTGACATACTCTGATAACCACCTAGCACCAATTTCTGCTGATAACTGGGCAGATAAAGTATAGCCATAACCAACAAAACCCATCTGTGGAATATGAGGGTGAATGAGATGGCGGTAAAGATGGAAAGTGCCTTCCTCATCAAATACGTGCCTGTGGTACTTCTCTTCTAAAAAGGGGATATCCTGAAGAAATCCTGTGCCAAAGACAACAACATCTGCCTGTATTTGTTCGCCGTTATCCAATTCGACACCACTAGCAAAAAACTTGTCGATCTTTGTCTTGACAGCACGAATTTTACCTGCGCGTACATGCTCAAAAAAGCCTTTAGGTATCAAGCCGAGACTACAGCCGATCAATTTGTTCATCGGTTGTTTGGGCACCATCCCACAAGCATCAAGGGGAAACTGTAAGCGCAGGATAGTCTCATTTAGCCGCCAGAATGCCCACACCAGCGGCTTTCCAAAACTATGCAGCCACTTTTCCCATCCTTGAAGTTTATGATAGGGTGTCCAAATTTCTGCAAACCGAGTTAGGAAAATATACTTGATGTTGAACAAACCAAGAAAAAAGTTAGGAATTTTCCACACTGCTTCACGGAACACAAGGGTACATTCCTTGGCCTTGCTAGCTGCGAGATTTGCTAAATCGGTGGCTGATTTGCCAAAACCGACAACAACAACTCGCTTGCCCTCAATTACAGAGCCGTCATTAAAGTTGTTAGTATGTATTACCTTACCTCCGGCGGCAATGAACTCTTCCATTCCCGGTAAGTTAGGAATGTAGGGAATATCACAAAGACCATTGCACACAATCACAAAGTCGAACTCGTAATTTTGTTTTTTGATCTCCTTACCATCTTCTTGAAAGCTAACACTAACCATCCATCCAGGAGTATTTCCTGATTTACGCTCCACTTTAGTTACTTTTGCACCGAATTGAATTTTTTCTGTGACACCAAAGTGTTGGGCATAGGATTCCAGGTAAGCGCATATTTGCTCTCCTGAAGGCCATTCTGGATAAGAAGCAGGCATAGGATAGTCTGAGAAAGCATAGGTATCTCTGGGGCTTTGGATGGACAGTCCTGGGTAAGTCCTCGACCTTTCCCACACACCACCAAGTCCCTGCTGCTTCTCGAACAATGTAACCTCGTAACCTTCTTCAAGAAACGTCTTGGCTGAGACTAATCCGCTCACTCCTGCCCCAATCACGCATATTTGTTTCGTTGTCATCTTGGATTCTCCTCAATTATTATCGGACTTACGGAAAAATACACGGAGTAGGGGCAATACCCTGCGGGAAGCCGCTCCGCGTCTACATGAATTGCCCTTACCTACCTGAAAATCAAAGTTTTGACTATTGTTTGCGTAAGTTTTATATTAAATTGGCACAGGAATTTGATATGCGCTATCGTTAACTGATGAAGTCGGAAAATGATTGTCGCTGAGGTATTCTGACTGTTCTTGAGACTTGATTACATAAGTTAAGTATTCATATTGAGAGGGTAGATTTTTGCTTAGGTAATTGGCTTTTTCCTTAATTGCCTGAAATTTAGCTAGCGCCTTCTCGTCGTCAAGATGCTCCAGCAGAGGTAAACTGCCTTCAGGCTTATGATTGAGTCCAAGTAACATTACCGAATAAGAGTATGTCTCGAAGCCGTGAAAATATGGATTGATATTCTTTTTATTTGGTAATCTGCTTCTCCACAACTTTAACTTTTCTTGCAATTCCGCAGGAACTTTAATTTCTTGCTTAGTTGCTTGCCAAAACTTTGTATCTGCTCGATCGCTGGCACGATAATGGAGTACTAAAAAGTCCCGAACACCATCTAGACAGTTAGCGATCGCTCTATTATAGTTGCGGATCAACTCTTCATTGAACGACTTGCCTGGAAAGTGATTGACTAGCTCTTCAATCCCATGCTGAATAAAAAATATGCCAGTAGATTCCAATGGTTCAACAAAGCCACTGGAAAGCCCTATTGCTACACAGTTTTTCACCCATGAGTTTCTGTTACGTCCAATCCTCATCTGGATATGAGAGGCTTTGCAATTATCAGAGATATTTCCTAAATGCTGGCGAAATTCTTGTTCTGCTTCATCCGCAGAGATGAAGGCGCTGGAATAAACGTACCCTGTACCATTTCTGCCATACAAAGGTATATTCCAGACCCAACCTGATGAGAGAGCAGTTGCAGTTGTGTAAGGGTTGATGCCATTTTTCTGAATATCGCTTGGTATCTGCATAGCGATCGCGCGATCGCACAGTAGCGACTCTGAATAAGAAATGAATGGCTCACCAAGAGCTTGGTTAATCAAAAGACCACGGAAACCAGTACAGTCAATGAAAAGGTCTCCACTGACAATGCCATGCTCTTTGGTGCTGAGACTATCTATGCTTCCATCCTCAGTTAAATTTACATTTACCACATCATCAACAATTTGTTTCACGCCCCTCTGTATTGAATAGTCTTTTAAGAACCTAGCAATTAGATTTGCATCAAAATGGTAGGCGTAAGGATACTGCCCTTCAGCATCAGCGAGTGTTATGAGATTTTTTTCAGAAAAATGTTTCTCTGAGAATAAATGTTCAACTCTGTCATCAAAGATTTTGCCGTTAAGATATTTAGGAGACCTTTGACGATCGCACAGCGTCGGTGCCATGAAGCAGGAGTAATCAAATGGCTCATTGGCACTCTTAAGTTTCAACCACCATTCAGAGATACTGAATCCATCAATAAAATCAAATCTTTCAAAAGGGTGGTAAAAGTGTCTTCTATCTGAATTCCAATCAACAAATTTAATCCCCATTTTATAAGTAGCATTACATTTTGGCATCCATTCATACTCTTGTAATCCCAGAAAATCAAAAAATGACTTGATGCTACTAAAAGTTGCTTCGCCAACTCCAATTTTTGTAATATTAGAAGACTCTATCAGCGTAATTTGAACATTTTTTTTCAAGGCTTTGCTCAAATAAGCTGCTGTCATCCATCCTGCCGATCCACCACCAACAATTACAACATTTTGTACATGCTGTGACATAATAAAAATTCTCCTTCCGGCTTTAATTAGCTATTAATTGTCATTTTTAGGAAGCTGGGTAGTTAATTTATCCAGCTTTCAATAGTTGCTCAATTTTATGGGTTTTGGCATATACCAAAAGACTATTTGCAAATTGGGTGAAAACTGTAAATAAGTTCTCAACTAGTTCAAAAGCTTCTTGTTGGGCTGCTTCTGATAGTTGAATATCTTGTAACAATTGATCTATTCCAGATGAACCTGTCATGTGACCAGTTTCAATATCCAAATGGAAATCTGCAAAATATCGGCATTGTTTTTGGGTAATTGTTTTAATTTCTTTGCCAATCTCTGCTGCTATGGACAACATTATATGGCCCGTTGCTTCGGTAACTTGAATGACTATTATTTTTTGGATAGGAGTAGCTTGTGAAGTATGTCGATAGAGTTGATAGTTCAACCAGCGAGCATTCTGAGTTTCTTCACTCCAAAGAAATTTCAATGCATCACTAAATTGCAAGGTTTTGTCAAATTCTAGGTTTTTCAAATCTTCCAGAAACCACAGCCAATGATCGTCATCTTCATAAGTATACTTGTTAATTAATGTCTGAATTGGATCGTTTGTTGGTTCTACTCGCAAAAAATACTTATTCAGTTCTCCAAAATTCATAATGAAATGAGCAGCGCACGGTGCCCAAGCTAACCTTTGTCTGGGATTTATACTTTTATCTTGCATAAAATCAAACAAAGGCAATTGAGCAAATTCTTGTTTTTTTTGTTCAATCAATGCTAGTACTTGTTGCATTTTTAATTGTGCCGATTTTCAATTTTTAATATTCAAGCAGAAGTAACTTTCCGACTTTATTGTGAGAAGGCAATCTGCCCAAGTTTTGGTTGTTCAATTCCCAATTTTTTTTGATTGATAGTCATTAGCTCAAAGCCCACTATTTGAATAGCAAATAATGTCTAATTTGTTATATTGCAATACAGTTTAGTTAAGAGTGTGTAGATAATTGGTCTTTGAAGAGATGATAAATCTCGCTCGCATCTACACAGGGTTTTAGGTGTATTCTGTTATATCGTATTGAGGCTAACGCTAAATTGTAACCAGTGGAAACAGATAATTTACTGTTATTGTTTTTACTTTAACTTCAACATACTTATGTAATAAACGTAGCTTTTACTTAAGTATGCTTGTTAAGAAATGGTCTTATGTGAGTGTTTCCTGCGCTCAGAAAAACAAAATCGGTCAGTTAAGCGTTCTACTCTAGCTAAAATTTGAAAGCAGACTCGTATATACTTGGAAAGATTTTGAGATTTTTTATAGCTAAATATAGTATCAAGAATTACTCATCATACTCCAGTGCCACTGTAGACTCAGCAGTACGGCCAAATTCTTCTGGTGCATATTGCAAATGTATTTGAGTACCAGACCAAGAAAATGTACCAGGCTTAACAGAGCGGACTAAGTAATGGAGGCTATAAAGTTCTGATTCTAGGTGGTCGGCATAGGCGATAATGCGATCGCCTTCTCTCAGTAGCGATAGTGCTTAGGCGTAGCCCGCACTTCTCTACGAGTTGAATTGAGATCGCAACGTCTGTCTGGGAATTTTGCTATTATTTGCTACTTTAAAATATATGCAAATAATTGAAATTTCTCCATTCCAAGCATTTCGCCGGAGTGTCGCAACAGTGATACAGGTAGTTCCAAAGGAGCTACGCTATGTAATAATACTGGCATTACTGGGTGGTGCAGGCCCAGCGATCGCTATTTGGCTCAACAAAACGATCGTTGATGAAATTACTCGCTTATTGAGTACGGGGACAACGCAGAATGCCATCGCCCTGATACTTTCGCAACCGCTGCTACTGTCCAGTATTGCAGGTTCGCTGCTGGTAAATTTGGTCAGTGATGCGATCGCTAACATCAATGCCTTTGTATATAGTTCTCTGCGCGATCGTATTCTCGGCTTTGTCCAAGGACAAGTAATTGAAAAGGTTGCCACTTTTGAAGATATTGCTCTGTTTGAAACACCCGATTTGCTCAATTTGGTGCAGTTGACCGAAAAGGGAGTGCAACGACTTCCAGAGCTTTGTCTCAGGCTGGTGACGATGTTAGAAGGAATTTTTATCTTCATTCCAGCCATACTGCTTTCGGTGTCTCTTGCTTGGTGGATACCGCTAATTTTGTTTAGCTGCGTTACTCCCGTGATGTATGTGCAGATGAAATACCGTAAGCAAGCTTGGGGAGTAGAAAGAACTCAAGCGAGTGTTCTTCGGGAAATGAACTTATATAAAACGGTTTTAACCGGGGAAACATACGCCAAAGAAATACGCTTGTTTAGCTTGCAACCCTTACTACTAGAACGCTGGCACAGACTTTACCGTACCATTTTTAGAGCAATGGAACAAATCCGCCGTCGGGGGACAACAGCGGTTATTGGTTGGTCTTTATTGAGTGGGTTAGGTTTGGCGTTGCCATACATATACGTCATTCAGGGAGTGCTAGGCGGAACTCATACATTAGGAGATTTGGCACTTTACACTGGGGTAATTTTGGAAGTGCGGCGGAGTTTGGATAATCTGATCTCTGGCGGGTCAGAGTTATATAATATTGCACTGGCAACAACGCCGATTTTTCAGCTTTTGGAGTTAGAGCCGCAGTTGTCCCATTCTCATGCAGAGTTGCAATCAAAGTCAGTAACAAAGGTATGGGAAAAAGTCAGAGAATCGACTGCTAACAATCGTAACTTTCAAAGAAATGGGAACGATCGTCGATCGCAAACAGGTATTGACATCAAAAATCTATCCTTTACCTATCCCAATAGCAATCAACCAATTCTGAAAAACATCAACCTGACGATTCACCCCAACGAGATGATTGTACTGGTGGGTGAAAATGGTGCTGGCAAGACCACATTAGCAAAGCTATTATGTCGCCTCTACGATCCTAGCCAAGGTGAGATTATTTGGAATGGGCAAGATTTACGATCGCTTCCATTAGAAGATTTGCGATCGCGTATTGATGTAGTCATGCAAGATTACGCTCGTTTTCCAACTACTGTGCGGGAGAATGTTGCTTTTGGGGATTTACTTAAAATAAAAGATGACGACGCAATTATGGAAGCGATAGCTGAGGCTGGTTTGGCGAGAGTAATTTCAAATCTCGATCGAGGTTTGGAAACTCTTTTAGGCAAACAACTAGAAGGAGGTATCGATCTATCAGGAGGACAATGGCAAAGATTAGCGATTGCTCGGGCTTTGCTGCGACTGTCTCCAGCCGAACTAGTCATCCTTGATGAACCGACAGCAAACCTCGATCCGAAAACAGAACATGAGATTTACAATATTTTGCGTAACCTGGCGAAGGGTAGAATAGCCGTTGTAGTCAGCCATCGCCTCGCTTTGGCAAAACTAGCAGATCGAGTAGTAGTACTAGAACACGGTCAAATTATCGAAGTAGGCACTCATGACGAACTCATGGCACTAGGCGGACAGTATCACTTGATGTTTTGTCGTCAAGCTAGTAGTTATAACTGATACTATTTCTTTGTGATGCTGCGCTAAACCTTTGAAAATAATTGCTTACTCTTACACCGATCCGCTATTAGAATCTTCTCCCGATCGAGCCGATTGGGGATGGGAGGTGGATCGGGTTTATGAAGATTTGGGCAAGCCAGACTCTTCTGAACGATCGCAATTACAACAATTATTCATAGATTGCCAAACTGAACCAGCAGATTATCTCCTGATTCGTCGGTTAGAAGAATTGGGAGATACTGTAGAGGAAATTAGCGATCGCCTCAATCAACTTGAAGTCATGGGTATATCAGTAATCGCCACTGAACAGCCCTACACTTCCGAAAATTACCCTCTGGGCGCTGACTTGCTGAATTTGCTACACGCAATCCAACGTCAGCAACGTAGCCGTCGCATCCGCCAAGGACACGCCCGTAATCGTCTTGAGGTTGCACCGCCACCCGGTAAAGTTCCCTACGGCTATCGCAGAGGTAAGGGAAAATATACCATTGACCGCAGTACTTCACCAGTAGTCAAAGATTTTTTTGAACACTTTTTACTTTATGGTTCCCTGCGGGGTTCAGTGCGTTACTTGGCGAAAAAATACGGCAAGAAAATCTCTGTCACCACAGGAAGACGCTGGCTGACTAATCCAGTTTATCGCGGCAATACAGCTTACCAAAATGGTGAAATTATCTCTAATACCCATATTCCGATCATTTCTAAGGAAGAAGCAGCCCAAGTTGATCGACTTTTACGCCGTAACAGCCGTTTACCATCCCGAACTGCTAGCGCACCGCGTTCTCTGGCTGGGTTGGTTGTCTGTGCTGAGTGTCAGTCGCATCTGACAGTTACCCGTGTTACCCAACGCAACCAAGATAAAGAGTATCTTTATTTACGTTCTACTAGCTGTCCCCAAAGCCCTAAGTGTAAGGCTATTCCCTACCAAGAGGTGTTGGAACATACCATTGAAACCGTTTGCCGTGATTTGCCTCTGGCGGTAGCAGGAATGAATTTTCCCCAGTTGGATGCATTCAAGAATAGTTTAGGGCAAGCGATCGCTCGTCAGCAAGAAATACTTGCTCAGTTACCCGCTTTAATTGAAACTGGAATTTTAGATGACGAAACAGCAAAATTAAGGGCTTACAAACTCCGCACAGAAATTTCTGCACTTGAAGCAAAGTTGGCGATTCTCCCTCCAGTTAACTTGCGTTCTGTTGCTCAAGCTGTTTCTATACCACAATTTTGGTTAGATTTGTCGGAAACAGAACGGCGATTTTACTTTCGAGAATTTATTAGACAAATTGAGATTGTTTGTCAGAATAAAGAATTAAAACTCCAAGTTATTTTTATTTTTTGATTGATAGCATGTCCGCTTGATTACTTATCAAACCCGAAGAACCCCACCCCGCCAAAGCTACGCTTTGTCTCCCTGCCCCTAATCCCCAGAGGGGGCCCCGAGTTCCCCGCTTGCGGGGAGGGGATTAAGGGGGTGGGGTGCAATGAGTGTGGGAATCATAACTAATTATGCTGACATAATATTAATTAAAACGCTATTTTTGAGACGGTTGATCCTTAGTATACGCAACAGGTTTTGGTCCTGCATTCCGCACATTGATAACTTTATTCAGGATATCAAACCAAAAAGGCGCACCCATAGCAATAGCAAAACCACTCACTATCCAACCACAAATTAATTTAAAAACCTGTGAAATTCTGATGTAAATTATATTCGATTTCGTCGTATCTAATAACTCAAACTGTTGATTAATATTTTGCCAGCCAATCGGTATAGAAGAATTTCCTAATAGTTTTTCAATATCTTTTCTGGCTGCTTCATCATTGATATAATCGATTCGTTGGCTTGCACTTTGAATAATAGTAGAGCGGATAACCGAATCCTCCGATAGTCTTTTAACCAAGTGAAATGTATCAGTATTAGTTAAAAAGGCAACTAATATTCCAATTAAAATAGCAACTCCTTTGGCATTTCGCTTATAAACACCGCTGGCTCGATCCATCGAGCGATCGAACCATGTTTCTACTTCATTCTTAAATTGATTTACTTCCTCGGTGAGATCGCCAATCTTTATCCTGCTACGTTGAGCAATTACACTAAGGCTCCTGATTAAACTATCAGGGACTTCATCAGGTAACTCTTTATTAACAAAATCTATAAATTTCTGGTCAATTTCTCCATAAATTTCTTGAATTTTTGTGTAACTTGCACTATTTGGACTATTAATACCTTTTTTAAGTTCTTTATAAGAGGCTAATATCATCTGTAAATTGGTTTTTGCTTCTTCACTAGGATGTTTAACATAATTAATTAGCTCAGGAATTTTTAAGGTATCTAATAAAGTAATTGAAAATGTTTCAGAAGGAAGATAGGAAGGGCCGCTTTGTTTTTCTAGTACTAGTTTATCAGGTTTTTTAGTAATTGCCTGGAAATGCTTTTCTATTTTACCCTTGGCTTGGTGATTCAATGTATTAATCAAAGGATCGTTATAAAGTTTCTGTACTAGATGAATTGCATTAATAATATCTGATTTTTCACTTTCACTACCACCTGATAAAAGTAATTCAATTGAAGTTCTTAAATGTTTTGCTCTCCATTGTAATAATGTGGCAAGTAATTCCTGAATTTCCGAAGCTAGCAAGCTCAAAATCAAGTAAATAAAAACCAAGCCAAGAGTAATATCTACAACTACAGGTAAATTCATTGATAGTCTCCAATAATTTTTAGCTATTTATTGTTATCAAAAGTGCTTAAAAAATTGTATATCATATATATCTAAATTCAAGACTTGCTTAATTAAAATTAAAAAATCAAAATCAGTTTATTTAGACAGTTTTATTAAAGAGTATTTTGAATTAAAAATTATTGAATTTGCTTTAATGAAAAATAAATAATTATATTTTTCATAAAACTATTGTTCAAAAATTTGTCTATCAAATTTTTGAACTATTCAGTATATCATTTAATTAATGTAGCAATCAGTTTCAAAATTTATGAAATTAGCTAGATAAAAAGTAAATCAATAAAATTTAAACTAAGCGTCACCTTAAAAAGAAAATATAAGTTTATTTACGGACTATCTAACAGGTAATAAATAATTGCTTGTATTATTTTTATCATTTATTAGCTGAAATGTGATTTAAATAACCAATATAATTTTTTCAAAAAATAGCGCTAATTATAAAAAATTGAGTTAATCTTGGAAACTAGCAATTGTTAAGAACATACGTTGTTACTGGGTGGCAACATGGGAGATTCGCTAGATGTCTCTATGTAATCAAACCAGCAAGTAAAATGATTACCAGAGAATATGCAAGAAGGAAGCTTTATTTGGAGTCATCTGGAAAAACAGCATCGCACGGTTGGCAAATGGATTGATTGGGTATGGCTAATAGTATTGCTGTTGGCAGCAGTATTACTCTTTAGCATCAATCTGGGAGGGTTGCCGCTGCGAGATTGGGATGAAGGTACTGTGGCACAGGTTGCTCGTGAAATTTGGCACGCCCCAGCAGGTTCAATGCCTTGGCTTTATCCAACGTTAGGAGGCGAACCATATCATGACAAGCCGCCTTTGATGCATTTGTTGATAGCTTGGGCTTATTCTCTAGGAGGCGAAAATGAGTTGACAACGCGCCTACCTGGAGCAATTTTAACAGCGACATCTGTACCTTTGCTGTATTGCATTGCTCGAGAGATATTTCGCCAACGCTGGGCTGCTATTTATAGCGCCTTGATTTACCTAACAATGCTACCCGTGGTACGTCATGGGCGGTTGGCAATGTTGGATGGGGCAATGGTAAGTTTTTTGATGGTGATGATGTTGTGCGTGTTGCGATCGCGCCGAGATTTACGTTATTGTCTTGGTGTTGGCATTAGCTTTGGGTTTATTTGCTTAACTCAAGGACTGCTAGGTGTATTACTCGGTGCGATCGCAATTGTATTTCTGTTTTGGGATACGCCACGATTGCTCACTTGTTACTATCTCTGGATCGCAATCTTAATTGGCATTCTACCTGTAGCTGGTTGGTATGGTGCCCAACTAATTCACTATGGTTATACTTTCGCCCAAATTGGTATTGCCAACCCATCACTAGGCCGAATTGGCTCTGTTGTAGAAGGGAATTCTGAACCACCTTGGTACTATGTAATTGAACTTCTCAAATACACATGGCCGTGGTTATTATTCTTACCACAAACTGTCCGCTTAACCTGGGAAAATCGCAACCTTAGCTGGGCAAAACTAGTAATGGCGTGGAGTGGGGTTTATCTGCTGGTAATTTCTTTCATGATTACCAAAGTTCCCTGGTATCTATTCCCGATTTATCCTAGTTTAGCCTTAGCTTTTGGTATGCAGTTATCAGATACAGAAAATTCGCCTTTACTCTCATCTTATCCCCGTGCTTGGGTTGCTGGTTTGGCAATACTTGCTGTGGCTGCTTCTGCTGGTAGCATTTATTTCAGTGCGGGTACAACACCAAAAACAGACTTACAACTGATTTTTGCCGCCGTAGCTTTAACTATGACCTTAGCAGCTATATTGGCAGAACGAGGCGACGGACAATTTCTGAAGATTTTGTTTTGGGGAAGTTATATTTCGCTGCTGCTGTTAATGAAATCTAACTACTGGGTTTGGGAATTATCTGAAGCCTATCCAGTGAAACCAGTCGCCGCTATGATTGTGCGGGCAAATCCAGCTACGAGGAAGATTTACACATCTTTTCCTTACCATCGTCCCTCGTTGGATTATTATAGCGATCGCACCATCATTCCCGCTTCTGTTGGTGAGCTGGAATATTATTGGCACTACAACGGCCAACCCTACTTCCTACTTAATGTATCTGATTTCAACAATCTTGAACTAGAGTCGATGAAGCTAATTGACCAAGCTGAAGGTTGGAAATTAGTCACAAAAGATACTAATCGGCTGTAAATATGGGGCATGGAGCATTGAAAAGAGGCAGAGGGGAAAGACTTACTGCAACTTATTCTCCCCTGCTCCCCTACTTGTCCCCTTGTGAGGAAAACTCAAATCATTGCCCAAAAAGTAATGATAATCTTGTAGCGATCGCGTTCTTCCAAAAAATGTAAAAACCCTGCGAATTAGTTTGAAGAAATGATAAACTGCGTAATCTTGCGGTTTTGCTGGCGAGATTGATTTCTCTATGCTTGAAATATTTATTACGAAATATTTCATTCATTGAATTTAGCAATTAGGTGTTTCTAGTGCCGCAAAATCTTTCATCGTTACCAGAACCAGTCAGAAGGATTGAGACAGAAGCAAATCAACCATTTTCAGAAGCGTGGGCGAAGAAGTATTTGCGAAATTTAGCTGAACAGGACAATCGCATCGAAGTTCTCAAGGTCAGTGAAATCGCAAATGAGGTTGCAAAAACATTAACACAGGCACTCCGAACTACGAGTCTGCAAGCGTGGGGAAGCACAGAAGCGCTTTTGTCTCAAGAGGTGATTCGGCATCAAATTGACCCTGAATTAATCGATCCGTGGGAAGTTGCAAAGGATACCCACCAGATTTATCAAACTGCCCTCTCAGCCTATGCTGAACAGATTTCCCCAGCAAAGTTTTCTACATGGATTGCTAGGGATTTGGGAAAAATTCGGCAGAAGTACACAGCAGACGATCCTAGAGTAATTGGGTTCATTAGTATGCAGTTTCACTACAGCGGACAAATACTACTGAACTTGACACCACCAGTGCAGCAAGCATCGCTGAGAGATTACTTCAAAGTGATTGACGATCATCTCTATATGCCGCTCCAGCGTGCTTACCAGGCAGCAGCAGAATATGCTTACGATGCACCACCATTACAAGCTGTCCAGCAACTTTTGCCCTTGTGCAGCGAGATTGCGATCGAGATTGCAGAACGGGTGATGCAAATGTATCCCAACTATCAATGCCATACAGGTCGTTTAAGTGATACTAACATTAACATTTCCAGTGTCCGTGATATAGAGATGTTCCAGGTATATCTATGGGTCTGTATTTTGGAGAACAACATTAGTGCCATACAACAAGAGCTATTTCCGCTGTGTGTCATGTTGTATCCTCGATTAAAGGTGCGTTGGGAATTGGTACGGCAGTTGATTCACTTGCTTGGTACTGAAATCCGCTCTCGTTTGGAACCAGAACAAGCTGCTTATTTTCTCGCTTACTATGAGTCGTTGCAGGCAATGTTTTCACCCCAAGTTTTGCCGGACAGTGAATTATAAATGCTTTAGTGTCCCGATTTTCTAATAAGTATAAATGTTTAAAGTAAATGCCTGAGAGTTGTATAAGTTGTTAAAATAGCGAGTCAATCATAACTTTAGCGATCGGTAACTGATGATTTATATTTTGAGCCATCAGGCATAATCGCACCTTCGGTGAAGGCACAGCTCAATTCATAATCGCTCACTTTAGCATTTTTGAGATTAGCACCAGTTAGATAAGCTCCTTCCAGGTTAGCACCACTCAAACTAGCATCTCTCAAATCTGCACCACTCAGGTTTGCATGACTCAAATCTGCACAAATTAAATTAGCACTTCTGAGATTGGCACTATTAAGATTAGCCTGGCTTAAGCGAGCAAAACCCAGTTTTGTATAACTTAAATTTGCACCACTAAGTTTAGTCTGGCTGAGATTAGCATTATCTAAATTGGCATAGCTCAAATTAGCATTGCTCAAGTCACTTTCTATCAAATTGGCTTTACTAAGATTGGCATGGGAGAGATTAATGTCTACTAACTCCGCACCAGGAGCATCCAAACCTTTCAGAGAAACACCATCCTCATTCAAATCTTGCAGTGCCAAAATTCTGGCATAACTAACTTTAACATTGTGTGCTGCATCAACCGTACTCCAAGCTTGATAATGAAATTGTTTTCTACGATCTGGAGCTTCCTTAATGAATAGAACTAGTGCCACCAGCAAACTGATAGTGTCAGCAGCACCCAAAACCTCTGCTAGTAAAGAGTTGTCATCGACAATTAAAAGAATTACCGTAAAGATAACTACCGAAACTATGGCGACTAACCATGTTGGTGCTATCCAGAAAGCGTCAATAAGTTTCCTCGCTAAAGTTACAAGTTTTTTCTCAGCTTGGACAGCTTTAGGTGAAGATTCTTCCCCTGCACCTTTTAACATCAACGCAGTAATTGCTCTATAAGCATCTCGCCAAGCTTTTTTGACTTCAGGAGTCCAATCTTCTTGGAGATATTGCTCAAGCGTCACCAGCAGTGTTTCCCCAACTGGGCCATAATATTTGGGAATGGCTCCATAGGCGACGTGTCTACCTCCTAGAGCGTTGAGAACTGGCCCTAAAGTTTCTGGGTTGCGGAGATTTTCTACTACCAAAACCAGAGAATTTAACAGCTTTTTCTGTTGATTCACCATATCAGTCTTGGTAAACAGTGGTTTCACCTCTGGGTGAGCTTTAAACAAATTATCATAGAAGCTGGCTGCAAATTCATTAGCGTAAGGTTTTACTTTTTCAAAACTTTGCTCTAATATTTCAACATTTAAAGACATATTTTTCTATGATATGTAAAGAATAAATAGTTTATTTTTTTGGACTACGAGCGATACGATTAATAAAATTGATAAAATTAAAATATTAAAATTTCTGTACTATGATTTCATAAAAAGCAATTAAAAAGTTAAGTTTTCTAATTCTTGCTATAAAAGTTTACAAGTATTTTAATAATTATAAAAATGGATTACCGAGCGTAATTTGGGCTATAAATTTTCTTTTCTATAGCCAAAATTTCATTAGATGTCTGGTGGGCGATCGCTCTGGCAGCGGACATAATATAAAACCGCGTCCTATTTGGGGTAATAAGACACGGTTTTATCAGAGTATTTAGTTATAATATTACAAAAATCAAAGTAGAATTTGATTTATACCAAAGTAATCGATTTACTGAGATTTGTTGCCTGAGTCATTAACTTTCTCTGTTGTGGGAAGTATTTGGCGGTCGTAACTTGTCTTTTCTTGGGTCAAAGCGATCGCACCAAAGAAAATGGCACTACCTACAGCCAAGGCTACCATCGGACGCTTGAGTAGGACAAAATCTCTGAGAATCCTCGCTAAAGGTCGGCTTTGACGACGTAGCGACGAAGACATCATCAATTGTCTCCAAGTAAACGGATCGCGGACATAATGACCACTTTGGCAAACTACTAGCCTTTCCTGGCAATAGGGACAGCAAAACAAGCCCATGCGTGTTTTAACTGGTTTAGGCGTAGCATTTCTTTGGCAAATTGGGCAAGTAACATAATGATTATCAAAAGTGTGTATATTCATTTACCTCGTCCGCCTAGTCCACTTACTCGCTCTATAACAATAGCTATATTGAATTGGGGTCAATCAATGTACGATCTGATATCAGGCATCAATCATACATACATTCTATTACTACCAAGGATGCCTCAATAGTCGCAACACGAGTATAGCTAGATTTAAACAAGGATGACTCATGCTTAATGTTTACGGGTACTTCCACCCAGCCAAAAAACTTTGTTGTCTCTAGAAAAAATAGTGTTGGTGCCCACTCGCACCCCACTAGCCGCAGCTACGCTCAACTTAGGCATCGCTGACCCTTAAATAATAATTGTCTCTCATTTAACCATTCTCCCCACACAAATTTTGCACAATGACATTTTTAGCTAAAGCTTTGTAAGTTAAGCAAATAAAGTCTACTTGTCCGGTTGCTAAATAATGGCTCACAATGATAAGTAACAGATAAAAATTTAAATTTTTTCTTACATTTACCCCGCCTCTCAATGACTCTCTTGCCTCCCACTCAACTGAGGAAGGTAACGGAACAACCTGCCTTTCCTACACCTTCCGCTCGTTTAGCTCACCTAATTAATCGTTTTCAACCATCCCCAGAAACAGTGGTGCTGTTTTTAGCCATGCTCATTGGCGGTGGTACTGGTATGGGTGTAGTCACCTTTCACTATTTAATCCAGTTGGTTCACCAGCTGATGCTGGAAAATTTAATGGGTCAAATTGGCGCCTGGGGTGCTTGGACTTTAGCCTGCGTTCCCACCCTTGGCGGATTAATTGTTGGTTTGATGCGCTGGCGCACTCAAGACTTTGGCCCTGGACTTTCATCTCTCATCGCCGCCTCTCAGGGAACAGAGATTAGGCGACCACTAAGACCAGTTAGCAAAATGCTGGCCGCATCTGTTTCTTTAGGGAGCGGTGCTTCTTTGGGGCCAGAGGGGCCGAGTGTCGAAATTGGCGCAAATTTTGGGATGTTGTTCTCTGTGATCCTCAATGTATCTCAAGAACGACAACGTTTGCTATTGGGTGCTGGCGCAGCGGCGGGACTTGCGGCGGGATTTAATGCCCCCATCGCTGGAGTATTTTTTGCTCTAGAAGTGGTGATGGGAGCGACATCTTTCGCTACTTCTGCTGTCAGTGTGGTGCTGTTAGCTGCGGTGGTAGCAGCATTAATTGCCCAAATTGGTTTGGGGGCCCAACCTGCTTTTGATTTACCTGTTTACCAAGTTCGCAGTCCTTTGGAATTACCCCTTTACCTTGGCTTGGGTTTAGGGGCCAGCCTCGTTTCTCTGGCTTATACTCAATCAATTCGGGGAGCAAAAGCTTGCTTTGCTGGGAAGGTTCCAGGTTTTGCCTTTTTGGGACGAATTCCTGAGCCGATTCATCCAATTATTGGCGGTGCGATCATTGGCGCAGTTGCTTTGCAGTTCCCGCAAATTCTAGGTGTCGGTTACGAAACTGTAGAAGCAATGCTTCAAGATGTGGAGTTTCCACTCTACTTATTAGTGGTGTTGTTGGTGGTGAAATTATTGATGACTGCAATTAGTGCAGGTAGTGGTTTCATTGGTGGTTTGTTCGCGCCAGCAATGTTTTTAGGTGCTTCTTTTGGATCGGCTTACGCCAAAATGTTAGCCGTAGCATTCCCGACAATTTGCGATCAAATGGCGGCTCCCCCAGCTTACGCAATGGTGGGAATGGCAGCAGTACTAGCTGCTAGCGTGAGAGCGCCGTTAACGGCTATTTTAATGCTGTTTGAATTAACCCGCGACTATCGAATTGTTTTACCGTTGATGGCAGCTGTGGGTTTGAGTGTTTGGCTAGTAGAAAGAATTAAACCAACTTTTAACTCTAACTCTAATTTACAACAAATTGGTCTTTCGGAATTGAAAGATGAACAATCGGAAATTGTGCAGCAAATTTTGGTAGAAGATGCCATGTATCCTTGTCCCAAAAAGTTACTTGCAACTTTGGGAGTGTTAGATGCCGCTGTGGAAATGACCCGCGATCGCGTTCGTAGTGCTTTAGTAATTGATGAAGCAGAGCAATTAGTTGGTATACTTTCTTTGGAAGATATTAACCGTGCCCTTGCTATTTGGCAAACATACCCAAATTCTCTAACTGAAATTCCCGATAATTTATCCAATCAAACCCTCATAGACATTTGTACTACTGAAATTCTCTATGCATGGCAAGATGAACTTTTATCTGAGGCTTTAGACCGGATGAGTCTTCGAGGTTTACATCAATTACCAGTGGTAGCACGAGACAAACCCGATCGCATTTTGGGTTTATTAGAAAAAGAGCAAATTGCATTAACCTGTAATTTAGCAGTTACGCGCAAGGCACTTCGCCACTATTTACCAGTCTTACCTACTACAGATATAGTCATTAGTCATTAGGTCATTGGTCATTGGTCATTAGTCATTTAGTCATTATTTTTCACAAAGGACACTTGACTAATGACTGTTTATAGTCATTGTTTTTCACAAAGGACAAATGACAAAGGACAAATGACAAAGGACAAATGACAACGGAGAATTGACTAATGACCATTTATTAAGCCGTGGCTTCTATGGCTTCATCACCTTCGCGATCTTCTGGATCTACCTGTCTCAGACGAATGTGCTTTTTGCCTAAAGTGATCAGAAACTCATCTCCTGGTTTAAGATTCATCTGTTTTGTATAAGCTGAACCTATCAGTAAGTTACCATTCGATTGCACACTAATTCTATAGCTAGCACTACGTCCACCACGCCCATTAGCACTGGGTGTACTGTCTAACTGAATGCCTTCAGCATCAATTAGGGCATTTAAGAACTTCATCATATTGACGCGCTCTATACCATTTTTGGTAACGGTATAGTAGCCGCACTTTTTGGCTTTGTCTTCTTTGCTCTCGTTCTCTAGCTCTTTGACTTTTTTGAGCAGTTCTTCGCCGAGTAAGGGTTCAATTTTTTTCTGTTTAGGCATCAACTTAGGTCGAAAATGAATGTTTGAAGTGTTTGAATCGATTTTATTTTAGCTGAGGTTGAGCTAACAGGAACATAATCCTTTAGTTTTTATCTCAACCTAGCCAAGTATATTACACTCAGATGCACAATTGTTATGCCATTACCAATATTGGCAAGACAATCTATTTTAGAAAATGCTGGCAATGCTGATAACTATATATATAGTTTGTGAATTCCTGCTAGACTATATAAGTTTTAAGTTTTCTAAACTAACGCTTAAGAGGTTGTCTATTTCTTAAGGATGAGAACTGAGTCACAGAATGATAAGCAAAACTGATCCTTAGTCATTGGTCATTGGTAATTAGTCATTGGTTATTTAGAAACGACAAACTAAAGAAGTCTCAGAGTCGGAAGCCGACATCAGAATTTCTTTTCAGGGAGATGCAGTGCCAACAAAGACAAAGGACAAACAATAAAACTTGCCAAAATGAAATTAACTACCAGAGGACACTATAGTGTAAAGGCGTTGCTAGATTTAAGTTTACAGCCAAGATATGGGCCTGCATCTGTGAGAGCGATCGCAAAACGCCAAGATATTCCAGCTCCTTACCTCGAAAAACTACTAATAGAAATGCGTCGTGCATCTTTAGTAAAATCAATTCGTGGTAGCATCGGCGGATATCAATTGGCAAGAGAGCCTGCACAAATATCTATAGGAGAAATTTTAGAAGCTGTTGGCGAGACTAGCCATTTACCTCATCACACCCCAGCACCGACACAAGCTGAAGATTGGGTAACGTTTAGCCTCTGGCAGAGACTCAACCAAAAGCTCAAAGAAGCTTTATACAGTATTACTCTGGCAGACCTTTATTACGATGCTCGCAGTCGGCAAGCTTCTCTTGGAGAAGAAGCTAGTTTTGTGGTTTAGTCAAGAGTCAATAGTCAAAATATTGACCCTGGATTTTTAACCCAAGACTTGCGACTTATGACTAATAATATCTATATCTTAATAATTGCAGCATTTTTAGATTATTTAATTGGCGATCCTTGGGATTGGCCTCATCCAGTACAAATTATGGGGTGGGTAATTTCTCGCCTGACCAAGTTTTTTCTCCACTTGTGTCAAAATTCTCTAACACAACGCCTAGCTGGAATTGTACTAGGTATTATCTTAATAATTGGTAGCGGTCTTGTTGGCTTTTTGATGATTCAAATTGCCAGATGGGTTCATCCACTCTTAGGAATTGCCATAAATAGCATTCTTTTGGCTAGTTGTTTCGCTGGCAAAAGTTTGCGAGTAGCAGCGGAGGCTGTTTTACAACCTTTAACAGTCGGAGATTTGGAGAAGGCTCGAAAGATTTTAAGTAATTACGTTGGTCGAGATACCCAAAACCTCTCACAAGCAGAAATTTACCGAGCTGTTTTAGAAACAGTTGCAGAAAATGCCACCGATGGGGTAATGGCTCCGCTTTTTTATGCAATTGTTGGTGTCTTTATACCAGTTGTGGGGCCAACTCCTTTGGCTTTAGCATATAAAGCCAGCAGTACCCTTGATTCAATGGTGGGCTATCGGGAAGCACCCTATACTTATTTAGGATGGTTTTGTGCGCGGTTAGAAGATTGTTTGACTTGGCTACCTTGTCGGTTAACAGTCGTGACTCTGGCGCTGCTATCGGGTAAGCCAATGCATATTTGGCAAATTTGTCGTCGGGATGCAATTAACGATCCTAGTCCCAATTCTGGCTGGAGTGAGTGCGCCTATGCTGCATTTTTAGGTGTGCAGATGGGGGGTACAAATTGGTATCGGGGGGTGGCTAAGTACAAACCACTGCTAGGAGATGCTATTTATGCTATTACTGCAACTTCTATTCAGAATGCTTTACAGCTGACTCGATATTGTTTTTTGCTATGGTTAGGGATAGCGATCGCAATATTCTTAATGCTCCCAAATAGGTAATGATAAATATAAAGTTAGGAGTTAGGAGTTCGGAGTTAAGAATAAAAATTCCTAACTCTTAACTTATCACTCCTAACTGATGACTCGCTATGTCTGCCAAAGTAGTTGAAATTCTCTCATCCGAAGAAATCCGTCGTACCTTGACTCGTCTTGCTTCTCAAATTGTCGAAAGGACGCGTGATTTGTCTCAACTGGTGCTTCTTGGTATCTATACCAGGGGTGCGTTATTAGCCGAATTATTGGCGCGTCAGATTGAGACGCTAGAAGGTGTAGCAGTGTCAGTCGGTGCTTTGGACATTACATTTTATCGAGATGACCTTGACAAAATTGGATTGCGGACTCCAACGAAAAGCGAAATTCCTTTTGACCTTACGGGGAAAACGGTTGTACTCGTGGATGATGTGATTTTTAAAGGACGGACGATTCGCGCTGCTTTGAACGCAGTCAACGATTATGGTAGGCCAGAGGTGATTCGTTTAGCTGTGTTAGTAGACAGGGGTCATCGAGAATTACCAATTCACCCAGATTTTATTGGCAAGAAGTTACCTACGGCTAAAGAAGAAATTGTCAAAGTTTACTTACAAAATTGTGATGGAAGAGATGCAGTAGAGTTGATTGCAGATTAGGCTATGGAAGCAGGGGGCGGGAGGCAGGGAAGCAGAGGAGCAGAGGGGCAGAGGGGCAGAGGGGCAGAGGGGCAGAGGGGCAGAGGGCCGGGAGGCAGGAAGTGCAAATTGATGCATGAATCCGGCATTTGTCCCTCATGTACTTGAAAACTAATGTCAGTAATCAAGCAAAAATGATACTACGGGTAAAGGCAACTGCGAGAAGTCTGTAAAACCTTGTTAAAAAATAAAGATTGTTTGGCTGTATTGTCAGCAAACCACAACTTGTAATGAGAAAATAAGACATTCCAACCAAGCGATCGCCATTTGATTGTTAACAAGCCTGTTAATCAGACCCAATTTTTTTGAGTTGAAAGGCAATTAAAGCGCTATGGGAGATAACCTAGAACATTAGTGCCTCAAAATACTCCTGAAAGCCAGTCCTTGTTTTATAAGTTTTATGTAAAATTTGGTGGTGAGGTTATTTACTTGATTCTCAATTGCAACAATCCAGGTTTCATTTATGAGTCAGTCTTTTTCTCAAAACCAAGCAAGACGAAATCGTCAACAGAGACTCTGGCAACAAAAATGGAGTTTAAAGACTAAAGCAATAGTTTGGGCACTAAGTATCAGTGTCCTTCCTGTAGTTGCAATTGGAACAGCTACTTACAACTATGGCATTAATTTAATTAACACACAAACTCCGCAAATCAGACAAGATAGTACAGAAAGTTCAACAGAAACTGAACTTGCTCTACAAAGACAATTGTCACTCTTGTTAACTGGTATGGGAGTGACAGCAATTGTAGCAGGTGCGATCGCTGTTTTTGTGACGAATCGAGTTATGAGTCGAGTCAGCAACGTTGCTGCAATCTCTAATAATATTAAAAAGAGGCTACGTCCAGACAGTGAGTTTACTCAAGTCTTCATCGCTAGCCAAGATGAATTAGTGATGTTAGAGAAAAACATCACCTCATTCACAGACCTGCTTTCGGTTTTGGTAGAGGAGAAAGAAGCCGAAGCTGATTACTCCCAAATATTAATCAAAATTACCCGTTGGGTTCGAGAATCATTCAATGAAGAAGATGTTCTCAAAACTACCTCAGAAGAAATTCGTAAAGCTTTAAGCATCGATCGCGTCACCATCTTTTGCTTTGATTCCAACTATAATGGAACCTTTATCGCCGAATCAGTAGCACCCGGTTTACCGAAAATATTAGGGTTTACAGTCTCTGAGCCTGGATTTGAGGCAGGGTATATAGAAAAATATCAAAATGGTAGCATCCATGCTATTGATAATATCCATCAAGCCAATCTCAGTGATGGTGATATTGAGTTGTTGGAGCAATTTGCTGTCAAATCTAGTTTAGTAGTACCTATTCTCAAAGGCAAACGGCTATTCGGTTTATTGATTGCACATCAATGTTCTAGACTTCGCTTTTGGCAACAATCTGAGATTGATTTGTTCTCTCAGATAGCCATGCAAGTAGGATTTGCCCTTGACTACGCCAACCTTCTACAACAAGTAGATACCAAAGCAGATAAAGCTCAGGTATTTATCGAAATTACCCGCAGCATTCGCCAATCGCTCAACGAAGAAGATGTCCTCAAAACGACGGTGGAAGAGGTTCGTAAAGCATTGAGTACTGACCGAGTGCTGGTTTATAGCTTTTACCCTAATTGGTCTGGAATTATCATTGCCGAATCAGTGGTTCCAGGTTATCCCAAAGTTTTGCGGTCTGAAATTCAAGACATCTGTTTCGGTCAGGGTTATGTAGAAAAGTATCAGTCTGGTCGCGTTGTAGCCACAAACAACATTTATGAAGCAGGTTTGGCTGATTGTCACATTAGCCTGCTCGAATCCTTTGCTGTCAAAGCAAATCTGGTCGCCCCCATTCTCAAAGATGAACAATTATTTGGCTTATTAATTGCCCATCAATGCTCCAGACCCCGTGATTGGCAACAATCTGAGATTGATTTATTTGCTCAGATAGCGATCCAAGTCGGGTTTGCTCTCGACCATGCAAGACTGCTGCAACGAATCGAGGCTGAGGGTGTGCAAAGTCAGTTGTTAGCAGATACTATCGGCATCATTCGCCAATCACTCAACGAAGAGGATGTCCTCAAAACCACTGTGGAAGAGGTTCGCAAAGCTCTGAGTACCGACCGAGTGATGGTTTATAGCTTTGATGCTAATTGGTCTGGAACAGTGATTGCTGAATCAGTTGTTCTCACTTACCCAAAAGTTTTGCGAGCTGAAATCCAAGACCCATGTTTCGGTCAAGGCTATGTAGAAGAGTATCAGTCTGGTCGCGTTCTTGCAATCAACAACATTTATGAAGCAGGTTTGGCTGACTGCCATATTAACTTGCTCGAATCCTTTGCTGTCAAAGCAAATTTAGTAGCTCCCATTATTAAAGATGAACAGCTATTTGGCTTGTTAATTGCACATCAATGCTCCAGACCCCGTGATTGGCAACAAGCTGAGATTGATTTATTTGGCCAGATAGCGATGCAAGTAGGATTTGCTCTCGACCATGCAAGACTCCTGCAAAGAATTGAAGCTGAAAGGATGCGAAGTCAGTTACTAGTGGATCTTATCCGCAGCATTCGCCAATCCCTCAAGGAAGAGGATGTCATGAAAACTACTGTGGAAGAGGTTCGCAAAGCACTGAATACTGACCGAGTGTTAGTTTATAGCTTTTACGCTAATTGGTTCGGAATTATAATTGCTGAATCAGTGCTTCCAGGTTATCCCAAAGTTTTGCGGTCTAAAATTCACGACCCTTGTTTCACTCAAGGCTATGTAGAAAAGTACCAATCTGGTCGCGTTGTCGCAATCAACAACATTTATGAGTCTAGTTTGGCTGACTGTCATATTAAACTGCTCGAATCTTTTGGTGTGAAAGCAAATTTAGTAGCACCAATTATCAAAGATGAACAGCTATTTGGCTTGTTAATTGCACACCAATGTTCCGAACCCCGTGATTGGCAACAATCTGAGATTGATTTATTTACCCAGATAGCGATGCAAGTAGGATTTACTCTCGATCATGCTAGGCTCCTACAAGCGTATCAAACTGCTGAAGCTAACTCTGATGAATAGAGTATAGGCGCACAACTAGATGTGCGCCCTGAATTGATATATATATTTTTACGACAAGCTTAGTGTAACTTTTGACGAAGAAGCTGCCAGAGCGATCGCTAATGGTAAAATTCGATGTTCCTGAATTTGAATCCTGGCGTGGAGTGTTTCTGCTGTATCATCCGGCTGTACTGGTACTGCGGCTTGCATTAATATTGGGCCGCTATCCATTTCTAAGCAAGCTATATGCACTGTACAACCAGTGATTTTTACCCCAGATGCCAAGGCTTGTTCTACAGCATGGATTCCCTTGAAACTAGGTAACAAACTAGGATGGATATTGATAATCTTTTCTGGAAAAGCATCAATGAAAACTGACGTTAATAGTCGCATCCACCCTGCCAAAATCACCCATTCTACATCGTAGTGCTGTAATGTCTGCACAATTTTACGATCGAACTCTTCTCGGCTTTGATAGTTGCGGTGATTTAATAAGACAGTTTCTACACCTCTATTAGCTGCTCTGACGGCTGCTTTCGCCGAGGGATTATTGTAAATTAAAACTTGAATTTGGGCATTTAGCCGCCCATCTTCGATAGCTTGCGCAACTACATCAAAATTGCTGCCATTCCCAGAAGCCATAATTCCCAGTTTTAAAGGGGCGAATTGTTGGTAATCATCGCTAATGTTGGGAGAAATTAAGCTCAGGGTAGAATCAAGGCGGAGAGTCATAACAGCTAGGAGGGTTAATTTATAGATGCCAAAAATATATACTAAGTCGTGGTTGGATAATGATACAGTAGCCGCGTGGATTTTTCTCGCACCAGCATTAATTTTGCTGGGTGTTTTTATCATTTGGCCGATAGCTTATTTGTTCTACCTCAGTTTCACTGCTGGTAGTTTCACTTTAAAAGGTATTTATTGGATAGGCTTAAAAAACTATTGGCGCTTGCTACTCAACCCCGACTTCTTGCAAGTGCTGGGTAACACCTTTTATTTTACTGTTGCCACCATCATTCCCAGTTTAGTTATCTCCTTGGGATTAGCAGTACTATTAAACCGTTCCATTCCCTTGCGGGGCATCCTGCGAAGTGCCTATTTTCTGCCTTCAATTATTTCACTTGTGGCAGCCGGTTTGGGATTTCGCTGGCTGTTTCAAACATCAGGGCCAGTTAACGGACTTTTAAATTTTTTTGGCATTTCAGAAATATCTTGGCTAGGAGATACATTTTGGGCAATGCCAGTAATTATTTTAATGAGTATTTGGAAACAACTCGGTTTCAATATGGTAGTTTTTTTAGCAGGGTTGCAAGCAATTCCTTCCAGTCGTTATGAAGCAGCAGACTTAGATGGAGCAAATGCTTGGCAACAATTTTGGTATATTACTTTGCCCGGATTGCGCCCGACTGTCATATTTGCAGTCATTACTACCGCAATTTTTACATTGCGGAGTTTTGAGCAAGTTTTTGTGATGACTGGTGGTGGCCCACTGAATTCTACTAATCTGCTGGTTTACTACATTTATCAAGAGGCTTTTGCACAGTTTGATTTTGGTTATGCAGCAGCAGGAGCGACTGTATTATTAGCAGTGACGCTGGTACTAGTTTATTTGCAACTGCAAACTTGGGGAGAGGAGTAGGGGAGGCAGGGGGGCAGGGGAGCAGGGGGGCAGGGGAGGCAGGGGGGCAGAGGAGCAGGGGAGCAGGGGAGCAGGGGGGAATTTTGGCAATTGCTGAGTTATCGCGCAAATATGCAATGCCGAATTTTTACTTCTTATATAGGCTGCGATATTCCCAAGGATTTATAAATTTAGTATCGCTCCAAACGCCAAGCCGTTGTTCCTTGGCCTTAACTTCGGCTTGCTGAACTAAATCTTTACTAGGACACTTGTTTAAATAAGGGCGATACACTTTTGCTAGACCTTCTTGCAACAATACCTGCTGCACAAAAGTGCCATTTTTTAACCGGACTTCGGCAATTTTACGCCCATAGCGATCGCTATCGGTAATATTCAAAGTCACGCGATCGCCTCCTTGTTGCACCAGTTGTTGCACCCGTTCTTGGGCTTTCACACCCCAAGTAAATTGATTGCGATCGCTTGTGCGTCTACTCTGTTTTTCTTTGTTAGTATGAGCTATTTCTGGCGCATCTACACAAGCAAAGCGCACGGTAAGATTTTTGCCATCGGCATCTTTCACTACTAAAGTATCGCCATCACTGACTCGCTCAACTGGTTCTCCAGAATTCCCGATAAAGCGATCGCAGCCGAACAAACCCAAAATTAGGATAGTTGCACAAAGCCAAAATCGCACTGGTTTAATTAATTTCTCCATCCAAACTTACCTGCATTACCTCTGTGGGATGATATTAGCAAAATACAAAGATATATTTGTTAACTGTTGACATATAGTTCCACAGGCAATTCAAAATTCCAAATGGTAAGACCCTCTGCCAGCAACCGATAGAAAATGCGGATTAGTATAAGAATTATAACCTTCCAATTGTCAGCGGGAATTTCTGATGAACTTCTTGACTAACCTTCTGCATCTAGCTGGTTCAAGCGCTTTTGCCTATTACTCTGCTGCTCAAATTCGTGATTCTAAAACCCGTCCCAACATCCTTGCCGGGTTTCAGTTGGCCGAATCTGGCTCTGTGCCATTTTTATCCGCACTTAGCGATCGCGCCGCAGCAGAAGGCGATACATGGCTAGCCGAAAAATTAGCAAAACATGCATCAGATGAAACTAAGCATGGTCAAATTTTTGCTCACGCCTTACAACAGCTGAATAAACAAGTTATAGATTTTAAGCGTCAACCCCCAACTACATCCACAAAAAAATCACAACAGCGTAGTCCCTTTTTTGCAGCATTCTATGAAGGCTACACCCAAGAACAGCTAAAACCAGCTGTAATTGACTGGGATGTGTTTATGGCTAGCACATACATTCTGGAGTTAGATGCTAGTAAAGACTTTGCACGAATGGCGAAAGTATTACCTGATAACGAGTCAACTGCTCGTAACTTGAAGTTAGGAATGCTAAGTATTGCCCAAGACGAAACTGGACATGCTGCTTATCTCTACGAAGCGATGCTGCGCCGGATGTCTGCAACTAAAGTGCAAAATCTCGTAGATATGTGGCGAACCCGCAAAGTGAATGCCTTGTTGGCAATGGTTGGCGGTATCCTCCAGCGTAATGGAGAAACGCGATCGCTAGTCCAAGATAGTGCGTCGTCGGAAATTGATTCTGAGTTGGTAGCTACATAACTATAGATATCTTGAGTATCTAACGATCAACTATCCCTGGCTTAAACTTTCGTTAGCCAGGGGTTTCTTAACCTGAGATTTTTGTTGCTGTATACTACTAGTTTCTCGGCGTATTTTGGTAGAGATTGGGACTCATTATTTAAAGCTTCTCAGACATCCTCTAAGCTCGACTTGATCCAAAATTAAGAACTCGCTTTCTTTATCCGGCAAAAACCCTAGCTTTTTGGCAAACATTTTTTCCACGTCACAGATTATAGATGAAGTTAAAAAAGTAAAACTATTGCCCTACAAAGGTTTCAGCTTAAGCGTTCGTGCAACGACTCCGCAGGAGTATCGGTTGCGAAAAAATGGATAAAGTCGAGCTAAGAGCGATCGCAAGTAATGTAATGATGTTAAATAAGATTTGTCACGTAATTTTTTAATATAGCAGGCAGTTCTTCCCTGCTTATTTCATGCGTAACTATCTGTACCGTTAATTTCTCAGCTTCTTCTTCTGTTATTTCAATATCGTAATCATTGGCATTTAAAAAAGTCACCATAGCAGCAAAAGCAGTGCGTTTGTTACCTTGTTCAAAAGCGTGATTGCAGGCTATGTGGAATAGGTATGCAGATGCCTGTTCATAAATTGTGGGATGCAAATACTCTCCCCCAAAAGTTGCTTGAGGCGCGTAAAGAGCAGAGTCCAGCAAGCCTTCATTAATTATGTTTGATGACTCGCCAGTTTCACTGACGAGTGCTTCATGTATAAGGATTACGTCTTCTTTCCCAATAAATTTAGGATGCTGCAAGTCTTTTGTAAACTGGTTCCCATTTTTTCATTGTTGATAGGAAGATTAACATAGTTTCTGATTCTTGAGGAGTTATATCTCCTAAATCAAATGCGTTAACCTCCTCTTGAGAGAATGCGTTGACTTGTAACCCTGCTTCAATGAGTGAGTTTAGACTATGTTTTAGGGTTTCTACGACAACATAATTTATGTCTTTTTTGGGAGTTTCAGTACTAACTGCGCTTTTGAGGTCTTTGTATAGAGCAACAGAACCTGATGTTAGCTCTTCAAAGGTTTTTTTTACGTCTTCTCCCCAGTAGAAAACCCAGTATCCGTCGTCTAAAATTTCCTTTAAAAGGAAATTGGATTTGACAAAGTACAGTACTGTTAGCTCCCCAACGCTAGCTTTGTCGCGAATTTTTTCAAGCAGTTTGACAAGTCTATGAAGTTTTTGTTGAAGTTGAGCTATCTCTTGTGTAAGCTCATCCTGCGAGATTCCTCTAGTACTGACAATTTCAGCGAGTTGGGCGCTGGCTTCATGTTGTGCATTAGGAAAATCCAGGTATTGCTGAAACCGCTCTACTTGTGCTTGAAATGTTGAGATTGTTTCCTGTGTGAGCATGAAGTGTGAAGCGATTGCCTTGCTGGAAGGCTCTACTTGATTGGATAACTAGTTATCCAATTATAAAACAAGCGATCGCACTTTGATTGCTTCTGTAACATTAACAATCAAACATCCGCGTTCAATGGACTACGGAAGACAGCAGGTATCTACTGTATTATCATATTACCGCAGATGCTACACTAATTATGAACAAGTAACAGATAAACTAGCGGTATATCCAGCAAATCTGAGTCAGGTTATTCCTACAAAAAAACTATGAAAGCGGAAGCAGAAAACCATTTCAGGCTGACTTGTGAAGTAGAAACTACCCTAAAAGTGATTGGCGGACGCTGGAAAGTTTTAATTATTAGAGAATTAATGACTGGCGTCAAACGCTTTGGTGAGTTGCAACGAGCTTTACCTGGAGTTACGCAAAAGATGCTAACCCAGCAACTTAGAGAAATGGAAGAAGACGGCATTATTCATCGAGAAGTTTATCCCCAAATTCCACCCAAGGTAGAATATTCACTGACGCCTTTAGGAGAAACTTTGCAACCAATTCTTTATGCTATGCATGAATGGGCTGTTCAACATTTAGCTCGAACAAATCACCATTAATATTGATTATAGCGAATAAATAATAATTGCTAATTTAACTTCGATATGTAGGGTAGTTTATGGCTTTTGTAACTCACCATCTGAGGTTTTCGGTGCGTTACGCTAATGCGGTAATACACCCTACACATCTTCTAATACCAATTCAATTCATGATTGCAACCTATTGTTGGTTAAAGACGCGATGAATCGCGTCTCTACAAATGGTCTATTTCTCGCATTCGTTTTTCAAATTGGTAGAATTATTTGCGCTTGCTTGAATTAAATAATAATTGCTAATTTTCAATTCTAGTGAGCAGATTTATCTATGGGGTCTTAAATTTTGACTTTTAAGTTTATTCATTGCTTTTTAAATATTCAATAGCTGCTTCTAATTTTGAAGGATAACTTTCAGCAAACCTTTCAAACCAAAGTCCTTCGGATGAAAGTGGATCTACTTTGGCTAACCATTCTTTTGCCTGTACTTTCAAAGCCTCTAGTTGTTTGGCTTTGAGTTGTTCTTGTCGAATCCTTTCTTGTTCTAGTTCTTGCTGTCTTTTTAATTCAATAGCAGCATCCTCTTCGGCAAAATCAGCCTGAACTTCTGCCAGAAGCTTATCCATGAAAGATGCCGACTTGGGCGATGGTGGAATAAACGATTTGGCTGTGGCTGATTTTGACTGTTGCGGTTGTGGTTGTACTTCTTTGTATTCAGTTTCGAGTTGGGCTAACAGCTTATCAAGGGAATCCATTTTTGCAATTCCTAAAAAATAGTATAGCTAGTCATTAATAGCATTGAGTAGCACTTCCGATAGACTCAAATCTTCCATATCTTCCATAGTAATGGTGTCACAGATATCAAACTTAGCACCAGCACTTTGGAGTTCATCATCTAAGACTTTGAGAAAGCGAGTAGCTTGTTGATCTGTGCCAACTTGAATAAAAGAAATAGCTAATTCTTCATCTCGATCGATGCGACGAGAAGCTTCAATAATTACCCTCATGACTGCTTTGCGATCGTCCGGCTCACCATCAGTAACTACTAAAATTGTTTCACCATTTGGCTTGGTTTGACCGGCTGCTTTGCGTTGAAGGTAATCATCAGTTGCATGTTTTAACACACTTGCCAAGTCAGTTGTACCAGAGGGATCGTTCTCTCGAAAAATT
Source organism: Nostoc sp. (assembly GCF_036917315.1). GTDB lineage: Bacteria > Cyanobacteriota > Cyanobacteriia > Cyanobacteriales > Nostocaceae > Nostoc. Next base: position 165,825 of record NZ_JBALDR010000029.1, on the reverse strand, counting down.
TGTGATACCTTGCTGGATGTGACATTTTCGTATCGCTTAAATTTACCAGAAAATAGATAGATAGTGATACCATCTGGGTCAAATTGCTCACACTTACTAGCTAAAGCTAAAGTAGATTCCTGGGCTGCAACCCATCTACTTCTACCACCCTTTTGATCTTGGGTTGCCATGCTACCACTTTTGTCAATAATCAAGGTATAGTCACGATTTTCTAGCATTATTCAATTCTCCAATCTAGAATTAACAGTTACTGAACTATGGGCGATCGACACATTAGTCAGTTATTGCATTGCTCAATACATCTGCAAGGCTCATATCTTCTAAGTCGTCTAAAGTGACGGTATCGCAAATATCAAATTTAGCGCCAACACTTTGCAACTGATCATCCAAAGCTTTGAGGAACTTAGTTGCTTGGGCATCTGAACCTACTTGAATAATCGAAATTGCTAATTCTTCATCACGCTCCATTTGGCGAGTAGCATGAATGATGACTTCAAATACTGCCTTGCGATCGTCTGGTTCACCATCGGTGATAACTAAAATTGTCTCTCCGTTTGGCTTGGTTTTACCGGCTGCTTTGCGTTGAAAGTAGTTATTCAGGGCATCCTGAAGTACACCTGCTAAGTTTGTTGTGCCAGAAGGGTCATTTTCGAGAAATATCTGGGCGACTTTGGCTGAGGTGACATCATCGTAGCGTTTAAATCTCCCAGAAAACACGTAAACGGTGATGCCATCGGGGTCAAACTGTTCGGCCTTTCTGGCCAAAGCGAGAGTAGACTCTTGAGCTATTTCCCATCTACTTCTACCACCCATTTGGTCGGGTGTAGACATACTACCGCTTTTATCAATGATTAAGGTATAGTCGCGATCGCTCATCATAATCTTCCTTTGATTGTTACCCTGTGGTTCTAGTCTAATCTACGAATTTGACGATACCGCAAGCATTTTAAGGTTTTGTATCAATTGTGCTACTCAAAAAAGCCACGCCATAGTTGATAAATGCGTAGGCGTAGCCCGCACTTTGGCTGCGCTCAGTGACCACCGCAGGTATCGCTGCCTAACCTAATCTCTTTATTCCCCTATAGAACAAAATTTTACCAATTCCCAGCGATGCACTGAGTGGTTGGCGAGCGGAGTCGAACCATGTCGAAGTGTTCCTAATCCCTTGTTGCGATCTATATTTTCTCTGGGAATAATAAATTATACTCACGCTCACACACACGGAGCTAAACAAAAGCTGTTTAGCTCAATTTTAGAGATAAATTCGGGTATGAACCATCCTAGTTTCTTAAATAACCCCGCGCCAAAACAAAACACGCAGCCGCAAAACTTTTCTTTGGCATTTCTGCATCAGACAATCAACGCCATATCTGACCCAATTTTTGTCAAAGACCGTCAACATCGCTGGGTATTACTTAACGATCGCTACTGTGATTTTGTTGGTCATAGCCGAGAAGAATTAATTGGTAAGTCAGACTATGATTTTTTTCCGCAACCAGAAGCTGATGTATTCCGGGAAAAAGATGAATTAGTTTTTACCGCAAATATTACTAATGAGAACCAGGATATTTTTACTGATGCTCAGGGTATAACCCATCTTATCTCTACAAAAAAGTCTTGCTTTGAGGATGAGACTGGTAATAAATTTTTGGTGGGTAGTATTAGAGACATTATTTTACCAACTGATATCAGTATAGCTCCGGTTGTGACTGGCAGAGTTACCGATACTACCGATCTTATGGAAACCTGCGAGGCACTTCGGGAAACCTTAGAAGAACTCCAAATAATTGAAGAAGAACTGCGCCAACAAAACGAAGAATTAGCGATCGCTCGTGAAACGGCTGAATTAGAGCATCAGCGTTACCAAGATTTGTTCGATCTCGCCCCAGATGCTTACCTGGTGACTGATGTAGCCGGCATCATCAAAGAGGCTAACTATGTAGCCGCAGCCTTATTATCTGTGAGACAAAAATTTCTCGTAGGTAAACCATTCATCCTGTTTATCGCTGAATCAGGCCGCCAAACCTTCATGAAGCAACTGGCAAGTTTACAGCAAGTGCAGGATTGGGAAGTCGATCTACAGCCACGGAGAAGTACAGCCTTTCCGGCTCGGATCAAAATGGTTGCGATGTATGATTCACAGGGTCAGCAGGTCGGCTGGCGTTGGTTGCTTTGCGACATCAGCGAACAGCAAGCCATATTGTGCGATGTCTACGACAAGCTTCGCTTACGCCAGCAAGCAGAGAAAGACCTACACCGCATGAATGCTGTACTCCAAGCTCAACAAGAAGCTTCCATCGACGGAATTCTGATTATTGATGAAAATTTTACGGTTACATCATTTAATCAGAAATTCTCCCAGTTATGGCAAATTCCTACTGCAATCCTCGAAACACGCGACGATCGCCAACTTCTGCGATGCATACTACAGCAACTAGCAAATCCAGATGAATTTCTGGCTAAAGTGAAATATCTTTACCAGCATCCAGAGGAAACTAGCCGTGATGAAATTTTGCTCAAGTCTGGAAAGATTTTTGAGCGCTATTCTGCACCCGTGCGTGGACAGCAAGTAGAAGACTGTTACGGTAGGATTTGGTATTATCGCGACATTACCGAATACAAGCAAGCAGAGGCACAACTCAGGGCTTCAAAGCAAAGACTGGCGTTGCTGATTGAACAAACACCTTTAGCCATTATTGAATTGAATACCAATTTTGAAGTTCAAACATGGAATCGGGCAGCAGAAAGAATCTTTGGGTACACCACAGAGGAAATGCTGGGGAATTGTTTTGAGACTATAGTACCTGAAAACGCCAAAAAGCACGTAAATGAGATTATTGCCGCCCTGTTAACCCAACGTGGAGGAAGTTTTAGTGTCAACGAGAATATCACTAAAGATGGCAGAACGATGGTCTGTGAGTGGTATAACAACCTGTTAGTGGCTTCTGATGGCCAAGTGATTGGCGTTGCTTCAATGGTGCTGGACATCACAGAACGCAAACGATCTGAAGAAGAACAGCAAAAATTTGTAGCGTTGGTTGAAAACAGCAGCGATTTTATTGGGATTTCTTCAATGGAAGGGCAAGTTGTCTATATAAACCCTGCCGGACTCAAGATGGTGGGACTTAGTAGCCTGGAAGCAGCCAAAACTAAGGCAGTGGCTGATTTTCATTCACTTGAAGCTTTTGCAGAGTTTCAGCAACAAATTATTCCTTTAATGTCTCAACATGGTTTCTGGCAAGGCGAGTTTCGCCATAAGCATTTTCAAACGGGCATAGAAATTCCCACTGATTGTAGCCTGTTCATGGTTAAACATCCTGAAACAGGAGAGCCTTTCTGTCAGGTAGCTGTTGCTAGAGATATTACAGAACGCAAACAAGCCAAAGAAGCCCTGCTAAAGTCGGAAGCGCAACTACGAGAACAAGCCGAAGAACTTAAAGTTGCCCTTCACGAACTTAAACACACTCAGACTCACTTAATTCAAACTGAAAAGATGTCCAGTTTGGGTCAACTAGTTGCAGGAGTGGCACACGAAATCAACAACCCAGTGAATTTTATCTATGGCAACCTCACTCCTGCCGAGGAATACACCCAAGATTTACTTTCACTTTTGCAACTTTATCAAAATAATTATCCCGAACCTGTTCTAGAAATTAAGAATTTTGCAGAACTAATCGAACTGGATTTTTTAAAATCAGATTTCCCCCAAATAATCAACTCAATGAAAGTTGGGGCAGAGCGCATTCGAGAGATTGTGCTTTCCTTGCGAACTTTTTCGCGCTTAGATGAAGCCGAAATGAAAGCTATTGATATTCATGAGGGAATCGACAGTACTCTGATGATTTTGCAAAGTCGCTTCAAGGGTAATAACCAACGCCCGATAATTGAAATAATCAAAGAATACGATAACCTGCCGCTGGTTGAATGTTACGCAGGGCAGCTAAATCAAGTATTCATGAATATTTTGTCAAATGCGATCGATGCTTTGGAAGAGTCATTCATCATTTGTCCTATCCTTGGGGAAAATGCCCGAAGGATAGAGCAAAGAACTCCGCCGCACATTTGCATTCGCACCCAACTACAGCAGCCAAATCAGGTAACAATTAGGATTACCGACAATGGATTGGGAATACCAGAAGATGTTAAAAAACAACTATTTGACCCCTTCTTTACCACCAAACCCATCGGTCAAGGTACGGGGATGGGTCTTGCCATTAGCTACCAAATCATTACAGAAAAACATGGCGGTTCCTTAGAATGTTTTTCGCAGCCAGGACAAGGCGCTGAGTTTGTGATTAAGATTCCCCTGATCCAGCATCTGTCAACATAATTTGTAATTATTTTGTCAGCTAAATACCTCGACTTCTTCAGGAACCTTCATTTGGTCGAGAATTCCCCAAATTTCCTGTAACATCGGCTCTAACCCGGTGCGAGTAACCGCTGAAATCACAAAAACCGGGGCGTAGGAGAGATGATTAAGTTGGGTGGCTAACGCCTCCAAATCGACGGTTTCCCGATCGACTGCATCAATTTTATTCAGCGCCAAAATTTGCGGACGTTCTGCTAAACCCCGTCCATAAGCTTGTAATTCTTCCTTAATTGTGTTGTAGTCTCTAACCACATCATCACTAGTGGCATCAATCAAGTGAAGTAGCACCCGCGTGCGTTCGATATGGCGCAAGAAATCATGTCCCAGCCCTGCCCCATGAGCTGCTCCTTCAATGAGTCCGGGAATGTCGGCGAAAACAGTACCATCGCCAGTAGGTTTCCGCACTACACCCAAATTTGGAATCAGGGTAGTGAAGGGGTAGTCTGCGATTTTCGGACGTGCTGCTGATAAAGATGAAATTAAAGTGGATTTACCAGCATTTGGTAAGCCAATAATCCCCACTTCTGCCAAAAGTTTTAACTCTAGGCGCAGCTGCTTTATTTCCCCTGGTAATCCTGGGAGAGCATATTCTGGGGCGCGGTTACGGTTACTCAAGAAATGCTGATTTCCCAGTCCGCCTTTCCCACCTTGGGCAATCAGTAAAGTCTGCTTAGGCTCAGTTAAATCTCCCAGGAGTTCGCCAGTTTCAGCATCATAAATGGTTGTACCGCAGGGAACTTCGATAATTAAATCCTTTCCTCCTGCTCCGGTGCAGTTACTTGGCCCGCCACGAGTCCCTTTTTCTGCCTGAAAGCGATGGTTGTATCTGAAGTCCAATAAAGTTTGTAAGTTTTCATCGGCAACGAAAAATACCGAACCACCTCGTCCCCCATTACCACCAGAGGGGCCACCAGTCGGCACGTACTTCTCTCGCCGGAAAGCGACAATACCATCGCCGCCTTTACCAGCTTCAACTTCAATTTTTGCTTGATCGATAAATTGCATCTTTCTAAAGTCCTGTTAGCGGATAGCTGGCGTTGAGCCATTGCTGAGTTATAGGCGAGTTATAAATTATAAGTTTAAAAATCTTATTCCTCACTACTTTACTTGTAACTCACACTCCCTACCCGCATTTCTCACAAGCTGCTTTGCGTATAAGTAATAAGTAATGAGTAATAAGTAATAAGTTAAGAATTTTACTCATTACTCCTTACTTACTACTCATTACTCCTCCATTCGAGGTGTGGTGAGAAATCCGGGCCTACTCCCCTGCTCCTTTTGCTCAAGATATGGGAATATATAAAGTTGTAGCTAACCGCCTACGTAGAGGTTTAAAGTGGATACCATTGCAATTCCTGCTCTAGATCGGCCAGTGGATGCCACGGTAGAAATTCCTGGTTCTAAAAGTCTTACCAATCGGGCGTTGCTTGTCGCAGCTTTGGCGCAAGGTGACTCCATTTTAGAAAATGCCTTATTTAGTGAAGACAGCGAGTATTTTGCTAAATGTTTAGAGCAATTGAGTATTCCCATAACTCTGAATCCTAATCTGGCTCAGATTCAGGTTACAGGAAGGGCAGGCGAGATTCCAGCTAAACAGGCAGATTTATTTGTGGGTTTATCAGGTACTACAGCACGGTTTATTTCGGCACTGGTGGCATTAGGTAACGGTGAATATCGCCTAGATGGAGTTCCCAGGATGCGAGAACGGCCGATGGGCGACATGCTGACGGTGCTGGAAACGGGGGGAGCAACCGTTAACTTTGAAGGGAACTCCGGGTTTATGCCTTACACCCTCTATAGCCAGGGATTCGCTGGCGGAAATTTTCGGGTGAAAGCCAACCAAACAAGTCAGCAACTTTCGGCATTGCTGATGATTGCGCCTTACGCCCAACAGGATACGATTTTTGAGGTTGAGGGGACATTCGTTTCTCAGTCTTACATCAAAATGACCTGTCGTCTGATGGCAGATTTTGGCGTGGAGGTGATTCAAATCGGCGATAATAAGTTTCAGATTAAAGCTGGTCAACGTTACCAAGCTCGACATTACACAGTAGAACCCGATGCGTCAAATGCTTCTTACTTTTTTGCCGCCGCCGCTGTCACAGGTGGACGGGTGCGGGTAAAACATTTGACCAAACAATCTTGTCAGGGTGATATTCTCTGGCTGGATGTTTTAGAACAGATGGGTTGCCAAATTAAGGATGCGGATGATTACACCGAAGTGACGGGGCCGAAGCAATTGCAAGGCATCGATATTGATATGAATGATATATCGGATTTGGTGCAAACATTAGGAGCGATCGCACCCTTTGCCAGTTCCCCAATTACCATTCGGAACGTGGAACATATTCGATATAAGGAAACTGACCGAATTAAAGCTGTTGTCACAGAGTTACGTCGCCTAGGAGTTGAAGTTGAAGAATTTGCAGATAGACTGAAAATTCAACCTGGCCCCATTACCCCAGCAGCAATTGAAACCTATCACGATCATCGAATGGCGATGGCTTTTGCTGTCACTGGCTTGAAGGTTCCAGGGATTGTAATTAAAGATCCTGGTTGCACAGCGAAGACTTTTCCAGATTACTTTACCCGATTCTTCCAAATGCTCGAACAATAAAAAGCTATTTTCGCTCAACTTACTTTTTCAGTGCCAGAGTTAAGCCATCTGCGATCGCTACTACACTAAGACTAACTCGCTGGTCTTGATGCAGTTTTTGATTAAAAGCGCGAATCCTTTTAGTTCTATTATCTTGCACTTGCGGGTCGGCAACCCTGCCTGACCAGAGAACATTATCGATCGCAATCAATCCCCCCGGACGCACTAATTGCAGCGATCGCTCATAATAGCCATCATAGTTGCTCTTATCTGCATCGATGAAGGCAAAATCAAAAGTTTCTCCTTCTCCTGTTGCCAGTAACCGATCCAAAGTCTGCAAAGCTGGGGCAATATGCAATTGAATTTTATCCGCCACTCCAGCTTGTTGCCAATAACGTCTAGCGATCGTTGTAAATTCCTCACTGATATCACAGGCTACTACCTTACCGTCTCTCGGTAACGCCAATGCCACCACCAGGGAACTATAACCTGTAAATACCCCAATTTCCAAAGTTTTCTTAGCTCCTAACAATTGCACTAGTAATGCCAAAAATTGCCCTTGTTCGGGAGCAATCTGCATTCTACCGATGGGATACTGGGCTGTTTCTTGCCTCAGTTGGGTTAAAATTTCTGGTTCTCGGAGAGAGACTGACAGTAAATAGTCGTAGAGGTTTTGTTCGAGTCCTAGTGTTTTAGTTGTCATGGGCATTGGGCATGGAGAATAGTCCTGTTTTGTCACTCTCGGAAAACAATAATCGAGGCAAGATTTTGAAACTTTGATTGAGTCAAGCTTTGAGCCTTTATTTTCTAACAGTAACTGACATTTACAGCTAAAATAGGGAAATTAAAGCTCCGAAAGGCTTTTAGCGATTGGGTTCTCCCAAAGTGACAAAAGCGGTTGATGGACGAGTCTTTGATACTTGTGAATGAGTCTTTAATACTCGTGGATGAGTACTAAAGACTCATTCGTGAGAGGTTAAAATTATATTTCATTTGTCAATAAGCAATAGTACTTAAAATATGGCTGAAAACTGGGGTTGGAAACACAATTTTTAGGCAAGTGATCGCTTAATTTTGATACGCATCATTCATTTTTGCGTCAGAAGTTCAGTACAAGAGTTAACTTCATATCTCTACTACTCCTAAGAATTAAACATAATTACTAATTGACAAAAGTAAGATTATTTTGAATAACTTCTGGAACTCTCTAATCTTTTAACTTCTGCTTGAGCTTGCTTGATCCTTATTTGAACACCTTTAAGTACTCTTTGTTTTGCAACCATTAGTTGCTGTCTTTCCTCCACATCTATCTGTGCTATGGCACCTGTGTTATGTAACTGCTCCATCCTCTCGAAATCCCTTTGCGCAAAAGCTAGCTCTGCTTGAGCTTGGCTCAGTTCAGTATTTAACGTTTCCAGCTTATCTCTAGCAGCTTGCAGAGTATTTGAATTACTGTCTGAAGATATTTTGGGAGTGGTTGTTCTAGGACTGAGAGTGGTTCTAGGACTGGGAGTGGTTCTAGGACTGGGAGTGGTTCTAGGACTGGGAGTGGTTCTAGGACTGGGAGTGATTGTAGGACTGGGAGTGATTGTAGGGCTGGGAGCGGTTGTTCTAGGACTGGGAGTAACAGATACTGATGGTTCTCCAGTCGAAAGAGAATTGGATGAAGGTGCGGTTGGAAATGGGGAGTTGGTTGGACTTGGTGAACTTACTTTTGGTAGTTCAGAGCGAGGGGTACGAATAGACTCAGTGCCCCTAGAAATATCTATTTCTGGTGTAATAACAGTAACAGGTATTAAGGGGCTGGAGGATTTGCTTGAGGTAAAAAGAGTAGACAATACTAATGGAATTCCAAGCACGTGGAGTCCCCCAGAAACAGCCAGGTATTTGCCGTAGTAGAGTAACCCTTGAATCAATTCAGAAAGTGGAGGAGTTGGTGTCGTTAGGACAGGAATAGTTGGAGAAACTACAGGCGAAACAAACTGCAAATTCTGGTAAGTGACGGTAGTTCCCATCTTATCTCCCAATGATTTCCGTAAAGTGAGAGCCTTTATTAGCAACTCACGAGCTAATTTCATGTCTTCCTGACAAAGAGCGTAAGTACCAAGTTGGTGCAATGCCCAAGCCTCCGCAGCCTTATCACCCTTAGCTCGTGCTGCTTGTAATGCATACTCTAATACCTGAACCCACATTCCCCATCGGTGACTAAAGGCAAATACACCCTCTACGATTCGGCACAAGTGTAGAGCATCTGTCCAGCGACCAGCTGCAACTGTATAACTCAAAATCTGCAATATAATGTTAGCTTCATCCAATATGTGATTAGGAACCAACCTATGCTGTTCAATCCAAGATGTGAAGTAGAATAAAGCACGCTCCCGTAAAGGAGTTAAGTTTTGCACTTGCTGTAACGTTTCACCTACAGTTTTGGTCACTTTATAACGGGAGCCGTCAGTCTGAACTAAATTGCGCCTAAACAAAATATCTAAGATAGTCGGTGTGTAGGTCAGACCTGTTAAAGCTGCGACTTGTTCAGGAAGAAGCCACATTCCCAAAGCAGTCAGCGTTTCTAAAATCAAAAATTGGGGTTGTGATAACGATTTTAAAATTTCCCAATCTAATGCTTTGGTGGGAGAAGCAGACTGTATTTGGAGGGATATTTCTGCTAATGAAATATCTTTTTCGCACACTTGCGCTACTGCTTTGAGAATTTCCTGGGGATGACCATTCAAAATTTTGCAAATGCTTTCAGCAGCAGAATGTTCCTCTGAGGTCAACGCTCGTCCCAGTTCCCTTTCAATTAACGTAAGTGCATGATTCAAAGGAAGCCCACGCAATATAATTGAGCAACCTTCGCCCCAGAAATAACGTTCTGACGAAGCCATTATAAAGATGAAGTTGGGTAATTCGTTTGTCAACTTTGTTACTTGTTGACGTGGTAAATTCACATTGTCTAGCAAGACAACAGCCTGTGCATCTTTTAATGTCTCTCGAATCTTATTAGAACTGAAAATACGCTTAATTTCTTCTGGTTCACTATCACTCTCACAGAAAAAGTCACAAAAATCCTGAAGTATGTCTTCTACAGACTTGTTTCGGACACAAAGGTATAAAATTTTTTCTGGTACCCAAGAGTGAATTTGGAGGTGATGAGCCAAATAACGTAAGAGAGTTGTCTTTCCCACTTCCTCCTCACCGTAAAATTCTATCAACCGCTCGGTTGCTTGTAACGCATCAAGCACATGCTTTATTTCGTCCTGTCGGTCTAGTAGTGAGCGAGTAAGGGCTGGTGGAAGTACTTTGACAGGTGTCGAAGTAAGACGCAGCAAAGTAGAATTATTGAGTGAATTATTTTTCAGAACAAACCCTTTAGAACTATCACTGTTATCAAGTACTAATTTCCTATGTGTATTAATTATTATTATTCGCTGGGGATTAATCGCCTGAAACTGGATATTATCATTCCCTTGAATGCCCTGAATACCTCCTCCCAGCGTAGAGCTTTCGGTACTCTGCTGAAGGTTTTGATTGAGAGGAGAATTGTTCTCAGAAGGCTGTTGCTGATTCATCGGCTCGTTTTACTAAAACCCAAAGAAACTTTTAGCAACACCCAGCCAACACGGTAGTTCTTTCAAAACTGGTTTGACATTTTCCCACAGACTCTTAGTTGATGCCACAGTTTCGCTTGTGGTTTTCAGCGTTGCAGCTACACGTTTTAGATTATCGGCTGCAAACTGTTTATCAGGTTCTGTTGCTTGAGCTTCTTCCTTAGCAGCTCCCAGATACCTGAGTGACTTTTCTTTGTCTGCTTGAGGTAGTTCTGGGGTTGACTCAACCAATTGTTCAATCTGCGCTAGCATCCGAACAACATCTTCTTTGGTTAGCTGTTTTTCATCGGATACAGTTACACTAGTCTCCATACTTTGCTGGTTTTGGTCGCCTTGTGCAGCTTGCATCCCGCCATGCATTGTACCACCACTCATATTTTGAGAAATTCCACTTGGATTGTTAGTCATAAAACCTACCTGTTCAACATTTGAATAAAAGCTGGGGCGCTCTAGCGCCGTATTTCCCATAGTTTCTAAACTACGAATTTTGTTATCTTTTTCTGCTAATAGTAACTTTTTTTACAACATATTTTCCGGTTATTCTATAAAATTAGTATAATTTCAGTAGACCAAAAACTTCTGCGATCGCTAAAAAATATAAGGCATTCTGCGGTTAGAGTACCCAATTGGCAGATTAAAATTTTATCTCTTGTTCACCTACGGCATTGGCTAGACTAGCGCCTCACCCAATTACAAATGCTTCATAGAGCACTCGTGAGAGGTTAGAGCGATAACACATTTGTCAAATCGCTGTTGTGGGTCACTCTGAGTAAACGCGATGCCTACGGCAAGGGCTTCGCCCAACGCACCAGTTATCAAATCGCCCAATTCTTGCGACAAAAAGGCTATACAGTCTATGCCGTCAACCCGCAAATTAAAGACATTGAAGGTCAACTCAGTTATCCTGCACTCCAGGAATTACCCGAAGCCGTGGATATTGTAAACGTATTTCGCCGTTCTGAGTACTTGCCAGAAATTGTAGATGAAGCAATTTCTATCAATGCGAAAACTGTATGGACACAACTGGGTATCTGGCATCAACCATCAGCACAAAAAGCTATAGATGCAGGACTCAATGTGGTTATGGATGCTTGTATCAAAATTGAATATCTGCGGCTGAGAGTAGGTTTAACAGGAAATGTCTAGTATTTTATGTGTACAGATAACTCTAACAATCATGTAGATTGTAATTATTATGCAAAAAGCAATCGCACAAACATTTTATGTGTAGAGATATTGCATACCAAGTCTTTGTTTGAGTTACTTGCTTAAACCCTTCTAGAATAAAAACTATTGTGGGTATTTTATTACTAAAGTTGTTTTTATTGTGGGAGGTTATGATGAGCCGTCCAATAATTCTTGGTATTGTCGGCGACAGCGCGGCTGGTAAAACAACACTAACGCGAGGAATCGCTCAGGTACTCGGCCCAGAAAATGTCACGCTCATTTGTACAGATGATTATCACCGTTACGATCGCCAACAACGTGCAGATATTGGCATCACCGCTCTCCACCCGGACTGCAACCACTTAGATATTATGCAGCAACACCTGTCGCTGCTACGCACAGGACAGCCAATTCTCAAACCAGTTTACAGCCATAAAACCGGCACATTCGAGCCACCGCAATATATCAAGCCGAATAAATTCGTCATTATTGAAGGATTACTCGGTTATTCTACCCGTGCCGCTCGTGATTCCTACGATGTTAAAGTTTACCTAGCACCCCCAGAAACACTACGCGCTAAGTGGAAAGTTAAACGAGACACCCAAAAGCGCGGCTACACAGATGAACAGGTATTAGCAGAATTAGAAAAGCGCGAACCAGATTCAGCAGAGTTTATCCGTCCGCAGCGGCAATGGTCTGATATAGTCATTAGTTTTTATCCACCCACCGGGGACGATGATGAAAGTAATGGACATCTGAATGTCCGTTTGGTACTTCGTCCAACAATTCCGCACCCAGATTTTACCGAGATTATCAGCTCTGGCTATGGTAATTTGGACTCAGCGATCCGCTTGGGGCTAGACAGGGATATGAGTAAGCCTGTAGATGTCTTAGAAGTTGATGGTCATGCCACCTTAGACCAAGTAAATAAGCTAGAGCATATTATTTGTTCTGATATGCCCCATTTACGAAGTATTTGCGATCGCGAAAGTAATCCAGAACTGGGTAAAATTGCTGGTACAACTGGAGAAACACTGCAAAGTTATCCTCTGGCTTTGACTCAGCTGATCATTACCTACCACATGTTGAAAGCAACGCAAATTTATCAGTAATTAGCAAAAATGAAGGGGTTTAAATGGTTTGCGATCGCGTGTAGTCTTGGACTGTTGAATTATGCGATGCCTACGGCGGTAAACTACGCACTATTAGTCTGTCAAGTTTAAATTGATGAGTAAACAAGTTCGTAGTAAGGACTAAAGTCCTTATTTTCTAAGCATTAAAATCCTTACTACAAACCCTCAAAACTATCTTGACAAAGTAATATAATTATGATTTTAAACTCAGATGCTCATAATTGTGACTTGACGGGGGCTTGCAGTAATTCAATATCTTTAATTTGAAGAATACCACTACTCTCAAATTGCACAATGATTTGGATTTTGGCAGCATCTGCTTCTTTTTTAAAATAGGCACGCACTTTGTAAGGCTGAAAATTTTCCTCTGGTGAAACTCCTCTACCCCATGAAGTTGTTCTCAGTCCGCCCGATTCTCGTGGTCTACCTACACCCAAACTCACTGCAATTGATTCTTCTGTGTTTAGCGCTTTCGCATTAAAGTGACAAGCAAGAACACACTCTTGAACATGGGGTTCTGCAATTTCAAACAAGATGACTTTTCGCAAAGGATCTGTACTATTAGTTAGAAAGCGCTGAGTATTATCATAAGCTTCAATTTGCCAACTTTCTCCGACAATTGCAATGCCTCCCTTTGTGACTATGGAATCGGCAGGTGTGAATCGACGAATCAATATAAATGGCTCTGCGGGTTCGGGAATAGCGAGGGGTTTTTCTAGCTCGTTAAGGGTTTCCTTAGCTTTAGAGAGAATAAAATTTGTCAGATTGTTGAATAGCTCGTCAAACATAGCGTACTTTACTAATTACTCAAATTTCAGGTATTGCTCATGATTGTTACTTTACAGGCGCTTGCAGCAATTCAATATCTCGAATTAGAAGAATGCCACTACTCTCAAATTGCACACTGATTTGAATTGTGGCAGCATCTGCTTCTTTTTTTAAATAGGCACGCGCTTCATAAGCCTGAAAATCTTCCGTTACTAAAACTTCTGTTGGCCAGAATTCCCTCATTGTGCCCCACTGTCCGGTTCTCCGCCAACCTAAACTAACTTTAATTGGTTTTTCTGTGTTTAGTGCTTTCGCGTTAAATTGACAAGCAAGAACACACTCTTGGACATCAGGTTCTGCAACTTCAAATAAGATGACATTTCGCAAAGGATCTGCACTATTGGTAAAAAAGCTCTGATTATTATCGTCATAAGCTTCAATTTGCCAACTTTCTCCGACAATTGCAATACATCCCTTTGTCACCGTGGAATCGGCAGGTGTGAATTGACGAATCAATACAAATGGCTCTGCGGGTTCGGGAACGCCGAAGCGTTTTTGCAGATCGTTCCCGACTTCTTGAATTTTAGAGTCAATAAAACCTTTGAGATTGTTGAATAAATCATCGAACATAGCGATCACCTATGGCAGTAAGTACACCATTACACTTCTTAAACTTGGTAACAAGTATATTTTCACTGAAAGTCTACTGTCGTTAGGGGGAAGGGACTTCCAAATAAAAAAACATCCCAAATTTTCTTGTGGGATGGGTGTCCCCACCCGTCCCAGATTTAGGGCGGGCAAGATGCCCACCCCACAAAATGGATAATTTATTTCTTGGAAGTCCCTAAAGCGAAAAACCTAATCATTAAACTCTTGACATAAACTTAGCAATTTGCTAAGTTTAAATAATTACGTTTTAACACTTGCAGGAACATTACTATGAGCTTTACTTTGAAAAATTTTATTTATTATGCATATTATTTCCAATACAGCACTAAAACTTTTTTATCAAAAGTATCCCGATGCTGAATCTAGTTTACGTGGTTGGAATAAAGTTGCAAAATTAGCCAAGTGGCAAAATTTACTTGAAGTTCGCCAAGCTTTTAACTCTGCCGATCCAGTAGGTGAGCTTACAGTTTTTAATATTCAAGGAAACAAGTATCGCCTTATTACCTATATTGACTATCAAAGTCAAAAAGTATTTATACGCAACGTATTAACTCATACAGAGTACGATACAGACAAATGGAAAAATGACCCTTGGTTTAAATAAACGTCCTACCTACATTGAACTGCTGCAAGCATTTCCTCCTCGTCCTATCAAGACTGATGATGAGTTATTTGCTACCCAAAAAGTTATTAATTCTTTGATAGATAGCGCTCCGTTAACATTGGATGAAAAAGATTATCTTAATATTTTAGGCACTCTAGTTTACGAGTTTGAACAAACACAAGAGCCTGTGCCTGATATTTATGGAATAGATTTACTTCAGGTTTTGATAGAAGAAAATGGGCTACTTCAAAAAGATTTAGTACCCATTTTCAAAACAGAATCTATTATATCGGCCATATTGAAAAAGCAGCGTAAATTAACAACTAGACACATTGAAGAACTGGCGAAATTTTTTCATATTTCACCTGCTGCTTTCTTCCCAAATAGTCTTGAGTAACTTGTTATTGGTTGATTGTGGAAGTGCGATCGCCTACGGCGGGCGGGTAAAATTAAAGATTTTCTCAAATAAAGATGATTTTGAGAGCAAACAAGGGATAACTAAGGATAGTTCTATGTGTGTGTGGTGCTATTTTCTTAGTTTAATATGACCTATTGCCTCAGAATTGCCGACCTACCTACAAATGAGCGTCCGCGTGAGCGATTAATGACGCATGGTGCAAAAATTTTAGCCACAGCGGAGTTAATCGCAATTCTTCTAGGCACTGGTCAAGGGCCAGGAAAACTGTCTGCTGTGGGTTTGGGACAATATATCTTGAGCGAATTAGGCAAACATCAACGCGATCCTTTGGTAGTTCTGCGAGAAGTTAGCCCTGCTGAGTTGATGCAAATTTCTGGTGTTGGCCCGGCGAAAGCGACAAGCATTTTAGCAGCAATTGAATTGGGTAAACGCGCCTTTCAATCACGTCCCAATGATGGCACATTAATTGATAGCCCACTTGCTGCTGCTGCTACCCTCAGTCAAGATTTGATGTGGCAGATACAAGAACGTTTTGCAGTGGTGCTGTTAGATGTCAAGAATCGTTTGCTGGGTACGCAAGTAATTACCATTGGCACGGCAACCGAAACCCTAGCCTCTCCCCGTGATATTTTTCGAGAGGTTATTCGTCAAGGCGCAACGCGGGTAATAGTTGCCCACAACCATCCTTCTGGGAACCTTGAACCCAGCCAGGAAGATATAGAATTGACGCGTCAGTTATTAGCAGGGGCGCAGCTTTTGGGCATTCCGGTACTAGATCATCTGATTTTGGGCAATGGCAATCATCAAAGTTTACGGGAACTGACAACCTTGTGGGATGAGCATCCGCAGGGGGATTAGTGAAAAAGCAGGGGGGCAGGGGAGCAGAGGGGCAGGGGGGCAGAGGGGCAGCACTTCGGCTACGCTCAGTGACCGAGGGGCAGGGGGGACAAGAGGTGAGAACTTGCAACAAGTTTTCCCATTGTCCCCAATTCTTCTTGTCCCTGCCTTAATTATTTACGCCGACCTACTTATTACTTACTTTCCTGCATATTTCTGACTAGTTTTGTTACTAGCTTTCTGGGAGTAAATCTTACAGATTCAGCGAGTAGCTTATTTTTAATTCCAGGAACAACAACAGTTTTGTTTTCAAATAGACCGCGATAGCCGATTTGGGCTACTGTTTCCGCAGTCATAATTTTTTGACCGCTTACCAACTTTGAGTCTTCCATTGCGGCTCTTTGTTGAAAACCAGATTCGGTAGGCCCTGGACAAAGCGCCGTTACAGAAACGCCTGTACCTTCTAATTCATTTGCGATCGCTTCTGAAAATGATAAGACATAAGCTTTACTAGCGTAGTATACTGCCATCAGTGGCCCTGGTTGAAAAGCAGCAGTAGAGGCCAGGTTTAATATTTTTCCAGACCCCCGTTTAACCATACCTTTGAGAAATAACTTGGTTAAATGTGTCAGACATAAAACATTAACCTGTAGCAATTGCATTTCAGCATTCAGGTCAATTTCGTTAAATAATCCGTAGGTAGCAAATCCAGCATTGTTCACCAGCACATCAATATTAATCGATGCTTGTTCTAGCTCCGTGAAAATTTCTTCTGGGGCTGATGGGTTAGATAAATCCTTGGAAATAACTTTGACATCAATGCCAAATTCCTTTTTAAATTCATCGGCAATTTTATTCAATTTTTCCAGGCTTCTAGCTACCAACACAAGATTGTAACCATCTTGAGCAAATAATTTCACGAATTCATAACCAATGCCGCCAGATGCACCAGTAATAAGAGCCGTTTGTTTGCGATTAGTCTGCATAATTTTCCTCTCTTAACAGCTTGAAATAAATAGACATCTGGTGAAAATAACTATGTGTTAATCCAGAAACCTTATAGATACGTAGGCTGTATCTCTCCATTCTTTTTCACACATGTCTTTTATAAATCATTAGTTATTAGTCATTATTAACCTAACGTTCTTTAAGCTTGATTATTCTCTCTCAAGAATAATTAATAAATGCTAAGTAAACACAACTAATCACTGATTACACAACAAGCACTTATTTATTTCCATTGGGAAATTTCCAAGCGAACCGCCGCATTTCTTCCTAATACTTTTTGCGCACGTTCAGGTAAGGAAACATACGCAACATATATACCCGGACTGGATTCGGAAGTCGGATTTAACTTTGTTACTGGCTCTTTTTCTTCAGAATTCCAACTGTATTTAGCCTCATAAGTGCTATTTGATTCGGCAACATCAGTAATTAGATAGTCAGACCACAAAGGTACTTGGTCGAGATGATGGTCACGTAACCAATTCGTCTCTTGTTTTGTAAAGGAATGCAGTGCTAAACGCAGGGCATATCTACAGGTATTATCATCATTGACTGAGTTTCTGGGGATTAAGAAAGCTGTAAATAGCGGAATAGGTTTATCTGTTCGGGTTAACTCTTGTGTAATTGGGCAATAATGAGCGATCGCCTGCTCATATATAGGAATAGGAAGACCACGCAAAGCTACCCTAGTTTCCAGTTGATAAAAATTCTTGTCCAGGTCTTGTAACTCAACATTGCTCAGAGACAGTTTCACCTGAATATCACCGAACAAAAATCGTTGCAGGTTTTGATAACCTTCTTCGGAGTTCAATATGCCATAACGTCCACCATGAGAGCGATGAACATAAGCACGATGAGATCCAAGGATATAAGCTTTATCAATCTGAACTAGACCATCACTTTTCACACCAACAAGATTGCGTGAAAGACCAAAAGCTTCTTCATAATCATGTGCATTCGTGCCGATTAGAGAAAAAACGCGGCTTGGCGAAAATGCAGTATCTATGCTTTGTAATTGTTGTAGCTGAAAGTTATCGGGTAACTCAGTTGTTGGCTTTATACCAGGTGTTAAATACTGATACATCCGCTGGGGGCCAAAGTCATCAGAATTATTCAATTGGAACCTGTCTCTAAGGTTTTCAATTAAGCCACCCCCGACCTCAAAATAAATACCGCCATGAGGTGTAGCGTAAGTAAAGAATTTGTCAATGCTATCGGCAGCTTGCTCGCCTTGTTCTGGATAAATCTTTTCAATCAAACTGCGACAAACAAGACCTCCCATCGAGTGGGCAACCAGATAAATTTTATCAGCACCCGTCGTTTTTTTGACATTCTGGATCAAGTCTCTTAAACCCTTAGCTATCTCCTCCATCTCTTGTCGAACTACACTTGAGGAGCCAAAGCTAGGTGTAGATATATCATAAAATCGATAGATCCAAATAGTTTGATGAAGTTGACCGGACAATCTTTTAATCTGATTGCTCACATTCTGATTGTCAACAATCGGTTGATAACCATGATCGGTCATTAGCCGCAGCAATGGACTCTCGAAAAAAAACTTCTGGGGATTTTCCTTCTCATCCACTCGAATATGGGTTGAACCACTATTAAATCCATAAAAGGGATCGTTGACTGTTTGCTCAACGTCTTTTTCTGTACCTGCATATCCACGAACGAAGACGATTGGTAAATACGGCATATATATCCTTGCTATTTAATCAATATTTTTTCTCGTTCCCAGGTTAAATCTGGGAACGAGTGCAGAATATCAAGACAAGTTGTCTTAGTACAACATTTTATTAATTCGTAGCGAATTCTCTGCGTTTAAAACACTACGATTTTACACGGGAGCTGTACTTAGAAAGTTTTCACGAACTCAATTAGGGCTTTCTTATCTTCATCTGGTAGATTTGAGCCAAAATAATGACCCTCATCTTCTACAAAGTCAGGAGATTTGTTGGCTCTTAAAAGCACACGTGCTAACTTACCCTTAATTCCACCGCCCGGTTTCAAATCTTGGAAAAGGCTGCCGAGATTGAGAGATGTAATCGCCTCTCTCATATTGATGCTTGCCAGCAAATTCACAGGTGTACCTTTAGGAACAGGAAGTTTAAATCTCGGATTCGGATCTCCTGGGGGAAGCTCTAATTTGGTATCTTTAGATGTCCTGCTGATAATTCCCTCACGCTTTTCAGGCCACAGCAGCTTTTCCATTGCATCCGTATAGGCTTCTACACGTCCTTTTACTGAAGGATCTTCGTTGTAAAGTCCTAGTGTATTGTTGTGAAGAAGTGGTGCTGTTGCCCAAATGCTCACTAGTGAAGGTGTACGGTAATAACCCAAACCGCCGTCAGGTATCTTGAATTCGATGGGTTTTTTCTCATCTAAAGGGTTGTACAGCGTCAAAGTACCTGGTGAAGGCAGTTCTTTGAACGTCTTCGACGAGAACTGATCCCAAATATGCCCCTTAGCGGCATTTGTCCCTAGCGATCGCGCCGCATTGGTTCCAATTAAAGTAACTGGATAACGCTGGTCATCAGACAAGAAGTTGTGGTCGAGAAAATTACTACTGAGTACAGACTCTTCGTACCATTTTTGAGCCTGTTCGGGGTCAGCAGCGATCGCAGCAGGAGGCTTTTTGCTGGAATGGCAACTAGCACAAGTGCTGGCAAAAACCAGCTTGCCACGTTTGAGAACTTCTTCATCTTTAGTCAAGAACTGTTCGCCATCTGGTGCATCTTTCAGGTGCATCGGCTTGATGGTTTTTAAGAATGCTTCAGCATCAGCCATACGTGCTTCTGTCTGTCTCCAGCCTTCGCACTCCTTCCGCGCCTTTTCGATATCAAAAGGTTTTTGGGGAGTTCTGCCTAATAAAGGCTCATGAAGACTGGTCCAGTAATCGCCGCACATCCCAATGTTGACGTAGACGCGTAGTGAGGCATTTGCCACTCCAGTAGAGTCCGCACCATCCTTGAGAATATGATTAACATCCTTGGTTGAACCATCGTTCATCACCTCTGGATATGTGGGGCGATCGCCTAAATTAAAAATGGAATTGATCGCATTCGGATTATTGATGTGATCGGTCGCAATCCGAGAAGTATCAGAAGTCCCCGGTCTTTGAGAATCGAGTACTTGCTTAACAAAACTATTTTCTCCAACGCTGGATGCAAATAATTTATTTTCCTTAATGTACTGATTACCCAATGCTGCTACAAGGTTTTCCCATTTTGGATGTTCTTTGTCTTTGGGTGGATTGAGGGGATCTAACGCTACGTGACAGATGGCGCAAGATTGGCCAATTACGTATGGAGGCTCAATTTGTGAGTTTTTGGCATATTCAACAGGGTTCCATTTAGCCGAGTCGAAGTTGGGGTTGGGGAACTTACGCAACCCAATTACGCCAGTTGAGAGCGGATCTTTACATTTATCTAGCAGCAATCCGTATTCATCTGGTGCTGTCGCCTTTTCACATCCAGGATCGTTAATTGCGCCATAACGTTGCAATCGCTCGTCATGCATACGCGAGTCAATCAGCTTTAGCAAGTCAACACCGCCATGTGTTCGCTTCGCTAAATCGCGATAGTACTTAGAATTACCGCCAGTCCATAAGTACCAAGTGCAACGACCCCGTTTCTCGGCATCTGTCAAATTCTCCTTTGTGTATTCTGGGAGATAACCGATACCCTCGCAGTTATCAGGGTATTCAGATACACCCGTATCTAAATACTCAGTACTTATGGACGTAGGTGTTTCACTATACTCATCAGCTAGAGCTGTAGGCGTTCCATAAAAGCCGCAGACTATAAACACAGTCACGAATAGGAGGAGCAGACAGCCCTTAAAAATTAGACTTGTCTTTTTCATAAAACTCTCTGGTTGTAACACCTAAACCTTTTCCATTGCACCTCACATTTGCAGAGGTACACTAATGCTCCATCACTAATTTCCCATTTTCCAGATTTAGTCTTGGGATATTTTGATGATTAATGTACCTTACTGAGGTTCGTTATATATGAAGTTACTACACAAATTTGTAAAACGTCATCAATAAACTTTTATACATTTCTAAATCAAAAAATTAAAAAATTATAAATTTACAATGGCGTTCAATAACCAATTTGCTATGGTTATATCCGTTACCTACGTGCCTAGTGATGTTTGTAACAAATTGTTAGAGGCTACTTTTAAGGTCGCCTTAACCTTTTAAGAGAAATACAAAGACGAAAATTGTCACTTTTTTTAAGAATTGCTGTGTAAATCCCATAGCTTTACAAACGGCAAAAGTCTTTATATAACTGTAAAAACCCATAAGGATAAATATCCATGCTGAAACTTGGTAGGTAAATTTAAGTAACAAAAACTTAATACTTAGCGATCGCATCCGAAAACCTCCATTGTAGATTTGTAGACATAAAAAACTACCCTCCCAGAGACACTAGAAATAATAGTTCTTTGGCGAGACTGTTAGTGCTACGAATAATTTTGACGCCTAATTTTATTGCCGAAATAATAGATAAAGACAGAAGAACACATGGAAAACGATATTATCTTTGAACCATTGAGATTCCGTAATCTCACAGTAAAAAATCGGATATTTCGCTCTAGTATTTCTGGCAGATGGGATAACTATGATGGTTCAGGTACTCAAGCCCGAATCAACTGGGAAGAAAAGTTTGCTCGTGGTGGTGTAGGAGCAATTATTAGTTCCTTTGTCCCAGTCGCCATTCGGGGACGAATTATGCCCAATTACGCCACCATTAACTGTGATGAGCGCATTCCTTTTTGGCGAAAAGTAGGAGAAAGAGTCCACGAATATGACTGTAAATTTATTTTGCAATTAAGTCATTCGGGGCGACAGCAAGATATTGGTGGTGTAGAAAACTTAGGAAAAAAAGCCTTAAGTTCCACTAGCCAAACAGAGCCATTCCACGGCTTTTTGTGTCAAGCGATGACATTAACAGAGATTAAAGAAACAATCCAATACTTCGCCGATGGTGCTAGACGTGCCCGTGAAGCAGGTTTGGACGGAGTAGAATTGCACAGTGCTAATGGATATCTTTTTAATCAATTTCTCAGTTCTGGAATTAACGACCGTCAAGATGAATATGGTGGTTCATTAGAGAATCGAGCGCGGTTTTTGCTAGATGTAATTAGAGCAATCCGCAAAGAAGTAGGCAACGACTTTCATTTGCAATTCAAAATTAGTGCCGTTGACTATAACAACGCCGTCACCTTTTGGGAAAAACCAGGTAATACCATAGAAGATTCTATTCAAGTTTGTCAATGGGCAGAAGAAGCTGGGGCTGATGCCGTCCATGTGTCAACTGGTAGCTTATTTCCTCACCCACTCAATCCCATTGGTGATTTTAATTTTGATGTCATTACCAGAACTTATGATGCCATGTTGTCAAGTGGTGTCGAAACCACACGCAACTACATTTTATTTCGCAAAGCATTTTTGCATCCAGTTTTCAACTTTTTATGGAATCGTGTGAAAAAGCAATTGCCTCCTCAAGCTTTTAGTGGTGATGATGTAAAAGACCCGAAAATCAAGCAGTTACTAATAGAAAACCAAGGCAGAAACTTACTAGATTCCAGAGAAATTAAAAAGCACGTTAATATTCCCGTATTATGTACAGGTGGTTTACAGCAAGCTTCTTATATTCGTCAGGCAATTAGCGATCGCTATTGTGATGGAGTGACAATGGCTCGTACCCTAATTGCTAATAATGACCTAGTTAAATCTTTTCAAGCAGGTAAAGACTTGGCAGATAAACCCTGTACTTATTGCAATAAATGTCTGCTAAATGTAATTGAAAATCCCTTGGCTTGTTACGAGCAGGATCGCTTCAATAGCTATGAAGAGATGATGGAAGAAGTAATGTCAGTCTTTCATGAAACTCAGTTTGCAAATTTATCTAGATAAAAAAGCGATGCGTATCACATCGACAATTTCGCTTAGAAATAATCTCGACAATATGGGGAGTGTTTCATGAGTGAACAAACAAACCCTACCCTACTTCCAACCTCAATCAAGGGAATCTTCCAGCGGATTTGGGTTGTAATTGTAGGTATTGTAGCAGTAGCAGTATTTTTCCTTTGGCCTGTTTTGTCCAACTCCCCAGTGGATTATGCTGATATTGAAAACCACTTTAAATATGGTTCAATCGGCAGCGAACCGGTCAATGGCATCCCTTACTGGATTTGGAAAGTTTTACCAGAATTGTTCCCAGATAAATTACCTGGAAAAGGTTATACTTCTCTGGGATTTATCAAAGAACCTGACAAAGATTTGCCTATAGGTTTTTCGCAACGCCGAGTCTTTATCGATAGAGTTGGGTTGAATTGTGCTGTATGTCATACAGGAACGCTGCGAAATACCCCTAATAGCGAACATCAAGTCATCACGACAATGCCTGCTAATGTGGTTAATTTGCAGGGATATATCAAATTTTTATCAGCAGTTGGTGTAGATGAGCGCTTTACTGCTAACCGGATGTTGCCAGAAATTGAAAAAATCAGTGGGGGTCTTAATCCCATTGAAAAATTACTTTATCGCTTCATTGCAATTCCTCAAACTAGAGATGCACTAATTAATCAGGCATCTCGACTTGATTTCGTTGAAAAACAACCAGATTGGGGCCCAGGAAGAGTAGATACTTTTAATCCTTATAAAGCAATTCAATTCCATTTCCCAATGGATAAATTGCGTGAGGATGAACTGATTGGTACTTCTGATTTTCCCTCCGTTTGGAATCAAAAACCCCGTGAGGGATTGCAGTTACATTGGGATGGTAATAATACTTCTGTTGATGAACGAAATAAGAGTGCGGCTTTAGGCGCTGGAGTCACACCCACAACAATCGATTTGCCTCGAATTCAGAGAGTTGCTGATTGGCTTTGGGAACTACCACCACCAAAATATCCCTACGAAGTTAACGAAGCGATCGCAGCGAAGGGAGAACAGCTTTTTGAAAGCAATTGTGCTAGTTGTCACGCTTTTGGTGGTGCATATACAGGCAAAGTTGTCGCAATTCAAGAAATTGGTACAGACCCTCATCGTCTTGACTCATATACCTACAAAACGATGTCTAACCAAAATACTCTGTATACAGGGTATCCGTGGCGCTTTAAGAATTTCCGTAAGACTGATGGCTATGCAAATATGCCCCTTGATGGTGTTTGGTTACGCGGCCCTTATTTGCACAATGGCTCAGTTCCCACCTTACGGGATTTACTAGAAACACCAGAAAATAGACCTAAAGAATTCTATCGTGGCTACGATGTGATTGACAGAACAAAAGTTGGTTTTGTATCTGATGTCGGCGTAGAAAACGGTAAGCAATACTTTAAGTTCGATACCACAAAACCTGGAAATAGTAACAGTGGTCATTTATATGGTACCGATCTTCCTACAGAAGATAAAGATGCACTAGTTGAGTACATGAAAAAGCTTTAAAAGGAGAGAAAAATGAATAATTACGCTAAATGGTTTAGTCGCGTTACTTGGGTTGGCATTATTGTTAATATGCTTTTTGTCATTCCCTCTTGCTTCTTTCCAGAATTAATGCTGACGTTCCTTCAAATGCATATACCAGTGCCAATTATCTGGGTTCGTGCTACGGGAATGCTGTTGTTTATTATTAGTGCATTTTATATTCCTGGGGCACTTGACCCGTACCGATATCAGGCAACCGCCTGGATATCAATATTTCCTTCAAGAGCTTTTGGCTCGACATTTTTCATTTGTGCAGTACTTTTCTTTGGGCAAGATAAAGGATTTTTATCCATTGCCTTTGTAGACCTGTTTTTTGGATTAGCGGAAGTAATTCTTCTGACACTAGCAATGCGTAGCAAAATGCAATCGCTACAATTCCAGTGAAGCAATTCTCCTAATTTTATCCCTAGTCTAGTGTAGATATATTTCTGCACTACAAACAGATTCTTCTGCAAAGGAGCAAAAGAGTGCCATGACAATACTCAAAGACAAAATAAGTAGGGTAATCACAAGCATTGTTTTAATTGCGATCCTTTTAGCTGGTGTAGTTGGGTATGTGGGATGGTACAACCTTTTTCGAGAGGTTCCCACATATTATGAATCGCCTGAAGAACACTTTAAATATGGTTCTATTGGCACAGAAGAAGCGCAAGGTGTTCCCTATTGGATTTGGCTGGTACTACCACGAATATTCCCTGATAAATTACCAGGATCAGGTGGTTATACTTCCTTGGGAATCACATGGGAAGAGGGTAAAGAAATGCCAGTTGGGTTTACGAAAAAAACCATTGGCTTCCCTCGCGTCGGTATAACTTGCGCTGTTTGCCATACTGCTACCTATAGAAAAACAGAGAAAGATAAACCCACAATTGTGGCCGCTGCTCCTGCTAATAAGTTTGATTCGCAAGGCTATTTACGATTTTTGAGCGCAACTGCTGGTGATGCCAGATTTACAGCAGATTATATCCTTGACGAAATCAAATATAATTACAACCTTTCCTGGTTAGAAAATTTACTTTATCGCTATGTGCTAATTCCTCAAACTAAGAAAGCACTGCTGCAACAAAAAGAAGACTATAGTTGGACAGATTCTCGTCCTAACTGGGGCCCTGGTCGAATTGATCCTTTTAATCCTGTAAAATTCAATACTTTAAAGTTGCCCAAAGATAACACTATTGGCAACTCTGATATGATGCCTCTTTGGAATCAAAAGATGCACAAAGGGTTTGCACTCCATTGGGATGGGTTAGAAACTTCACTAACAGAAACTGTTCAAACTGGAGCAATTGGTGACGGTGCAACCAAAAAATCACTTCCTGTAGCCGATTTACAACGAGTAGAAGATTTTATTCAAGAACTACCACCTCCTAAATATCCATTTGCGATTGATGAGCAAGTGGCTGCAAAAGGAAGTCAAATTTTTGCTAATACTTGTGCATCTTGTCACGCTTTTGGTGGTGAAAGAACGGGTACTGTTATCCCCGTGGATGAAGTGGGAACTGACCGCCATCGGTTAGATATGTGGACGCAAGAAGGAGCGGATACTTACAATCATTTTGGTGATGGCTACCCTTGGGACTTTAAGAACTTACGTAAAACTAATGGGTATGTATCTGTTTCTCTAGATGGATTATGGTTAAGAGCGCCATATTTACATAATGGTTCAGTCCCATCTCTACAAGATTTGTTAGAAAAACCAGAGAATCGTCCTCAAGTTTTCTATCGAGGATATGATGTCTACGACCCGAAAAAAGTTGGCTTTATTACTGAGGGAGATGAAGCCAAAGCTATAGGTTTTAAATACGATACGACGGTAACTGCTAATTCAAGTCAGGGACATATTTATGGCACTGATTTATCTGATGAGAATAAAAAAGCCTTGATTGAGTATCTAAAAACTCTGTAATGAAACTTGTTTGCTAAATCACATTAGCATTTAGCAACTTTCTGATGTCGATCGTTTACTACCAAACGCTAAAAAACTGAATTGGAGATAATTGTGAAACCATATTTACCACAAAAAGATCCTGATGTTAATGTCCGAATCAATTGGCTAGATAAAAATCGAGAAGAGTACAGATTTAATTACGATTATCTAGCTCCTTTACCAGTAATTGATAAAGTTCCTCATAAGGAAATATTCTCGGCGGAATATACTGCTAAACGTTTGGCAAGTATGGCAAGTCTTGCACCAAATATGCTAGCTGCTAAAGCCAGAAACTTCTTAGACCCATTGGATGAATTGGAAGAATATGAAGAACTTTTGTCACTCCTACCAAAACCCGATGTCATAAAAAATTACAAAACAGACTCTTGTTTTGCGGAACAGCGACTCTCTGGAGCGAACCCATTAGCTATCCAAAAAATTGATGTATTACCTGATAATTTTGCTGTTACAGATGCACATTTTCAGAAGGTTGCAGGTACAGAATTGACTTTGGAAAAGGCACTCAAGGAAGGCAAGCTGTATTTCTTAGATTATCCTTTGTTATCTGATATTAAAGGTGGTGTCTATGAGAATGTTAAAAAGTACCTTCCCAAGCCACAAGCTCTATTTTATTGGCAAAGTAATGATAGTTTTAATGGTGGTTCTCTAGTACCTGTTGCCATTCAGATTAATCATGACTCTGGTGCAAAAAGCGTGATTTATACACCAGATGATCCCCATTTAGATTGGTTTTTGGCAAAAACCTGCGTTCAAATTGCTGATGGCAACCATCAAGAATTGGGTAGTCATTTCGCCTATACTCATGCAGTTATGGCTCCGTTTGCGATTGTAACTGCGCGGCAACTAGCAGAAAATCATCCCATCGCTTTACTGTTAAAACCCCACTTCCGTTTTATGCTATTTGATAACGATTTGGGGCGCACTCAGTTTTTACAACCTGGAGGCCCAGTTGATGAGTTTATGGCAGGTTCATTGGCGGAGTCTCTTGGATTTGTAGCGAAGGTTTATGAAGAATGGAGTGTGGAAAAGTTTACCTTCCCTCGATTAATAAAAAGTCGTCGAACGGATGACCCAGAACTTTTACCGCACTTTCCTTTCCGGGACGATGGCATATTAATTTGGAATGCTGTCGAAAAGTTTGTGTATGAATATTTGCAACTCTATTACAAAACCTCACAGGATATCAGTGATGACTATGAGTTGCAAAATTGGGCTAGAGAATTAGTGGCTCAAGATGGTGGTAGAGTCAAGGGAATGCCAGCCAAGATTGAGACTCTAGAACAACTGATTGAAATCATTAGTGTGGTAGTATTCACTTGCGCTCCTCTACATTCTGCTTTGAATTTTTCTCAGTACGAATATATGGCTTTTGTACCCAATATGCCCTATGCAGCCTATCACCCAATTCCAGAAACTAAAGGTGTGGACTTGGAAACTATCATGAAGATACTTCCTCCCTTTAAACAAGCTGCCGACCAGGTGATGTGGACTGAGATTTTAACATCGTACCACTATGACAAATTGGGTTTTTATGATGAGGAGTTTGCCGATCCATTGGCGCAAGAAATTGTGGTGCAATTCCAACAGAATTTGCATGAAATAGAACGGCAAATAGACATTAGAAATCAAACTCGTCCCATACCTTACAACTACTTCAAGCCTTCGCAAATTATTAACAGCATTAATACTTGAATTAGTTTTAGTAAAAAAGAGGAATCAAAATGTCAAATCAGCAAGTAACTGTCACCGCTCGACTAAAAGTGAAACAAGGTTTGGAAGACAATTTTAAGCAGGAATTTCAACCTGTAATAGCTCTCACTCTTGCAGAAGAAGGTTGTATTAATTACGATTTGCACCAATCTGTTGACGACCCATCTTTGTTTCTGTTACATGAAAACTGGGTCAGCCAGGAAATTTTAGCTCAACACCTAGAGCAGCCGTATATTAAAGCTTTAGGGGAAAAATCAGGACAATTTTTAGTTGAACCACCTGAAGTCAGGTTATGGCAGCAGATTGCGAACAACTCCTAGCTGGTGATAATAATGACATCAAGGGTGTTATTGTATGGTGCAACTGGCTATGCTGGAAAACTCATTGCTGAATCTGCTAAAAATAACGGACTGGAATTAATTTTAGCTGGACGCAATCAAAGTTCACTAGCAATTGTAGCCAATGAATTAAGTTTGGACTTTCGGGTTTTTGGCTTAGACGATCCGCAAGCGATCGCTCGCTCTCTTGAAGATATAATTGCTGTCATCAATTGCTCCGGGCCTTTCTCCAAAACCTCAAAGCCACTTGTCGATGCCTGCCTCCAAACTAAAACTCATTATTTAGACATAGCTGGCGAAGTACCTGAATTTCAGGCGCTACAAGCACGAGATGCTGAGGCTAAAAGTGCAGGGATAATGCTTCTCCCTGGTGTGGGATTTGGAGTTGTTCCTACTGATTGTGTCGCTGCTTACCTCAAACAGAAGCTAGCAGTTGCAACGCGACTGATTTTAATCTACGAAACAGTGGGCGGTGTATCTCAGGGAACTGCAAATACGGTACTGCCAACTTTACATCATATCGGGGTAGTCCGAGAAGCAGGTAAGCTCATTCCATCTCGCCCAGCATCGAAAAGACGTAAAGTTGATTTTGGTTATGGGCCCGAGACAGCGGTAACAAACCCTTGGCGTGCTGATATTATCACTGCTTTCCAAAGTACGGGTATTCCCAATATTGAGGTTTATACCGTATTTCCTAATCCTGTGCGCTTCCTGATGGAGTCGAGCCAGTATTTGGGATGGTTATTTAACTCGTCTCTATTCCAAAGTGCTTTAGCAAGTCTAATTAAAACTCTACCCACTGGGCCAACGGCGGCAGAACGAGCCAAGGGGCAAGTTAGAGTAATTGGTATTGCTGAGGATGAAACTGGTCAACAAGTAACTGCAAAGCTCTTAGGGCCGGAAGCATACGATTTTACGGCATTAGCGGCCGTAGCAGTGAGCAAACGCGTGATTCAAGACGAAGTTAAGGTAGGATTCCAGACTCCTGCATCTGTATATGGGGCAGATTTTGTCCTTGAAATTCCGGGGGTTATCGGGTTCGACTAAAATTAGGACTGACGCAAAACTAATACCAATTCAATTGATGATTGCAACACATCCTTGGGTAAAGACGCGATGAATCGCGTCTCTACAAATGGTCTATGTGTTGCATTCTTTTTTCAAATTGGAACTATACGCGCTCTGGGGCAATTCATGGATTGCCCCTACCTGGAAATAATTCTTTTTGCCTATTGTTTGCGTTAGTCCTGTAAAGATATACCAGGAAACTGGGTTTTTAGGTTTGATATCTTCTTCAGTGAGATTGATTCTGCAAAACATCCTCAAGCATAGATGCTAATTCTTTATTTAAGCGACCAGATTTGACAAATTCTGCATAAGTATCTGCCTCAATTGCCAACAGTTCTCCTCGAAATTGTTCAGTCGTAAAGCTTTGAAGATTCGGATATTCACCCTGCATTTTGTCAATTTCCATCCGTAAATCTACAAGTTCGCCTTTGATTAGTGTCTCCTGGTAACGGCGAAATTCTGGGTCAAGACCGGGGCGTTGGTCTGCCTGGAGGTGTTCTAGAACGCGTTCTAAAGCTACATGACGGGCAACGAATTCTAAATATTGCTCGCGCAAGGGTGCATCACCAAGCAAATTGAGTTTTTCCAGTAAAGGTTTGATGGTCAATCCCTGAACAAGCAGAGTAAATAAAACTACTCCAAATACTGTTGCAATGATTTTTTCTCGCTCTGGCAGTGTCGTCGATACACTCAATGCCAGCGCAATGGAGACGGAACCGCGTAACCCACCCCACCAGAGGATAGCTTGGTCTGGTAAAGAAATGTCCAATTTGGTGATGCTAGTACTCAATTTGCTGAGAATGTAAATACCAACTGCCCGCATTACAATCATTGCTGCGACTGTCACCATTATGATTTGCAGATTTTCGCCTAAACTAGCAAAGCGTATTTGGTCGCCAATTAGCAAGAAGACAATCGAGTTAACAAAGAATGCCAGAAATTCCCAAAATTCGGAAACAATAATTCGGGTGCGGGGATTCATGCCGATACGAGAGCCAAAGTTGCCTAAAATCAAACCTGTGGTGACAACTCCAATTACTCCAGAACCGCCCAAGTCTTCAATAATCAGGTAAGTCCCATAAGCGGAAACTAAAGTTAAAGATTGTTCCACTAAGGGCAAATCGAAGCGCTGGGTAAGGTAAGAAATACCAAATCCGATAAAAGCTCCCACCGCTACACCGATGCCAACAACTGTAAATAACTGCAATAAAATTGGCTGGAATTCCAATTCTACAGTTCCCAAAGATAAGGCTACCAAAAAACCAAAGGCAACTACAGCCATGCCATCATTGAACAAGCTTTCGCCTTCCATTAAGGTGACGAGACGACTATCTACACCCAGTTCCCGAAACAAAGCGGTGACAGAAACAGGGTCAGTTGCAGATAGACTGGCTGCAATGAGTAAAGCTGTAGTTAGAGAAATACCAACAACTTGATTGAGAGCGATCGCTACCCCTGCGATCGCAATTACTACACCGAACACTGCATACAGGCAAATTGGCACTAAATCTCGCTTCAGTTCCACCCATTTCAAATTCCATGCAGCTTCAAATAGCAGCGGTGGTAAGAAAATGAACAAAATTAATTGGGGAGAAAGGGTTACTAAACGCACATCCACCAACGCCAAACCTAACCCGACAATCACCAGTAATAAGGTGTAAGGTATATGGCGAAACCAGGTAAATATCTGCGGTAGTGTCGCCACACCTAAAGACACTGAAAGTACCAACAGAAACTGCTTGAGATTATTTGTAATGACTTCCTCAGCGATCGCGGATTCAAGTACCATAGAGAAATTCCTGGTATTTGGTATAATTTTGCATTTATCATCATCTGATTATTTTCAGATGACACCAGCTTAATGTAAGACTTTAATCAGCAGAGATTGAATATTTTACAGTTAACCGAGTATTTAGGAGGAAGGTCTTGGGTAATAACATTCGAGACCGGTTTAAAAATTTCCGCCGTCGGGGTTCACAGCCGGAACAACTCCAACAGCTACAAACAGACTTGCTGGCAGAATCTACCTTAGACTCAGCTTACATAATTTTAATTATTAGCTCCTGTGCGATCGCTACTTTAGGTTTATTGTCCAACAGTACGGCCGTGATTATTGGCGCGATGATTATTGCCCCCCTAATGTTGCCGATTCGCGGTTTAGCTTTTGGTGCTTTGCAAGCAGATATTACTTTGTTTCGCAGGGGTGTAATTGCTGTAGTAGTGGGCACGATCCTAGCGGTAGCGATCGCCTTTACTCTAGGTTTGCTGGTGGGATTGCCCAGCTATGGTAGTGAAGTGTTAGCTCGATCGAGACCAACGCTGTTAGATTTGGGAATTGCGGTAGCGGCTGGTGGTATTAGTGGCTACGCGAAAGTTGAGACGAAAATCTCTGGTAGTTTAGCGGGAACTGCGATCGCTGTTGCCCTCATGCCTCCCATTTGTGTAATTGGGTTAGGCTTGGCACAAGGAAATTGGTCACTCAGTTTCGGGGCAACTCTACTTTATCTCACTAACCTGTTAGGTATTGCCCTCTCCTGTATGGTGACATTCTTGGTAGCGGGTTACACTTCAATGGCGCGGGCGCGTCAACCCCTAATTTGGACTATGGCTTTGACAGCTGTTCTCTTAATTCCCTTGGGAGTCAGCTTTGCCCGACTTGTACGACAAGCACAACTAGAAACCAGCTTACGACGGGCATTATTAAATAGAACTGTCACCTTTGGGCGATTGCAGTTGCTTAACAGTAATACTAATTGGTTAACAAATCCCCCAGAAGTCCGTTTGAGCGTCCGGGCAAGAGAACCTGTCACACCTCGGCAAGTAGAGTTATTAGAAGAATTTATTAAACGAGAGATGGGGCAACCATTCACTCTAATTTTTGAAGTTGGTCAAGTCGAGGAAATTAGAAGTTCTGAAACCACACGTTAAAGTTGCTAATTTGGCATGAATGAGGAGAGAATCTATCAGTCAAGTCAAACTAACTCTTTAAAACGCAATAGTGGATGTTACCGAATTAGTCAAAGTTTCAATTATTCTCTTGGTTGTGGCTACAGGTGTAGCTTTGCTGTCCCGGCGGTTGGGAATCCCTTATGTTACGGGTTTAGTATTAGCAGGTTTGCCCATCACTGAGTTATTGTCTCGTCGGATTGGTTTAAATCCAACCCTTGTTTTAAATCTTTTCTTGCCAATTCTCATCTTTGAAGCTGGTATTAATACAGATGTCAGCCGCCTACGCAGCACCTTTAAACCAATTGCCCTACTAGCTGGGCCAGGGGCTGTGATTTCCAGTGCGATTATTGCCGTCCTGTTGAAATTTGTCCTGGGACTGGATTGGATACCTGCATTATTTGTCGGAGTAATTCTGGCCAACACTGATACTGTTTCCATGATTGCTGTATTTAAGGATATACCAGTACCCTCCCGGCTTTCCACCATCGTTGAAGGAGAAACCCTATTCAATGACGCTGCTGCCCTAGTTTCCTTCAACTTGATCGTGCAAGTATATTCAACAGGCTCACTCACATTTGTAGAGGGAATCCAACAACTGCTATTTATCTCTGTAGGAGGCTGCGTTGTGGGGTTAGTCTTGGGCTACTTGAGTATACCTGTATTCGCCCGTTTAGATGATGCTCTTAGCAGTCTTTTGCTGACAGTCGCAGTTGCATTAGGAACTTTTCAGGTTGGGCAATTTTTGGGTGTATCAGGCCCTGTGGCCGTAGTTGTTGCTGGATTGATTTTTGGAAATTTAGGTCTTTCTCGCAATACTTCTGCTTCTAGCCGCATCACCTTGTTAAGTTTCTGGGAATATGCCAGTTTCACTGTCAACACCTTTATTTTTCTGTTAATTGGTGTAGAAATAAATCTGGTAACACTCTGGAAAACTTTACCTGCAATTCTACTTGCAGTTTTGGCTTATCAAATCGGGCGAGTTCTTACAGTCTATCCATTGCTAGCAGTAGTTCGTTTGATTGACCGTCCAATTCCGCTGCGCTGGCAACATTTACTGTTTTTAGGCAACATCAAAGGTTCACTCTCAATGGCTCTGGCATTAAGTTTACCTACAACACTGCCAGGGCGAGAAGTTTTGATAGCTATAGTCTTCGGCTGTGTGCTGGTGTCGTTAGTGGGACAGGGTTTAAGTTTGCCTTGGGTGGTTAAACGCTTAAAGTTATCTAAATTTTCCGAAGTTCAACAACAGGTTGAAGAATTGCAAGCTCAGTTGATGACGGGTAAGGCGGCACAAGATGAATTAGATAGCCTATTGAAATCAGGGGTATTACCAAAAGCCGTTTATGAAGAGATGCGTTCAGCTTATCAGGTACGAATTGCCGGTGCAGAAAAAACACTGCGGGAACTATATAATCGTCGCCCTGATGAGGTGGAAGGTGGAAGTGGCAAGAGCAGTAAGCTTGAAGCTATTCGTCGACGTTTACTCTTGGCAGAAAAAGGAGCGCTCAATGAGGCAATGCGGAAGCGAATTCTCTCAGAAGAAATTGTGCGCGGGCGGATACAAACTCTCGATGAACAATTACTGAAATTAGAAGATGATTAAGGATATCGGGATTGGGCATGGGGCATAGTCTGGGCTTTATCAATGAACCTTTGAACTTCGTTATTCTGAAGAGGTGACAAAGAAGGTGAAGCAGAGATAATAGAGGATTGTGACCGTTTTCAGGTAAAAAAAGATCGGTCAGAGTAAGAACTTTAGTCGTTACTTTCTAAGCACTAAAATTCTTACTACAAACCTCAAAACTAGCTTATACCAATTAAATTAATGATTGCAACACATCCTTGGGCAAAGACGCGATTCATCGCGTCTCTACAAAGGGTTTATTTGTCGCATTTTTTTTCAAGTTGGTATTAACAAAGTGCTAGGTGATTACAGTTGGCTGTTCCCGTCCTGTCAGTTCGCGAATCTGGACTATCTCCTGAGCAATAGCGATCAAAGAAGCAAGTGCTTGCTGTGGCTCAAGGTCATGTTTGGCGGGATCTGGCTCGTAGCTTTCTAGATAAACTCTTAGGGTTGCACCTTGAGTACCTGTGCCAGAAAGTCGCACGACAATGCGGGAGCCATCGGTAAAGCCAATGCGAACCCCCTGTTGATGGCTAATGCTACCATCAACAGGGTCGGTATAACTAAAGTCATCACTGTATTCAACTTGATAGTTACCGAATTGCTTGCCTTTAAGATTTGGCAATAAGGAACGCAGTCTTTCTATTAAAGTGTTGGCTGGACCTGTCTCTATCTCTTCATAGTCATGGCGAGAGTAATAATTGCGTCCATAGGTTTGCCAGTGTTCCCGGACAATCTGCTCAACAGATTGTTGCCGGACTGCTAGGATATTCAGCCAAAACAGGACAGCCCATAGCCCATCTTTTTCAC
This sequence comes from Nostoc sp., assembly GCF_036917315.1. Taxonomy (GTDB): domain Bacteria; phylum Cyanobacteriota; class Cyanobacteriia; order Cyanobacteriales; family Nostocaceae; genus Nostoc. Next base: position 130,703 of record NZ_JBALDR010000029.1, on the reverse strand, counting down.
GGATATGGTTAGAGCCGGTACCAAAACTTTCTTCACCGCACAGAGTTGCTTTCCCCGCGTCTAAGAGATTGCCGAAAAACTTCCACCCAGTAGGTGTTTCATAAGATTCAATCCCAATCTGAGCAGCAACTCGATCTACTGCTTGGCTAGTAGGCATCGATCGCGCTACCCCGGCTAAACCTGCACTATAACCAGGGACTAGCTTGGCGTTTGCGGCTAACACTGCGAGGCTATCGCTAGGGGTGACAAAGAACTTACGCCCTAAGATCATATTGCGATCGCCATCTCCATCAAAAGCTGCCCCAAAGTCGGGCGCATTCTCTCCGTACAAAATATCCACCAAATCATGGGCATAAACCAGATTTGGGTCAGGGTGGCCGCCGCCAAAGTCTTCTAGGGGTGTACCATTTTGCACAGTTCCCACTGGTGCGCCTAAACGTTGCTCGAAAATAGCATGGGCATAAGGGCCAGCCACCGCATGTAAGGCATCGATGCTGAACCGAAAATTTCCTTTTGTCAACAGTTGGTGAATCCGTTCAAAATCAAACAGGGACTCCATTAACTCTTGATAATCATGTACGGAGTCAATCACCTCAACTACCGTCTCTCCTAAATGTGACTCACCCAAAGTTTCTAAATCTACATCTGATGCTTCCAGAATTTGGTAGCTATCAATCACTTTACTGCGATCGTACATAGCCTCTGTCACCTTTTCCGGCGCTGGGCCGCCGTTGTTAATGTTATATTTCACGCCAAAGTCACCATTTGGCCCGCCCGGATTATGGCTAGCAGACAAGATGATGCCACCAATAGCCTCGTACTTGCGAATAATCGCGGAAGTGGCAGGAGTAGACAAAATCCCCCGTTGGCCAACTTTAATCCGCCCAATTCCATTGGCCGCAGCCATTTTCAAAATGATTTGAATGGCTTGGCGATTGTAATAACGACCATCACCACCCAGGACTATGGTTTGTCCCTGCAAGTCCCCTACAGAATCGAAGATGGATTGGACAAAATTTTCCAGGTAGTGGGGCTGCTGAAAAACCTTAACTGCTTTCCGCAGCCCAGAAGTACCAGGCTTTTGGTCGCTGAAGGGAGTAGTAGAGACTTTATGGATGTTCATAGATTTAACAAGGCATTTTTCTTTTACAGCTTTACATAAGTTCGTTACAAAAAAAAAATTGCTAAGTATTATCTATCTATTGGCTACTAACTCCCTTGTTCTCCAATTCCCGATAGCGCCGCATCACACAGCCCCTTTTACCATACTCAGTGCTGAATGCTGACTCCTGACTCCTGAATTCTGTTCGATAAATTAGCTTTTGAAAATTTCTATTTTAAAGGCGATCGCTTATCGTTATTTTGACTTTTAATTACTCTACCAGGACTGATAAAAGAAATTCCTTGTTGAAAATCAGTGCCAATCATGACTGCCTCTACTATCGGTTCGGATATTTCTGTTTGGGCTACCCACTCGACAATAAAGTTTGCGCCTAAACCTCCACTGGTGTCATTTCTATTGATAAAAAAATCTGTCGAAGCTAGCGCATCAAGTTGAATAGGGCGCTCTAAATACTGTTTAACTAGTTTCCCTTCTGAGTTATAGTAGCGCACAGAAGTAACAATAATCGGATTGGTCAAATCTGTATTCCGAATACTAAGCGTAGCTGCTAACTCAAAAACCTCTTGGCGATTGTGATGATAGATATGAGAGTAGACCGGAACATAAATAGTTTGACCGCTGGCTATCTTAAAATTCTGATCCAGTGTCACTGTTTTTTGCAATGGGGTTGCTGGAATGGCATTGGGTTGTGACTTGGGTGTTGATTCACAAGATGCAAGAATAATAACAGCGATCGCTAAATAAATATATCTATACAGCTTCATCAAAACTCACCAATTTTTTATATGTGTAGCTAACCCTACCTAATAAACAGTTTAGGTAGGAACTGCGCTCAACATCTTTGTTCAATAAAATCAATGACTTGATGTAAGCATCTTGGTTTAGTCACAATCAGCACAGTTGAATGAGGTTCCAGTATTGTACTGCCGTTAGGAATCATCAAATCTTCGTGGGGATGAGATTGATAGCCAATAATTAGCGAACCAGTGGGGAATTGGGGATCTTGAGCAATTTCGGCAACGCTACGACCGGCAACATAGCAATTGTTGGGGATGGAAAGTTTCAGAACTTCAATCTGTCCCTGCTCAAAATGCATCATTGATTCCACTTGGGGATACTCAATGGCGTTCACCATTGTTGAAACTGATAGTTCAACAGTACTGATAATATGGTTTGCTCCAGCTATCCGCAGTGGTTCGGCAAAATCGGGGTGGCGCATCCGGCTCAAAATATGGGTGACGCCGTAGTGTTTAGCAAGAGTTACCATTGCCAAGTTTAAGGCATCACTTCTGAGGACTGCTGCCAAGGAACCGGCTTTGCGAATCCCCGCTTCTAACAATACTTCTGTACTCACAGCGCTGCCTTCAAAAGCCATTGCTCCTACTTGTTCGCGGGCGTAGCGGCAAGCGATAGGGTCAATGTCAATTACAGCAACAGTATGTCCTAGTTCTACCAGTTTTTGCGCTAAACTTAGCCCCACTAAGCCTGCTCCACCAATGAGTACGTACATGATTCCTGATATTCTTTGAATTTTTACTTCAGTTTACAGGTTAACAAATAGTCATTGGTCATTTGTCATTGGTCATTTGTCATTTGTCACTTGTACTGAGTTTCGGCTGCGCTCAACTACCGCGTTCGCGTAGCGTCTCGTAGAGAAGCCGTTGGCGCAGCCTCTCCAAGAGTTGTATTTGTCATTAGTTATTGGGCATTAATTCTACTTTTACAGCGATTGGAGGTTTTTTCAATTGTAATTTTTGAATTGGTATTTTTCGAGTAACTCTTTAACTTGAGCGGAGACTAAAGGATGTGGATCTTTTTGTAACTGGGGGAGGATTTGCAGGAGAACGCGATATGAAACCATATTTAAATATGCGATCGCAGCTTCTCTAACAAAGCCGGTGGGATGACGTAAGCTCACTAAAATCTCAGAGCTGGTTAGTCGGATGCGTGTAACTTGAGCATAATGGAAACAGCAAGCTAGACACCAGTCAGAAAGGAAATTACCTAACATCAGCAATCTGTGGAGGCGATCGCTAACTATCATGTTCTCATATTCTACAATCTTGGCTTCGACAAGATATTGTAATTTTTCTGTCTGTGGTCGGTTGTCTAAAATATTCAGCAATAAAGACTTTGAAGACAAAGTGACGGTATGCTCTAAGATTTCTAACCCCCGCGCTAAGTTTACCACTGAGAGCGATCGCAGATTGAATGCTGCTGCCTGCATCTTTTCTGGCGAGTAAAGCAATTTCAGTAATAGTAGCAGCCGCTCTTTCACATCCAATTCCAATTCTAGAAGGGCGCGTTGCAATAATTCAGAGACAATCACAATCCTCTCATTGGGTTGATGATTTTCTTTTTGGTCTAGTGTTTGGAAGTCGATATATGCAGCGTAAATTTCACCTAAAAATTTTAATTCCTGCTTAATTAAATTTTCTACCCGACTTTCATAAAATCGATCTACTAAACCTTTAATTCCTGGTTGTTTGTGGATTTTTAGTAAGCTGCGGAGAATATGATCCCTAGTAGTACCCCAGGATATTTCCAAGTTTTCCCATAAAGTCTCCAATGCTTGCTGGGTACCGACTTGAGCAATGGTACGCCAAGCATACATCCGCACTACTTCTGGTTTGTAAATATTGGTAGCCAACCGCAACAGCATTTCTAAAGCTTCATTTTCTAGTCGTACTAGGGCTGACATGGCTGTACTGCGGGTTGATTTGTAATAAAGTGCTGCAATCAGTGCCGAATAGTACTCTTCTAAATGGGTGGCTGAAATCATTTCTAATACGGCACAGCGCACCCGTAACGACTCATCTTGTAATAAATTCGGGATATGAATCCGCAATGCCTGCAAATAAACTGCTTCTCTCAGCGCTCTAACTCCATTCACCCGTTCCCGTTCTTGCTTATGAGTCAGCATCCGGCGCATGGTTTGAGTAGCTACTACCTTTTGCATGGGCGTTCCCTGGCGTAAGACTAAAGCGGCAGCGGTAGCGCGGATGAGTGAGTTTTGCCGGGGGTTCAGGTATTCTTCTAAAAGGCTTAAATTGGGGTTTGGTTCAGCCAGCCAAACGTAGCGCAGCGCTAAAGCAAAAACTTCGGGGTTCGTTTCTTGGGATTCTTCTAACAAAGGACGGATGGCGGCTAAATAAACCGGATTTACACCTCCCGTCAGCATCACTTCTAAACTTTGGCGCTGCAAATCTGGGGTTAACTTCACTAGTAGCGGAGCTAAAACTTCCGCCGCTCCTTGGGAATCAATTTGGGCTAAAAGTTCAATGCAAGAGCGTTTATCAGCCTCACTGCCTTTTTCTGCTAAAGCTTTGACTACACCCTGTTTGAAAAATCGCAAGCCGACATTGCTTGCACTCAAGTGACCCCGCGCCACACTCAAGACTAACAGTTCCACATAGCGCGATCGCAATTCCCAAACTACTGTTAAACAGGTGCCAGTTATTAGCATGGTTTCTGCTACCAACACCCATTTTTGTAGTGGTTCGGGTACAAACCGCCCACAAAACAAGATAGTCACAAAAATTAGCGCTCCTGTCAAACCTGTAGCGATCGCTTCGGCAGTTCCACCAGATAAAGTCTGCATCCGGCTGCGAATTGCCTCTGGAATCGGTTGGTACAGGATGGGGCCGCTACTCATCACAAAGGTGTAGCGCAGAAGTTCATCAAAGAATTTGACAATTATCAAACCCCAAAAAAAGCTTTGCGATTGCATGGCTGGAATTAAATGCAGTAATACCAGCACTCCTGGGAGTGAAAAGCCGACGGTAATTGGTAAAAGCGTCGCAGTGAAAAATACCCCCATGCGTTCGATAAGTCTGCTGGAAAAAAACCACTGCAACAACAACTCACACAGTCCCAACATCCCACCAAAAAGACCCAAAAAGCTCGCAAGTTCTCGGTCGCTCAAATTGGATTGAAGTTCGCGCAGATACTGAAAATCTATTAACAACCCAATAACTTGCAACAGCCCCACAAAAGCAAACAACTGCCAGACATACCGCTTCAGCGGACTTTTAATGAAACGCTCCCGTGAAGCTTGTTGTTCGGGAACTAGTCTTTGTGGGGTTTCAGGGAAAGCTGCTCGATAGTGATGAGTTAAATAGAATAGAATCCCCGATCCTAATAAAATCACGATACAGGCGATCAGGATGATCTTATTCAGCGTGGTGTATTGCACTAGCCAAGGCAAACTAAAGCCACTGATCACATCTGCTACCAAAAGCCCACTACTCACCAGTGGGTAAGTCCGTTTAATCTCCCGAATATTAAATATTTGGTTGGCGACAATAGAAGTGTTGAGGTCATTGACCACATAAAGTGCATCTACCCACAGCCGCAGCAGAAATGCCGAAATCACTGCCAGGTAGGAAAAATGATATCCCCAACGTAATACAACTAATAAAACTAATGGCATCAACATGCAAGGTGCGATCGCCACAATTACCCGACGTAAGGGAAAAATCTTTTGCAGCCAAGAGTATAAAAAAACCAGTCCGGCACTCATTGCCGCACTAGCAATATACATCCACGGCAGTAGATGAGTTCCATATTCATCCAAAAACAGCGCCACCGTACTGTCTTCTGCCCACCGCAATCCTACACATACGATTGTGTAAAAAAGAAACATTATCTGGGTTCGTTCGCTCTCCTCTGGTCGGAGATTCACCCACTGTAGTAGTCGTGGTAAAGCAACTTTATTTGCAGCCAACCAGTGATTTTTCAATTCCATGCAGTTTTATTTTCTGGTAGTATCACCGCGCAATGGGGAGGCAGGGGAGCAGGGGGGCAGAGGGGCAGGGGGAAAGAAATATACCTTCCTTGCTTGCTCTCCTTGTCCCCTTGTCCTCCTAACTCCCTTGTCTCTCCATTCCTTGGGAATAGCAAAAGTCCTGAGCAACTGAGTATTATGTTTCCCATTCAGCGTTCAGGACTATCGATTTTAGATAAATTTAAACGCTTTCGTAGGAGTGCATAGCTAACTGTGCGCTTAGAGGTTGTTTGAAAAGTGGTTGGCTGTGATTTTAGGCACTAACCGATCCCCCCTAGCCCCCCTTAAAAAGCTATGCGTTACCCACATCTTTCTTTACAATCTTGAAACCCATGTTCTATAACCTTCTTAGACATTGAGAATTTAGGTATACTTGACAAATTCGCTTTTAATCTTCTCGCTAAAACTGCGTTTTTATTGAGAATGAACAACGAACGAATCAGGGTTATAAAAAACTGAGTCAATACTCTCGCAAATGTTAAGAAAGATCCGGGTAATGGATAGCTTAAAAAGGGGGGAACCGGAATCAAAGTCCCCCTTTTTAAGGGGAGCCAGTGCGGTCTTCTCCCAAGGGGAGACGCCAAGGGCGATGGGAGTTTCCCCCATGAGCAACTGGCGTGGATTTAGGGGGATCTAGAAAGTTTTGCTACCAAGAAGAGGACTTTTCAAACAACCTCTTAAAGCGTATATTGCATTCAAATGAAAGATGAAAAAATCCCCCGACTTCTAGCCAGGGGATTTTCAAACTTGGTCTATTAAACAGTTAGAGAATTATTTTTTAGGCGAGATGAGCATCATCATGTTTCGTCCTTCTTTTTTAGGCGCTTGTTGAAGCTCACCAAAAGGCTCCAAATCCGTTGCCATTCGCTTGAGCAAATCTTCTGCTAGGTCGCTGTGTTGAATTTCTCGACCCCGGAACATCACAGTCGCTTTGACTTTATCGCCATCTTTCAAAAAGCGCTCTGCTTGCTTAACACGCACGTTGTAGTCGTGTTCTTCTATTTTGTAGCGCATCTTAACTTCTTTGACATCAGCCGTGTGCTGTTTTTTCCGGGCTTCCCGCGCCTTTTTTTCCTGCTCAAACTTGTATTTCCCGTAGTCCATAATCCGACAAACCGGCGGGTCAGCTTTATCGCTGATTAGCACCAAATCTAGCTCTTTTTCTTCTGCTAGTTGTAGTGCTTCCTGTGGGGGCATAATTCCCAGTTGGGCACCGTCAGTGTCAATGACCCGAATTTTCGGGAAGCGAATTCGTTCGTTAATTTGGGGCAGATCGCGAGTTCTTTTCTTCTCAATCACAGCCATTATGATTAGTGGGAGCTCTTAAATGAAGGATTTGGTGTAGTCTAAATTGGTATGCCTCAGAGGCAAAATACAGAAGTAACTCAGGACTGAAAACATAGTCTCCAGTTCTAGGGTAACTAATCCATAAAATAGTTGCCTCGTTGTATTTGTCATTTTACTCAGTCTGAGAGAATTTCTCTGCAATAGTTAATCTAAATTAGACAACCTAGACTCATATTAAATATTATTACAATTATTTAGCAAGACTTTTTGCGATCGCGTAACCGCCCACCGTAGGCGATCGCATTGAGCAATATTATCAGGACTAGCCCTTGAGCGTTTTCTGAAAGAGAGTCCAGTATTGGTGATGGTTCGTGGGCTTTTAGAGAAAGCATTATGTCCCCAAACCCAAATCTTTGATAAAACACCTACAGCTGATAAGAAGCCGTTAAAGCCACTGCCAAAGCATCCGCAGCATCATCCGGCTTAGGAATTTCATCTAAATCCAACTCCCGCGCCACTGCTTCTTGCACTTCTGACTTATCAGCATTGCCATAGCCTGTTAAAGCTTGTTTAATTTGAGCCGGAGTAAACTCTACATAAGGAAGACGACGCTGCCCCAACACTAAAATGACTATACCCCGCGCCTGTGCAACCAGGATAGTACTTGACATACGATAGAAGAATAGTTTCTCGATCGCCACTAAATCTGGTTGAAATTCCTCCATCACGGTGTGTAAATCATCAAACAAGGTACATAAGCGCTGTCCCATTTCTACATCTGCTGACGTTTTAATTACTCCAAAATCCAGCATATTTACTGTAGTCTCTGGTACTTTGTTGAGATTTTGCGTACAGCTAATTGCCCCAAATCCTAAAATTGCCAGTCCTGGATCTAATCCTAAAATTCGTTTTTCCATTAAATTCACTTTTACCAAGCCAGGGTTATTGTTTAACTAGAAATACTGGCAATGTTCACGACTTGCTCTTAGTCTAATAGGATTGATAAATATAATAGTTTCACGCCTGGTCTTTTAAACCAAGCGGTGTAAATTTTCTGTTAATTATTGTTTGTAGCACTGCTCCAAATCAGGTATGTCAATTGGTTTTCTCAGACAAGCCCTCAACGCCCTGCAAAAGCAGTCGCGCTCTCGTACTTATCGGGTTAACCAGTGGTTCAAATGGTTATCCCCTGGACTATCGGTAAAACGTTGGTTGTTAATTAGTGTTGGGGGTGTACTGCTGGCGAGTTTGGGGTTAGCCATTTGGATTAAGCTAACCCCAATTTTTTGGATGATTGAGTTGGTTAGAGGTTTCTTGGGAGTCATAACCAATCTCTTACCGAACTATATCAGTGGGCCTTTGGTGCTGCTTGGCGGCTTGCTGTTGGTGCTTTGGGGACAAACTCGCACAGTAGGCTCAATTACTAAGGTACTAAGAGCAGAAGGCGGGGAGGAACTCATTGATGTCTTACTGGCCCATCGTCGATTGTACCGAGGCCCAAAAATAGTGGTAATTGGTGGTGGTACGGGACTTTCTACGTTGTTGAGGGGACTGAAAACCTACAGCGCTAATATTACTGCAATTGTTACTGTCGCTGATGATGGTGGATCTTCTGGGCGTTTGCGTCAAGAGTTTGGAGTGCTACCACCAGGGGATATTCGCAATTGTTTGGCTGCACTAGCTGATGAAGAAAAGTTATTAACAGAATTGTTTCAATACCGTTTTCGGGCTGGAGATGGGTTAACTGGTCACAGTTTTGGCAATTTGTTTTTAACGGCAATGAGTGATATTACTGGAGATTTAGAACAAGCAGTTGCAGCCAGTTCTAAAGTTCTAGCGGTGCGAGGACAAGTACTACCAGCAACTCTCAGTGATGTTCGCCTCTGGGCAGAATTAGCCGATGGTCGTCGTATTGAGGGGGAGTCTAGTATTCCTAAAGCTGGCGGTAAAATTGTCAAAATTGGCTGCATTCCGGCTAATCCTCCGGCGGTGCCAGCAGCTATTAAGGCAATTAAAGAAGCTGATTACATTATTATTGGCCCAGGTAGCCTTTATACAAGCCTAATTCCTAATTTATTAGTACCAGAAATTGCCGATGCGATCGCTCAATCAGATGCCCCCCGTATTTATATCTGCAATATCATGACTCAACCAGGAGAAACTGAAGGCTACACTGTTGCCGATCACATCAGAGCAATTGATGCTGCTTGCGGACAAAGACGACTATTCGATGCTGTATTAATACACAAAAAATCCCCTTCGGAGCAATCACTTCTCCGCTACGCCCAACAAAACTCCCATCCCGTTTTTCTCGATAGAGAAGCCGTAACTCAACTAGGGCGACGGATTGTTCCAGCTAATGTTTTGTATGAAGATGAAACAGGTTTTGTACGTCACAATCCCGAGAAACTAGCACAAGTATTATTACGGTGGTACGGTAGAAGTCAGTCCCGTCGGGGAATTCAAAATTCAAAATTTAAAATTCAAAATTAAGGAAGATGAAAATTTGTCATTTGTCATTTGTTTAGACTAATCAGTAATGCCCAATACCTCAATCATGAAAATTTTTCTTGCAGATACAGAAGCGACGCTGCGCTTAGGTATTACTCTTGGCGAATCCCTGACACCGGGGAGTGTAATTTTACTAGAAGGTGATTTAGGCGCTGGTAAAACTACTTTAGTTCAAGGCATTGGTAAAGGTTTAGGAATTGCTGAACCCATTGTCAGTCCAACTTTCACGCTGATTAATGAGTACACCGAAGGGCGCTTTCCTCTTTACCATCTGGATTTATATCGCTTGGAACCGCAAGAAGTCACAACCTTAAATTTAGAAAGTTACTGGGAAGGTGTTGAAGTGATACCAGGAATTGTGGCAGTTGAATGGGCGGAACGATTGCCCTACAAACCAGATAGTTATCTGAGCGTGAGTTTGACTTATGGACATGAAGGCACTCGTCAAGTCGAACTCACACCATTCAATTGTGCCATTAGCAAAGTCATTGCTGCAATTTAAGCTCATCTTCCGCCTAAAGTACGAGGAATTTCGGTTTTTTGACCGCAACACTCAAAAATTCCTGCAAATAATCGAGAGAGAACTTTACACTCGTCCTATCTGCCACTACCACGTTCGCCACCGTCAGTTCCTAACATTGTTATCTCAACCAAAACAAAAATATTTAATTAGCTTTTCTTCAATAGAAAACTGGTAGTCAGCTTGGCTGACACCTGCTCCTATAAATTTAGGAAAGTTCGCAACACATTGGCTTTCTTTAAAAGGGAGACTATTTTTTCCTTCACTCCCTTAAATCCAGGCGGGGTTATCTTATCCGAATAATATTGAACCTAAAGTGATTCTTAACTAAACGGGATATATGAATCAAGCAAGTGTAAATAAACTGTTGTTGGGGTCAATGAAAGTTTTGAAAGAACTTAGTCAGCTTCGATTGAATCCGATTAGTTCCCTACTGTGGTTCAAAAAAAGAATCTAGATTATTTAGCAGCGAATGCTAGTAAAAAAGTTAAGCAATTATAAACTTATGTATAATTTTAACTTTTCTTACACTTAGTATTCCCAAGTTAAGTTCACAATCTATACAAAAAAATAAACTATTTTATAAATTTACAAAATTAGTTTTAATAATTTTAACTAGCAATAAATTCTTATATTCACATCTGTAATTAGCACCGATATCAATAAATTATTTAACTAAAATATCTCGTATTTATACATATTTTATCTAGAAAGACAAGACACGAAAAAAACAAACCATCTAAACCCGGATTTCTCACGCATAGTGTAGGCTTCAGGGGAAGAGGAGTGTGGGGAGTGTGGGGAGTGTGGGGGTAAGACTTCTTCCCCATCCTCCCACACCTCCCTACCCCTTGGATTTCTCACTTGTGAGAAATCCAGGTAAAGATACAGGGTTTTATCTGTGGACTGAACTCTTTGTTATACATATCGCTTTAGAATCAAGTAAAAATGCTTACTTAATCCACGAGTAAACGCCGTAGATTAAGTAAGCATTTTTGCAATGGGTAGAGTCGAATGGCAACTAAGAAAAGCCCAAAGGCTTGCTTGCGTCGTCTTGTTCCCAGCCTGGAGTTGGGGAATGTATTTGAAAGAGGCTCTGCCTCTTGTCAAGCTACTGGAGGCGGAGCCTCCCAGAATGGGTTCCCAGCCTGGAGGCTGAGAACCAGTCAGAGCAAAGGCTGTATCTTTCTTCGTGCCATTCGGGTAGAGTCTTTTGTCGAACAAGTGCAGACTCTTGGCTAGTAGAAGTTGCTTTCGTTATAAATCTTCATCAAAATTCTATTCCGATATATCGGAATAGAACGCGATATATCGTATATTAGAGAAAGTTGATTTGAGATTTGATTTACTTATGTTTAGACATTTTCGGTCACGTTTTGGCGCACCTGCATGGGCAGGAGTTAGCGAAGAGGATTCATTGCTTGTCAGGTCTTGGTTTGGACATGGCAACCATCATGACAAGCATCATGGTAGACATCATGACAAACGCTTTGATAATGAAATGTTTGGTCGTGGTTGGGGAGATGAACACCGGACTCGTCGGGGTGACATCAAGTTCATTCTGCTGGAATTGTTATCCGAGCATCCTAGTCATGGTTACGACCTGATTAAAGAGATGGAAACTCGCTACGGCGGTTTCCGTCGCCTCAGTCCTGGCTCAGTTTATCCAACACTTCAATTGTTGGAAGAAGGAGGTTATCTCAAGAGCGCACAGGAAGGAGGCAAACGGATTTATACGATTACGGATGAGGGTAAACAGTTATTGGCAGAACGTGCCCAACAAGAACCTTCAGACACTCCTTGGGATACCTTCAAAAGTTTTGTTACAGGTAAGCCCCAAGAGTTTATTGAGTTGCGGAATGCCGCCACAGAGTTAGCTGCTGCGGTGGTGCAGGTTGCTCGTAGTGGCAATATGGAGCGGATAAATCGGGTGCGAGAGCTTTTAGAGCAAGTTAAACGAGAAATTTACACGATTCTGGCTGAAAAATAAGTAGAGGCTCGTAGTAAGACTTTAGTCCTTATTGTCTAAGCAGCAAATTGCTTACTACAAACCCTCTCATACTTTGCTTTGTCGATCGCATTAGCGTTCGCTGTCCAACATCTGCATTTGATGTTCATCATAACGAGTGCCTGCGATCGCAGATGCGGGAATTGCTGCTTCAATGCGGGTTAAGTCTTCCGGGGATAGATTCACATCCAGAGCCGCCAACGATTCGGAAAGTTGGGTGCGCTTACGTGCGCCGATGACTGGCACAATATTTTTGCCTTTTGCAAGTACCCAGGCAATAGCCAGCTGCGAAGGAAGAACTCCTTTTTCGGCGGCAATTTGCTTTAGTTCTTCGATCGAGCGTTGATTCTGAGCAAGGTTTTCTTTACTGAAGCGTGGTAAGTAGGCACGGAAGTCTCCCTGTGTGGCTGGAGTGGAGCCACTCAACAGTCCTCGTGATAGCACGCCATAGGCAGTCACGCCAATACCAAGTTCTTCCAGTACAGGAAAAATCTCGCTCTCAGGACTACGGCTAATCAGAGAGTACTCGATTTGTAGGTCACTGATGGGGTGAATGGCGTGGGCGCGGCGGATAGTGTCTGCTCCCACTTCCGATAGCCCGATATGTCGGACGTAGCCAGCCGTGACTAACTCGGCGATCGCGCCGATGGTGTCTTCAATAGGAACTTGCGGATCTAATCGAGCCGGACGGTAGATGTCAATGTGGTCTACTCCCAATCGGGTAAGACTATAAGCGACAAAGTTTTTCACCGAAGCAGGGCGGGCATCTATACCAAGCCATCCGCCATCGGGAGTACGTAAAGCGCCGAATTTCACCGAAACCAGTGCTTTGTCTCGACGCTCCTTGATTGCTCGACCAATTAGCATCTCATTGTGCCCGCTGGCATAGAAATCGCCAGTATCCAGTAATGTCATCCCGCGATCGAGAGCTGCTTGGATAGTTGCAATGCTTTCGTTTTCGTCTGCTGCACCGTACACGCCGGACATACCCATGCATCCGAGAGCTAGGGGGAAAACAGTTAAACCATTAGAACCAAGTTGGCGAGGTTGAATTTTATTTTGGGTAGTCATATAGCGGTTCTCAGTTGTTTGACTGCTAGGTTAGGTTGAAAATTATCCGCATCTTTGCGTAACTATACGCTGCCTGTAGGACGCACGATTATCTCATTTACATCAACATCATCCGGTTGCTCGATTGCAAAGGCGATCGCTCTGGCGATCGCTTCAGCCGGAAGCGCAATCTTGCGGAATTCCTGCATACCTTTGCCAGCTTCGGGATCAGTAATGCTATCGGCCAGTTCTGACTCCGTTACGCCCGGCGAAATAACAGTAACGCGAATGTCAGTATTTTCCTGACGCAGCCCCTCCGAAATTGCCAACACCGCGAACTTAGTTGCTGAGTAAACGGCGCAGGTTGGCCAAACCGCATGTCCGCCGATGGAGGATAGGTTGACGAACTGGCCAAATCCCTGGCGTTTCATCAGCGGTAGCCCAGCGGCAATGCCATTGAGTACACCACGGATGTTCACGTCAATCATCCTGTCCCATTCATTAACCTTCAGCGCTTCTAGCTTCGAGAGCGGCATAACGCCTGCATTGTTAACGATGACATCAATGCGGCCAAATTTGCTCTGAGCAAATTCTACAAAGGCTTGGAAGTCGGCGCGATCGGTAACATCAAGGGTCTGATACTCCGCCGAGCCTCCCTCAGAGCGGATTGTAGCCACCAGGGTTTCCAGCCGTTCCGTACGTCGTGCGCCCAGGATGACGTGGATGCCCTTACGAGCGAGTAGACGTGCTGTCGCCTCACCGATACCGCTACTTGCGCCTGTAATTAGTACTACTTTCTGTTGGTCGGTAGTCATAAAATCGTATCTCCAAGTTGTTGTATTCTCTAGCACACTCTTAATCTAAGAGAATCAAAGCTTGATGCGGTAATCTGAACCTGCGAAATTCTTGCCTAATCCTGCATTTTTCTTTATTGTTGATCGTAAAAAGATAAGCTGACCGAAGCGGCTGAAGAGATTGCGGCTGCCCTGAATGTTAGTTTCATAAAGGATTTCAAACGACATTATGGAACAGGCTGTTAGAAAGCAGCAGTCCGAGCTAGCCGCTCTGATTGCACAGAACAGTAATGGAGATGGTGTGCATCCCACAGCGATCGAGCGGTTATTCCTGATCCGTTCCTTACAACCTACTGCGCCTCTCCATGCCTTGCATGAGCCTGCCCTGTGCATCGTCGCTCAGGGCAAGAAACAGGTAATGTTGGCAGACAATCTGTATGTTTATGGTCAAGACCAATATTTGGTGGTATCCATCGATCTGCCTGTTGTCGGTCAAGTGATTGAAGCAACGCCAAGCGTTCCATATCTGTGTCTTCGGCTCGATTTAGATATGGGAGAACTCAGCACGCTGATGATGGAGGCAAAACTAGACGCTCCAGCGAAGGAACCATCGGAACCGGGGTTGTCTATTAATCCTGTTAGCCCGCAACTGCTTGATGCCGCAATCCGACTTGTACGATTGTTGGAAACGCCTCAAGATATTGCCATCCTCGCACCTTTGATTGTTCGAGAAATTCTCTACCGTTTGCTATCAGGCGAACACAGTGCTAGATTGCGACAAATTGCTTTAGTCGATAAACAACTCCAAGCAATTAGCAGAGCGATCAACTGGCTGAAATGGAACTACGAAAAACCATTTCGGATCGATACGATCGCTCGTGAAGCGCGCATGAGTCCCTCGTCGCTTCATCATCACTTCAAGTCAATTACCACCATGAGTCCTTTGCAATATCAAAAACAACTTAGGCTTCAACAAGCCCGTCGCCTGATGCTGGGACAAGGTATGGATGCGGCGACAGCTAGTCATTATGTGGGTTATGAAAGCCCTTCACAGTTCAGCCGTGAATACAGTCGCTTGTTCGGCGCACCACCGTTGCGTGATATGGCTCGGTTAAAAAGTGGAGTTTTTGGGGATGGGGGATGAGGGGCAGGGGGGCAGGGGGGCAGGGGAGCAGGGGAGTAGGGGAGTAGGGGAGCAGGGGAGCAGAGGAGAAGTAATAGTAAGTCTTTCCCCTCTGCCCAATGTCCTCAAAAATTAGAAGCGATCGCACTTAAATCTGGCTCGATGAGTGAGTTTAGAAATGTCCACAATTGCAAATCAGTAAAGTCTGGAATTGCCATAAATGCACCGATTGACTGCAAAATTTGCGGATCGTGGGTAGAGGCGATGCCAATGGTGCGGATATCTGCGCCCACTGCTGAACGAATACCGGAGGGAGAGTCTTCTAAAGCGATCGCTTCTTCTGCTGTAATCCCCAATTTATTCAGGGCAACTTGGTAGGGCACAGGATCGGGTTTACCTGCAATACAATCATCCGCTAAAACAACTGTATGAAAAGCTTCTTTTATACCCAAAACCTCTAGCATAAATTCTGCATTTAATCTAGGGGCATTAGTTACTAATGCACGTTTTAATTGATGTGTTTCTGTCCATGCTAGTAGTTCAGAAAACCCATTTAGCGGTTTGAGATGTGGGGCGAGTTTGCGAAACAACGCCTCTTTTTCGTCTGCAAATTGTTGCCCTTCTGCTGCTGATAATTGTGGCAGAATGTCTTTAACAATTTCTGGATTTAGCCTTCCACTAATTCGGGATTTATAAAATGTTTCATCTATTTCTATGCTGTAATTTAACAGCATTTCCCGCCAAGCTCGGTAGTGTATGGGGTCAGTGTTGACAATAGTGCCGTCTAGGTCAAAGAGAATTGCAGCCAGCATGATTTTTCGGTAAAATGTAAATAATTGTTAACTTAATTTAAATAGTTTACATTGTTTTTTGTCTTTAGTGATTGTTCCTGCGTTAATACGGGGATTGGGGACTGGAGAAAAAAATTTCAAGAGTCAGAAATTAATCTGCTAAATCCTAAAATCTATACTGGATAGGGCATATAAGGGCAGACAGGTAAAACCTCTGGGCAAACTGCCGTATAATTGATAACCTTCTTCGTAAGCAAATGGTAGCCGCCACAAACTTTTTTCGCGTTGACGATTTACTAGTACAGATTTACAACTCTGAAGTCGAAATGGCTGAGGATGTTGCCGAAATCGTGCAAAAGTATCTACAGCAAGTACTTAATCTTCAAGATACAGCTGCTGTATTGTTAGCTACAGGTAACTCCCAACTCAAATTTCTTGATGCTTTGATTGCATTGGGTGGTGTAGATTGGTCGCGGATTATTCTGTTCCATCTAGATGAATATTTGGGAATTAATGCTGACCATTCTGCTAGTTTTCGGCGTTATATGCGCGAACGTGTAGAGAAACGGGTTAATCCTAAGAAATTTCACTATATAGAAGGTGATACATTACAACCAGTAGCAGAGTGCGATCGCTACACCAACTTATTGGAAGCACAACCGATTGACTTATGCTGTCTTGGTGTTGGCGAAAATGGACATTTAGCTTTTAACGATCCAGCTGTAGCAAATTTTCAAGATCCTTACAGCGTGAAACTGGTAAAACTGGATACTGTGAACCGTCAGCAACAAGTAAGCACAGGTCACTTTCCGAACTTAGAAACTGTCCCCCAGTATGCTTTTACTATCACCATCCCAACAATTTGTTCGGCTAAAAAAATTATCTGTCTTGCTCCAGAAAAACGTAAAGCGAATGTGGTAAAAGATATGTTGCAAAGCTATATCGGTACAGACTGTCCAGCTTCTATTCTTCGTCAACAACCGCAAGCAACGTTGTTTTTAGATGTTAATTCTGCTAGTAGACTAGAATAAACTTAAACTTATTAACACCTCAATCTTCCAAGCTAATTATTGCAGCGATCGCTGGAATTTCATGAGGTAGTTTCAGTATACAGTAACGCTATAACTAACAAGCGAGATTTTATATCCAAATTCGCAAATACTGATAGACTTGGTTCTAAAGATTTGATGTTTATAGAAGTCATAAACATCTCAAAGTTATGAAATAAAAATTTCTAAATACGCCAGTCATCAAAATTTGGCTTTATATTAAGCGACTGGCGAATCTAGCAAGCTTTAAAACAAGGGTATAAATAACTTAATAGATACCCTTAACCATCTTCAAAAGTGCTAAATTTCAGCACCTGATTTTGCTTCAGCACCCATTGGCGAAACATAATCGCGGAAAAGAGTAATCTGCTGTTCAAACTCTAATCCTTGAATTTTGCCAAACAACGCTTTAGCTTCGGAAGGAAGTTGATAATCATCAGGTACAGGAATGATAGTACCATTATCCATCCCTTGAGATAATCGATACCAAAATAGGAGTTTTGTGGTATCACCCAAAGAGCCATACTCACGAGAAATTTGGGTATCCACTTTATTAATCAAATCACGCTGAACTTGTAATTGTTGTTCGTGAGATAATTCCTTAACTTGATTAAATAAACCTTCAGCTATTTCTGGAGAAACAGTACTGGCTCCAGGAGCGGCTGGAGTAATTGAACCCCCCATTTCTTTATAGATAAACCAAAACAAAGCAAGTTGTTGATCTACATTTAAATTTTGCCAAGCTTGAACGTGTTCGCGAATAGTTGGATCGTTAGTTTGTGTGTATGTCATGATTAAGTCCGATTGCAATTACTTATTTATTCTTAAGCAATGTTATCAAATGTACATTTGAAGTTTTACCCTACTGAAGACAGATGTCTTAAAATCATAAAGAAGATCGTTACAAGCCAAAATAATGCCTGACAAGTGCCAAATGAAAGAGTTAGCAATTAGAAGTCTGTTGCCAAATTGAATGATTGTTAAAAGGTATTTCCTTGGATAGATGTTAGCTTGATTGTAATAGTGGATAAAAAAGCATTACTTGTTAATCTTTGATAGGGCTAAATTTAGAACTTATGTATTGACAGAAGCAACCAAATATGAATTAAATTTTGTTAGAAGGCTCTGCATTGTAATCCTCTTGTGGGTGGGTTACTTTACTGCCTCCAGTCCAACCAGGAGACCGCAGCCTCTAATAAGCCATTTCCATGTTCTGCATGAGAACGAGATAAACAAGAGAACAATGGGAAATTAAGCTTTTTTCGACTTGTGTATATGCAAAAGTCTCTAAGACCCCACCCCCAGCCCCTGCCCACCTGCGGGGAGGGGAGAATTTGACGTAAGTCAAAGGCGGGGTGGGGTTCTTTTTTTGATTTATGCAAGAAGTCTACTGTAGCTTGTTAAGGGGAGAGAGACAAAGCATAGCTTTGGCTCTTTGAAGTTCTTTTTTGTGATTTATGCAAGAGGTTTACTGTCTTCTCTACACTACGTTGCGCGAACGCAGTGATAGCGAGTTTGCGAAAATTATTAGTATACAAATGACGAAGCGTTAATCTCTATTTTTAGAGGTTGCGATCGCTCTTCAGAATTCAGTTTTTAATTATCTTCTTAACTGTCTTCTTAACTGTCTTAACTGGCTTAACTGTCATTGCATTTTTTTGGAGATAGCGAGAAAATACAAACGTGACATTGAAAAGCATAGGAAAGAACCCACCTTTAAAAATATTTATTTGCCAATAATGCAATTATATCAATCACTTCTATTCTTTTGGAGGAGAAAAAATCATGAATTCATTTAACCAAAGGCAAATTGATATATTAACACAAGGTCAAGATATTTATCTGTCTGGTAATACCATTAAAACCGAAAATTTTTATATTAAAAAGACCCTACGCAATGGTGGAAGAATCCGTTTCAAAATCCGTTATTCTGCTGAACTACAGGGTTTCTGCCTGCTAGAAATTTTTCTAATGAGAACACAAAATGGAACACTAACTGCTGGCATGACTATCCCTAATAGTGGTTCGACAGCTAGTTTTCAAGAACAAGAGCAAGAATTTGGTATTTGGGAGCCAGAAGATTATTACTTCTTTTTCAAAATGTCTTCCAATAATGGAAAATTTTATATCGAGGATTATCAGCTTTATTGGTCAAACAATTAATTATTTTTCGTTGGGAACCTTGTTTCTAATCCCTAGAGGGTCAGAGAGCAATTACGTAAATGTCAGAGAAAGAGCCTGTAATAGTTTTTTTTCTCAAGCACGTTTTTGCAATGATTTATATTCCAATTCAGCAACACTTAGTTGTTTTTTAAAGTAAGCACGGTAGAGTTCACAACGCGGTAGGATGCGATCGCTTTCATAAGCGATCAAACCCAAGCTTTCAAGCTTATGAGCGTCAATGGGATTGAGAGAAATACTTTGCTTTGCCGCTACAACGTCAACATACGCCTTTACTAAACTAGGATTTTCTTGTAAGATTGCCCAGTGTCGCCATAGATGATAGCGATAGATGCCACCGTTAGCGATCGCATCTTGGATCAGTTCTTCTAAGGTCATTCCTTGACAGCATAGATAATATAGAGCAATCCGAATCAGTGCTGGATGTCCCCCTACAAGAGACATCAGTTGCTTAACTTCGTTATCAGAAGTCCAATCTAAACCATGTCGTAGGGCTAAGTATTTTACTTGGTATTCAGTAAATTCTGGCAGACGGATCGGTAGTCCAATATTAAATGGAGAACGGTTGATATCCAAAGATACATATACTTCTGTGGAGTAAACTACCACTAACCTTAGTTTCTGTAAGTTTTGATCTTGTCGTGCTTCTTCATACCAAGAGCGCAACAAACCAAAGAACTCTGAAGCAATTTCTGGATATTCAAAAAAGCGGTCAACCTCATTTAACACTAAAACTACTGGACTTTTGCACTGCTTGAGCAAATAAGATTGCAAATATAAACTGCAACTCAACTTACAACCTATTTCCTCATCCCAGTTGTCATCTAGCTTAGGGTCAATATTTAATTCTGTTGCAATTTGCCAACAAAGAGAACGCAATAGTTTATTTAAGTCTGTCAGACAGCTTGAATCGATTTGATTGCAATTCACGTTCACTGAGCGATAACTTTGCATTTTAGCAAAGGTTAACAGCCGCAGCACAAGAGAACTTTTTCCCATTTCTCTTGGTGCTCGAATCCGAATCACACAGCCTGGTTGAATTACTTCTCGATAAACTAGTTCCTCGATTGGGGGACGATCGACATAGAAGGGGGAATCGACAGGTACGGGGCCATCTGGGTATGACCAAAGATTTTCGAGTTGGTTATGGTGTTGAGTTGCAAGATAATCTAAGGATAAAGACGGAAATAATTTTCTTTCTCCTGTGTCTAAACTTATTGAGGTACTTTGATAGTCTTCAGTATAATTAGGCTCACTCAGGATTCCATAGTCTTCCCTGCATAATTCTAGGTTAAAGGCGCTAAAGCACAATTTCAAGGTTTTTTGATCCACGCCTGTATTCAACGACCATAATCGGTTCAGAGTTTTGGTAGATAGCTTCATGCGATCGCCTAAATCTTCTAGAGTGAAGCGATGTCCATTGTTTTCTACCTTTTCTATAGCCAGAATCGCCCCTTGTAAACGCTTTAGCCCAGCGATCGTTAGAACAAGTCCCCGCCTTCGCGTGCTCTTAGATTGCTTCATATCACTAATTATCAATCTGCTTTCTTTATTTACTGTCTTAGCTATTTCCTCATTGTTTCACGTTTTAAAACAGTTATTCAACAGTTACTTACCCGTTCTCAAAATACTAAGAACATGGTAAATAAATATACATATATTTTTTAGGATAGTTATATAAATGGGTATAAACAAACATAACTATATTGATTGTCATTTTTTCTCCCCTCCAGAAAGACGCTGATGCTTCTGCATCAAGTATCTTTGACTACTTGTAAATAACAAATGACAAGCCTTAATAGTTGACTTTATTTCTACCAATTTACTCAGTATTACTGAAAAATATTTTTTATCTGGTATTAATATGAATTTTGCAGTGCAGACCCATCCAACAAGGAGTAGGAAATGTATAGGAAGGGCTGTGATGCTGGCGCCTGTCGTAGGATGCCCGTAGGGCTGTAGGGAAAATACCGCACTGGCTTCACTTAATTTCTTCCCAAAGTTTAGTCTTTGGGCTTCTTCGAGTTTAATAGCGATCGAACGGACAAAAAATTATAGCACGCAGTAGGGGCGGTACAGCTAGCTGTACCGCCCCTACTAAAAACCTATATTTAATGCGATTGACGAAACGCTACAATCTATTATCAAGGGTGAGGGTGTTACCCAAATATTAGAAGAGTTCGTTGGTTAGACACCACCCTTTCTAATATTACTCATTTATTGGCGAAAAGTTATTAGTACTTATTGCCAGGTAAAGATTGTAACGCATTTAGCATCGAACTAGTTAAGGATCTTTTCGCCAGTACGTGCTGCACTGTCCCCTACATCACTAGCAGTTTTTTGAGCACCTTCTACGTATCCAGAACCAAATTGTTTAAAGGCTTCTGCTGACTCTCCTCCAATCTTTTTAAGTCGTTCACCAGGAGAACCTTCCGTTTCACGAGCTTCTTTATTCCATTCCCCGATTGTTCTCGGTCTTTGAGAATCATCTTGCTGTATCTGTTCGCGAACTCTTTCCTTTAAGCCTGTGTTATTTTGCCCAGGAGCAACATTCGTTGTCAGCACTAGAAAACCAACTATGACAACAGCCAAAAAACCTTTTATTTGAAGTCCTTTAAGCAGGGAACTGATGTGACTAATAGTCCTAGAAATCAAATTTATCATGCTAATTGTTTGTTTTTTGGAGTACAAATTAAAGATTAACTATAAAAAAATAATTATCCTTCTAACAAAAGGCATATCTCAGTTATGAAAAATCTGGGATGAGACTATACCAATCATCCGCAAGCAAATCAACTAAATCAAACCATTTATAGAAGTGAAAAAGAATATAAAGATGTAGCAATGCTAGGTCTCTACAAGGGTTTTGGATAACGCATATTTAATTTCACTAGATATGTATTAACTGCAATATTTAGTAAACTACGATTTTTTTCATATATTGCTTGATTTTGACATCGCCTAAGCGGTATAAATTGGTGTACTCGCTTTTGCTTCTACACAAAATAAGAGCAAAGCACTCAAAATTGGTTTGTGGTTGGCTAGAGCAAAAGGTCGATAATTAGGCAAAAAAGCTGATTTTGTGTGGGAATAACACTTTGAAGACCATTGAGAACAATTGAAGATGTAAAAAAACGGTCGAGATTAGGATAAATTTCCAAAATTCATCCTAAAAAAGCATTTAAATGCCCAATAAGAGCTTTCTTATAAGTCTTACTCTTTATTTATAAATCATGCTTGAGATTCCTTTGGCTGCCAAATGTAGCACTAAATACATTTTTAATGCTACATTTGGCTTTTAATACAGATAGAAGTAAAAAAAACATGTATCTTTGGTTGTATAAATTATCAACTTTAAAAGATAGATGCTTAATGGATAATTCCTAAATAGTTACTAATAAAAATCAACAGTCACACGACTTTTACGGCTAGTACACTGTGGCGGAAGTTTGCCTACCTTTAGTAAGTTACTTGAACAATTTGTCTAGTTAATTGAGATGGTAGCTGGATTTTTGCTGTGCGGTACTAGAGGCATTGTTTATCTGACTGAGTAGATTTATATCGTAATCCCTAGATATTTGAAGGGTTTACAGACGAAAAACTACTCGACATTTTTCCTCAACACGAAAACTGCTTCAGGTGGAAAGCCAAAGGATGAAATACTGGATAAGGAAATTAGCAGTCTGTATAGTAGTACTGTATAGCTTGTTGCTATCAAATGATTATGCAGGAGCAGACCAACTTTCAAATACTTCTAATATTGATGTGCAGCAATTAAATACACTCCCATTAGTTGAAAACGTAGCAAGTGCTGACAAGAATCTTGCTGAGATTAAAAAGGAAGATTTTTGCCGATTTAATGGGATTGTTAATCGGGTAGATAAGCTAGAGGGACTCTTCACACTTTATTGCAGCGAGGATTCTGGAAAAGTTTTTTTAGAACTTAAGCCAGAGCAGCTAAATAAAGACTATCTAGCTATAGTGACATTGGAATCAGGCGTTGGTGAAAGTGGGATTTATAGTGGATTACCTCTCTCTGATTTTATTTTTTACTTTCGACGAGTAAATAATAGATTGCATTTTGTTGTGCGGAATGTAAAATTCCGTGCAGATAGTATACCAGAACAGCGATCGCTTGCTCGCTCATTTAGCGATTCAGTTCTTTATTCACTCGAAATAGCTACAATCGATCCAAAAAGTAAAAATATTCTGCTCGACCTGAATGCACTGTTAATGCAGGATTTACCTGGATTAACTCCTCTATTAAAATATTCTTTACAAGCTGATTACCGCTTAGATGTACGCAAGTCATATTTTGGTGATGTTAACAGCTTCCCAGAAAACGTAGAGATTGATTCGATTTACGGTTTTTCATCACTAGAAGGCTCAAATTTGATCGCTGTACCCGATAGTAGGGCACTCACTCTGAAGGTACACTACAGCTTTTCTCAGTTGAGAGAAAACAATGGTTATATTCCCAGACTTGCCGATGATAGAGTTGGATATTTCACTACTACTTTCCAAGATTTATCTAACAGTAATGCTCGCGAATCATTTGTACGTTACATTAATCGCTGGCATCTAGAACCATCCGATCCTAATGCCTCCTTATCTCCACCCAAAAAACCAATTGTGTATTGGATTGAAAATGCTGTGCCACTAGAATATCGCGATGCGATTCGTGAAGGCGTTTTGATGTGGAACAAAGCATTTGAAAAAGCCGGATTTCAAAATGCCATTGAAGTGCAGCAAATGCCAGATGATGCTAATTGGAAACCAGCAGATGTACATTACAACACCATTCGCTGGTTCAATTCTTTAGATGCAGGTTTTGCCAAAGGGCCGATGCGCGTCAACCCATTCACCGGAGAAATATTGGATGCAGATATCATTGTGGATGCCAATATGGTGCGCTTAGTTCAGCAAGAATATCACGCACTGATGGAGGCAAATTCATGTCAAGAAAATCCGAAAGGACATGAAGACGCGGGGAAATTCCTGGATAGATTTGCGTCCTCTTCCTCTGCTCACTTTTTCTCCTCAGAGTCCTGCTATGGTATGGAATCTTCAAATCAAGCAGCTATGGGGGCGCTGGCGTTGTCAATGTTGCCAGAGACTACACCTAGTAGTGAAACGATTAAGGAGTATGTGCATCAATATTTGCGTTCTCTCATCGCTCACGAAGTTGGGCACACTCTGGGTTTGCGCCACAATTTTCATGGCAGCACCATGTTAGCGCCTCAAGAATTAAATAATACTGAAATCACTCACACCAAAGGTTTAGTAGGTTCGGTGATGGACTATGTACCTGTGAACATAGCACCACAGGGAGTACAGCAAGGTGACTATTTCCCAGGAGTTGTTGGGCCTTATGACGAATGGGCAATTGAGTATGGTTATAAAAGATTTCCATCAACAGCGCTTGATGTAACTATTCCAGAATCAGAAAAAAGTTTTTTAGACCAGATTGCACTAGCGTCGCCTCAACCAGAATTATCTTACGCAACCGATGAAGATATCTGGGACATCAATCCTTTGGCAAATGTCTGGGATATGAGTAGTGATGTGCTACTTTATTCGCAGTGGCAAATGGATAATGCTCGTTTTATGTGGCAGCGTCTTGATAACGGTTATCTATCGAAAGGAGAAAGCTATAGTAACCTGCGCCTTAAGTTTAATAGAGTACTTAAATATTATTTTCGGAACGCTACCTTGCTTTCTAAATATATTGGTGGACAATCGTTTCGGCGTCTCCATACCAGTAATGATGCTGCTTGGGGATTTGTACCAGTTTCACTTTTAAAACAACGTCAAGCATTGACAAAGCTGCAAGAGTATGTATTTGCCAAGGATGCTTTCAGCTTTTCACCACAATTGCTCAATCAACTGGCACCATCGCGTTGGGAACACTGGGGCAATTCTGCACCTAATAACCGCCTTGATTATCCAATTCACGATCGCATTTTGAGTTTTCAAAGTGCGATATTGCGATCGCTATTAGCCAGCGATCGCCTGAATCGGTTACAAGATATAGAATTAAAAACTCTGCCTGGAGAAGCGCTTTCCATACCAGAACTGTTCGACACCCTGCAAACAGGCATCTGGACAGAAGTTTTCGCCCCAGGAGAACCAAAGCCAATTTCTAGCATCCGCCGTTCATTGCAACGGGAACATCTGAATATTTTGTTACAGATGATGTTGGGTACTACTAATACACCTGAAGATGGTCGGACATTGGCTTGGTATGAATTGCGCCAACTCCAAAAAGCCATTGATGTTAGACTTAAACAACTAAGTGAAAGCCTTGATATTTACACCTTAGCTCACTTAGAAGCTTCTGGCGATCGCATCACTAAAGCATTAAACGCACAGTTACTTTCTAAATAGTCATTTGTCATTTGTCATTTGTCATTTGTCATTTGTCATTAATTATTCTCCCCTGCTCCCCTGCTCCCCTGCTCCCCTGCTCCCCTGCTCCCCTGCCCCTCTGCCCCTCTGCCCCTCTGCCCCTGCTCCCCACTTCCCCAAGATACCGCTGCAATAGACCAATGAAAACTTCTGGTATTTCCAAATGAGGTAATATTCCAGCATCTGCGATCGCATAAAAATCTCGAATTGCTCTTGGATTTAAATTTGCCAAGCGTTGTCCTAATTTGATGTTGGTAAATTGTGCCTTTTCTCCCCAAAAAATGACGGTGGGAATTGCCAGTTGTTGAATATATAAACTCAAGTCAAAGTAAAGATCGCCTCGCAAAAATGCTAAAGCAGCAAACTTGGCATTAGCTTGTTGTGCCGAAGTTAAATAAGCCTCCACCATCTCTTGAGATACTCGTTGGGACTTAGCAAAGAGAAAACTTTGTAAAAAATTTCGGACTGCAATTTCATTTTCAGCACCAAGCATGTAAATAAAATTGTCCAACAGAGGCGCATTGATTACCGAAAGCGGAAGTCTGCGTCCAGCACCCTGCCCAAAATCATCAAATCCAGAAGGGGAAACCAAAAACAGTGTTTTGAATAAATTGGGTTGAACAATAGCTAGACGAATAGCAAAAGCGGCTGTAAGAGACGAGGCTACCACTGTCACCGGCTGGCGACAAGTTTGGATGATAAACTCTGCGATCGTGCTGAGATAATCCCTAATTTTATAATCCCGCACTGGATGGGCTGATTCTCCCCAGCCGATTAAATCGGGGGCTAAAATGCGGTAATTAGAGGCGAAAGCCGGATAAACTTTAGACCATTCATAAGCAGACGCTCCCCCACCAAAGTTATGGAGAAATAGTAGTGGGGGTAAATCTTCAGTGTCAGCAATCGTCCAAGGTGCATTCGTTTGGGTATAGTAAACCATTGCTCCCAAGGATGTATGGATAACTTTATGTCCAAAGCCAGGAGGTTGAAACTGAAGCATAAAATTAAAAAGTTTAGTTTATTTGAATTTACATACAGTCAAACTAACTAATGATTCAAAATACATCTATCTGAATAGTTCAAGAATCAGGAGAAGATTTGATGAATCACTATACAGCATAATTTATAATTCAGTAGTCAGAATTCAGAAGTAAAACAGGCTTTATACCTAGTTTTTAGACTTAGCTTATGTACCTCACTAACTTGAAATTCGCTGTATCAATTACACTTGATTCTTTCTAAATTCTAACTTCTGACTTCTGGGTACTGAATTATTACAATCCATAATTCATGATTTACCCTTGCTTTTTCTCAGCATCTCCTGTGATTTGAACAAGTTGATGGAGGTTATCACCGCTAATATGATATGCTCCCCCAAACCCAACTACAAAACGACCTTCACTTGGAGTTAGCCGAAAAATCCGAAAGTCAGACAAGCCGCGCAAAACCTCGACAATTTCACCAAACCGCCCTTGAAATTGCTCAACAATTTGATTCCACTTATCAGTTTCACGCTCTATCAAAATTCCCGTACAATCAAAACTCAAACGACGACGGGCAAAAATTAGATTACTTTTAGCTTCATCCTCGATAAACAAGATACTAACATGAGGATTGGCATAGAGATTTTTGGTATGAGTCGAAAGACCACTGACGTAAATGTAGATATTCTTGGAATCATCCATTACGAAAGGAGCATAACTAGCATTGGGTATTGACTGCGCGCTCACGGTGCTAATAATTACACTCTCAAATGCTTCAGGGAATTTTTCGTACTCAGCTTGAATGTTTTCAAGTTGACTCATAACTAGATTACCGCTTGATTAGGAACACCTAATTAAGTATCTTAACGTGATTGAGCGATGTCTACGAGGAGCTACAGCGACACATGGAATGCCCAAAAAATAAAAGCGATCGCTCCCTTTAACTCAAGAGCGATCGCTAATTTTTGGATTACAGAATCCAGCTTAAGCAGCAACAGGTTCCAACAATTTAATGTCAGAGAAAATAAATTCCTGAGTAGAAAATTGTCCTGCTGTTTCGGTGCGAATCTCCCGACGATTTAGGATGAAATAGTCACCAACTTTTTCATACTCATCAATAAATTCGCTTCTACCGCCCTTTTGTTCTCCAGTTTTGGGATCGTGGTACACAGAGTCATAGCTGTGAGATAGGTAGCCTTCGCCAGTGTCATGACTGCTGAAGGTGTCAATGGTCACGTAAGTACCGTGGATTAGACGGTGAACATGACATACTTCATTATTGCGGACTTTGTATTTATCGCCCTCAGCCTTACCACCCATTAAAAGCTCAACCGCACCAGTTTCGTCAGTTTTACCATAGCTAAACGTATTGGCGCTGTGGGTTTCTTCAAAGCTGCGGCGGACGCGGTGAATTGCTATCTCCCAGGCTTGACCATGAATTGCTTTCTGGGCTAACTCGTCATCTACATCCAAAACTTCGGCTTTGAGATTGCCACTGATGATAACTTTGCCTGTAAACACTTTATCATCATGCTTATAGGTAATATTTGCAGTATAACCAGGGAAATTCTTGTCCCAAGTATAGCGGTTTTCATAAGCAGCCCGGAAAAGTTCCTGAGCAGAGAGTTGTGTAACTGTCATGTGCTTCTCCTAGTCGCTACTGTAATTAGCGTTTTAGTTTCCTTGGTATTAGCATAGAAGTAATTGTTGAGGCTTGGATAGTCCCCAACTGGGTACACTTATGGCTAATTCTCTACACGCTGTATTTCATGCGATCGCTAATGTCCAGAATGAGCAAGAGTTAAGACTCGCTCTCACGGATAAAATTAGCGAGCATTTTGGCGTGCAAAATTGGGGTATTTATCTCCTTGATGAGCAGCCAACCACTGAGATTAATGTTCCAGGCATTCCAGCAGTATGCTTAGAGAGCAATCCAGTGGGACGCTATGTGGTTGAGCGTCATGCTCCCGCCCACGAACAGTTATTATTATCGCCAGGAGACTGGAAGCATTTTTGTTCGCGTTCCGATCACGAACACGTAATGACTGGGCCAATTGTTTGCGATGGTCGTTTGGTAGGAACCCTTAACTTGGCACGTGACAAGGGAAACCCTGCCTTTAATGGTAACGATTTAGCTGACTTGAGCGCTTTATGCATTCATTTGTCATCAAAAATGGCAACCCTACGGACAAAACCCAAAATATCCAATTCTCTTTTAGTGAGTCCTCTAACAGCGCGTGAGTTAGAAATTGCCGATTTGGTGGCGCAGGGGTTAACGAATGCGGAAATCGGAGAAAAACTTTGGATTACGCAAAATTCCGTCAAACAAGCTTTAAAGAGGATGTTTCGGAAGTTGAAGGTTTCGGCGCGTGCAGAAATGGTGGCAAAGCTACAAGATATATAAGTTTCTTGAAGGAGGCAGGGGGCAGGAGGCAGGAGGCAGGGGGCAGTGTTTCGACTATGCTCAACAACCAGGGAGGGATTTTTGGGCTTTCTGCGTAGATTTGGGAATTATAACTATTAGCCGGACACGATCTGAAAACTTTAGTTCTGGGTATAAAACCTAGTTTTCAAAGAAGAATTGTATTGAGTAGAGTGTAGCGAGATACAATTCTTCTTACTTTAATCTCACGCTTTTAAACGTGGGTTACTCCTGGCTTCTGCCTCCTGCCCCCTGCCTCCTGCCTCCTGCCTTCTGTTATAAAGACTCTAACTGATGGTAATCTAAGATTGTAGAACGAAATCCAATAAAAACTTTTGTTTTTGACAGTTTTCTTTTTTGGACAATAGTAATATAAATCGTGAATAAAGTCTTTGACAATTAAGACTTGGTTATGATGTAAGTAAGTTCTAGAGAACTTAGTTAGTTTTTTAACAGGAGAAGTAGGGTGCTTAACAACCTTCATCAGTTATTATCTCCCCGAAAGTGGGGAATTCCCCTTGCGGGCTTAGGCTTACTTCTCGGTTTGGGCTTTCTAGCCAAGCAAACTCAAGTAACATCATTTACAGATTCTCGATTATCATCGGCTCGGATTCACAAAACCTCGGAAAACTCTCTTTTGTCGCAACTTAGAAAAGTTCGAGAGCAAAGAAGTCAACTGAATGCGGCTTCTTCTGGAGGCGGAAAAACAGTACCTACAATCACAGCGCTGGTTCCAGGCGATGGGGGAACTACAAAAAGTGCAGGAGTTTTACCAAAAGCAAGTTTTCCTGAAAAAGATGGGATTTACCTCTATGGTCAATCCCCAAAAGCAAACCAGCTTGGTCAAGGTTATATCATATTTCAAAAGCAGCAGGACAAGGTAAAGGGTGCATTGTATATGCCCCAATCAGAGTTGAATTGTTTTCAGGGTACAATCAACCCTTCAGGAGAGTTGGCAATGACGGTTAATAGTTCGTCAAATGAAGCCAGTTCTGAACAATCGAATCAGGTAGCTACAAGCAATAGACTGCCCAAGGTTGGTGAGGATGAGTCAAATTCTTATGCTTACTCCCTGGCTCTGCAAGACTTTTATCGGTTAAATTCGATCGCAGCTAGCGATCGCCGCACGTTACAAATGTGCAAGTAATCTCCAATATCTTGATTATGTCCTTTTGGACTAGACACACTCAAGCAGCCCTGAGTGTGTTACAAACTAATCCTCAGTAATTTTCTAGAACTTTTCCGCCACCCGTTAAAATCGCTGACCTGTTGTAACTTCAAATCTAAGTTCTCCTCGATCGCTAATTCCTAAATCACCTCGAATCAGCCCAAAGGATGACTTGACGCGCAATCCTAAACCGTAACCAAAACCACTTCCGGGTTTATCTCGTAGCACTCCTGGTTCTCCTAGCACGGTTTCGCTAGACCCGAAATCTGAGGCGAAGTCAGTAAAAAGAACTCCTCCGATTGAGTAAGAAATTGGGAAACGATATTCCACAGAAGCTAAACCATAACTCCGACCACTGGCAACTTTTCCATAACCGTAACCCCTGACAGAATCTAGTCCACCAATATTAAAAGCATCAGCTGGTGGAAAGTCGCCAATAGTCGTACCAATTTGTAAATTAATCGCCAACATTTCTGGATTGTCAGTTGGTCTACCCTTACCGATCCAACTGACTGGTAAATACTGAATATAATCTCCCTGTAGGCGGTTGCTAGAAATATTACCCAATCCAATCGGAATTGCTTGTTCTGTGCTGAGAGTGAGAATCGATCCTTGAGTCGGATTTTCTCGGCGATCGCGTTGATCTCTGGATACAGAAAATAATACTGTATATAAGTCATCAATACCAGTACCACTGACAGATAAAGGATTCCCTAAACTATCGACCTGTACAACTTTATAGTCGCGATCGCGTAGGCTAATTCTGGTATAGTTCAAACTTATAGCTGCATCCCACTCATCAAAAGATTTTAAAACTCCTACAGAACCGCCAAACCTTCCCTCGCGTACTTTGTCACCGTTAGACAATCTGATATCTTCGTTGAAGGTTCCCGATATATTACGATTACGAAAAGCTCTGATGGTGTAGCCTAAGCGGTTTGGTTCTTCAGGACGATAACGACTAGTAAACTGACCATTAAATTGGACATCTTTACCGCTGATTTGTACAGTTGTATCTAATTTATCGTTAAGACCGCTGATATTTTCATCTTTATAACCCACCCGACCGAATAATCCAACATCTTCGTTACTACCGCCTCCTAAGATTAGAGAAGGGAAGTTACGCTCTTTAATTTCATAGATGAGATTAACGCTGTTGGCATCTTCTTGGCGATAAACATTGACTTCATTAAATGACTCTAATCTCCGCAATCGTTGCAAGTCTGCTTCCAGTAAATCTTCACGAAATACCTCACCAGGTTTGAGTTTCAGCAAACCAATGATAAACTCTTTTTGAGTACGTCCTTTAATCGGCTGACCTTTGTCATCGAGCAATCGATCTTTGTTATTAACAAAACGAATCTGGATGTCTTTGACAATTCTTTGGGAAAACTCGGTAGACTGGTTATCTACTGGAGTTAATCCGATATAGCCACCATATTTTGCATACCCTCCTTCTATCTCTAATGTTGGTTTGGTTGCCACAATATTACTAGTGCCATCTTCAGTAGAAGATTGCGAGTCTGCAACGGCCTCTAGATTTTCTCCAGCTATTAAGATGACTGCGATCGCAACTACAGCTATTTGAATATACATAAATAAAGCTTTGTCATTACCCACATTTTGGCAACAGTTAAATATTTGATAAGTAATCAAGCAAAGATGATATCAAAGCTTTCTTTCTTCAGTAACTAAAGTCAAACTAACCCATTCGCCTTTCTCGTTGTAGCTGCGAATCATCCGTTGGCGCAGGTTTGGCTGGATTAACCAACCCACTTCTATAAAAAATGGTTGGCGTAACTGCACTTTGACAGGTGATGTTGCAGAAGCGCCATCTGGTAGAAATAATACTTGCACCTGCCTTTCTGGGTTTTGGTCAAAGAGAACAATCGGGCCTTTGATAGTAGCAGTTGAGGTAATTGTGCGTTCTGCAAAAGAGGTACTTTGAATTAATCGCCCAGCATCATCAAGTTGTAATTTCAAGGTTGTAGAGTAAGTATCAGGCGATCGCAAATCTGGATATATTGTCACTGCTTGGCCTTGCCATTCTCCCAACAAATCATTTATCTGCAAAGTTGGACGTTCATCTGCTGGGGTTCCAGCTAGATGTTCTCGAATTAAGATTAATTCCTTTAGCTGACCAGTATTATCAAACAGTTGTACCAGACGCAAGCGGCGATTTTCATGAACAAAAGCGAGTTCTCCACCAAATTCTGAAAATGGCCCTAGCTGAATTACACCTTCAGAAAAAGAACCATTTTCAAAAAATAGTAGACTCCGCCCCAGAGAACTATATTCTTTAACTAAATCATCTCGTCCAGAACGGCATAGAGTTAAACGCACT
Source organism: Nostoc sp. (assembly GCF_036917315.1). Taxonomy (GTDB): domain Bacteria; phylum Cyanobacteriota; class Cyanobacteriia; order Cyanobacteriales; family Nostocaceae; genus Nostoc. Next base: position 98,155 of record NZ_JBALDR010000029.1, on the reverse strand, counting down.
GTCTGGTTATTGTTCAAACCTTCTAGGGAAAGACGACTAGGAGTATCATTCAAAAGTGTTCCTTGGGGGGAAAAATTCGTAAATGAACCTTCCCAAACACCGAGATTTTGCAAAAAACATTTCCATTGTGATTTCATAGTGATTTTTTATTTGTCATTGGTCATTAGTCATTAGTCATTTGTTATTTGTCATTGGTCATTTGATTAGCCCTAAGAAGTTGATATGTAGGTTTAATTTCATATTCGTTCAAGCAAAACTTCAGTTATTCTTTTAAAATTTTGAAAATTTCGAGTTTAGAGGTCAAAGTTTTGGGTTTAGAGGTCGAAGTTCTGAGTTCAGAGGTCGGAGTTCCGAGTTCAGAGGTCGAAGTTCCAAGTTCAGAGGTTGAAGTTCCGAGTTCAGAAGTCGAAGTTCCGAGTTCAGAGGTTGAAGTTCTGAATTCAGAGGTCAAAATTCCGAGTTCAGAGGTTGAAGTTCTGAATTCAGAGGTCAAAATTCCGAGTTCAGAGGTCGAAGTTCCAATGACAAAGGACAAATGACCAATGACAAAGGACTAATGACTATCCTTTAGCAAAACGTCGGACAGCAAATAAGCTCCCCATTAATCCTACACCTGCACCGAAACTCAAAAGAATCAGAGGCAATAATAAAATTTCTGCTGGAGTGAGTTGCACTCTGTTGGTGATGACTTGGATAAACTCAGGTTGATTGACTAGCAACTTACCGAGAAACTGTTGAATCACAGAAATGAAACTCCAAGCGATCGCACCACCAACCAAACCAAAGGCAATTCCTTGTAAAATAAACGGCAGGTAAATCCAAACAGAAGTTGCTCCCACTAGTTGCATAATTTCAATTTCCTGGCGACGCGCCATGACAATCAGCCTAATTGTGGTAGTAGTCACTGCGATCGCTGTTAAAGTCAGAATCATCGTAATTGTTAAAGTAATCCAGTTCAGACCCCGGTGCAACTGGGCAATGCGTTTGACTGCTTCATCGACATACTGCACCGTCTCAACTCCTCGTAATTTAGCCAACTGTGTTGCTAAGGTTGGTACAACTTGAGAATTACGTGCTTTCACCTTCATCTCATCAACCAGAGGATTCTCACCTAGCTGCTGGGTAGCACCCTCAATATCAGAAATTCTCATTTCCTTAACTAACTTAGTCCAAGCTTGTTCTTTAGTAATGGTTTTTATCGCCGCCACTTCTGGCATTTTGGCGATTAGTGGCTCAATACTTTCGATTTGCGTATCTGGTTCGAGATAAACTGAGACTTCTAGTTGGCTACCAAACTGATAAAGAAGTTTTTCGACTTGCCAAGAAGTTTGCAGACTCAAGCCGAATAAAAACAGTAACACCGTCACAGTACTGACAGCGGCCCAATTCATCCAACCTCCCCGCAATAAACCGAGGAAAGTTTCTTTCAGCAGATAATCAAGTTTCGTGAAAGATTTAAACACACATCACCTCAAAATTTGAACTTAACGCCAAAGCACTAAGTTCAGCTTTTGCGTTTTTGCGTTAATAACACCACTATTTATAGTCAATGGTGCAAAGTTTGCCAATATATCAGCTTTTATCTATTGCTACTTCCTTCTTCTGTCCTCCTGCTGCCTTGACCATTCACTCGATATTCATACCACTTGCCACAGATATACTCACTATTGCTTCTAACAGTTATTGATAATAATTGGCTAGCTGTTCTAGTTTCTCAGCAATTCTACGGTTCTTTAAACTGACCTCAGAAAAGTGGGGAAATAGTTTGGTATTTATACGATGTTTTTCTCTGGATATCGTAGTAATTTGATAGGGAGAAACAGATTGATGGAAGGAAATTTGAATCATGAACTTCTTAAATAAAGCCAATTTGGACAATAGCTTCTTAAACCAAATCCGCTATCAGCTTGAGTCCGTAGAAATACATAATTCTAATCTAGCCAGACTATTGTGCAAAATAATTCCTTCCAATTGCCCTTTTGCAAGAACTGTTAAAGTTTTTGGTCGGACTCTGTTTCAGATTCCACCTTTATGTAAATTGAACCCTCTTTACGAACAGATAGTTACTCTTCGTTTTAAGTGTTTATTATATTTAGTCAATGAATGTGGTGAAGATGCCAGAAAATATTGCTAAATATAGGTTTACATCAATAAGAAATTGATTGGAGAAATATTTTTACTAAGAAAAATTGTATAGGAATCCTAGTTGCAATCAGATGTGAATCAGAAATAGGCTGAAACGACTTACAATCGATTTCACATTTAAAAGTACTGTTTAATGATGTCAGCCTCGATAAAAGGATCGCTCCAAGTCTGGTACAACATGACTTCACAAGAATTATTTTGGAGATTGGTACTACGTCTAAGATGATGTTTAAAAAGTATTATTGCTAACAATACAACCTCGGAGACCTAACCCCCTAGCAAACCTTACTGACGATAAAATAAGGGTTTCACAGCTTCTGACTCTTGGCATCAGCCTGCCGTTAGGCAAGCAAAAAGAGGAATGGCAACTGGGTTTTTGGTATACTCCAGGACTTTTTAAACATCCTCTAACTGAGATTGATAGAATGAAAATAGTAGGAATTTTCACCATCTAGCCATCGAGACTCATGCCCTCTGAAATTGCTGTCGAGAAAAAAAAGTTAAAAAATCCACCTTTGGAACTTCATTATTTAGGCGATCGCGTGCTGCGTCAAGCTGCAAAGCGGATTTCTAAAGTTGATGACGAACTTCGCCAAATAGTGCGCGAAATGCTGCAAACTATGTACAGCAAAGATGGCATTGGTTTGGCTGCACCCCAAGTAGGAATTCACAAACAACTAATTGTCATCGACCTGGAACCAGAGAACGCAGCTAATCAGCCTTTGGTGTTGATTAACCCCACTATCAAACAAGTCAGCCGCGACCTCTCTGTTGCCCAAGAAGGATGCTTAAGTATTCCCAACGTATATTTAGACGTGAAACGCCCCGAAGTCGTGGAAATCGCTTATAAAGACGAGTACGGTCGTCCCCGGACATTGAAGGCTAATGACCTCCTGGGACGCTGCATTCAGCACGAGATGGATCACCTTAACGGCGTGGTATTTGTAGACCGTGTAGAAAACTCCTTGACTTTAGCCCAGGAGCTATCTAAGAATGGCTTCTCGTATCAAGCGGTGAAACCAATAGCATAGGGGGGGCAATAGTGTATTTAACTCCAAAAAGCAGTTTATTTCTGGGTGGTTCTTGTGTAAGTGCGATCGCAGCCGTTGGTTCGATTTTTGAACTCGGTTACGGACAGCCAGATTTTGGTTTTACAGCCACGGCAATTATCCTGGTATTAAGCATTCCACTTACAGGATTATTTTTCTTTGCCGCAGTTAAGGATGCAAGGGCTAACATGAAATAAGCATCAGGTACATAAAAAAGGTAAAAGGATGAAGGAAAAAGGCAAAATTCATTCTTTTACCTTTTATTTTTGCTCTCCACCTTCCACAGCCCCTAAAGCTTTTAGCGTCACTAACTGCGCTGCGGTTAATCCTGTAACCCCGGTGATATTCATTTTTTCATAGGGTCGTGGCGATCGCAGTGTTCTTACACACTCACCCGTCGATACATCCCAAAGCTTGATTGTCTCATCTTGGCTACCACTAATCAGAGTTTGCCCATCAGGACTAAAGGCAACTGACTTTACCCAATTAGCCCCTTGTAAGGTTTTCAAGCACTTGCCATTATAGACATCCCATAATTTTATCGTTTGGTCTTCACTGGCACTAGCTAAAGTCTGACCATCGGGGCTGAAGGCAACTGACCAGATTCGATTAGTATGTTCTTGCAAGGTTGTGAAGCACTTGCCCATGAAAACATCCCATAACTTCACGGTTTGGTCATCACTGCCACTAGCTAAAGTCTGACCATCTGGGCTGAAAGTAACTGACCTGATCCGATTGCTATGTCTCTCCAAAATATGGAGACATTCTCCTGTATAAATATCCCATAACCTGACTCTTTGGTTTTCACTGCCACTAGCTAAAGTTTGACCATCGGGACTAAAGGCAACCGATCTTACCCAACTGGTATGCCCTTTCAAGGTTTGGAGACATTTTCCGGTGTAGATATCCCATAATTTCACCGTTTGGTCGTCACTGCCGCTAGCTAAAATTTCACCATTCGGACTAAAAGCAACCGATCTAATTCTATTGGTATGTTCCTGCAATTTTTTGAGGCATTGTCCCGTCTGCACATCCCATAATTTAATTGTTTGCTTTTCGCTGCCGCTAGCTAAAATTTGACCATCAGGACTGAAGGCAATTGACCGTACCCAACTGTTATGCCCTTCCAAAATTTTGAGGAATTTATCGTTACGGACATCCCATAATTTCACTGTTTGCTTTTCACTGCCGCTAGCTAAAATTTGACCATCGGGACTGAAGGCAACTGACCTTACCCGATTGCTATGTCCCTGCAAGGTTGTCAAGGATTTACCATCCTGGACATTCCATAGCTTCACTGTTTGGTTTTCGCTACCACTAGCTAAAGTTTGACCATCGGGACTGAAAGCAACCGATCTGACCCGATTGGTATGCCCCTGGAAGGTTTTCAGACATCTACCATCACGAAGATCCCATAATTTCACGGTTTGGTCGTCACCACCGCTAGCTAAAGTTCGACCATCGGGACTAAAGGCAACCGACCAAACCCGATTGGTATGTCCCTGTAAGGTTTTCAGACATTTACCATCACGAAGATCCCATAATTTCACGGTTTGGTCGTCACTGCCAGTAGCTAAAATTTCACCATCGGAACTAAAAGCAACCGATCTTACCCAACTGCTATGTCCCTGGAAAATTTTCAGACATTTACCATCACGAACATCCCATAACTTCACTGTTTGCTTTTCACTGCAACTAGCTAAAGTTTGACCATCGGGACTGAAGGCAACTGACATAATTCGATTGGTATTTCCCTGCAAAGTTATCAGACATTTGCCGATGTGGACATTCCATAACTTTATTGTTTGGTCTTCACTGCCACTAGCTAAAGTTTGACCATCGGGACTAAAGGCAACCGATCTTACCCAATTACCATGTCCGTGCAAGGTTTTCAGACATTTACCATCACGAACATCCCATAATTTCACTGTTTGGTCATCACTGCCACTAGCCAAAGTTTGACCATCGGGACTGAAAGCAACTGATTTTACCCAACTGCTATGTCCAATACAGGTAAAAAGTAGCTTTCCATCGTCAACTTGCCACAAGTAAGTCTTGCCATCAGCATCACCCGTAGCCAAAAGTTTTCCATTCGGGCTAAATGCTACTGACGAAATACTAACTAATGTTTCTGAAAAAACGCATTTAGCTAGATCGGTATTGGCAAAATTTACCCGATGCAAATTCACACTTTGTAAATATGCTTGCCAAATAGTCAGATTTGAAAAGTCATAGCCGCTAAAATCAGTTTGTAGTTGACAAAGAATATTTAACAGATTTCCACCTGCATATCCTGCTGTTTGGGGAGCTTGTCGCAGGGACAATAAAATTTGATATAGATGATGTTCAATATTTTTAGCATATCTAAAAATAGTTGATAACCTATCTATAATTGGTTTAATAATCAGGGTAATCTGAGTGTTTCTAATATAATCTTTGGCCGTAGCTTCCATTAAAGCATGGCTGATAAATAGTCTAATATTACGAGTGGTAATTTCGTCACAAACCTGTTCAATCAGTTGGTCGGTGATGTATTCCATCACCACAGACTGGAGCGTGAAAAGTGCTGTTCTTTGTTCAATTAGCGATCGCCTCCGTAGAGATTCTAGCGCTTCCATCACTTCCCTTTTGGTCAAAGGACGCACAATATCATTTAGCAATTCGTCTAGAGAAACTAACTCGCGCTTGATTGCTAGCCAATAAATTATTTCTTTTTCGATCTCTGACAACCGCTCAAATTGCTGGTGTAGTAAATTTCGGGTGTCACCAAAAATTATCTCTCCTTCAGCTAGAAAGGCAGCGATATCACCACCAAATAACTCCCGAATTGGCTCAGAAACTAGCTTTAACGCCAAAGGATTGCCTGAATACTTCTCAACTAGCTTGGCCCATTCCTGTGGTAAGCCAAATAACCCTTTATCCTGGAGAATTTCTTGCCCTTCTGTTTCTCCTAAGCCAATTAACGATAATGTTCTGACTGGTGATGCTTCTCCTTCTAAAGAAGCAAATTCTTTTGGTTTTTCACGAGATGTTAGCAGCAAACAGCTTTGATGTGGTTCTTCCCCTACCCGCCTAATTAGTTGACCATAATCTTTGTATTCTTGTCTATATTGTCCGGCGCGATCGCCTTCTTGTAAAATTGTCTCTGTATTATCAAATACCACAAGACAACGATGCTCTCGTAAATAATTAATCAGCAGCGTTACTTTACCATCTACGCTTTCCGGCAAATCTGTTTCTCTCTCATCAGATAAAAACCCGATCAGGTTTGCTAACATCTCTGCAACGGGTGGCGCATTGCGGAGACTCCGCCAAATCAAATACTCAAAATTCTCCTGAACTTCCTTTGCCAGTTTCACCGATAAAGCAGTTTTGCCGATTCCGCCCATTCCCAATATTGCCACTAGCTGGCAGTTATCCTTAATGAGCCACTGCGTTAACTGAGACAATTCTGCTATGCGTCCTCGAAAAAAGCAGACACCAGGCGCTTCACCCCAATCTTGACGGTTTTGGGTAATGGATTTCTGAGTCTGTGAAGATGCTTGATACTCAGATTCTATAACTTGTTGTAACTTAGTGAGCTTACCTGGGCCGCTACCAGTAACATTAAATTTCTTGTAAACTTCGCTTAATCTTTTGCGTACTGCCTCGGCACTGATTGCCAATGTTTTCGCGATCGCATTTGGCGATTGTCCCTCAACAGCATATAAAAACACTTCTATCTCGCTGCTAGACAAGCACCGTTTTTCGGCAAAAGCCAAAAGAACGTTTTCGGGAATGACACTCATACTCACACAAAGACATATTACAAACCAATGTTATCTCACATAGTGAGATAACATTACTGCCAATCCGTTATCCCCTCAATATTTCGAGGTAGACATTTGTTGCTTTGAGAATGCTTTCTTGGGCTTTGTCGTTCTTGTTCTGACGGGGTGCGCGATCGCACGGATGAGTTTAGTCTACCTCACCTAAACAGTGCTGAGTAACGAGTGCTGAGTTTAGGAGTTAGAGTTAGGAGTAGGAGTTAGGAGTTAAAAATTTATTATTCTCCCCCTGCTCCCCTGCTCCCCTGCTCCCCTGCTCCCCTGCCCCTCTGCCCCCCTGCTCCCAACGATAATTCTTTACGCCGATCTACTTAGTTTGTGCAACTGGCTGCACGCGCAAACCCTCTGTCTCATCAACCGTAGGAGTGGCAATCAGCGATTCATTTCCTGTCAGACCTGAAGTAATTTCTACTTCAGTACCATAATCTCGCCCAACGGCAACTTTTTGATAATGCACTGTGTTGTCTTTGGTTACAGTTGCTACCTGCGTACCTCCGCCATTAACGACTAAAACACTATCTGGCACAACAAAAGGAGGATTGGTGCGGTTAATGGCAAATTTGACATTGGCATACATCCCAGGTCGCAGCGTCGCGTCTGAATTGTGTACTTCTAATTGTGTCAGTAAAGTGCGAGTAGTTGGATCTATAGCGTTGCTAGTACGCACTACTTTACCCGTAAACACTCGTTGGGGTAACTCTCTAACTGTAATTTGTGCTGTTTGTCCAGTTTGAAGTGACTGTGATAAACTCTGTGGAACACTCACATTTACCTTTAGATTGTCATAAGCAGCAATAGTATAAAGGCTGCTATTGCTAGTGTTAGTGTTGCTGGTATTGGTGTTGCCATTACCTGCTGAAATTAAAACACCTGTATTGACGTTACGTGCAGTAATCACTCCTGCAAAAGGAGCAGTGACTTTCTTATAAGATTGCAATACGGTATTACGCTGGAAGTTTGCTTGACTTGCGTAGGCGTTAGCTTGTGCTGCTTTGATATTGGCAGAGTCAGAATTAATAGTGTTTTGTGCTGCCTCAACGCTGGCAAGATTAGCTTGATATGTAGCATATTTTGTATCTGCATCTTGTTGAGGTACTGCACCTTCTTTGACAAGAACTTGCCAGCGCTCCCAACTCTGACGTGCTATCAATAAATTAGCGCGGGCTTGCTTCAAATCAGAAATACTTTTAGCTAAATTAGCACGAGTTTGAGACACATTGGCTTGTGCTTGCACTACCTCTGCCTTTGCTTGCAGAACTTGCTGATCGGTGTCTGGTGAATCAATTTCTGCCAACAACTGACCGGCTCGGACGCGATCGCCAATATCTGCGTACCACCGCCGTAAATACCCAGTACTGCGAGCGTAGATGGTCGTTTGATTCTGGGCTACAACACTGCCAGGTAGTTCCACTTTGGTAGCACCAGTAGCGCGACGGGGAGTGATTACATTGACTGAGGGTACAGTGCTTGCTTCCTTGACTGCTGCTTGTAATTCTGACTTTTGGCTTAACCGGGGTAGAATACCTCTTGCCAGTAAGCTACCAAAAAAAACAACACCAATTACAGCCCAACCAATTGCACCAATGCCGCGTTTTTGTTTTCTAGAAGTCGTTTGTTGTTCAGAATCAGGAGATGGACGATGCTGAGAATCCATAGGTAAACTGTCCTGTATTATCTTAATTTGCAGAAATTTAGCAGCTAGAGTCATTACCATTATTAGACTTCTTGCAGAAGTGCCATTCGGGTAAGGGGTAAAGGGGAAAGCAGCTTAGAGGATGTTTTAAAAGTGGTTGGCTGTAATTTTAGGCACTTGTTGATCCCCCCAACCCCCCTTAAAAAGGGGGGCAAACTTTCTCAAAGTCCCCCTTTTTAAGGGCAGGGCTGTTTCATTCCCTAAAAGACTCTGATTTACAAGCGTTTCAACCAAAAAAGTCAGGTGACTAAAAAATCTGATTGGGCAATAAAATCGCGATCGCACTTAAATTTACTCGTTGAGGTGGTAGCTTTTCTTTTCCCCAATCAAGCAAATTTCTGACTCATACTCTTGACAAAATCTTTAAGAGATCGAATGAAACAGCCCTGCTTTTTAAGGGGAGCCACTGCGGTCTTGGGGGTCTCCCCCATGAGCAAGTGGCGTGGATTTAGGGGGATCTAAAACGTTTTTATACCGACCAGAGGACGTTTAAAACATCTTCTTAGAAAAAACTCTTTTCCTTTAACCTTTTCCCCTTTCCCCTACGGTGTACACACAAGTTTCTGACCTGCACCTTTGTTGCATCGACTGGCACTTTAATTGCATTGACCTGCACCTTTGTTGCATTGACCTGCACCTTTGTTGCATTGACCTGCACCTTTGTTGCATTGACCTGCAAAAATTAATCTACCCTACGTAACGTAGTTCTCTATGACTTGCCTTGAGATGATGACAACGAGTAGGCTGTCTTTGGATCTGAGAAATTTAAATCGTCATCATCCTCATCGATAGGACGAGGTGGTTGACGGCGCATAATGCTGTATACAACAGGTACAAAGATCAGAGTAGCGACTGTTGCAGCTGACAAACCGCCAATTACAGCGCGACCCAAAGGTGCATTTTGTTCGCCACCTTCACCAAGACCGAGAGACATTGGCACCATACCAATGAGCATGGCTAAGGCAGTCATCAACACCGGACGCAACCGCGTGTGACCTGCCGCTAGAGCTGCTTTATAGGCATTTTCCCCTTCTGCACGTTGCTCATTTGCAAAAGTAATCATTAGAATACTGTTTGATGTCGCCACACCTATACTCATAATTGCACCCATTAATGAAGGGACGCTTAGAGTAGTCTGGGTAACAAACAACATCCAAACGATCCCTGCTAAGGCGCTTGGCAATGCCATCATAATAATCAGGGGGTCGAGCCAAGATTGGAAGTTCACCACCATTAAGCAGTAAACCAACACAATTGCAAACACAAGTCCTAAACCAAGTCCCAGAAAGGAAGAGTTCATCGTTTGCACTTGCCCACGGATATTAATCTGACTTCCCTTAGGCAATTTTTTCTGATAATCAGCGATGATTCGATTTACATCGCTGGCAACTCCCCCAAGGTCGCGACCAGAGGCGTTAGCGTAGATATCGAAAACTGGCTGAATGTTGTAGTGATTCACAACTTGCATCACTGTGTCGCGTTTGACACTAGCCAAATTACCCAAAAGTTGGGGTGCAGTTTGTCCGTTGCCAACTGGCGTATTTTTCAGGCTGTCAATAGAGTCAAGTTTATATTGAGGAACTTGTACAGCCAGGGTGTAACTCACGCCTTTTTTGGGATCGAGCCATTGGTTAATTGCAGCTTGACCGCTTGAACTTAAGGAAGTGAGGACGCTATTGGCAACATCACGCTGGGTCATACCCAATTGTTGAGCTTCAGTGCGATCGACATCAAGACGTAATTTGGGAGCATCGACAACTTGCTGGAGATGTACATCTACAGCCCCAGGAATGCGCGTCATCCGTGCGGCGATTTGTTGGGCAATTTCAAAGTTGGCTTTTGAGTTTTTCAGAGGGCCAGATATTTGCACGTCAACAGCAGCAGGCAAACCGAAATTGAGAATTTGAGTCACAATATCAGCCGGCTCAAAAAAGAAAGTGTAGTTGGGAAATGTCGCTTTCAATTTCTGGCGGAGTTCCTTGACGTAAGAAAAAGTTTCACCAGATTCTTTTAGGGAGACAAGAATATCAGCATCAGCCTGTCCAATTGTCGCGCCGTTGTAGCCATAAGTAAGGTTAATGCCACTGGTGGGTAAGCCGATGTTATCCAAAATCAGAGCGAGATTCTCTTTCGGTACAGTTTGGCGGATAACGCCTTCAACTTGGCTGACAATTCTTTCTGTCTCTTCCAAACGAGTACCAGGTAAGGCTCGAACATGGAGGCTAAACTGTCCACCATCGACTTCAGGGAAAAAGTCTTGACCGACGAACGGCAACAAAACTCCTGCACTGACGATAAAAGCACCAAATAACACAAAGACTATGCGGCGGTGACTTAATGCTGAGGCCAAGACGTTGTAGTACCAACTGCGAAGCTTCTCAAATTGTCGGTTAAACTTTTCGTGTAACCGCCATATCCAATCTTTCTTCACAGGTTCGGCAGTTGTCGTTGCTGCCTCTTCTGTTTGCTGGTGGTTATCGCTATGACCATTATTGTTTTGGACTGGCGAATGGGTGTGGCGATCGCGATTATCATGGATTTCGACTAGCGAATGGGTGTGGCGATCGCTATGACCATTATTGTTTTGGACTGGCGAATCAGTATGGTGGTTGTCGCTATGACCATTATTGTTTTGAACTGGCGAATCTATATCTATATTATGGTTGTCGCTATGACCATTACCATCCTCGCTTTCTCTATGCCAGTCTACTTCATGTGGTAGGAGATAGCTTGCCATTGTCGGGACTACAGTCCGAGATAGCACATAGGAAGCAAGCATTCCAAATACTACTGCCATCGCTAGCGGGACAAATAGGTACTTTGCCACTCCACTGAGAAACACGACTGGCACAAAGACAATACAAATACATAATGTTGCTACAAGTGCTGGAGTGGCGATTTGCTGCGCCCCATCTAAGATTGCTCGCTTGATGGGTTTACCTTGTCCGAGATTTCGATGGATATTTTCAATTTCTACGGTGGCATCATCTACCAAAATACCAACAGCTAAGGACAATCCACCTAAGGTCATGATGTTGAAAGTTTGTCCCAAACGACTCATCACAATAATTGAAACCAGCATTGAGAGAGGAATCGATACGGCTACAATTACGGTGCTGCGCCAACTTCCCAGGAAAATCAAAATCATCAGCGCGGTGAGACAGGCTGCAATCAATCCTTCTTTGAGAACGCCTTCAATAGAAGCTTTCACAAATATAGATTGATCGAACAAAAACGCTAAATTCAGTTCTGGGGGCAAGGTGGATTGGATGCGAGGCAAAGTTTTTTTGACTCGCTCGATCACATCAATGGTTGAGGCATTGCCACTCTTCAGGATACTAAGTAAGCTCGATCGCCTGCCATTCTGACGTACAATATTTGACTGCACGCCAAAGCCATCTCTTACCTGTGCGACATCACGAATGGAAATGACAGTACCATTAACTTGCTTAATCGGTAAGTCATTGAGGGCTTCCACCACACTTGGACTATTGTTGATTTGGACGGCGAAATCGCGATCGCCTATTTTCATATCCCCTGCCGGCAAAACCAGGTTTTGGGCACTGACAGCATTAGTCACATCTTGAGCAGAAATGCCATTAGCCAACATCGCTTGGGGATCGATATCAACCATAATTTGCCGAGGTTTACCACCATAAGGCAGAGGTACACTCGCTCCTTGCACTGTTGCTAATTGGGTGCGGACGAAGTTGGTAGCATAGTCGAAGAGTGCTTCTTCCGGCAAGGTTTTGCTACTGACACTCATCTGGATAATCGGCACCGAAGAAGCGTTGTATTGAATGATGAATGGCGGTGTAATCCCAGGTGGCAAAGGGCGGAGAATTGTTTGGCTGACGGAGGTAATTTGAGCGACTGCTGAGGCGATATTAGCGTTGGGTTGGAAAAAAACCTTGACAACACTAACACCGCTCAAAGATTGAGACTCAATGTGTTCGATGTCACCAACAGTTGTTGTCATAGCGCGTTCGCTAATGGTGACGATTCGCTGTGCCATTTCCTCAGATGTGGTACCAGTGTAAGTCCAAACTACGCTGACAACCGGAATGTTAATTGCCGGAAAAATGTCAACTGGTGTACCAAATATCGTGACTGCACCCAGAATCGCAATCATCAAAGCGGCGATCGCGAATGTATACGGAAGACGTAAAGCAATTTTGACGATCCACATAGTTAGTTAGGATACTTCAAAAGTTTTTGGTGTTAAAGCTGTTCTACTCATCACTCATCACTCATTACTCATCACTCATCACTCATTACTCATTACTCATTATTGAGGTTGGCGTTTGAGCTAATTGCAGTTGTTCTGTTTGGAGTTGCTCAACTAACCACTCAATCTCCGATTTGATGACTTCAAATGCCCGCCTTTGCACTTTCGCTTGATATAAATCATCACTAATTTCAACTGCTTTCTTCTCTGCAAGGCGTAATTGACATGACATTAATCGATGTTCAATTAACTGCACTCGTTCTTCCGGTAATAAATGGCTAAAGAAAAAAAATTTGATTAGGAATCGCGATCGCATATTCACCCAGCTTTCATGAGGATATGCCAGCATCTCTTGATACCAAGTGTTTTTGCCGAGGGATGTAATCTCATATACTTTTCCACAATGTCCGCCTTCTTCTCCTTGTTCTGGACATAAGCTCACTTCACCTTGTTCTTCCATGCGCTTCAATAGAGGATAAATCGCGCCATAGTTGACACAAATACTGCAACTCATAAACATCTCTAGTTGCTGTTTGAGCCGATAACCATTTAAAGGCTCTCGCTGTAATAAACCTAATACTGCCAACTTCAGCATTTTGATATATCAATCTGATATGTCGATCAACAATATCAAATTGAGCCTTTTTAGCCAAGTACTTAAGGTTCAATTGTCAGCATTCTCTGTCATGCCGCAGGATGCTAGCCGGATAAATTATCTGTGGGGTAGGAGCAAGTGAGACGCCTACCTCACAATAGGTGGTTGAGTATTTTTATTTATTTGAAAGTCCTTTAGTGCCAAAACTGAGGATTCATTGGGGAATTTCAGCAGGATTTGTAGTATCTTATGCTATTTAAATAATTTTCTCTACAGTTTACCTTGACCTAAGTAACTAAGTTACTTGACCTAGAAACTAAGTTACTTTATAGTTAGTTTAACAGTAGAAACCACGGTGACTTAGTAAGGTTACGGGTGAATTAAAGAAACTTAGTGAGTAAGGCATAAAGGCAAAGACTGGAACTGCAAATTCTGAAAAAGGCAAGTATACAAATTGCCTGTAGGAATTTCGAGAGTTCAATGCGCTTAGAAGCACAGAACGCGCACTACGCGCATTGAACGCCTAATTTTTGATATCCAGATTGCCCTGGTAATTCATCAAAGAGCTTAATTTTTCATGAGCCGCAAATATCAAAACCACCTTTGTTGGTATTCCCACACCACTCAGGAGTAGGACTTTTGTCTATCTTGACTTGGTAGGAGCAAAACTGTGGAGATTCGCTGTTTCCTTAGTGTGGTCGGGGGAGCGCAAACTGCTACCTAGATTCAACTTTCAAAACAGGAAAAAAACTATGAAACCCAGTCTCAAAGATAACGATAATCTGTTGTTCAAGTGGTTTTGTATAGGACTCAAATATTTTCTGCTGGGGCTGCTGGGGCTGGGAATAGCCTTTGTTGTGTCTCACACTTTAGGGGCAAATGCGATCGTTGGGATACTTTTATCTGCAAGTCTACGGTCATGGGTTGCGAGGATAGCGATTTTCCTAGTCTGCCTATTTGCGATCGCCATGATGTTCGAGTCTTGGGGTTGAGACTCATACTGACCATAAATAGCCTTTAGCTGAGTGAAGTTCAGCTAAAGGCTTCGTAATCTTTTCACTTGGAGATCGTATCATGCCTAACAACAACAACGGCTCTGGGGTAGAAACATTTTCGCCACTTTTAATCATCTTAGTGGCAGGGTCAATTTCTTTAGCGATCGTTAACAAAGCTAATCACCCAGCATATTTTGACATAGTTAAAATAGCTATAGCCTACAGCTTTGGCTCAATCAAGTCCCAAGGAAAAAGCAAACATTCCGACGATCGCCAGGATGAGGTAGATCGAGACGAGTTGAAATAGCAGACGTGAAGGCAGTAAAAAACAGGTATTTTTTACTGATAGTCTGCCAAAGGTGAGTTGCAGATTATAATTTACTTCTAAAATAGAAGAATGCTGTCAACTCCCACTCAACTATTGCGACTGTCTCAAGGACAACTTAACTTACTAGAAACTTGTCCGCGTAAATTTCAACATACCTATCTCGAAAAACTTAATTCTCCCTCAAATCCAGAACAAGAAGAACGGCTCACTTTGGGTAGTCGTTTTCACTTGCTAATGCAACAGCGAGAAATGGGTTTGCCAATTGATAGTTTCCTGGAAGCAGATGCTCAACTGCAAAGCTGGATGCTAGGTTTTGCCGATGCAGCGCCAGAAATTTTAACGGCTGCATCTGATAATCAAACTTTCCGTGAAAGCGAACACTACCGAACCTTGCAAGTTCAGGATTATTTGCTCACAGTTATCTATGATTTATTGATTGCAGATAACCAACAAGCGCAAATTCTCGACTGGAAAACTTATCCTAAACCACCCAACAAACGCAAGTTAGAATCCAACTGGCAAACACGGCTTTATCTGTATGTATTGGCAGAAACTAGCGACTATTTGCCAGAAAAGATTTCCATGACTTATTGGTTTGTCCAATCTGAAGGCAAACCGCAAAATATTAAATTTAATTACAGTACTGCTCAACACGCACAAACAGGAAAGAAACTTAATCAACTATTAAGTCAGTTAACTAATTGGTTGGAAAATTACCAAAATAACCAGCAGTTTCCCCAAGTAGTGGAAGGTAGCAAAACCTGTGATTCTTGTCAGTTTGCCAAACGTTGCGATGCCTACGGCGGTAAACTACGCATCCAATCTACTGAAGAAGCAGTGAAAGACTCATTGCCAAGTTTTGACAGTATTGAAGAAGTCTCACTTTGAGTTGATCCGCAGAATTGTGTTGCTAAAACAGATTTCTTATACCTGTAGACTGTTGCATAAAATCAAAAAGTAATGTAAATTCCTTTGTCTAAATCTAAAGCATTTGCAAGCATTTTTATTAAAAGAGCTAGATTCGGTAAATACTCTTTTTTTTCATTCAATAACAAATTAAGCAATTCAAAGTTATTCTTCACTTGCTCAAGAGATTGAAAATACGACCCCATTTTGCCAGGGTTAAAATAGTTTCCTGTAATGCCGAAATTTTTACCTAGCAAGGGAGATATATCTTTATCCAGTTCATTGAGTAACATATCATAGAGAGGCAACCAATCATAACCAAGTCCAATATCACATTGAGGATTATAATACTTGGTAATTGCAAAATCACCATACTGGCTTATGTCATTTGTCTCGATCGTTTTTTTCCAGAAAGAATCTAAAGGTTCACCTTCATCAGGATATTTCAGGTATGAAAAATTATTTTCGATAAAGGTAATCAATTCGTTGCTTTGGTTAAGAACAAGTGCATTTACTAAGATATCAGCCAATTCTTGAAGAAACGTATCGTAATCAAAGACAAATGCTTTATGCTCCATTGACATTTTTTAAAATTCCTTGTCGCCAAAATTCAACATAGTGGTGTTAGCTCACAAAATAAATCTTCTTAAATAGTTGAGAACCCTAAAAGCCCGTAATCATCTATTAAAATAAATCACAACTTCTAAATTTATGTCAACTTTTGATGAAACTGAAGCAATTTATGTGCGCGAATTAGGAATTGACGACATTGCTCCCGTTTACCACTTGGGAGAAGGCTTATTTACCAGTGATTTATATCCTTATTTATACCGCACCTGGGACGAATGGGAGGTGATTGGACTTTACAACACCGATCCAGAATACTGTCTTGTGGCTGAGACAGACGGGGAATTAGCAGGATTCATTTTAGGAACCATCATCACCAAAGCATCCTGGACTTACGGGTATATTTTATGGCTGGGAGTTAGTCCAAAGTATCAGCGTCGGGGAGTAGCAGACAAGTTGGTTGATAAAGTCGTTGCCCGGATGATTGAAGATGGGGCGCGGTTTATGCTGGTAGATACTGACCCCACCAATACTTCAGCATTAAAGTTTTTTAGTCGCAAAGGTTTTGGTAATACTCGCCAGCATATTTTCTTGTCGATGAATTTAAGCAAGCATGAATATTATGGCAGATTGATTGATTACGAACACCAAAAAGCTGAAAGAGCCGGTTACAAGCGATCGCGTCCAGCAATTCGTGCCCGTAAAGCTGATAGTGTAGCTAATGAAGTCGTTCTCAATCCTCTAGCGAATGAATCTCCAATAACTGAGGAGCAATCTCCAACCTAACAAAAGTTAGGAGTAGCCCTTTCAAGGTGGGTAAAATTTTGGGACGAGCATTTCTCCGTGTTCTCTGTGCCTCTGTAGTTCAATAAATTACTTTCCAACCGCAGAGGCAGAGAGAACGCAGAGAGAAAAGCATGATAGCGATTGTTAATTTTGAATTTAGAGCAAAGTGGCGTGACTTATGTGTATAGAATTTGGGCGGGAAATCTGCGGCAATCTTGACATTGCAGAATCGCGGGAGTGGTTAGTTACTAACGGTATTGGTGGTTACGCCTCTGGAACTGTGGCTGGTTTATTGACTCGCCGCTATCACGGACTATTGGTAGCAGCATTGAAACCACCTCTAGGTCGTACCTTAATGGTGGCAAAACTAGATGAAACTGTCCTGTACGATACTCGCTCTTATTCTCTAGACACCAATCGTTGGGCTGATGGTATTGTCAGTCCCCAAGGTTATCAAAATATTGAACGTTTTTCTCTGGAAGGTACAATTCCTGTATGGCATTTTGCTGTTGCTGATGCCTTATTAGAAAAACGGGTGTGGATGCAACAAGGCGCGAACACAACTTATGTTCAATATACTTTGCGTCGTGCCACTCAACCGCTAAAGTTGACGCTCAAAGCAATAGTCAACTACCGCGATTATCACAGCGACACTCAATGCAATGGTTGGCAGATGTCTGTAGAGGAGGTGGAACAGGGGATTTGTGTAACTGCTTATCCGGGTGCTGTACCACTATATCTACTGAGTGATTCACCTAAAGGCGATGCCTACGGCGGCAAGCTACGCAACGCTTCACGCCCTAGTGTCTCTGTTGTCCACAATTGGTATCATGGTTTTGACTTAGCAGTTGAACGCTATCGGGGATTGAGAGATAAAGAAGACCACCTCCACGTCGCCACCTTTGAAGTTACACTAAATCCTGGGGAAGCGATCGCCTTTGTAGCCAGCACAGAAAAACAACCAAATCTCAACGGTGAAGCGGCACTCAAGTTACGTCGCGCTCAAGAGCAGAAATTAACAGGATTTTGGAAAACTAATCGACCTCTCAAGACGAAGGAATCACCTAGCTGGATCGACCATCTAGTACTAGCTGCTGACCAGTTTCTTGTCGATCGCTCATTACCAGAAGACCCCTACGGCAAAAGCATCATCGCTGGTTATCACTGGTTTAGCGACTGGGGACGCGACACCATGATTAGTCTACCTGGTTTGACAATTTCCACTGGTCGCCCAGAAGTAGCACGCTCAATTCTTCGCACCTTTGCCAGATACGTAGACCAGGGAATGTTACCTAATCGCTTTCCTGATGCGGGTGAGCAACCAGAATATAATACAGTCGATGCCACTCTCTGGTACTTTGAAGCAGTCCGCGCCTACTACAGCGCTACAGACGATGATACTTTGCTTGGTGAACTTTTTCCCATACTTGCAGACATCATTGATTGGCACTGTCGCGGTACACGCTACAACATTCACCTCGATGCCGCCGATGGCTTACTTTATGCAGGCGTTGCAGGCGTACAACTCACCTGGATGGATGCCAAGGTTGACGATTGGGTAGTTACGCCGCGAATTGGCAAACCGATTGAAGTTAATGCCCTCTGGTACAATGCTCTACGGACAATGGCCAAGTTTGCCCGTCACCTTGGTAAACCACACCAAGAATATGAGGCAATGGCAGAGCGGGCAAAGTATAGATTTTCTCGCTTCTGGAATGAAGAGACTGGTTATTGCTATGACCTTTTAGACAGTCCTGATGGTGATGATGCGGCGTTACGTCCTAACCAAATATTTGCTGTGTCATTACCAGAAAGTCCGCTGACACCTGCCCAGCAAAGGGGCGTGGTGGAAGCTTGCGGGCGATCGCTGCTGACTTCTTATGGATTGCGATCGCTTTCCCCCGATCGTACTCAATACCAGGGTAAATACGGTGGCAATCAGTATCAACGGGATGGAGCCTACCACCAGGGAACGGTTTGGGGTTGGTTGTTGGGGCCGTTCGTCTTAGCACACCTGCGCGTCTACAAAAATCCCGAACAGGCTCGTCAATTTTTGGAACCAATGGCTAATCACCTCAACGCCCACGGTGTTGGCAGTCTCAGTGAGATTTTTGATGGTGATGCTCCGATGACTCCACGGGGATGTATTGCCCAAGCGTGGACAGTGGCAGAGGTTTTGCGTGCTTGGTTGGCGACAACGAGTTGATATGCCGAACCGTGGTTTGTCTGCAAAGTCGATTTTGTCAAGAATTTTTAAGAAATTAACATCCTTCAGAAAAGGAAAGACGTAATGCTGAAGTAATCCTCAAAAGTTTATAGACACGCCCTAGTGTTAGGAGGAAATTATGCCGTCAGGAATGATGATCGAAGGCAAATGGACAACCGATGGGAATAAATCAGATCCCAGCGGCAAGTTCAAGGAAACGCCGACAACGTTTCGCGATCGCATAACCGCCGATGCTTCCAATGGGTTTAAGGCAGAAGTAGGACGCTATCACCTCTACGTTTCCTTGGCGTGTCCGTGGGCGCATCGCACTTTAATTATGCGAGAAATCAAAGGTTTGAACGATGCAATATCAGTCTCTATCGTCGATCCGATTATGAGCGACAAGGGATGGATGTTTTCTGAAGCACCGGAAGCTATTCCTGACTGGGTGAATCACACTCAATATTTGCAAGAGATTTATCTGAAAGCCGATCCCAAATACACAGGACGAGTTACTGTTCCGGTGTTGTGGGATAAGCAAACTCAAACGATCGTCAATAACGAATCTCGCGAAATCATGCGAATGTTTGATGTAGAGTTTGGGGAATTGGCAACACAAAAAATAGACTTATACCCACGCGACTTACAGCATCAGATTGATGAAACAATCGATGCAATCTATCTGCCAATCAATGTTGGTGTATATCGCGCTGGTTTTGCGACTTCACAAGCAGCCTATGAAGATGCAGTAACTGAACTCTTCGAGAGTTTAGATCGATGGGAAGGCATTCTGAGCCAGCAGCGGTATTTATGCGGCAATCAACTCACCGAAGCTGATATTTGTATGTTTGTAACTCTGTATCGCTTCGACTCAGTGTATTACAGTCACTTTAAGTGCAATTTGCGGCGAATTATCGACTATCCAAATCTCTGGAATTATTTACTAGACCTATATCAGCGTCCTGAGTTCAAAGCGACTTGCAATCTAGACTATACCAAGCGCGGCTATTACATGAGCATGATTGATATTAATCCAAATCGAATTGTGCCGAAGGGGCCGATCGTTGATTTTGACCAACGGCACGATCGCGAACGCTTCACTAAGGCGTCTCGTAGAGAAGTTATCGCTCCCTATTCATAGAAAATAAATTGCACAATCTAACTGGAGTAACACCATGAGCCTTATATCAGGTATCCACCATGTTGCAGTGGTGACAGCAGATATTGACCGTTTTATCGACTTCTATACTGATGTATTCGAGATGCCAGTAATCTTTCAAGAGACGACCCCAGCTTTTCGTCACGCACTTCTGCTAGCTGGATCGCAGAGCGTACTTCACGCAGCAGAGATGCCTAATAATATTCATAGTTCTGGATTGCCGGATATGTTTGGACGAGGACACATCGACCACTTAGCTTTGAATGCCCCAACAGAATCAGCATTCCAGATTATCCGCCGTAAACTGATAGATCGAGGTGTGAGTGATGGCGCGATCGCCGACCTTGGCCCAGTACTTAACTTATCATTTTCCGATCCTGATGGTATGCATATTGAAGTTTGCCTCATCGTTGATGCTTCACTTCAGGGTTTTCACCAACCGCGGCCATATCTAGAGACTATCAACTAATAGGTTGAAGTTAGCGTTAGTCTCCTTCGCTGTTTGTGGTTAATTAATAGTTTTGCTTATTTTCAACTTGCGATCGCATTCAGAGAAAATAATCATGATTTATCATAAATTGGCGCTAGTCATCAAACTGGCTGGACAGGTTTAGTTGCCAAATTAATCCAGCAATTGGGTGAATATGAAGCACAGCATCAAGAAGCAGAAATAGAGAATGATAAAGACGCGATCGCTTTAACATAACAATATCTAAATCCAATTCTCTCTTGCCTTAATGAAAAAAGTTTGTTGTCACTACTCTGCCTCGGAATCAATTTCGATGATTAAAAATTTTCAGGTAATTCTCAGCAGAAATTAATTTAATTACTAGTAAATGCATTTAGACTATTATTAGACAAGAATTTGCGGATTTGAGATGACAATTAAATAAAAATTTTTAGCAATCTTTTGGGAATGGCTGCGCTTTTCACTGTCGGTATGTAACAGAGGTAAGTTCAAATCAGCTATAACTAAAGATGTAGCTGTTAAGAGTAACTTTATATTTAGCAGTCTTATGTTATTTTTCCAACCTTATTAAACACCTAAAACGCCACCGAAATCGTGAAGCAAATCATAAAATTTGGGATAAATATAGATCCATTTTCCTTACAATCACGCCTCACGGTTGGTATTGCATCATTTTCAGCTTTGGTATTAGGTAGCCTCGCTACATGGACTAGTTGGAAAATGCAGCAAATTTTAGTTGATAGTCATAAATATAATATAGAACAAATTGCCAAGCGCTTGCCGCAAGATGTGCAAATTTATAGTGAAATGATGCAACCTGAAACTGGATTACAAAAGGCTATTAATAATTTAGCAAATACTAACACTTTATTATGGCTAAAAAGCCCCAATCGTAAAATTATAGCAAAATCTACCACTTTAGATTTATTATCTGACACTACAGTAGCTGAGTTAATGACCCTGACTAAGATGCCAATTAAACCACAAGTTTACAAAGTGAACCAAAGCTATTTTGTTTTATGTAGTAGTACTGTGCAAGTGCAGGGTAAGTTACTGGGTGAGTTATTTGTAGTCAAGGATATTACCCACGAACAGAAAATGTTTGTCGTAATGGTGCAGAGTTTAGGTATTACTTGTATTTTGGCAATTATTGTTTTAACTGCTGCGATCGCATTTTATATTAAGCGTTCTCTGCAACCTCTGCGTCAGCTAAATCAAATGGCTTCTGTGATTTCCGCTGAAGATTTAGGACAAGCGCAGCTATATCTTGATAATGCACCCAGTGAAGTTAAAGAATTAGCTCAAACTTTAACTATGCTGTTATCACGCCTTTCCCAATCATGGGAGCAAGAACGAGAATTTGTGAGTAATGTTTCTCATGAATTACGCACACCTTTAACGATTGTACATGGATATTTACAAAGCGTCTTGCGAAGGCAGAATAACTTAACCCAAACTCAACAAGAAGCTTTAGAAACTGCGGCATCGGAAGCTGAACGCACTATTCGTCTGCTACAAGATTTACTTGATTTAGCACGTGCAGATAGCGGATACCTATACTTTCAAATGAAATCTTATGTGCTGAATGACTTGGTTGAAGAAGTTGTCATGATGGCAAAAAAATATAGCGATCGCACAATTACAATCGAGTCAGAAATTTATCCAATTGAGATAAAAGTAGACTATAGTCGCTTTAAACAAGTGTTGTTAAATTTAATAGATAATGCCATTAAGTATTCTAACGCTGATACACCTATAATTTTTAAGTTAGATCGGCTTCCAGATCGGGCTATTATTCAAGTTTGTGACAAAGGTCATGGCATTCCTTTGCAACAGCAAGCACGGATATTTGAGAGATTTTACCGTGTAGATGAATCCCGTTCTCATACTACTGGTGGTTGTGGTTTGGGTTTATCGATTGTTAAGACACTTGTAGAAGGTATGGGTGGTAGTGTAAGCGTGCAATCAAAGTTGGGAAAAGGGAGTATGTTTACAATCAGTTTACCTACATATAGCAATCCTATTTGATTCGTGAAAAATTATAAATAAGAAAACGAACCGCAAAGTATTGGCTTTGGGCGCAAAGGGAATAAAGAACAAAGAGATACATAATTTTCACAAATGATTTAGGACTGCTATATAGCTCTATCTGATTTGTAAAAATTGCAAGACTTAGATTCCCAGTTTTTTGATTTGATTGCAGACATAGTAAAGATGACAGAGAAATTTGGTGTTGCACAATTCCAGGATGAAAAGGATTTTGCGTGATTTCAAAACCTTTGTAGATAACTTGCAATGCAACATTTCTACACCAAGATTCCTACATCTAATCAGCAATGCCAGAAATTTAAGCATCGGGTAATCTATTTAGAAGTCACCCCGTTTCCTGTGAGAATAAAGGCAGCCCTCGTTTAACTGGCAAAGCAGGTTTCGGTTTATCGATTGTGAAACACCTAACCGAAGGTCTGGGAGGCAAAATTGCCATCCTTTTAAAGCCAAGCTATGGTAGCACTTTTATTCTCACATTACCTGCTTTAGGAGCAAAAATATGACAGCACATATCCTTTTAGTGGAAGATGAAGTCAAACTGGCGCGATTTGTCGAATTAGAACTTAATAGCGAAGGATACCGGGTAAGTGTCGCCCATGATGGCATCGCAGGCTTGACTCTGGCGCGAGACTCCTCACCAGATTTAGCGATTCTGGATTGGATGCTTCCAGGGTTGACAGGTTTGGAAATTTGTCGGCGTTTGCGAAC
The DNA here is from genome assembly GCF_036917315.1 of Nostoc sp. Lineage (GTDB taxonomy): Bacteria > Cyanobacteriota > Cyanobacteriia > Cyanobacteriales > Nostocaceae > Nostoc. Next base: position 74,445 of record NZ_JBALDR010000029.1, on the reverse strand, counting down.
AACAGGTAGTACAGTACCAGTGATTTTGTTGACAGCAAAAGATGAAGTGAGCGATCGCGTCGCCGGATTAGATGCAGGAGCTGATGATTATGTAGTTAAGCCCTTTAGCATTGAAGAACTATTAGCTAGAATTCGCGCTCATCTCCGGCGCACGCAAGAAACAGACGAGGATTTGTTGCAATTTGAAGATTTAAGCTTAAATAGGCGCACTCGTGAAGTATTTCGGGAAAAACGAAGCATTCAGTTAACAGCAAAAGAATTTGACTTATTAGAATATCTCCTTTCACATCCCCGTCAAGTATTTACTAGAGATCAAATTTTAGAGAAAGTTTGGGGTTACGATTTTATGGGTGATTCTAATATTATTGAAGTATATATTCGTTATTTGCGACTTAAGTTGGAAGAAAATAATGAAAGACGTTTGATTCATACAGTCCGTGGTGTAGGCTATGCATTACGGGAGTAATCGTAATGACTTGGTGATTTCGAGAAAAGCAACATATTCAAGATAAAAGAGAATTATGAAGAAAAAATGGGCTGTTAAACGACTGACAGTAAATCTCACAACCGAGGAAATGAAGAAACTTGAACAATACTGTACTCTCACAGGTAGACCAGCAACAGACGTAATTCGAGAATTGCTCCGAAGTCTTGAGGTTGACAATACTGAAAACTCTGAGATGGGAACAGCAGACTCAAAAATTACTGTTGGCAGTTTGTCAAAATCACACTAACTATCGACTCGAATATAGCGTTTCCTAATCAGAATCAGCTACAGCTTAACCTCACCCCCAACCCCTCTTTTCACCAAGGAGAGGGGTTGGGGGTGAGGTTTTGATATGTACTTCATGCACCTGGGAACTTCTATATCCCGCCAAATTAACGCTTTTACGCCTTTTGCCTTTCCTATGTCTTAACAAGCATCGATTATGGGCATCATAATCCCAGTCCGAATACATCAGCTAGCAGCCAGAAAACTATTTGGCAGCAAGTTTTTCATTTCAAATATAGTCTCAACCGATGGTATATAGTTTTAGACCCTATCTCTTTGTTTCTCCATATAGTTTGTACGCTGTATTTCTTTTGGGATGCCTACAGATTCAATTGGGAGTAATCTGTAGCGTAGGTATTTGGATATTATCAGAAGCTAAATTACAAGCAGCCCAAGCACATCAGACCTGGCAATCACCTTTAGGATTGACCAAGCAAGTCACCACAATAAATCCTGAGTCAGCAGAGCAATACTCAAAACCACTCCCCTATCGATTAAAATCAACACCTATTTTGCTGGCGGCACCCGAAAACTTCAATCCTGATTTGCGATTACCGCGATCGCTACCCGAAGCACCACAGCAGAATTCTAGCCCACCATCGCTACCCGAACCACCGCAGAATTCTAGCCCACCATCGTTACCCAAACCACCGCAGAATTCTAGTCCACCAACAACTGCTACCGAAGCAAAAACGCCAAATGCAGTTTTGGAAAGTATTCATACAGACTATCACTATGAGACAGACAACTTTGGTCAAACTAATTTTTTCTTAGAACCAACAGTTCAGTTTCGATTGAGAAATGGCAATAAAATATTTTTCAAGACAGGTTTTAACTTCTTTGAGAAACGCGGTGTTGAATCAATTACCAATTTTCCCTTGCAAGTTGGATGGCAAGGAAAAATTGGACAAGTGACTCTACAAACAGCAGCCGGAGTCGATGTGTTCAATCGTTTACCTACAGCTATCAATCTCAACGTTAAGGTAGATGCTCCCATTTCGCCGCCGCGAGTTTCGTCATCAGGTCGATTGCTATCGGCAGTAATAATATCAGGTAATTTACAACAAGGGCCTTATAAATCTAATGCTCGAACTTTAGACAATCAAATTACTGCTTGGCGATTTGGGCCTGATTTATACTGGCAGATTGACCGTAATACCAGCTTGTTTTCGTCATTGCGTTTGGGTAGTTACAACGATGGTAATTCTGAGGTGCAGTCTTTTAGTAGGTTAGAGCGCAAGTTCGGACAATTTTCTTTGGCAGCTAACTTATTCACTTGGAGTTACGATCGCGATTTAGAACGCACAAGCGGTTATTTTTCTCCACCAGATTTTCTAGTTTACAACGGTGAGGTAGCTTGGGAGGGAGATATTACTCAATTCTTACGCTGTCGCCTTGCTGCCAACTTAGGACGGCAGCGACTTAAAGGAGAATTTGACAACGCCAATACCTATCAAACGCGCTGTACGGTAAAACTGTCGCCCAGTATAGAAGCAGACTTGAGCTATAGCTTTAGTAATGTCCGCAATCAAGAAACCGGCGGAAGCGCCTACGGTGGTAATTCCTTCACAGGACAGTTGCGGGTCAAGTTTTAACAAAAAAGAATTCAGGAGTCAGAATTCAGAATGAATATAGAATCAAGCGCTATATATTTTTGATTTTTTGAAAATTATAAACTTTGACTATCAAAGTATTCTTAATTTTAACTTCTAACTTCTAACTCCTGGATTCATAATTCATAATTCAGAATTCTGTTTTTAAAATCCAAAATGGTATAAGGCTGGAGAATGAAAGCACCATTACCTGATAACGAAACACAGCGAATCGAATCTCTTTTGCAGTATAAAGTACTCGACACTCCTTCGGAAACAGCCTTTGACGACCTCACCCGTTTAGCCTCGTATATTTGTGGAACTCCCATTGCCTTAATCAGTTTAATTGATACTAATCGTCAGTGGTTCAAGTCAAAAGTTGGTTTGGATGCCCAACAAACACCCCGCGATTTGGCATTCTGCGCCCATGCTATTCTGCAACCTGAAATTTTTGTTGTACCTAATGCCACAGAAGACGAAAGGTTTGCGACAAACCCACTAGTCACTTCTGACCCAAATATTCGGTTTTATGTTGGTGTACCGCTGACTAACCCTGAAGGATATGCACTAGGAACACTTTGTGTAATCGATCGCGTACCAAGAAACCTCTCTCCAGAACAACTTGAAGCATTACGAATTATTGGTCGTCAGGTAATTAAGCAACTAGAAATGCGCCGCACTTTAGCAAGTTTGGTATTGGCAAGCGATACACGCAAACAGACCCAGAAGACACGCAAACAATTTTTTCAAAGGATAGCCGGAGGGTTTGGGTTAGCATCGGCAGTTTTAGTTTTGATTGGCGTGATTTCTTTTCAAAACACACACAGGTTGATTGATACGAATAATCAGGTACAACAAACCCAAGAGAAAATCAATAAACTAGAAGAATTACTGTCTGAGATGAAAGATGCTGAGACTGGACAACGCGGTTACATCCTCACTGGACAAGAAAGTTATCTAGAACCCTATCAAGCAGTAGTTGGAAACATCGATCGCAAAATTATAGAACTGAAAGATTTAATCGCAGATCGACCTAGCCAACAAAAGCAGTTCGCAACTCTTGAATCTCTGATAGTTGCAAAACTTGCCATACTCAAGCAGACTATATACCTCCGTCAAAATCAGGGATTTGAGGCGGCATTGCAGGTAATCCAGACAAATCAAGGAAAACATCTCATGGATGATATCCGCAAAATCATTAATGAGGTAGAGAATGAGGATAGAGCGTTACTTCAACAGCAGTCACAAGCTGCAAAAGCCACTGCTAACAACACAGTTTTGACACTGGCGATCGCTATTTGTTTAAGTTTTTTGATTCTGGCCATAGTCTACTACTTTATTTACCGTGAAGCAAAAGAGCGGAAATTAACAGAAGAAATACTGAATCAAGAACGCAATTTTATTTCAGCAGTCCTTAATACAACCAGCGCTTTGGTAATAGTTCTTGACCCGAAAGGGCAAATCGTTCGCTTCAATCAAGCTTGCGAACAAATTACTGGTTACTCATTTGATGAGGTGAAAGGAAGGCATTTCTGGAACCTGTTTCTACTTCCCGAACAGGTAGAGCCGGTTAAAGCAGTTTTTGAGCAGTTGCTATCTGGTGAAGCGCCCAAAGAATACGAAAACTATTGGGTAACTAAGGATGGCAGCCGACGGCTCATTTCGTGGACTAACACTACCTTGAAAGACTATGAGGGGCACGTTGAATACATTGTTGCTACAGGTATTGACATCAGCGATGTGTTTGAGGAACTCCGCTTACGCAAACGAACTGAACAGCATTTGAAAGCAGAGTATGTTACAACCCGTGTCTTGGCAGAGTCAAGCACAATCAATGAAGCCATGCCCCAAATCTTGCAAGGAATCTGCGAAAGTTTGGGATGGGATTTAAGTGAATTTTGGATGGTAGATCGGCGATCAAATCTACTGTATTTGCTAAATTCATGGTATAAAATCTCCTTCGAGATGCAAGAATTTGACATTCTCAGTCACCAGACCATGTTTGCACCAGGAATTGGGCTGCCTGGTCGTGTCTGGGCTAGTCTTGAACCTGTTTGGATCGCTGATGTTGTTAAAGATCGGAGTTTCATTCGCTCTCAAATCGCTGCTGAAGCAAAACTGCACGGAGCTTTTGGTTTTCCGATCTGTAGTGGTAAAACAATCATCGGTGTGATTACCTGCTTGAGCCATGAAATCCAGCAAGCTGACCCGAATTTGGCAAAAGTTATGAATTCTATTGGTGAGCAAGTAGGGCAGTTTATTGAGCGCAAGCAGGCAGAAGAAGAACTCCAACGCCAAAACTTGCGATCGCAACTATTTACTGAAATCACCCTCAAAATTCGTCAGTCTTTGCAAATCAAAGAAATTCTTCAAATCACTGTCACCGAGGTTCAAAAAATTCTCCATAGCGACCGAGTTTTGATTTATCAGCCAAAGGCTGATGGCTCTGGAGCTACCGTGGTTGAGGCAGTAATTTCTGGCTGGCTGGCAATTAAAGAGAAAGAGCTAGTCAATGCTTACTTTCAAGCCGAATACATCCAGCAGTACTATCTACAACAGTACCGTCAAAAACCGAATCTGGGGCTTGCTGACTTGGATATAGCTGAAGTCCAAAACAACCATCTCGAATTACTGCAACAATTTGGAGTCCAGTGTAATTTAGTCATACCCATTCTTGTCAAAGAAGAACTCTGCGGTTTGCTGATTGTCCATCAGTGCGGCAGTTCCCGCCAATGGTCTAGCTTTGAAACTCATCTTTTACGACAAATAGCTGACCAAGTAGGTATTGCCTTAGCCCAAGCCCAAATGTTAGATGCAGAAACTCAACAACGACGAGAACTCGAAATTGCTCGTCACCAAGCTGAATTAGCCTCCCAAACCAAAAGTGCCTTTTTGGCCAACATGAGCCATGAAATTCGGACTCCGATGAATGCTGTGCTGGGGATGACAAGCTTAATGTTAGAAACTCCCCTAAATTCCGAGCAGCGGGATTTTATGGAAACGATTCGCATTAGTGGCGATGCTCTCTTAAGCCTGATCAACGAAATTTTGGATTTGTCCAAACTAGAGGCTGGGGAAATGGCACTAGAAACTCTAGATTTTGACTTATCTACCTGTGTAGAAGAGGTGTTGGAATTATTGGCTCCCTCAGCCCATCATAAGGGATTAGAAATTGCAGGATTAATTTACAGCAACGTCCCCACCCATCTCCAAGGCGATGCTGGCCGCTTGCGACAAATTCTTATGAACCTGATTAGCAATGCAATCAAGTTCACCAGCAAGGGTGAGGTAGTATTACGAGCAGAATTGCGATCGCTTTCCCTAACTACAGCCACCATCTATTTTGCGATCGTAGATACTGGTCTTGGCATTACCCCTGAAGATCAATCCAAACTCTTTAAGCCATTTACCCAAGTAGATGCGTCCACCACCCGTAAATATGGCGGCACAGGTTTGGGATTAGCCATCTGCAAGCAACTGGTAAGCTTGATGGGAGGAGAAATGGGCGTAGAAAGTCGCTTGGGGAAAGGATCTAAGTTTTGGTTTGAACTAACTCTTGCCAAACAAATTGACTCTATTTCTTTAGAAGGCGAACGCGAACTTTTGCTTAATCGGCGCTTGTTAGTGGTAGATGATAATGCTACAAATCGCAAAATTATCTACCATCAAGCTACCCGTTGGGGGATGCTGGTGGATCAGGCTGCTTCGGCTACTACTGCCCTCAAAGCTATTCAGGAAGCCGCCAAGCAAAAAAATTTCTATGACGTTGCTGTGATTGATATGCAGATGCCAGAAATAGATGGCATGACTTTAGGAGAAAAAATTAAGGCAAATTCTGCGATCGCCGGGCTACCTTTGATTATCCTTACCTCTACTAATCAACGCGATGAAATCCAGCGATCGCTAAAAATAGGATTTGCGGCTTATTTAGTCAAACCTATTAAGCCATCCCGACTCCTCGATACCATGATGACTATTTTAGGAACGCAGCCAGAAGATGAGACAGAAGTCACAATTCAGGAGTTAGAAGTCAGAAGTCAGGATTTACAACTGAAAAATTCTGAAAACAACCGCAACTATTATTCTCCTAACTCCCACAAATTAAGAATTCTCTTAGCCGAAGATAATTTGGTGAATCAAAAAGTTGCCTTGAAGCAACTCCAAAGCCTGGGTTATAGCGCTGATGTCGCTGGTAATGGGAAAGAAGTATTACAGATATTAGAAAAAATTCCCTACGATTTAATTCTGATGGATTGCCAAATGCCAGTTCTCGATGGTTTAGAAACCACAAAAGAAATTCATCGTTGGCAAGAAAGCAGCTTTGCTAGTGGTTATCGTCCTGTGATAATTGCAATGACAGCTAATGCCATGAGACAAGACCAACAAATGTGTCTAGATGCCGGCATGGATGACTATTTGAGCAAGCCAGTAATAAAAGAAAAATTGGCGGGAGCGCTAGAGCGTTGGGGAAATGCGATCTTCGAGGCAAAAGAAACAACTGCCACAGAACAAACTACGACAGATGTCGGTGCAGTTAACCTTCCAATTGATTGGGAACGTTTGCACCAACTCTCAGAAAACAACCCAGAATTTGAATTGGAACTACTGCAAATATTTGTTGAGGATATTCAACCTCGTCTAGAGTTAATTAAAATAGCGATCGCAACTCATGACTTTGAGCAAATAATACTCCAAGGTCATCAAATTAAAGGTTCTAGTGCCAATATGGGAGTTACAACCATGCATCTGGCAGCAGAAAAACTAGAACAACTAGCTTATAAGCAAGAGCGTCGAGGTTCTAGTAACTTAATCGTAGAGTTAGAAGACTTTATTAAACACATCCAAGAGTTTTTGAACTGTAAAGATAGTAACGCCACAACCTTAGATAATAATATTTATTAATAAATTAACTGGAGCATTTTTCCTGAGTAAGTTATGAAAAACACTTATTTTAGATTTCTCATTACTCATTTCCTATTTTACAGATATAAATTGTAACCGATTGGGAATAATAACAAAGTATGTTCGGTGAGTTAGCTGCATCATCAGCTAAGAATTTTTAGCCTAAATGTCAGTTAAATACATCATCTATTATTCCCAATTGATTCCCAAAAAGCGAGGTTTTCCTAATGAGTCAGATGAGTAGAGACGATGTACGAGAAAGACTTGGTAATATCGATCAGATCCGCGATATTATTCTTGGAACACAGCTAAGAGAGTACGAAAATCGATTTAGCAAGCTGGAGTCAGATATATCTCTCCTGCAACAACAGACACGATTGCATGTCGAGCAACTCAAGTCCAACTTTTCGGCCGAACTAAAAGCGGGGTTTGAGTCGCTGGATAAAAAGCTGAAATCACTGAACCTCGCAACTCAAGAAGAAACTCTTGACTTACGGCAACAGGTTGATAGACTTAATAAAAAGTTCTCTAGCAGCGTTCAGTCGCTTGATGAAACCTTAGATAGCCAAACTACCTCGATTCGAGATGAAATTTTTCAAACTAAAGTCCAATTACAAGATGATGTTACGGCCTTACGGGATCTGATTTTAGAAGAAATAGATCGACGCTTCTCACAACTGACAGACACGAAAGTTTCTAAAGACGATATGGCTGAAACTTTGTTTGCCTTGGGAATGCGTCTGAAAGAAACTGAATTTATTCCTAAATTGCGAGAAGCAGCTAATGAAAGCAGCGAGGAATATACTGCTGTACCGCTTCTAGAAACTACAAAGTTATCAAAATTAAATGTTAACTCACTCTAAGAGTACAGCATAATTGCATTCGTAATTGAGTAAGAAAGCAATGAAAAATGAGAAATATAATGACTCAAAACTCTAAACTCTAAATTCTTAACCCCTAACCTCTAACCCCTAACTCAGCACTCTTAATCAGCATTATCAAAAGGATGACTCAGGTGGAAAATTCGATTTCTCAATCTGTTGAGTTGAAGTCAGAAACATCTGTGCAGCTTGACAATTTGCTGCATTTGCTTATCGATCTCAAAATTATCGAATCCCCTGAGCCATCTCCTTTATTACCATCAGAAACTGATAATAGTAATGAGTATATTCCAGAAGAAATTGGATTACTGCAACTTCCTCCAGTGACATTAGAAGTATGTAAAGCTTATTTAGAGTCGGATTTTAATTTTCCTCAAGATATATCTAATTACTCACAAACTACTCAAGAAGAATTAGAAGAATCTATTGAAGTATTTACAGAATTTGAGGAAAAATTAGACAAATCAGAAGATGCATTGCAAAAATTACGGGAGATATTAGTCGGATATGAGCTAGCAGAAATAAACAATCTTACAGATAAGTTGGAAGGAAAATTAACAAAAATAGAGCATCAAATTTACGATCCTAAAGAGTTAATAAATCTACTACTACCGTCGATTTCTGAACTTTTAAGGCTGAAGATTACAGAGTCGAAAGATGAAATTGTCCAAATAATCGCTCCGATAATTGATGAGACTATCCGCAGTCGCACTGAACAAGATAAAATTAGCATGAGTACAGCGATCGCACCTGTAATTCCTCTAGCTATTTCCCAGCAAATTATTATAGCTCCAGAAGAAGTTTCAGATGCGATCGCTCCGGCAATGGGACGAGCCATAAAAAAGCAAATTGAAATTGAGCAGAATATTGTGGTAGATGCACTCTACCCAATTATTGGTAGTACCATAGCCAAATATATGGCAGAGACAATCCGTGCCATTAACCGACAAGTTGAAGAAACCCTTAGTGTTGAAGGCGTTAAACGTAAAATTCGTGCCAAGCTACAGGGAGTTTCGGAAGCAGAATTAATTCTTAAAGAAGCTCTGCCATTTACAATTCAAGCCATTTTTTTGATTCATAAAACATCTGGTTTAGTTATCTCAGATATTCAGCACTCTCATGTAGAGCAGCTAGAGGCTGAAATGGTAGCAGGAATGCTGACAGCAATTCGTAGCTTTGCCAATGATTGCATCAATCAATCTGGAAGCATAACAGAATTAGATGCAATTGAATATGGAACATCCAAAATAATTTTAGAAGTTGCAGGATACTGTTATTTAGCGATTGTTATACGAGGAGAGCCAAGCAAAAACTTTATTTGGAAAATGCGGCAAGTCTTCAGCAAAATTGTAAAAAAATATGGTTATTTAATTGAAAAATTTGACGGCGATCCAGATTTAGTTCCTATTGAAATTCATACACTTCTTGAAGAGCTAAAAAATTCAGGTATTCAGGATAAAAAGAAAGCGAAAATATCGCCAATACAGCTATTAGTCTTAACAGTTGTCGCTGCCATTTTCATTCCTTGGGGTATTTGGCAATACCGTAGTGGAGTTATACATTCCATTGAAAATCAAACTTCGTTGGCTCTAACTTCTGTTCCAGAACTAGCCGTATATCGGCTCGCCGTACAAGTAGAACACAACAAAATAAAACTAACAGGACGATTACCTAATCAACTTCTTCGCCAGAAAGCCGAGCAAACTGTCAAAATCACCTCTCCTAATTGGTTGATTGACAATCAAATTTTATTAGTAGAAGTCCCAGCAGATCCCGTATTAGCTGCTGCTGAAGTCAAACGAGTCACAGCAGTTTTAAATCAGACTAACGATATAGCAATTTCCGCTCAATATATCGCTGGTAAAGTAGCTGTTGAAGGAACTGTCAATCGAATTGCAGATGCTCAGATTATTGCGAATGCATTTGCGCAAATTCCCGGCGTAAAATCTGTGTCTAGTGCGGTGCGAGTAGAACCCCCACAGATTGAAGTTCGATTTTACTTTCAACCCGACTCAGCGAGTTTAATGAAAGCAGATTTAGCGTACAAGGTTCAACAGGTTAAATTTTTCCTTAATCAGCACCCAAATAAGCATTTAAAAATCATTGGTTATAGTGACCGTACTGGCGCGAACAAATCTCAAAAATTGGCACTGGCGCGAGCAAAGGCTGTACAACTAGCACTGATTAAATTAGGCATCGAGCCATATCGCCTAGAGGTCATTGGTAGGACAAATTTACCACCAGGAATTGATGTAACTCAACCGTTGTGGTTAAGCCGCTGTGTCGCTCTAGAAGCGATAAACAAGCAATTTTAAGTTTATAGTAGTTATGATTTTGATAAAACATTCTCTACTTTCCTTCAACTATGTCTACAATTTCTAAAAAAATCTGCTTATTTGGTGATTTTGGTGTTGGTAAAACTAGTCTGATTCGCCAATTTGTAGAGTGTCAATTTAGTGATGAATATCTTTCAACTGTAGGAGTAAAAATTTCTCGTAAATTGGTTTGTGTTTCCGAAAAAGACCCAGGTTTGGAACAAAATTTACAGTTAATAATTTGGGATATTGAAGGTAGTAATAAGTTCAAAGCAGTTGCTAAAAATTATTTTCAAGGTTCTAAAGGTGCTGTGATAGTCGGTGATGTGACCCAAGCAGAAACGCTCAATCATATCCATGAGCATATTCAAACTTTTTTAGCTGTTAATCCTAACAGCTATATTGTTGTTGCACTGAATAAATCAGATATGATTGCAGCCGAATATTTAGAAAAAATTCGGCAAATGCATCAATTTACTAATCAAACTAATATATTAGATACTTATGTAACCTCAGCTAAAACTGGTAATAATGTTGATAAAATATTTCAAGCTTTAGCCACTCGTTTAATTTAATTAAGATGAATTCATTTTTTACAAACCTCTTAGCTGTGTGTGGTATTGAATATTTGATAATTGATGAAAACTTCAAGATTCTAGAGATGTCTTTGGGATTAAATCATTTTGCCGATCTTCCTAATGAAGTAAAGCTAGGTCAGGATGTTCGGATTACGTTTCCAGAATTAGAGGGACTGGAAGATATTTTTGATGCAATTCTCCAGGGAAAACAAGATAATTTTGAATTAAAAGGAATTAGGCGATCGCAAGATACGGCTTCTCCTTTATATATTGATATTCGTATTACTAATAATCTCCAAGAAGACGATTATAGGAATCGACTAACCATTGTTGTCGAAGATGCGACAGAACGGATGGTGCTTGAGCAATCTTTGTTTCAAGGTGCAAATGAAGCAAATCTTTTACTACGCAATTTAAAGGCTTCTAAACAATATATTGACCAAATTGTGACATCAATGGCGGATGCCTTGTTAGTGACAACGCTATCAGGCGAGATCAAAAAAATGAATTATGCCGCACAAATCTTATTGCAATACAACGAAATAGAACTTATCGGTCAACCGATCGCAAAAGTTATTGGAGAAGCCAATAAATATCCATTGATAATTGATGATATTGATATATCCCACAATCAAGACATAAATTTTTTAGTAAAAGAAGTAGAAACCGTTTGTTATACCAAAAGTGGTAAAACAATTCCCGTAGCTTTTTCATCTTCAATTGTAAAGACAGAAATTGAACATTTTCAAGGTTATGTTTACATTTTGCGAGACATGACTGAACGAAAGCAGGCAGAACTTGCTAAACAGGAATTCTTAGCGATGATTAGCCATGAAGTTCGGACTCCGATCGCATCGGTAATTGGTATGGCCGGTTTGTTGCAATATACTGAATTGACTGCTGAACAGCAAGATTTTGTTGAAACCATTTACACCAGTGGAAATTCCTTACTCAAAATTATTAACGATTTCCTTGACTTCTCCAAAATCCAATCGGGTAACTTGGAACTAGAAGAGGAACCTTTTGGTTTGCGAAATTGCATTCATGAGGCTTTTTATCTGCTTGCACCTACAGCTAGAGAAAAAGGTTTAAAACTCACATTTTTAGATACTCCTGAACTTCCTACTACGATTGTGGGGGATATCACCAGACTGCGCCAAGTCTTGATTAATTTAATCAGTAACGCGATTAAATTTACCGAAACTGGAAGTATAGAAGTTTCAGTTAGAATCCGCAAGAATAGCGATATTAATCATTCTTCTGCTGCAAATCCTGACGAAATTCAGTTTAGTATTAAAGATACAGGCATTGGAATTCCACGCGATCGCCTAGAGCGTTTATTTAAAGCTTTTAGTCAAGTTAACTCCTCCATTACTCGACAGTATGGCGGTACTGGCTTAGGTCTTGCTATCTGCAAGCAACTGTGCGAGTTAATGGGTGGCAGAATTTGGGTTGAAACTGAGCTGAATGCAGGTAGTACATTTTACTTTACGATTGCCGCTTTTGTTATTCCAGAGGAGTCAGCAGGAGCCAGTGTGGTCTTCTCCCAACAGGAGATACCAAAAGCGATGGAGTCCCCCCAAGTGGAGCAACTGGCGTTCAGAAGTCAGGAATTATTCAGCCTCCCCGCATCTTCTTCCCCGTTTCCTGACCTACATAAATTAAGAATTCTTTTAACTGAAGATAATCTGGTGAATCAGAAAATAGCCTTGAAGCAACTCAAAAATCTAGGCTACAGTGCTGATATTGCTAATAATGGAAAAGAAGCGTTGCAACTATTAGAAAAAATTCCTTATGATTTAATTCTGATGGATTGTCAAATGCCGATTCTCGACGGTTTAGAAACCACAAAACAAATTCATCGTTGCCAAGAAAGTAACTTTGCTAGCGGTCGTCGTCCTGTAGTAATTGCAATGACAGCTAATGCAATGAAACAAGACAAGCAAATGTGTTTAGATGCCGGAATGGACGACTATTTGAGCAAGCCAGTGATGAAAGAAAATTTGGCTGCGACGCTAGAGTATTGGGGAAGTGTAATATTCAAGGCAAAAGAAATAGCTGCCACAGAGCAGAAAGTTTCGACAACAGATGTCGGTTCAGTTGAACTCCCAATTGATTGGGAACGCTTGCATCAACTTTCAGAAAATAACCCAGAATTTGAATTAGAACTACTACAAATATTTGTTGAAGATATTCAACCTCGTCTAGAGGTCATTAAAATAGCGATCGCAGCTCGTGACTTTGAGCAACTAGCGCTCCAAGGGCATCAAATTAAAGGTGCTAGTGCCAATATGGGAGTTACAACCATGCATCTGGCAGCAGAAAAACTAGAACAATTAGCGATAGACCAAGAGCGTCGAGGTACTATTAACTTAATCATAGAGTTAGAAGATTTTATTAAACGCATCCAAGAGTTTTTAATCAGGAGTCAATAGTCAGTATCTCCCCACTTTCTACTCCGATCCTTTTTTGTAATATTTACTAATAAATAAACAGTAACGATTATCTCCTGTCGGCTCATAACTCAACTTGTCGGCAATGGCAAACATTATTTTTAAACCCCGCCCGCGCTCCCGATTGTTATCCTCAAATTCAGATGTTTGGCGCAATTGCTGTTCTAAGTTAAATGGTTTGCCTTGAGACCAGATGCGAATTTCTATATATTCATCTAACCGCACAGCTTCCATCTCAATTGGAGTTTCAACAGGTAAATTTTTGTGGGCATGTTCAACAATGTTAGTAAAGCCTTCCATCATCAGCGTTTGACATTGCCACCAAATTTCTTTATCGGGAATAGGTGGTTGATTCATTTGCTCGAACCAAGACAAAACTTGAGGTGAAGCTGTCAGGTCTGTATTGACTTTGAGATAAATTTTATGATTCACTTCTTAACTAAGAAATTTTTTTAAAATCATCATATTCGTTAATTAGTTTATTTAATTTGAGTATTTTTACTATACATTAAAAACTAAATTGCATATAACTTAAATTAAAGCAACTATTTATCAATCATTTTACTTAGAAAACTGTAATTTATGTTTAAAATTCTGGTTATTGATGATGACCCGACGGTGCGAGCAGTACTGAAAAGCACACTCCAAAGGCAGGGTTATGAGACTACTGTAGCCAGCAATGGCGAAGAAGGAATTAAACAAGCACAACTGCTACATCCGGCTCTGATTATCTGTGACTGGATGATGTCCCAGGTAGATGGGTTAGAAGTGTGTCGTCGAATTAGAACAGATCCAGAATTGGCAACTACTTTTTTTATTCTATTGACGGCTAGGGGAGCAGCTCGAGGAGAGGAGGAAGATAGAGTTAGGGGACTTGACGCTGGAGCAGATGAGTTTATCTCTAAACCGATAGAGATGAATGAATTGAAAGCACGCGTAAGAGCAGGACTAAGGTTACACCAGCTAAATCAGCATTTACAAAGTCAAAAGCAAGCTTTGGAGACACTAAATCAGGATTTGCAAACTCAAAAGCAAATTTTGGAAGCAGAATTGTCTGAGGCTGCTGATTATGTGCGATCGCTTTTACCCTCACCGCTTGTAGGAACAGTAACTACAGAAAATCTGTTTATTCCCTCAGCACAATTAGGGGGTGATTGCTTCGACCATTATTGGATTGACGAGGATCATTTGGCAATTTATTTGTTAGATGTATCTGGTCATGGGGTGGGTTCAGCCCTCCTATCGGTATCCGTACAGAATGTTTTGCGATCGCAATCTCTACCTAACACTAACTTTTGTCAACCAAGTGAAGTCCTAAAAGCTCTCAATCATGCCTTCCAAATGAGTAAGCACGGTGATAAATACTTTACAATCTGGTATGGAGTTTATCACCGCCTTAAACGTCAACTCATTTATGCCAATGCCGGACATCCACCAGCTTTACTCTTATCTAATACCTCCACTAACAACATCGAAGTTAAACAGCTAACTTCTTTAGATTTACCAATTGGCTTTTTGCCTGAAATTCAATTTGAAGATGCAGTTTTGGAAGTCGAAGAAAACAGCACTTTATATATTTTTAGTGATGGTGCTTATGAAATTAATCAACCAGATGGTAAAATCTGGGGGATCGATGCTTTCATTGAATTACTAACCAAATATAGTCAAAAACATACTTGCAACCTCAATCAAGTATTAGCAAAGATTCTCACCTTAAATGCTCAAGACAATCTTGATGATGACTTATCTTTAGTAAAAGTTAAGTTTGGTTAGAATAGTCAAATATGCATAGTTAAGTTTGGATTTGATAATAGCTTATTGTGTTGCCAATATTTGGCGATGAAATTCATCTTTGTCAGCAAAAGTTTGAAAAATTCTATCCATTTTAGTCAGTTCAAACAACATCCTGACTTGATCGCTTATCGAACAAACAAACAGTTTAGCATTCGCAGTTCGTACCATTTGCATCGCTGATACTAAAGCACCTAAACCAGAGCTATCAATAAACTTGACTTCTTTCATGTCGATCAACAAAATATCGGCTCCGTTTGCTAGCATCCCTCTAACTTCCCGACGTAGTTCGTTACCTCTAATACCATCTAAAATTCCCGATATTTCTAGTACTTTTACACTCAAATTCATGGTTTTTTTCCCTATTCTGTAGTTATATTTTGGCATTTACTTCATGCAAAGTGCAAGAGGTATCTACAATTATTTTTGTTTTAATACTTGCTGATTACTATTATTTGCTATGGCAGTAAAAAAGCTAGCGTCAACCCATTGCCGAGAAATTTCAAAAGCTTCAAAATAGCCATCTTTTTGACCTAACTCTCGTGCCCAAAAGCGAGACAAAATAAGTATGGCATCAAGCTGCATAAATGCTTTATTTAACTCTGATTCATAACAACCGATGGCTGCGACTTTTTCCTCAATTACAGAGGTAATATCTACAAAAAAGTTGGGTTCAAAACCGCGCAAAAAAACAGGTGGTGCTGAATACCATAAAGGTATATTTTTGCGGGTAGCAACATTAGAAACTGCGATTGCACACACTTCACGATCTCTATGCCCATATTTTTCCGGTTGTGGTGCGTGAGTAATAATCAGATCCGGTTGCCAACGTCCAAGAGCTTCTTCAGTAACTTTAATCACTGCTTGTGTGGAGAAATTACACTCCTCAAGTGCATGAAACTCATAAGTTGCACCGATGATTTTACCAGCTGCATCTGCTTCTTGATGACGTTTACCCTTAACAGGCGAACTAGAAAGACCACCATCAGTCAAAATTAAGCAACGAACATTCCATCCTGCTTGAGACATCAGACTGAGAGTACCAGCAGCAGGTAGAACTTCATCATCAGCATGAGCATAAATTGTTAAAACAGTTCGCTGACCAAAGTTTTTTGAGTCTGAATGAGTGTTCATAGCTGTTTTTTTCTAGGCTGGATTTATAACGTCAGTAGTCATTCTTCCTTCTGCTCACTCCTCTTACTTACCTTTTAAACCTCTTTTGGAGGCTGCCAAACAGATGCGCGGATGATCGCCCACAAAAGTAATAAATTATAGATAGCCCATGCACCATTGAGCAGGTGAACATCAAGATTATTTAAATGGCCAATAGCGAATTGGTAAAGGCTCCATAACATCCCCAAAATGGTAAGGATAAAAACAACCAACTGCGGCCAAACAAGCCGGAGATAAATCCCGGATTGGCGCTGCTTAGGTGTGACTTGGAAATTGAGTTTTTGTCCTGTGAATACACTCCATACAGCTTGGATTAATAAGGGGAATAAAGCGATCGCATATTGTTCGGAACGCCATACTTCTCTAGCTGGAATACCCCAGGTGGCTGTCAGGAAAGTCAGACGGTTAATAATAAAAGCTGGGAAAAAGTGTATGGCAAAGTCAGATCCGTAGGTTTTAACTGGAACAATATCCGTAAAAAAATAGATAATTGGACAAGAAATAAAAACCAGAGTTGCAAAACCAGAGAAATAACTATACATCGTCTTAAAATATTGCAACCTTTGCCAAAAGGTTAACCCTGATTTGGTTAGGGGATTTTCCCTCACTAGCACTTGGATAGTTCCTTGTGCCCAGCGTAGCCGCTGTTTAAGAGTAGAACTCAGATCGTCTGGGGCTAAACCTTCTGCCAAAAGTTCATTGTGGTAAATAGATTTCCAGCCAGCACTATGCAGACGCATGGCTGTATTCATATCTTCCGTAATGCTATTACTGGATACACCACCAACTAAATCAAATTCATCTAAACGTTTTTCATCTTTGGCAAATTCATCAGCAAAATTTTGCAGTCCGACACTAACTAATGCCTCACGTCTGAGGATCGCATTTGTACCCGTATAGAACGCGGCATTCATGCCATCTTTACCTTGTTGAAGTGGCCCATAAAATAAATTTGCTCGATGTCCAAAAGGATCGCCTGGAGGAATATTGTAAAAATCCTGGCGGGTCTGTACAAAAGCAATTTGATTCTGGTCGTATTTTCCGGTTGAAAGATTATAGGCGTAGAAATAAGGCAGAACTCGCTTGAGAAAATTTCGCTTGGGAATGTGGTCGGCATCTAGAGTAACAATAAAATTTCCTGAAGTTTCTCCAGAAAAAATTGCGTAATTGATGTTGCCTGCTTTCGCATGATGTGCTACACCAGGCGTCTTAGGACGAGCAATGTAGCGAAAACGAGTGAGTTCAACTAGTTCTAGTTCTTTTTTGTAAATAGCTTCTTCTAAAGTTTTCCGTTCGGTAATTAGGCGATCGCGTAGCGTTTTGACAGGAGAATCGTTAATACTTTGATGAGTCGCAGATAGCCAAAGAATCAGCGATCGCAAACTTTGCACAAATCCACCCGCAGGCTGGTTCACTACTGATTCTGATGTTTGCAGCCATTGTTCGGCAGCTTGAGTATTAGGCGTCAGATTTTCCAGTTGCTTCAAGCGCTCCAACAAACCAAAATGTTCTGCATCAATCCGTTCCGCTTCTAGCTGTAATTGTGCTGACTGCAAATCTTCAATACACAATCTTTCTGTCATCGCTCGCATCTCAGCCGAGTTACCATCATCCAGCACATAAACGCGTAACTTGATTGGTGGATAATCCATTGCCAGAGCCGCTTTGGCAGTTTTTTCGACAATTTCCGGCGGCTCATTGTAGCAGGTTACAAACACATCTACTGTTGGCCAATCGGCTCTGGGTATGGGTGGGGTCATCTGGTCGAGAGACTTAATTTGTCTAACCAAAGGTCGCCACAACCCAATTACAAACATTACGCCACCGAAATAGCTGTAAATCTCAGCCATCAGCAAAGGAATAGATATCCAGAGGGCATCAAAATTGATCGAATGGGTGATGCGCCATTGCAAATACCAGATACCAAAAATTAAATTGATTTCTGCGAGATAACGAAATAACAGCGTTCTTTTTTTGAGTAATGAGCGGCTGTTCCCAGAAAAGTTTGTCAGAGAAACTGAAGTCATCTTAGTACCGATAGTTAATGTATCTGCATCCCCATCAAAATAAGTATTCCCTAGTTAAATTTGTGACTAACAACTTTTTGTCGACAAACCTAAAATTGGCGTTGCTGAATTGAGTTATGAATCTGGATGTAGAGATGTAGCACTGCTACGTCTCTACAAGGATTTTGGTATTACTAGGACTTATGCAAAACTACACACTGTAGGGGCAATTTTATGAACATTGGTGTCAACTTCAGCCGAAAACTATATCGGACAGGCGTTTTGCAAATCCCTCACGCCCTCATCCCCTAACCCCTTCTCCCTTGCGAGAAGGGGAATTGAATGTCTAGCTCCCCTCTCACGGATGAGAGAGAGAGGCTGGGGGTGAGGGCAAAACGTTGTCAGCAAGCGGGTTTAGCGTTAAGTTGACACCAATGTTTTATGAATTGCCCCTACCTGAAAATCAGGATTTTGGTTATGTTATTTTGTGCCAGTTACTAGGTGAGTCTTTTCACTATCTGAAACCCAGTAACTTCCAGAACTATCAGAAGTTAACTTGGTTTGTTGTGTGGCAGTATTTGGTAGACCTCGCCCAGAATTTCCCTTGCTAACTGTCTGCCACCAAAGGGAGTTCATAGTGGCCGGACGAATTAAGGGTTGTCGATTTGTCAGATTGTATAGCAAGGATTGCAAAATCATACTGTTGGTACTGCTGGTGAAACCAACTGCTGTTTTGCCGGTGGTTTCATAGAAGCCCTCATAAAATCCAACTAATGGATTATATAAGTCAGTCGTTCCTTCCTGTAACTGTTGACTATACTTATTGTCTGGAAGCAGGGCATGATAGGCAAAAGCGACTGCTGTACTTACCAATCGCCCTTTTGGTACTGGTTGACCGTCATCTCCTAAAGCTACCCAAGACTCCCCTTGTCCAGTAATTGTACTGTGGACAGTGTAAGGTTTACGATCGATTAAGGTGGTGGCTGAGGCTGTGAGGGTGCCGGTGCGACGGTAACGTTCAGCTTGTGCTTGGAAAATTGGCTCAAAGAGCGATCGCATTTTTGGATCTAGTCCAAACTCCAATGCATAGAGTACAAAAGGATTGCTAACTGTGTATTGGTTAACTTTGGAATTAGTATCTGTGCGATGGCGTTGAATTGGGACTTTCAATCCTTCCACTGAGGTAGTTTGATATTCACCCCCAACAGCAGAACGATCGAGATTAAACCCCCATAATTGAAAAGCACGAGCGGCATATTCCTCATAACCCAAGCGGATTTCTGGGTTAACGCGGGTGAGATATCGCCCATCTTCCTCTTTGGTAACGGTGGCACTAGAAAGAATGCCTTCGCGCACCACACGCAAGTATGACCAATCCAGGACAATTTTATCTACGGCTGTGGTGTATTCTGGATGACAGCTTTTTAAGTTGTAAAGCGCTGCCAGCATTCTACCTAAATCTAAAGCTGACCAGCCGTTGCCTTCGGGAACTGGATTGCCACCATAATCGACCGATTGGAGCGATCGCGTATCATAACTCCGACTTGGCAATTCACCTGCAAATAACGGTAATTTTGTCAAGGCTCCTAAGAGATGGCGGGTACGCTGGTCAAATTCTTTGGGGGTAATTGTATCGAGCGATCGCGCTGCGTGGAGTGCTGCAAGATAATCTCCCAATCCCCAGAGGGTTGCACCTTTAAAATCACTGCGATCGTCTATCAGCCCGCTCTTGGGGTGATAATTCGCTTGAAAGTATCGCCAAGCCGCCTCTGCATAGCGCCGTTCAACAGGCGTTAGCGATCGATCTAGTTTCAGTTTAGATGATGGCTGGGGACTATCCACTGGTGGAATTGGTGCAACAGCTACTTCTGTAGGTTTAGAAGTTGCGATCGGAGTTGTAACAGTAGAATTCGGTTGATTTACAGGGATTGCGATCGGAGTCGTAACAGTAGAATTCGATTGATTTGCAGGGGTTGCTGAAGAAGCATTTTCACTAGGCTTGCTAGTAGGCACACTCGCAGAAGTGGAAGCAATTAACGGGTGATTTCCCCTAGCTTTGTAGTATAAAATCTCTAAAATTAACCCATTCGTATTACCTGTCAAAGCTTTGTTGGGTTGTTTTGATTCTTCATAGATCCCAGCATAGTAACCGCTATCATCAGGACTGCGAAGATCCTTGACTGCATCAAAAACTTTTTGGGCATAAGCATTATCTGGAAACAGATAGCGCCAGCCAAAAGCAGCTTTTGTACTGAGGCTGCGAAACTGTGGATAAGGTTGATTGGTATCGGTAATAGTTGCCCAATTTGTACCGTTGGCGTAAACGGTGTTGTAGAGAAAATAAGGTGCTTGATCGATATTATCTTCTGTCACCGCAGTTAACTGACCTGTAGTATCAAAACGCCGTTTTTGTACGTCTAGAACCCTAGCAGCAAAATCAGCTAACTCACCCTGCAAGCCAAATTCAATCCCATCAAGGATATAAGACTCACTCACAACATAATTATTAGCGTTGGTGGTTTGAAAGTCACGCGTATCAACAGGGATTTGCACACCATTAACTTCGACCAATTTTAACGGTTCTAAAGCAATGGCCTTGGATGCAGAAAAACCCCAAAGTTGATAACCCCTAGCGGCGTATTCTTCGTAGCCGAGTCGTCCTTCTTGCACCAGTAACGTTTTGTTGTCTGGGAGAACAGTAGCACCATAAAGTTGTTCATCTTTGAGCGATCGCGCCACCTGCCACTTCGCTATAATTCCTTTGAGCCAGTCATTATATTGAGGATGGCAGGTACGGATGACATCAAACGCAGCCAATATTCGCCCAACATCCAAAGCAGACCAGCCAAGACCACGCTCCAGCGGATTGTTACCATAATCAACCATCTGTGCAGTAGCTGCGTTATAGACTTTATTTGGTAAGGCATCTTCAAATAACTTCAGACTGCTAAGAGTCGTCAAAAACTTATTGAGGCGGGAATCAAAGTCTGCTTGATCGGTAAGATTCAACCATCGTGCAGCATTCAATGCCATCAGGTAGTTACCCATATCCCAGAGTGTACCTGAAGGATAACCCCCAGTAGAATTGGTAAATCCCGTTGCTGGCTGATAATTTTTGACAAAATACTGCCAAGACGCACGAGCATAAGTTTGTTCTTCAGATGTAAGCGGGGTTGTAATATTGCTACAGCTATTAGAATTTTGGGATAAGACTGGTGTCGGGATGTAAAACAAAAATTGCAGAAATGTTCCAATTAGGAACAATGCAATCCATCTCAACAGCTTTGGTTGAGGGGGTTTGTATATCATAATTTAAAGAAGAAGTTAGGAGCGTCATAGCCCGTCTGTACAGTTATAATTCATAAATCAAGTTTTATCCGGTATAAAAAATAGACTTGGGGATCGCTTTAGTCAATAGCGGTCAACCATTTTCACCGCAGAGATGCCACCTCTGCTAATCTGTCGGCTAGTCCTGTAGAAAATTAAGATAGCGAAAATGGAAGTTGGAGCGATCGCAGCTAAGATACTCAAAATTATTTTTAAGACTAAACCGTTTAGTTTAAAATAGTGATTAGTAAATTTTTGACTTACTTATAACTAATAATTTCTTGAGAAGTTACGATGAAATCACAATCGAACTTTAGTTAAGATATTTCCTTCCCAGGCAATAAAAGCATCAAACAGCAATGCCTCTTCCGTCGAATTCTACCAATTTATAGTAAATCTCATTTAGCAAATCCCATGCCACATCGTCATTATCCTCCCGCCTACTTACGCTATCTCAAAGCCAGGTTATGGAATCTAGGGCGGCCTGGTTTTTGGGGAACTGCGATTTTTTTATCTGTAGTTGGGCTAGCAACCTGGGAATACTGGTCAAACCCAGATATTTTCGTTTATAAGCAAAAAAAACCAGTCGTTTTACAAAAGTCTGCTGATTCCTCCCTGTCAGAAGAAAACAAAGCTATTGCAGCAGATATTGATAACCTGCCAGTTTTATTTAATGACTTTGACCAAGCAACTCTCTCATTAAACGCAAATGCGCCTGAAGAAAAGACTGAGGTAAAAAAGACCAAAGGCTCATTAGATGATGTAATTAACAAACAAAAGTCTGCTAATAATACCAAATTAAATCCTGGTTTAGGTGTTAACGGCGACACCTCCCCAGCCTTGAAAAATCCCTTTGTCCAACAAACAGACAATTTATTGCGTACTGGAACAGTTGATAGTAGTAACCCGTTTCTAGGTCTTAAAACCTTAAATACGGCCTCTGAACCAACAGGGGAAGACCAAACATCTTCTAGCCTGGGTGTTGGATTTACTAATCAAACCAATAAGAATCAAAATTCTCTCTCTATCAACCCTCTGCAAGCAGCGCTTAATCAATCGACAAACCAAAAATTGTCTAGCTTCAATGGTACCACTGCAACTCAGACAAATGCTTTAGGGCAAGTTTCCGCTCCAGGAACAACCCTAATGCCACCCATCAATAGCTTAACCAGTCAGAATTCTCTACCAAACACTGGGTTAACTACTGAGACAGGTAACACATCAACGGGTACGAACTTACCACAAAATCCCTACAGTAATTTAAATAACGGTCAAGTAGTGCCTAATAATGGGTTAACTACGGGTACGAACTTACCGCAAAATCCCTACAATACCTACAATAATTTAAACAACGGTCAAGTAGTGCCTAATGTAGCACCAACTAATACTGTACCTTACTCTAGCCAAAGTCCGAGTCAAAGTGTTGTCACACCCACAAACCCTGTAGGGTATGGGAATTATGGCTTGCAGCAGCCGATGCAATCACCACAATCTACCTATGGGAATTATGGCTTGCAGCAACCGACGCAACCACCACAATCTAATTATGGGAATTATGGCTTGCAACAACCGACACAACCACCACAATCTAATTATGGGAATAATGTGGTGCAGCAACCAACACAGTCTAATTCCGTATATCTTCTTCGCCAACTTCGAGACAAGTATAAAAATCCGGGTCAAAACTGATTTTAAGTATGTCGGCTAGAAAAAGTCTAGCTAAGGTGATTGTGGGCTATTTGGAATCACCGGAACTTCTGGTGTTTCGGGTTGTTGCTGTTGTCGTTGCAAATATTTACTCAATACATAAGCCATATCCCCACGAGTTACGGGTTTTAATGGGGAAATATTGCCTTGAGCATCTGTATTCAAAAATCCCTCAGTAGCTACTGTAGCGATCGCTTTTCTAGCCCAAGTTGGGATAGACTTTTCATCTGGATGTGAAGCCAGAATCTCATTTACAGCGGCATCGGGAAACTGAAATACACCATAAGCCTGGGCGAAAATAGCCAGAGCTTCTGCCCTTGTCACCTTTTGATTGGGGAAGAATTCATTGCCTCGATAGCCTTTCATGATGTCAGTTTTTAGGACTGTCTGTATATCATTAAATGCCCAATAAGAACGAGGAACATCTGGAATAGTTAAATTTTCTTTGGTAACAGCTTCTCTTTTATCTAGGCGAAATGCTTTTACCATAATCGAGGCTAATTCTGCCCGACTCAGTAACCTTTCTGGATAAAATTTGCCATCGGGAAAGTTTGTCATCCATTTGACAGCAGTTACCTGTTGAATGGAATCAGCGGGTATTTCAGAAGTAGATTCTGGTACTTGAGCAATTGCTGGCAAGCTTTGTAAGAGTGCCATTAAAGAGAGAGTAATTGAAAGCTGACGTATCATGATAACCACTTGTAGCTGCTAACGTGAATAAAAAAAAACTACGTTACTGAGGTTAACGTAAAACTTAATCTCAGTTAATTAATGACGAATTTGGGCTAGGCGATGTTGCATAGCTATGTAATACGCGAGCTAGTTTTCATCATCAAGGGAGCGGAAATCAGCAAAAACTTGTTTTTTACCTTTGATGTTTTGGCGTTATCCGCCCACTACTATGGACTATAGTCAGTTTTTCAGGAGTTTTGGGAATGACAACAACAGATCCCGTCAAGTTAATGAAGCAAGAAGTTGGCAAAGCCGCCGCCGCCCTAGTCAAATCAGGTTCCATTGTCGGGTTGGGTACGGGGTCAACTACAGCATATACGATTCAGTTTTTGGGCGATCGCCTCAAGTCGGGCGAACTCAAAGATATCATCGGTATACCTACCTCGTTTCAGTCAGAAGTACTGGCGAAGCAGTACGGTGTCCCTCTCGCCACCTTGGATGCAATTGACCGCATCGATATTGCCATTGATGGCGCAGATGAAGTCGATCCGCAGAAGAATTTGATTAAAGGCGGTGGTGCAGCACATACCCGCGAAAAAGTCGTAGACTACCTAGCAGAACAGTTCATCGTCGTGGTAGACAGTGGCAAGTTAGTAGACCGCTTGGGTTCTAGTTTCGCTGTACCCGTGGAAGTGATTCCAATGGCAATTACTCCTGTAACCAATGCCATCAAGAAACTCGGTGGCAAACCAGAACTCCGCATGGGTGTAAAAAAAGCTGGGCCAGTAATCACTGACCAAGGGAACTTTGTCTTAGATGTCAGATTTGACTCCATTGAAGATCCAGCCGGACTAGAAAAGACATTGAATAACATTCCCGGCGTTCTGGAAAATGGTATCTTCGTGAACTGTGTCGATTTAGTTTTGATTGGTGAAGTCAAAGATGGTCAGCCATTAGTGCGGCAACTGTAAAGAGTTCTAGATTTTGGATTTTGGATTTTAGATGTCTCTAAAATCCAAAATTAAGCAATAGACATCTAGTGAAATTAATTCAATACGCTTGAGTTAAGCCTAAAACTTTTTGTTAAAGTGAATTTTTTAACAAACCGCGATCGCGCAACGTCTCGTAGAGAAGGACGCGGAGAGAACAAAGAAATGGTTAACCCAAACGTATTGGAAATTAATTATGCGTTATCCAGAACTCTTGTAGAAACATAGCAGTGCTACATCTCTTTTTCACTACAGCCTATAACTGAGTGCTAGACAATGACATTAGTACCGACTACCAGATTTGTAGCCGTGAAATTACTCAAATTTGCTAAGGTGTAAGGCAAATCATTATCAGACACTTGAACTAGTGTAGAAGTATCCGATTGCACAAATTTTAGGTAGCCATCTAAGATGGGATTGCTGCCACTGTAGCCTAGACTCTTAAATAGGTCAGTGAGGACTAACTTATCCTCGCTCTGATTAAAGTCAGTGATAGCTTCACCATAATAAGTCAAGGTTTTGTAGACGAACTGGTCATGACCGCTACCGCCAGTCAAGATATCGTTATCTTCAAAAGGATTTTTTCTTTCAACAAAGAAGATGTCATCACCAGCACCACCGATGATGCTATCCTTACCTGCATCAGCAATAAGGGTATCATTACCAGCACCACCAAGCAGGGTATCGTTACCTGTACCACCGCGTAATAGGTCGTTACCACTCTTGCCATCGATGCTGTCATCACCCCCCTGACCATTAATGACATCTGCTGAGTTGTCAAAACCATTGACATTGTTGTTTAGGTCATTGAGAAAGGTGACTGTGTTTTTGTTGAAGATGCTGCTTTGGGTGGAGTTGGCATCGAAGACATCAAAGCTGTCACGAATGCTGCTTTGCCCATCAAACAGGATATTGCCCAGCGTTGATAGGTTGTCTAGCTTTTCTAGCGGAAAATTTTGCAGGATAACTTTATCATCAGCCACCCCTTCAAAAGTGATTTCCAGATTGCTACCATTCTGGGTGAGTAACAAATTTCGGGCTGTCAATCCAGCACCTTGGAATTTGAGGGTATCCAATTCGCTAGCGATCGCCACCGAGGGATTTGAGCCTTTACCTACGCCACCAAAATCGGTGATGATATCAACACCGTCACCTAAATTGTAAACAAATTTATCTTTGCCACCGCCACCAGTTAGAATGTCGTTGCCTTGATTACCTGTGATGGTGTCATTCCCGGCTTTAGCGTCAATTATTTCATTAAAATTGTTGCCTACTAGATTATCAACGCCATTGGTTCCATTTAGCCCGTTGAACTCTAAGGCGCCAATATCAACTGTACCCTGAGATATTCTGTCAAATCCAGCGCCACGTTGATCGGTGGTAATATCTGCTGGAATTAGAGCATTATTGCCTGCATTAATGGCAGGACTATCTCCAATTAAGGCATTAGTAAAGGTTGCACCACCGTTATTTTGCAGCGGACTGAGTTTGGGATCGATCGGGTTGGTGCTAGTGCCGAGGAGTGTACTGATAGTAAAGCCAGTACTACCAGTGGGATCGCCAATCAGGTTATTGCCAAGGTCGGTGAAGCTGCCGAAAACGTCGCCTTGTAAGCCAGTATTGCCTGCAATGATAGTGTTGCCAACAATCACAGTGCCATCAGAGTCATTGAAAACACTTCTACCTTCCCCAGCAAAAACATCATAAAAACCATCACCACCAAAATTCTTATATGATTGGATGTAATTCTTGGTAATAGTGCTGTTTGTGAGGGTGAGAGTGCCTTCGTTAGAGATGCCGTTGCCATCTTTGTACGCACTATTGCTAGAGACAGTACTGTTGTTAAGGGTGAAGGTGCCTTTATTAAAGATGCCGCCGCCGTAGGTCGCTCTACTGTTAGAGACTGTACTGTTAGTTATACTGAGGTTGCCTGTGTTAAAAACACCGCCGCCGTAGCTATCTACTAAAAAGTTGCCAGGCCCTCCCCGAGCATAATCGAATACGCTGGGCAGATAATTCCCAGAGATTGTGCTGTTAGTTATGCTGAGGTTGCCTGTGTTGAAGATGCCGCCACCGTAGGTATCTGCCGTATTGTCTGAGACAGTACTGTTAGTTAGGCTCAGGTTGCCTGTGTTAAATATACCACCGCCAAAGGATAATCCCTGATTATCAGCGACAGTGGTGTTAGTCAGGTTAAGGCTGCCTTTGTTAAAAATGCCGCCTACCGACCCGCTATTGTCAGAGACAGTGCTGTTAGTCAAACTAAGGGTGGCATTGCTATTAAGCACAATACTGCCAATGGTATTGCTAGCTTGAGCAATCTTTAAGCCATTAATACTTGTATCTGTTCCTGTACCTGATATCTCGAACACGCCAGAGGCATTATTCCCGCTGATGGTGAGGTTTAATGCCCCAGTCCCTAAGATGGTTACATCATCAGTAATCGTCAAATTCCCAGATGTGAGAGTGATGATATCTGGGGTGGCATCGGTGAACGCGCCCGCAAAAGTAATTGTATCCGCTCCAGCAGTAGCATTGGCATTGAGAATAGCTTGTCGCAACGATCCTGCCCCAGAATCGTTGGTATTAGTCACTACTGTGTCAGTATTCACAGGTGGTAGACTAGTGGACTGGACTTCATAAGCACCAATATCCACTCTATCGCCAGATATTCGGTTAAATCCACCGTCCCGTTGGTCTGTGATGACACCAGCAGGAAGTAGGGAATTATTGCCTGCGTTAATGGCGGGGCTACCTGCAAGCAAAGTATGAGTAAAGGTTGCACCGCCGTTATTTTGTAGAGGGCCGAGTTTGGGGTCAATGGGGCTGGCACTGGTGCCAACGAGGGTGCTGGTGGTCAATCCGGTGCTACCAGTGTTATTACCAATCAGGTTATTGCCAGAGTCGTTGAAACTTCTAGCCACGTCGGGGTTGATGTTGCCAGAAGTAGAGTTGTCGAAGTTGCCTGCAATGATAGTGTTCCCAACAGTAATAGTCCCACCATCGTTGAAAACGCCGCCACCATCGCCAGTCCCATCGCCGTTTGAGTCAGCTGTGTTATTGGTAATCGTGGTGTTGATAAGGCTAAGGGTGTCGTTGTTAAAAATACCGCCACCGTCAGAAGTCGCCCTGTTACCAGATACAGTACTGTTAATTAAGATCGCTGAACTTGAAGCATAAGAATATATCTCAGATATCTTCACGTTAGAGATGCCGCTTCCCGTATTACCAGAGATACTGCTATTGGTAAGTCTAAGAAAGCTGCCTGCGTTAGAGATGCCGTTTTCTGTATTGCCAGAGACACTGCTATTGGTAAGGCTGAGGAAACCAGACTTTAAAGAAAAATAGGAGTATTTGATAGTACCAGCGCCATTGAAGATGCCGCTTCGCGTATTGCTAGAGACAGTGCTATTAGTTAGACTAACTCTACCGCCTGCGTTAGAGATGCCGTTTCCTGTGTTGCCAGAGACACTGCTATTGGTAAGGTTGAGGAAGCCAAAGCTGCTATCGCTAATACTGATGCCGTTTCCTGTGTTGCCAGAGACACTGCTATTGGTAAGGCTGAGGATGCCAGAGTTATTGATGCCGCCTCCCGTATTGCCTGATACAGTGCTGTTAGTGAGGTTGAGAATGGTATTTGTAGTGACCAAAATCCCGCCACCATTAGTAGTATTATTACCATTAGCAACAGTCAAAGCATCAATATTGACATCTGTTCCTATCCCTGATATCTCGAATACCCTAGAGGCATTATTTCCACTCACGATGAGCTTAGATGCCCCAGTTCCTAAAATGGTGAGATCGTCGTTAATCGCTAGCGGCCCAGAGGTGAGGGTGATAGTATCTGGAGTAGCATCGGCGAACACGCCTTCAAAAGCGATCGCATCATCCTCAGTAGAAGCATTCGCTAACTTAATTGCCTCCCGCAGCGTGGTAATGCCGTTATTCGCATCGCCATCATCTACGTCTTGGGTATTATTCACCGTAAACGTTGCTAGTACTCCTGCGTAAGCTTCTCGCGTCGTTTCTGCAAACGCCAGATTTACTTCCATATCAGCAGTGCGAACTTCTAACTCCCAGTTACCGCCTAATGCTGCATTGCCAATTCGCTGACGCGAAGCAGCAATATTTGCCCCTGTGAGTTGGTGCAGTTTTTCGACAAATTCTTCCCCCGCATCACCCAAAGCTACATTGCAACCATAGATGAGTAAGTTACTAGGGTTATTGGCTTTGCCAGAGGTGAAAAATATCTTCTGCCATTGTTGGAGTTGCTGACTGTATTCGTCGAGGGTATCAAT
The DNA here is from genome assembly GCF_036917315.1 of Nostoc sp. Lineage (GTDB taxonomy): Bacteria > Cyanobacteriota > Cyanobacteriia > Cyanobacteriales > Nostocaceae > Nostoc. The sequence continues at coordinate 44,989 of NZ_JBALDR010000029.1, read as the reverse complement.
TCTTAAATAAGTATTGCCCAATTGTAAGCAACCTGGGACACCGTGGCACACAATATGAATGTTAGTTAAATTTGAGCGATGTCTAACGACAAGCGGCTGCGTGTCTGCCCAACTCGTCAGAATTTTCGTAATTTGTTCAACACCGTTCTGTGTCGAGTCAAGCACGAACACTTGGCTATTGGGAAGTACGCCATTGACTAAACCGCTATAGTCTTCAACCGCCATATCGATGAAGACTAGACTATGGATATCGGAGATGGAAACTGCGGAATTTTCTGAGAAGTGTGAGGTATGTAGCGTTACCATTTTGTTACTTGCAGCTAAGGTAATGAGGAAAACTCAAACCGACTTTAGCCTTGTAATTACAGGGGTTTCACACAACTACTGAAAGTAAAAAACTAGATTTTTACTAATTATTTTCCCTTTCGTTGCTATCATCTAGCAATTTGTCGCTTTTGTAAAGCAATAAAAGTATGTAATTTTTCTGGGTTCCCCAACTCGCCTCTAGCAGATGCATCAAAAATCAATTTTTATGGTCGTTCATCCTAAAAACCTAGATTTTTTGCCTCTAAACGTGGTTTCTCAAGTTTTGTTGAGATTATGCCAGATATTCAATTGATGAATTTCGATTTTAATAACTTTTCTGAAAATGACTTTTATAAAATCCCAAAAATCGCTTTCGCCGATCTTCCGCTTTAGGCTTGCCGCACTCCCGCGTTATCATCTGAGAAAGATAAAACTGTTGTGCTCATGGGGAGGTCTTTCTCACTTCAGGAATTCCAACAACTAAATCATCCCGTAAAATAGACAGGCAAGAATCCTGCCCGATAAATATATGGGAAAATTTTTGGGAAATCCCTCAAAACTCAGGACTCGCTACTTATCTGCTCACTCAGGACTCAGGACTCTTTATGTTAGCAGGCACAATTTTGCAGGATGGAAAATATACCCTAATTCAAGAAATAGGGCGGGGTGGCTTTGGCATTACCTTTAAAGCTAGGCATCACTACTTAGGTCAGGAGGTGGTGATGAAAACCATCAATGAACGGCTGCGACAACATCCTGATTTTGCCAAATTCGAGCGCCAATTCCAAGATGAAGCCAGACGATTAGCTACGTGTATTCACCCAAACATTGTCCGAGTTAGTGACTTTTTTGTGGAAGCTGGACTGCCTTACATGGTGATGGAATACATTCCTGGTGAAACCTTGGGAGACGCATTTGTATTACCAGGGATAACTTTGCCTGAAGCCACAGCAATTCATTACATCCGGCAAATTGGGGCAGCGTTGCAGGTAGTACACAACAACGGCTTGTTACACCGCGATGTCAAACCAGATAATATTATTCTTCGTCAAGGAACACAGGAAGTAATACTAATTGATTTTGGCATTGCTAGGGAATTTAATGGTGGTGTCAGACAGACTCACACAGGTTTGGTTTCTGAGGGTTATTCTCCGATTGAGCAGTATATGACGCAAGCGGCGCGCACACCCGCCACGGATGTTTATGGTTTAGCGGCAACCTTGTATGCACTGTTGACAGCCCAAGTTCCCATGCCAGCATTATTGCGCGATCGCGAACAAATGCCTTCCCCCCGCGAACTGCAACCACATTTGAGTGCTGCTGTCAACCAAGCGGTAATGCGCGGTATGGCGGTAGAGTCTCGTTTTCGGCCAGCGACAGTTGCTGACTGGCTGCAATTACTACCTGGAAATGGGGTGAATGGAGCACCGCAAGTTTTACCTACTTACGCAGTGCCAACTGTCAATTTATCTGCGCAGCAAGCAGCAACTGTAATTGGGAAAACAGCCCAAAATTCTATTCATAGACCATCTGTGCTGGCGCAACCCAACCTAGGCATGGCTAAGGAAACTGTACTGGCTAAAAAGCTGGGATCATCTCAGGTACTTATTGGTATAGGTGTAGCCTTAGTTGCTGCTACAGCAGGTTTTGGGATCACAAGCATATTACCCAAATCTCAGCAGCAGCCGACCGCCAAGCCACTTGTTGAAAAGCCAACTCAAGAATCAGGCGCGAAAGCACCTAATTTTGATAGTACATCTTCACCCAGAGGTGAACAGACTAACACTACCTCAAGAACCGAAACAGCACCTGGCTCTAATTCCAAGCAGCGTCGCCGCAATCGTCGTTCTTCCCAAGAAGAATCTACCAGCAGCCCTACAAGAGAATCGCAACGCAGTGATTCCGAACAATCCACACCTTCACCTAGCGTTTCTCCCACACCCTCGTTAGTGGAGAAATTAAGGGCAATCCGCTCATCTCGAAATGCTTCCCCCGCCCCTGCACCATTGCCATTTCCACAAAAGAACTTACCCGCTTCTAGTCAAAATCCTGCCTCCCCTCAACCCGTAAGTCCATCAAAACCTCTACTCATACCACCAGCACCACCAACAGAATCCAAACAATCAGATCCTTCTGCTGTGGTAGTACCAACACTAGAAAAGCCAAATTCACCGACTAATAGCCAACCCCAGAATATTCAGAAGTTCGAGGAAAAGCCACAAGATGACAATAATTAGTCAATTTTGGATTTTGGTAAAGCAGCGTGGTGAGTCCAGCACCACGCTGATTCCTATTAACTAATTACGAATTACGAATTACGAATTACGAATTATTTTAGGAAGGATTAAGCCTGTTCTGTACAACAACTTCCCCCTTCTTATTAATCTTCACCGGATTCTTGGGAAAAGCTTGATTATTCAAATAACGCATAAGTTTTACAGTTTGAAAACTCCGATCGATATGAGGAATTCCCTGCCGATCCATCCGAACGGGAATAATTTTACTTGATACCAAATCTCCTGCTGAGTTGAGTTTTACTTCTAAAATCATTGAGTCACCTGTTTGGGCATTTGTAGATAAAGTCCGATATCCCAAAAAGTTTCCTAAAGAATAGGCAATGATTTTTCCCCGATAAATTTCCATCGCTCTGGGAACGTGAGGACCGTGTCCTAGTACTAAGTCTGCTCCGGCATCAATCATGTTTCGAGCAAATGCGATCGCATTACCTCGATTTTCTCCATAAAAAAACTCTGTTTGATTCTTAACGTGTAGTGCCCCCGTTCCTTCCGCTCCAGCGTGCATCGATACTACTACAATATTGGCTTTATTTTTGGCTTCTGCTACGAGTGCTTTAGCTGCTCCTAAATTATGGATGGAATTATACATTTCATAAGGAGAAAATCCGATCATTGCCACAGGGATATTGTTAGCTTCCAAATAAAGAATTTGATTTTTATGACCTAATGTTGCAATCCCCACAGCCTGAAGATTTTTCATTGTATCTTTGAACCCTACTGGGCCAAAGTCCATAGCATGGTTATTTGCCATATTGAACACATTAAAACCAGCTTCAGCAAAAAGCTGGGCGTATGCAGGTGGAGAGCGAAAAGCAAAGACTTGTCCTCGACTAATATCTTTAGCAGTATAGGGATAATTAGTTAGACTACTTTCAAAATTACCAAACAAGATATCAGATCCTTGCAAGTGAGTTCTCACTAACTTTGGTAATAATCGATCTCGAAAACGCGGTAATCTATAGTTAGGAAAATTAGTGCCGGGAATAATATCTCCAACGGCTTTGATAGTAATAGTATCTGGAAAGGTTTGTTGTTGTGTTTTTGATGGGGTAAGTTCAGGAATAGCTAATGGAAACTGCATAGTCTTAGTCGGCATAGTAGCAGCGTTTAATCGCTGTGATTGACCAAGCCGGAGAATGACTCCTATACTAATACTCAGATATAAAGAAATGCCGATTAGACTAAATGAGAATACTCGCCCCAAGCTGCGATCTACCATCGTTCACTCCTCACACGATGGCATTAGTTTATCCCGAAAATCTGTAAAATCTGTGTTAGCGGTGTATATTTTAGTGTTTTTGGCAAAGATTTGACTACGTAAAGATTAAGCGATAATCCTATCTAACTTGCAAATAAACAGACAAGTTGCTCAAGAGCCTTACTAAAGGTAGGCAAATTTCAGCCACATGATAATAAATTTTCACTAATCTTTTGAACGGAGAGGGGGGGATTCGAACCCCCGTTGGGTTTCCCCAAAACGCATTTCGAGTGCGTCACCATGAACCGCTCGGACACCTCTCCAACTATTTATTCAGACATTTGAGTATCTATTGTACATTCAAATGCTGTAAATTTAGGGAAATTTTGCTGAATTCCCTATACTACTATAGCATTATCGCTTTTTTTGCGTAATGCAATTCTCTAGGAATGCCAATACTACTAAAGCCCACGACATTTTTCATCATGACGGTTGGTGAAATTACCTGACGAGTCAATGAGACGCAGAGATTTATATAAAGTTGTGAAAAAACGTTTCTTATGCCAGAACGAGGGGTGCAAGAAAGCGTCAGGAGTACGAGCTTATTTCAATCAGGATCGTTTGGGTGCCTAATTTCGATTAAGTAATGCAGAAATACCCAATTTACTTTACTTGGTAGGCATAGAGACTTCCCAAATTCCTTGATTTCCGCCATATTCTAGAACATAAATCTTATTGCTAATAATCTCAGCATCAATGGGATTACTAAAACCTTTGACAAGGCGTGTAGCGTTAAGTTTATAGTTGGTATTTCCTACTTTAGTTAACTTTAAATGCAGTAGGTCTTGGCTGGCATCTTTAAAAGGGCCTATTAGTGTTTCGCCAGTGGGATCGCCTGGTGTCCAACTCAACATAAATCCATCTCTGTTGAATTCTGGACTCATTACTCCTTTCATATCAAAAACTAATCCTAAAGGAGAACGGTGTGTTGTAAAAGTGCTAAAAATTTGCCCAATAACACTGGCATCTTTGATTTTTCCATCTACAGGATCGCGGTAATTATCTGCGTCCGGCCCAAGATTAGGAATTGGTTCAATCAAATTTCCAGTAGGCCGAATAGGAAAGGTTGGATCGTTACGATAGTAGCCCTTTTGGATAGCGTTAAATTGAGGGCTTAACAATCGGTCAGTGGCAGGATTATAATTGGGAAATTGTTGTGGATTGTCTGTCCCACCAATACGCCAAGGAAAGCCGTAATTACCACCTAAACGTAGCCAATTTAATTCTTCTGACATATCGCGATCTGGCCCATTTTCTGTGCCAAATAAATCCCCATTGGGTGCAAAAGCCATATCGAAAGTATTACGTGTTCCTTCTGCAAAAATATAGCCAGCTGTCTTTAAAGTTGCTCGATTGTTTGCCAGAAAGAGATTGTTACCATTACTAGGAAGACGGAGTATACAGGCGGTTAATCCGACTTCGCGAGTATTGGGATATAGACCATCAACAGACTGAACCTCACCATGATCGGTACGAGAACCGCTATTCACATAGATAAAGTTACCGTCCAGGCTAACAATTACGCCGTTGAACCGATGGTCATAAGCTGTTTTGCTTTTGGGATAGGCTGCACTCTTAGCTAAGATAGACCAGATACGCTGTCTTGTACTCGAATTAATTACACCTTTAACAATAATTGCTTGAGTTTGATTATTCACAAGGTCTGCATTGCCAACTAAATAAATTGTGCCGTTAGGGCCAATGGCCATACCTTGAGTTTCACTTAAACTATGATTACTAGAGTTGTAAACAAGTGTTTTAGTAGAGGAGGCTAAATTGACTTGATAAATCTCACCATTTCGTTTGAGGTAATAGAGAGTATTGTTTCGTGGATCTTTTACAATCCGCACAGAAGGAGAGACAGAGAGTGTATTAATAATATTGCGAACCTTGATATCAGGACGCAGGGCTTGAGGTACAACACTTACTCCAGTAGTGCTATGATTTAATAAAACTATTGTAAATAATAGTGTTATTGTAAATAACAGCGCTTTAACAGCAAATTTCCCGAAAAATCTGCGTTTAAATTGGTTAGATGATTTAGTGTTATTCATGATTTTCTTGATAAAATAGTCAGTTAATCTTGTTGTTAAATCCCTCTTTATGAGGGAAAAATTTTGGAATTTTAGCTTGGGTCTTAGGAGACCATAGTGCTGAAACCTTTAAAGCTTTATGGGACATTATTTGCTCTTGGCAGTGCTATTTTTATGTGACGGATGGAAAGTTGACCCCAGTTTTATTAACCCAGAAGATCATATCGTCAGTAAAACATATATGACCAGAGTAGAAGGTGAAAATACACATTTACGTGATTATCTTGCACGCCTACAGACGCTCCTAACGTCGCTACCGCTTCGCTATCGAAAAACTTTGTGCTATTCCAAACCAGTAGATATGCTTAAATATTAAATTCGATTCTTACTTACCTAGCTACAGTATTAAAATATACTGTTAGTTAGCTAGTTCATCCTGCATTTATGCAACGCCTATTAGTGTAATCGTGCTACCCTCCCATCTTTGAAAAGCGAAAAGCAATCCGTACCCGAAAAAACTAACAAAATATTTCGGATTTTCTGATAACTTACTGTATTCTGGGATATCTTACCTTGTGGAAAGCCAAATAATGACTATGAATATGCAAAGACTCATCAAAAAAACTTCTAACCCAATTCGCAAGATAACAGAAGTAACTCCACCATCGACTGAACCGATTGAGATGCCTGAGAGTCAAGATATTCCTGAATCGGTGGTTGAACCAAATCTACCTGTGTACATCGAAGCATCGGAATCAGACTACATCTGTGAACACTATCGCCCTTTGCGTTCCATTGGCAACTCTGGCTGGCAACCGTCTGATGTGTGGCGCGAGTTGAGGGTTGATAATTTCTGTGGGTGAGTAATATCAACGCAGAGAGCCATTCGATTTATGGCTGAATAAAATTATACATTTGTGTAAGTCTTGCTGAAATGTAATTCCTCAGCTACAGCATTAACAATTCAAAATTCAAAATGACGCTCTCTACGAGACGCTAAAAGCGTAGCTTGCTTCTCTGAAAGAGTACGCGGACTCGCTAACAAAATTCAAACATTTTAGACATTAGACCTCTTGCAAAAATCCTTGAATCACCCCTCCCCAACCCTCCCCGTATGTATTGGGGAGGGGGCAAGATTTCAAGTTTCTCCCGATATTTGGGGGATAAAGGGGGGTCTATTGGACTTATGCAAGAGGTCTATTTCAGACGGGGATTTAAACCCCGACTGAAATGGGTGCTACATGTAGATTGCAGGTTCTTAAACCCTTTAATTTACGATAAAGTAGCTCAGGTTTCGTAGTCCTATTTTTTTTGATACTTTATAAGTCTCAATTTTAAATAAATATATATTGGACATCTCAAAAAAGCCTACATATCATACTCGTACAGAGATTTGATTGAGGCCAGAGCAATGAGTGAAAAAACAACGTCAGAAAATTTCAGAAGTAAAGTTGTTACACAAGGGGTACAGCGATCGCCAAATCGCGCTATGCTGCGTGCAGTAGGTTTTCAAGACGAAGACTTTAAGAAAGCAATTGTCGGTGTGGCTAATGCCTACAGCACCATCACTCCCTGTAACATGGGAATTAATCAACTAGCACTCATAGCTGAAGCTGGAATTAAACTAGCCGGGGCAATGCCGCAAATGTTCGGCACCATTACTATTAGTGATGGGATTTCTATGGGAACTGAGGGAATGAAATATTCCCTAGTGTCACGAGAAGTGATTGCTGACTCCATTGAAACCGTCTGTAATGGTCAAACTATGGATGGTGTAATTGCCATCGGTGGTTGTGATAAAAATATGCCAGGGGCAATGATTGCAATGGCACGGATGAATATCCCAGCTATCTTTGTTTACGGTGGGACAATTAAACCCGGACACTACAACGGCCGCGACTTGACTGTTGTGAGTTCTTTTGAGGCTGTGGGTGAATACAGTGCTGGTAAAATTGACGACACCGAACTGATGGAAGTAGAACGCCACGCTTGTCCTGGGGCTGGTTCTTGCGGTGGGATGTTCACAGCCAATACTATGTCCTCGGCTTTTGAAGCGATGGGTATGAGTTTACCTTATTCTTCTACAATGGCAGCGGAAGATGACGAAAAAGCCGATAGCACCAAAGAATCAGCCAAGGCATTAGTAGAAGCAATTCGTAATCAACTGTTACCCCGGCACATTATCACGCGCAAATCTATAGAAAATGCTATTTCTGTAATTATGGCTGTGGGTGGTTCAACTAACGCCGTGTTACATTTTCTGGCGATCGCTCATGCGGCAGGTGTAGAACTTAATCTAGATGATTTTGAAATTATCCGCGATCGTGTCCCTGTTTTATGTGATTTAAAACCCAGTGGTAGATATGTCGCCACAGACTTACATCAAGCTGGTGGTATTCCCCAAGTGATGAAAATGCTATTGATACATGGATTACTTCACGGTGACTGTATCACCATCGCAGGTAAAACCATCGCCGAAATTTTAGCAGATGTTCCCAATGAACCACCCACGAATCAAGATGTGATTCGTCCTTGGAATAACCCGATGTATGCTCAAGGTCACTTAGCCATCTTGAAAGGGAATCTCGCTACAGAGGGAGCAGTAGCAAAAATTACTGGGGTAAAAAATCCCGGCATTACTGGCCCTGCACGGGTATTTGATTCCGAGGAAGAATGCTTAGATGCCATCCTTGCACGTAAGATTAAAGCCGGTGATGTAATTATCGTCCGCTACGAAGGGCCAAAAGGCGGCCCAGGGATGCGGGAAATGTTAGCACCCACCTCAGCACTTATTGGTGCGGGTTTAGGTGATGTAGTCGGGTTAATTACTGATGGACGCTTTTCAGGTGGTACTTACGGGATGGTAGTCGGACACGTTGCTCCCGAAGCCGCCGTTGGTGGTGCGATCGCTCTAGTCGAAGAAGGTGATAGCATCACTATCGATGCTAATTCTCGCTTGTTACAAATCAATATTTCCGATGCAGAATTAGCCAGTCGCCGCGCCAAATGGCAACCCCGTCCACCTCGTTATACAAAAGGCATTTTAGCAAAATATGCTAAGTTAGTTTCCTCTAGTAGTGTTGGTGCTGTCACAGACTTGGATTTATTTCATGAGTAGGGAGTAAGGGTAGAGACGCGAGATTATACCGCGTCTCTCTACAAGAGTATGGAAAGACGACTTTCTGGCATTGGCTGTGAAACTTATTTAATCTTTTAGCGATCGCTGTATGTCAAAATTGGAAATGTATGCATCTTGTTTTTTCTGGCGATCGCAATCTGTATTTACTTATCTTCACATATAGCAATTTTATTTAAGTTGTGAAAATTAACGAACCGCCAAGACGCCAAGAGCGCCAAGAAAAGAAAAAGAAGTTTTCACAATTGATTTAGGCCTGCTATAGTCTACTTCTTTGAAGTCGCTCTACTTATGTTTTAAAGTAGAAAGTAGTTGATTCAAAGTGTTTGTTACTACCAATGAAAGTTTTAGGGTCAGTCTTGCCAATCCTGTTGCTGCTATGCAGTCCTGCTATGGCAGTTGAGCTGAAAGGACAAAATATTGATGGTCAAAAGCTACCTGCTACAGCTTATTACTATGCAACTGGTGGGGTCTACAAAGTTCAGGTGCGCTTTCACAACAAACGAGCCACAATTTACTTTGACGACGGCAACCAAACAACTATACAGTTGAACCAGCAAGCGATCGCTGACTCAAAGAATATTGAAGGTTTTGGAAAACTAGGACAATATCCTCTAAATAGAACATTCAGTGTTGGGTTGGTATATGACAATAATTGGCTCGGTAGCAATGATAGTCAATTCCAACTGTCTAATCCGCTAGACGGGTTGTGGAAAATTAGTTTGGAGTGAATACTCATCCGACTTTAAAACATTTCTTACTTCTGACAGGGCAACTCAACAATATGTCCTCTGCTAGACTCGAAGTAACTACTTAATTCATAAAGTAACATATATTTAGGATTCTATTGTATTTTTAAATAACTAAGCTGCTTAAAAGCTTGCCAGACAAAGATTTTATTTTCAGTATCCGCTCATGATTCAAGTAGGATTACTATATGTATATGAACATAATAATTACATAAATGAAAGTTGGCATTCAAAATACATTAGAAATTCTAGAGCAAGTTCACCAATTAGAGTCCGCACTAGGTCTTAAAAATGAAGCCTGCCGTTCTAAATTTTTGATTCATCCTGACTTCACGTCAAAAGTTTTTTTGTTTTTGCATGGTTTTACCGCAGGCCCTTACCAGTTCGAGCCGCTTGGTAAAGCTTTCTTTAACAAGGGATATAACGTTCTGATTCCTTTACAACCCGGTCATGGACGCTCAGGTGACTGGAAGTCTCAAAATCCTCCACCCCTACCAACAGATATTGAGATTTATCAACAATTTGTCATCAAATGGTTGCAGATTGCCAAAACGCTAGGGCAACAAGTTGTAATTGGTGGATTATCAACAGGTGGAACTTTAGCTGCTTGGTTAGCTTTGGAGCATCCTGAAGAGATTGACCGCACTTTATTGTTTACGCCTTATTTAGGTAGCCGCTATTTACTATTCGATCAACTGATCAAAATTTTGCCAATTTACTTTGAATGGTTCAACAAAGATGCACCTGGGAATTTTGGTTATAAAGGTTTTCGTCTGAAGGCTTTACGGATATTTCTAGAATTGGGATATCAGGTTTTAGACAAGGCTCAAAGCTGTGTTTCTGCTCCAATCTTAATGGTATGTAGTGAGGCAGATAGTGTTGTTAGTCGCTCGAAACAGCAGGATTTTTTCCGAAGAGTACTTAGACAGCAACCGAAATCCTGGTATTACTGTTTCGATGATTCGCTTCACATTGAACACCGAATGATGACAAAATTAGAAGACAATGATTATGAAGAACTGGTAATTACCCTTGCTAAAGCATTTGTTGAGAGTAATTTAACTTGGGTAGAGTTTCAGGAAATGGCAAAGCGGATAGCGCAGGGACAAGCTTGCGATCAAATCATGCGAGAACTCAACTTTGATGAACAAGTTTTTCCACAGCTATCTGCAATGATGACTCAAGGTTTTGGCTGTGAGCATCTTAAATGTATCAATCCAGATTTCTAACGAGCATCCCAATTTTGCAAAAAGGTCTTTTAAGACGCGAGTTATCGCGTCTCTACATCAGGGTTTTGTTGCTCTATTTGAACTGTATTGGCTCAACTCTAACTTTTATTATTGGCTGGTAGTGGTTGCAAGTTAATTTTAAGTCTGAGCCAGAATCGGTAAGGTAATTACAAATTCTGTTCCTTCACCTTGGGTAGAATTCACAACCAGTGAACCGCCATGTTTTTCTACAACAATAGACTGAGCGATCGCTAATCCTAATCCCGTTCCTTTACCAACACCTTTTGTAGTAAATAAGTGGTCAAATACTTTTTGTTTGACTGATTCACTCATGCCTTGACCATTATCAGCAATGCTCACCTCAACTTGTTTATTTTTTAAATAGGTGGTAATTTTAATCCGGTTGGGATTGGCTTGAATTTCTTCAAAACTCCGACCTGTATTTGATTCATCCAAAGCATCAATAGCATTTGCTAAGATGTTCATAAATACTTGATTTAATTGACCAGGAAAGCATTCAATTTGGGGTAAATTTCCGTACTCATTGATTACTTCAATAGCTGGACGTTCTTCGTTAGCTTTCAGGCGATGTTTGAGAATTAAAATCGTACTATCAATGCCTTCATGAATGTTAAACAGTACTTTGTAATCTCTATCGGCACGGGAGAAAGTGCGAAGACTGGTACTGATATTTTTGAGCCTGTCACACGCGATTGTCATCGAATCAATCATTTTGAGCAAATCTTCTAAGCTATATTCCAAATCGATTTCTTCGGCATGGATAAAAATTTCATCTCCAGGAGTAGGAAACTTTTGTTCATATAGTTTCAAGTGTTCGATAACGTCAATAAATGTTGGTTTAGCTTGTTGGAGACTGGCAGCAATAAAACCAAGAGGATTATTCATTTCATGAGCGACACCAGCAACTAAGTTACCCAATGCAGACATCTTTTCACTTTGGACGATTTGTAATTGAGCTTGTTGCAAATCTTGTAAAGCTTGCCCAGCTTGCTGATAAAGCCGAGCATTTTCTAAGGCAATTGCTGCTTGGGAGGACAGTAGGTTAATCACCTGTAAACGGTTACTAGTAAATACTCCTTGACTCAATTGATTTTCTAGGTAAAGAATCCCCACCAAATGACCTTGGTTAATAATGGGCGTACATAATACACTTTGAGGTTGATGTAGGAGCATATATTCTCCAATTACACCAGGAATACTCGTTTCACAATTGTCTATAATGACAGTTTCTTGAGTATTCTTAACGTAATTTATTAGTTTTCGCGGAATATATTGGCAAGCATCTATTAGTTGTGAATCAAGAATAGTTTTGACATCAGTCTGGGAATTTGACTGTTGATCGATAAAGGTAATTGCCCGCACTTGCCAAATATCTTTTTCAGGAAGAATTAATACAGATGTTTTCGCACCAGAATTTTCTAAGATAATGCGAGTGAGACTGCTGATAAGTGCGTCTAATTCGATACAACTGGAGATAGTTTGAGCTGCTTTGAGAATGCAGGTTAAATCTAGAGCATCAGAAATATTAGTGCTGCTGGTAGTGTAACTAGATGTACGAGCAATGCTGGCTATGGTTTCTAAGGGATTTAAGGTGAATTCTTGCTGTTGCAAAATGGGTTTGAGTAATTTGGGATAGCGTTTTTCCAAGTCATCAGTTTTGGCTTTTGCTCCCCAACGGGCATAACTGTAATATGCTTGTTGCAGATATCCTTCTGCGGCTTTTTCTTTACTCCATTCTAGGTAAAATTTGGCAGCAAGTTCGTTAGCGATCGCGGCTTCCTGAATATAGTCATTGGCGATCGCTTCTTGGATAGCGATTTCATAATAATCTGCGGCTTGTAAGCGATCGCCAGTTACACGAGCTTGTTCAGCTAAAATTAAATTGTACTTATGCTGATAATTGACTGGCGCATGAGCCGCCCATTCTTGCATTTTTGACTGGTTTTCAGCTACTTTCTGGAGATAAAGCTGTTGTTGTGCTTCATTTACCTGAGAACAAAGAGCTAACAAACTCAAAGATTGATAGAAATTCCGCAAAGGAACAATTAATAAGCCTGCTGCTCCCTGCTCATACTGCTCAAATTTTTGGGAATATTCCCAAGCAGATTCGTATTCACCGAAAAGATAAGCTAAGAGCGTTTTTGCTAGATAGACATAACAAATACCATTAATATTGTTTGTTTCAATTAAAGTTGGTAACATCTCGACTTCGTGAAAATGCTTACCAATTAAACAACAGGGGTTAGCCGCTTCTCCTTGTAAATTTAGAACTGTCTGCCGCCAGATATTTCCCCAAACTAGAGATACCTCTTGTTTAATTTGCTGCATGAGTTCGCAATATTTATCTGCTTCCACCACAGCATTTTCTAGGTTTTCTCCGCTCCAAAAGAGAAATTGACAATAGCAATTAGCACAATAGCCTACATATTCTAAATTTCCGGTTTCTAATCCACTCTGCAATCCCTCCAAAAATAGATTCAATGTGGATTTAATTGAATCTTTCCAATGTTTAATAAACAGGCTAAATGTTAAATAAACTCTACTTTTAAGTTCTTTCGTTTGAAATTTTTCTAAAAGTTGTACTGCCAGTTTACCAAACTGATATCCATCTTCAATTGCACCAATACTGCACAAAAATAATCCATAGAGACTGTAAGCGACTGCTGCCTGTGGTGAGTTGCCGTACTTGATACAAATCTCGATCATTGTAAAAATTTTGAGCGGCAATAACATCGGTTTGGCTATATAGACTGGAGCAAACAAACCCGATAATATACGGAGCGCAACTAATTTTTGAGGATCAATCATTTCTGGCATATCTGCCAATGCTGCAATCGATTGATGAACCAACATTTGTTTTAACTGGTCATATTCATCAAAAATCATTTGAGTGTTACCCTCTTCAGGCAACGTCAAATCTAGTAATTGCAGTGCTTCTCTACCTGTGGCTATTGCTTCAATGAATTTATTTTGCGCCGTATAAGATTGGATTTGAATCTCATAGGTACGAACCTTTTCTAATGGAGATTTAGCATTTTTGAGGATAATCTCTACTAATGATTTTGATGAATCAAAGTTTGTATTCAGATATTCTGCCTCAGCCGCAGATTCATAAACAGCAAGGGCCAAATCGTAGCTGCTTTGCCAAGCATTTATCGGTAATAGAAGGATCGCTACTTTTAAATACTCAACTGCTGTCGCATAAGCTGTCGAGTTTTTGGCTTTACAACCAGCTATCAGATTTAACCGAGATAAATGTTCTCGTTCGTCAGCTTCCTTTAATAATTCCAGTCCGTAATTAAATTGGTTAACGATCGCAAAAATTCCTGACTCTTGCTGCTCTTTAGGTGTATTCTGCAATAACAATTGCCCAATTTGCAAGTGTGTTGACTGTTTTTGTGCATCTGGAATGAGTGAATAGGCAGCTTGCTGGACGCGATCGTGTAAAAATTTATATACAACCATCTCAGACTGTTCTTGAGTAGCTGCTTGATTTTCGGAACCAACAAAAAACTTATAAACCTCACTTTGCGGCAAAATCAACCCTTCTTGCAAAGCCTTCCACAAACAATCTGCGGTTTCTATCTCTGATTGTTTAGAAACAATCGCTAATGTTTTTAAATCGAACTGATTACCAATACAAGCGGCTAGCTTCAATTGTTGTTGAGTTGATTCTGGTAATCTTCGTAATTGGAAAACCATAAAATCAACAACATTGTCTGCGAGAGTTTGCTGATTGATTTGAGAAATATCACATTGCCAGCATCCCTCGGCAAAATTGAATTGAATTAGTTGGTCTTGATGTAATGATTTCAGGATTTGAGTTGCAAAAAATGGATTTCCTTGAGCTTTGCGGTAAATCAATTGTGAAAGAGATAATGCCACATTCTCTGCACAATTTAACGTGTCGGCTACAAGTTTATTCAATTGTAATTGGTTGAGTGGTTTTAGGTTAAGACTATTTACCTTTACACCTGTTTTGCGAATTTCATTTAACATCACCATCAATGGATGGGCTGGGAATACTTCATTGTCTCTATAGGCACCAATTAACAATAAATATCCCTGATTAGCTTCATTCATTAATAATTGCATGAGTTTCAATGAAGCCGAATCTACCCACTGCAAGTCATCTAAGAATATAACTAAAGGATGTTCTTTAGTTGTAAATATTTGGAGAAATTTCTGAAATAATAAATTAAATCGGTTTTGGGCTGCGTTACCTGATAATTCTGGTGCAGGTGGTTGTCTGCCAATAATTTTTTCTAATTCGGGAATGACTTCAATAATTACTTGTCCGTCTTCACCTAATGCTTGAATAATTTGATTTTGCCATTTGTTTATTTGGACATCACTTTCTGCTAGTAATTGCTCCATGAAGTTACGGAAAGCCTGGACAAATGCAGAAAAAGGAATATTCCGATTAAATTGGTCAAATTTGCCTTTGATAAAATAACCGTGTTGACGAACAATAGGTTTATGGACTTCGTTAACAACCGCAGTTTTACCAATCCCCGAAAACCCAGCTACCAGAGTTATTTCTGTTGCACCTAGGCTGACATTTTCAAATGCTTCTAGCAGAGTTTCTACTTCTGCTTCTCGTCCATAGAGTTTATCAGGGATAATAAATCTGTCGCATACATCTCTTTGGGCAATAGCGAAACTTTCAATTTTACCAGTTGTTTTCAGTCGATCTAAACAATTTTCTAAATCATACTTCAATCCTAATACACTCTGATAGCGGTCTTCAGCATTTTTTGCCATTAATTTGCTAACGATATCCGAAATTACCGCCGGAATTTGTAAGTTAATTACATCTATTGATAAGGCTACCTTAGCAATATGGGAGTGCACCAACTCCATTGGATCGTTTGATTGAAAAGGTAACTCACCTGTGAGTAATTCGTAGAAAGTTACACCAAGGGAATAAAAATCAGTCCGGTAGTCAATTCCCCGATTCATTCTCCCTGTTTGTTCTGGAGAAATATAAGCTAGTGTTCCTTCTAATATATTGGGGCTGATTAGCGTTTGCGTTTCTCTTGGTAATAGAGAGGCAATACTAAAGTCGATTAATTTAACTTGTTTGGTTTCTGGATTAATTAAAATATTGCTCGGTTTGATATCTTTATGAATGATGCGCTGACTATAGAGTATTTCTAAGGTATTACACAGTGCGATCGCTATTTGAAAAAACTCTTCTAAAAACCTAATATCTCGCGTTTGATCGCGAGCAAAATAATCTTTTAGAGAAATGCCACCAAAATCTTCCATCACTAACGCATAGGCATTTTGATACACCTCCAGGCTATAGGTTTGGACAATTAAAGATGAGTTGAGATTCTTGGCAATGGTGTACTGATTGCGAAACTGCACCAGTTCGTTGAAGGATGGATACGAATTTTTCAGCAGTTTGATCGCTACAGGTAATGAGTCACTTTCTCGATACCCTCGATAAACTATAGTTCTCGAACCATTGTAGATTTCTTCAATGATTTGGTATCCATAAATATCAACATTAGTGCTAAACATACTGTTAAATCCGAGTAAGTTATAACTTGATTATTCCCAAATTAATAACGGCAGTTTAATGTTAATTAGTAAAGATTACTATGGCTTTAATTTCGAGACTATTTATGAAGATCAGCTTTAAATTGTAGAGTACATTACGCGCTGCTTTAGCTTTAAGGCATCCAATGCAGAGATAGAATATCTCACACAAAGCGTCAAAGTTCTCAGTAGGAAATTAGGAACCTGCAAAGCGTAAATTAGGAATTTTTTAACTCAAAAATATGCTTGTAAGGGCTAGGGAAAGATTAAAAGGGAAAAGGTGAAAGTTTTTAACCTTTTCCCTTTAAACTTTAAATAACCAAGTTAACAAGAGCAAACTACTAGTACCTGCTGGGATTTTTAGTTAAGTTTCGTAGTCTGACTAAAGGCAATTACCTACTCAAATAGGAGAGACTATTATTGATGGACAGTAGCGGAAGTTTATTACTCCGCCGACTGTTATTAGATAGGGTTATGTTATAACCATTCCTCAACTACGGTTATCTGGAATTACCGCATAAGCATCAATTTCAAATAACATACCATCAAGTGCAAGTCTAGGAACGGGAATAAGAGTATTTGCTGGTGGTTGATTCCCCCATAAATTTATAATTTCACGTCCTAATGGGATCAATTTATTTTGGTTGTGATCCACTATAAGAACAGTAGTTTTTGCGACATCTTGTGGTTGTGCCCCAACGGCTGCTAAGGCATAACGGAGGTTTTTAAAAGCCTGTATTAACTGCTTTTCAAATTCATTGGAGACAAGATTTCCTTGTAAATCGGAACCAAATTGACCAGAAATATAGACGGTTCTCGCCCTTGATGGTGTCACAGCTATATGGCTATAGCCATTTTGGGGTGCATTATATAATGTTGGTGGGTTCACCAATTTCAACTCTTTGTTGTCTTTAGCGCTCACTTCCTTTTGTGTTGCCACCATCAAGGCGGTAGTTATTCCACTACCTCCAAGCCACAAAAGTGCATTTCGTCGCGAGAAGTTTGCTACTAATGAATTTACAGCACTCCTAATAGGTCTAGTCATAAAAGCTCCTTAAATGTGAGTTCTCTATTTTTCTCATACTTAGTTTTATTATCTATCTAATCAAGCTAAAAAGCACTAGTTAGTAAATTTATTCAGTGCAATCACACAACCAATAAGCCTAGATAGGTTTCAGCTCCTTTAGCTTTTGATATGGATACAGTTAAAAGTTATACCAAATCATGTTATTAACCCTCCAAAAACTGTATTAGGCGATCGCAGTGCCTCATATCTTGCACCTAGCCCTGGCGATTAGAAATCGCGGCTATACAAACAAAGTCCGCCTATCGCGCTTGCGCTGCGCTTTGCGCACCACGCGGACTAATGCAAAATCAAGGTTTTCAACCCGCGCAGGTGGTCACTGAGCGGCTGGTGAGCGGAGTCGAACCATGTCGTACCCCTCCGGGGAAGCAAGCTACGCGCAGCGTCTCCAAGAGTTGTGCGGGTTTTGCCTGTGTAGCCGCGACTTCCAGTGCAAGATATCAGGTGCCTGAATAACTTCAGAGCGCAAACAACAGCTACAGCAGTTTTCATCTATTTGAACCACACCTGTCGTAGGGGCGCAAGGCCAAAAGCCCCTACTTCTTTCTAAGCTTCTGCGCAAGTTTCTTTTGCAGGCCTCAATATTATGTCTGCATGATTACCTATGAAACTAGTGAAATTTTATATAAGGATATCTAAGTTTCCCGGCTTAGATATCCACTAGCAACATAACCTACATTTAATAGATTGTTAACTCTATTCTAATTACTATTTTTTGTTTTTAAATGCTTCTTGGGACAGTTATAAATTCGTCCTTAAGTTGGATGTCAAAATTAGATGGATATTTTAACCTAATGCAGGTTACAAATTTAATTAAGATTTTTATTATACAATAGAATGTTACTTGTTAATCATGCCTTCCTAAAAATTTATTTAATAAATAAATTTTTCTGAGTTTTACCTTAAACTTTTATACTGAGACTAACTTCTCAAGCTGATTAGCGATCGCAAGCATTATAAGCTATGTGCAGGTGCGTTACAGTAGTTAACGCACCCTAATTTCTAAGACAAGTTAGGAATACTAGACTTTTCTAAACTTGCTACTAATTTCACTCCAAATTCTTCCTCAAACACTCCTTTTTTATAATTTAAGCTCCAAAGTTCTAAATCACAATCATCATCCAATTGAGTTGGGAAAATTAGCAGATTGACTTGATGAAGTTGTGAATAATACTCACATTGCACTTGAGCAACTGCACCAATTTGTCGTCTATCTAATGCTACTGCCAACCTTAAAATTGCACTTAATTGACTAACAATTTGTCGCTGTTGTTTAGTCAGCAAACTCTGGTAGTTTTCATGTTTTTTCTTGGGCGGCGATTTGCGATGATAACGCGCTAAATTGGCAATGATTTCAATCTCGGTTTCTGTATAACCGAGTAATTCTCCATTGCGAATTAAATAGTAAGAGTGCTTGTGGTGAGACGAATGGCTAATATAATGACCGCAATTGTGTAATATTGCCGCTGCCCACAGCATTTGTCGCTCGTCAGTTCCCCAATGATGTAGAGTACCTTGAGTTTGGTCAAATAAACTCTCGGCAAATTTTGCCACGCGATCGCTGTATTCTAAGTTGATGTGGTATTTGTCCGCGAGTTTGAGAACATTCCGTTCCCGAACTGAACTTTGGTAGCGCAGCTTATCTTCAATTAAACCGTGGGTTAGCATCCAGTCTACGATTACGCCTTCTCTCAGAGAACGCTCGCAAACTGTTACCGATTCACTACCCAAAAGGGTCATTGCTTCTTGTAATATGACTGCGCCAGCGAGGATAACTTCAGGGCGCTTCTCTGGCATACCAGGAATCTCAGCCCTTTCGGAATTACTCAGTTTCCGTAAGCGATTTACCAACTCTTGCAAGTCTTGAAGACTAAATTGGTAGCCGTTGAGAGTGGAAGGAATAACACCCGACTTTTCTCGTGCATGAATCATTGCCAGGGTTTCAATTGTGCCCGCCGTACCCACCAAACGCGGAGATTCCCCAGACTCTAGGTTTGCTAAGATTTCTTCTACAGAACGTTCCAACATCCCGTGTGCATAAGCTTGCAGATACTGGAACTCAGTGTTGCTGATGGGATCAGTGGTAATTAACTCGCTAGTGAGTCGCACTGCACCAACTTTGGTACTGGTGAGAGTGCGGGCTTGGTGACTATCGGCTAAAATCAATTCCGTGGAACCACCGCCAATATCAATAATCATGTGGGGCTGGTTGTTAAATTCCATCCCCGACAGCACGCCAAGATAGATTCGCCGCGCTTCTTCTTGACCAGAAATTAAGTTAACGCTTAAACCCAACTCCGTTTCTATTGTGTGCAAAAAATCTTTACCATTGGGCGCTTCTCGCACAGCACTAGTTGCCACAGCGATGATTGTTTCAGCGTTGATTGTCTTGGCAACTTCTTGGAAGCGTCCTAAAGCCGCGATCGCCTTTTCAATTATCTCTGGCTTGAGTTCTCCAGTGGTAAGATTGCGATCGCCAAGCCTCACAGTTTCCTTTTCTTTAGCAATAATGCTGAAAGCTGGTAGTGTGGGGTCAATCTTGACTACTACCATGTGTAGAGAATTTGTTCCCAGGTCAATGGCAGCAATAATCCGATGTTGCTTAGATGGTTGAGTAGGAATACTCTCCCAGCTAGAAACTAAATTCAGCATCTAGTTTTCTCTCTTTATTAAGAAATGATGGCAAACGGTGATATGTCGGGGTAGCTAGCACTGATATTTATGACAACACACTTGCTCAGACTGAGTGCTGTTAGCGGTAGCAGGGCCTTGAGCCAGTGCTGAATATTGAGTAAATTAAAAAATACTCAGCATTCGTAACTCAGCTTGATCGAGGGTAACTGAGCTATGTATATTCACCCTACTATTTATAACCTGAGTGACTATTTAAAGATATTTAAAGTTGCCACTTTCGGTTATGTTTTTACAAATAACAAATAACGTTATTCTATAGATGTAAAGAAGTGTGAATTCATCTCTCTAAAGTTATTTGTTGATTTCTATGTTAACGACGCCAGAACGCCCCCAGTCACCAATTTGGCTTGTAATTATCCGGCTTTTACGCTGGCATAAACCAGAAGGGCGGTTAATTTTAATGATTCCTGCCCTTTGGGCTGTATTTTTGGCAGCTTCAGGAAAACCGCCTTTACCTCTGGTTGGTGTGATTATATTGGGTACTCTGGCCACGAGTGCGGCTGGGTGTGTTGTCAACGATTTGTGGGATCGAGATATCGATCCAGAAGTCGAGAGAACACGCGATCGCCCCCTCGCTTCTCGTGCCTTATCTGTGAAAGTTGGGATTGTAGTTGCGATCGTCTCTTTAGCGTGTGCAGCAGTCTTGGCCTTTTATCTTAACCCCCTAAGTTTCTGGTTATGCGTAGCAGCAGTGCCTGTAATTCTGCTTTATCCAGGTGCAAAGCGGGTGTTTCCCGTACCGCAACTGGTGCTTTCCATCGCTTGGGGTTTTGGGGTCTTGATTAGCTGGAGTGCGGTAACGCAAAGTATTTCTCAACCAACTTGGTTGCTTTGGGGCGCGACAGTACTGTGGACATTGGGATTTGATACAGTTTACGCCATGAGCGACAAGGAAGACGATCGCCGCATTGGCGTTAATTCTAGCGCCCTATTTTTTGGTAATTATGCCCCTTTAGCTATTGGAATTTTCTTTGCTGGCACAATTTTGTTATTGTCTTGGTTAGGCGTAGTTATACATCTGCACTTAGCCTTCTGGATTAGCCTTGCAGTTGCCACTATCGGATGGGTTTGGCAGTCTCTGCGATTAAGAGAGCCACACTTACCTAATTCTGCTTATGGTAAGATGTTCCAGCAAAATGTATGGATTGGTTTTATTTTACTTGCTGGGATGATTGCTGGATCTTTATAAGGAGGCAGGGGGCAGGAGGCAGGTGGTAGGAGGTAAGAGGCAGGAGGCTCAGTTGGAACCTGTGTTTAAAAAGGTTAGATTATGCGTTGAAAATTTCCCATGCTATTTGATGCGTTTAAAAATCGTAAATCTCCTAAAATCGAATTCATCAAAACTAACCCAACCTGGCGCGTAGCGTGGGGAACAGTTGATGCAAACTATGAAAATATAGCTTGGCGAGATGAAAAAATTGTTGTAATTTTACCACCCACAACTTCAGAATTTTCGACGGAGAAATTAGCAATCAGTTCTAGAGGACGATTTGTTGTTGTTGGTGATGTTTGGTTAACTAACC
The DNA here is from genome assembly GCF_036917315.1 of Nostoc sp. GTDB lineage: Bacteria > Cyanobacteriota > Cyanobacteriia > Cyanobacteriales > Nostocaceae > Nostoc. The sequence continues at coordinate 23,112 of NZ_JBALDR010000029.1, read as the reverse complement.
GAGTGCAGTTGCTGCAAAAGTTGGGAATTGAACCGGATAGCTTTCAAGGAAGTTCTCTGCAACTGGTGGCCAATCTTTGGGAACGATGGGGTAATGAAAGTCTTAGCCAACTTGTGGGGATGTTTGCGCTAGTGGTTTGGGATAGAGAGAAACAGGTGTTGAGATTGATTCGCGATCGCATCGGTGTTCGTACTCTCTATTACACTACCACTGGTTCAGTTCGTTGGATTGCGCCTCAACTGAGAACTTTAGCACCCCATCGTTCATCCGATTTAGATTTGGTGGCGTTGCGAGATTATCTTTGTTGTGCCTTTGTTCCTGGAGAACGAACTCTTTGGGAACAGGTACGGGAACTGCGGCCTGGAACTGTTTTAGAATTCCCTGACTACAAAGTTACAGCTTATTGGCAGCTTCAAGAACAGATTACAGCAATAGATCGATCATTAGCATGGCATGGCGATCGCTTGCGAGAACTCCTAGAGCAAGTTGTTCAAGAATATTTACCACCAGCAAATGAACCCGTTGGCGTTTTTCTTTCTGGTGGTTTGGACTCTAGCAGTATCACTGCTTTAGTAGCAAAATTCCATAAAGCACCAGTCCATACCTTCTCGATTCATTTTGGTGCGGAATGTCCCAATGAGTTAGAATTTTCCAGTCTCGTTGCATTCCATTGTCAGACGCAGCACCACATTTTAGAAATTACTTTTAAGGATATGTGGTCACGTCTGCCGGAAGCAATGGCTTATTTAGATGACCCCATTGGCGACCCACTAACTGTTCCCAACCTCTTGCTGGGACGACTGGCGAGAGAAAGCGTAGAAGTAGTTTTAAATGGTGAAGGTGGCGACCCCTGTTTTGGCGGGCCAAAAAATCAGCCGATGCTAATTAATAGTTTATATGGCTCTGTCACCAATCAGGATGCATTGCAAGCTTATTTAATCTCCTTTCAAAAGTGCGCTGTTGACTTACCGCAACTTTTAAAACCAGAAGTTTGGACAGCAGTACAAACAGCACCTTGGGTTTTTGCAGAAGATTTATATTCCCAAGCTAACTATCTGAATCGTTTGATGGCAATGAATATCAAATTTAAAGGCGCTGACCAAATTCTAACGAAAGTCAGTAACTTGACTCAAGCTGCTCTTTTGCAAGGTCGTTCTCCTTTATTTGACCAACGAATAGTAGACTTAAGCATGGAGATACCTCCAGAGTATAAGCTTTCTGGAGTGGAAGAAAAAGCAGTTTTAAAGCAAGCGATTACCTACGGTACGTCTTCGGCGATCGCAGATATTTTACCAGACACAATTATTCATCGTCCCAAAAGTGGCATGATGGTACCGGTGCAGTTAGGATTTCGGAAATATTGGCAGCAAGAAGCCAGAGATTTATTGCTAAATCGGAATGCATGTATTACTCCTTACTTAAACCAATTGCCAATTCGTAATTGGTTAAACTATCAAGGCGATACTTGGAGTCGGTATGGAGTAAAGCTGTGGTTGCTTGCTAGTTTAGAAATTTGGTTACAAGTAAATCAAAAAGCACAGTAGTGAAAGCAACAAAAGGATACGCCATTAATATTACTTATGGTAATTTTGAATTTGGAGTAAGCAACATGACTCTTCTTATATGAATATTTCTTGACTTATGTCAGCATTTTTTGTTTTAAAAACCACTGAAAAAACGCATTTTCAAGTGATTGCCGATTTTCTTATAATTTATTTTTGATTATTTACTGAGCTAATCTCCGTTTGCGGTGTACTCTCAATATACGGTAACTACCAATACTTCTCGGTTAAGGGGAAAAAAGAAAGGGAAAAGGGGAAAGAAAAAACCTTTAACCCAAACCCAGTAACCTTTTACCAAAACCCGATTCCGAATTAAAAATGCCTAACCGAGAAGTATTGCGGTAACTAACACACTCAACCTTTGAGATCAATTACACCCAGAGGTGAATACCATGAACAATTATGCTCAACAACAGGAGTTTATTTTAAGTCAAATCACAAATAAATATTTTCAGCGCCGAGATTTCAGTGGATGCGACTTGAGTGGAATCGATCTGAAAGGAATTGATTTAAGTGGTATTAACTTAATTGGAGCGGATTTGCGGGGTGCAAATTTGTCTGGCTGTGTTCTAACTCGTGCTAATTTAAGTGGCGCAAATTTGATGCAAGCTAGCTTACGTGAAGCTAATTTGTATGAAGCATCTTTATGTGAAGCCAATTTGACTAATGCTGATTTAACAAGAGCAAATTTGTGCGGAACTTTCTTATGGCGGGTGAAATTCACAGGTAGTAATCTTTGGGGTGCTTCTTTATGTGATGTTGATTTGAGAGAAGCAGACTTAAGTGAAGCCCAATTAATTGAAGCATCGCTGATTGAAGCTAACTTAAGTTTTGCCAATCTCACACGAGCAAAGCTATGTGGAGCAAAATTACTAGAAGCTAATTTGACTGAGGCTAACTTAACTGGTGCAGATTTGACATGGGCAAATTTAACTAAAGCAAACTTGAGTAAGGCAAACCTTTGGAAGACAAATCTGATTTATGCAAAGTTGCGAGATACTATTATGCCTGATGGCACAATTGAGCAACCTCAGATAGTTATTTATTAGTTAGGAGTAGCCTATTACCCTTGGGGCGATCCCCGCATTTCTCACAAGCTCAAGGCGTTTGATGGAGTAGAAGAGAAGTAATGAGTAATGAGTAATGAGTAATGAGTAATGAGTAAAAACTTCTTACTTCTTACTCCTTACTCATTACTTATTACTTCTCCCCGGAACTTGCACAGGCAAGAGGTGTGGTGAGAAATCCGGGGATCGCACTTTCTATTAACCAATTGCGATCGCACTAAAAATTAAAGTGGGAGTTGTGGCGATCGCTTGGGTGAGTAAATAAAAGTTTAAGATGGCAGTACCCCTTGTTGGGAGCATCCCAATTTTGCTTAAATCTTTTCCCTCACCCCCAGCCCCTCATCCCGTGAGTTAAAGCGATTGCTTGTCTGCGAGACGCACTCGCGAACGCTGCAAACAGGCTGACAGAGCGATCGCCTCCGGCGGGCGGGTACGCCATCGCACAATCCTATTACTAGAGGATGAAACCAAGTGTCAGGTGGAATTTCACGACTTGTGTGTACACCGTAGCTCCGCGTCGGAGAGGGGTTGGGGAGAGGTTCATCAAACTCACGTTAATTCAGTTAAAACTTGATCAAAACTTGGGGTGCGGTACTTTATTTGCGTAATACACCCTATTTTCGCTGTATGTTTCTTAGATAGATCGAACTGCTCTTGTAAACTTATTGAGAATTAACTATGGAACCTATTTCTCTGATTATTGCTGCTTTAGGTGCTGGTGCGATCGCGGCTGCTAAAGATACCGCCGGAACAGCCGTGAAGGATGCCTATCAGGGTTTGAAGGCTTTGATTAAGAAAAAATTGGAAGGTGATGTTCTGGGACAAGCGATGGTAGATGCCAAACCCGAAGAAATTAAGCAAGCTGAAGGTTTATTAAAAGACAAAATTACCAAAGCTGGTGCCGATCGAGATGCAGCAATTATTCAAGCGGCTCAAGAGTTACTTAATCAAGTCAAAGAACAGCCCGGTGGACAGGAGATTATTACCCAAAATATCAGTAATGTCAAATATGCCGCTACTTCTGGTTCTGGTAATGCAAGTATTAGTGGCATCAATGAACAAGGCACATCGAAGGAGGACTGAGACTGTAACTTAATTAATCAGGGTAGATGTTATGTCTAAGCAAGGCGAGATCCAACAACGTGTTACAGAGAGTGAATACGCTGCTACCTCTGCGACTGGTAATGCAACTATCACTATTACCAATTACTACTATCGAGAAGAAACAAAATTAGTCCCGTCTGATTCTACCAACGCTGCTGATGAATCTCTCCCTTGCCCTTATCGCGGTTTGTTTCATTTTAGTCCCGATGATGCGGAGTTTTTCTTTGGACGTGAGGTATTTGTAGAAGAACTGTTCGCTGCTACTCAAACCCGTAATTTTATCCCGGTGTTGGGTGCGTCAGGAAGTGGAAAATCTTCGGTGGTGTTGGCGGGATTAGTCCCTAAGTTACAAAAACAAGGTTATTGGAAGTTTACTCACTTCCGTCCTGGTTCAGAACCATTCCAAGCTCTGGCTGAGTCCCTGGTTCCCCTTTACGAGCCTAATCAAAATGCTACTGAGCAAATGCTTCAAGCTCGTAAGTTAGCTGAATACTTTGCCAATGGTTCTGTTCCTCTGCAAGATGTTTTCTCCAAAATTAAAGGGAATTATCCCAATCATCGGGTATTGTTGATTGTCGACCAATTTGAAGAACTTTATACTTTGTGTGCGGATCAAAAAGTTCGCCGTGGTTTCCTAGATACCTTATTAGCTTGCTTTCAATCTAACCCTGACAATAATACTGTGCTGGTTGGAACCATACGGGCGGATTTCTTGGGGAATCTCCTCTCCTATCGTCCACTTGCAGATGTGTTGCAAAATGCTGACATCAAGCTGGCACCGATGAATCGTGATGAACTTTCACAGGTGATTGAAAAGCCTGCTGAGAAGTTGGGTGTGACATTTCAAGATGGATTGGTGGAACGCATTTTGGATGATGTGGAAGATGAACCGGGGAATTTACCTCTTTTGGAGTTTGCATTAACAGAGTTGTGGAAACGACGAACGGGTAAACAGTTAACTCATGCAGCTTATGAGGAAATTGGTGAGGTAAAAGGTGCATTAGCTCGTCATGCAGATGAGAATTACGGTAAGTTGAGCGCCACTGAAAAAGAACAGGTGCGGCGAATTTTTATTCAATTAGTGCATCCGGGGGAAGGAACGGAGGATACGCGACGACTAGCGACAAAAACCGAATTGGGTGAAGCCAGATGGGAATTGGTGAAACAGTTGGCGGATAATCGATTAGTTGTCACCAGTCAAAATTCTGCTAACCAAGAGACAGTAGAAGTTGTCCATGAAGCGTTAATCCGTAATTGGGGTGAACTTCGGCAATGGATGAATGCAGACCGTAGCTTTCGGGCTTGGCAAGACCGTTTGCGCTCCGCAATGTATCAATGGGAACAGACGCAACGGGATGAAGGGGCATTGTTGCGGGGTGCAGCGTTGGTGGAGGGGGAAGAAAAGCTAAAACAACGGCGAGAGGATATTAGCGCAGCCGAGCAAGAGTTTATTCAAGCTAGTGTAGCATTGAGGGATAGGGAACAAAAGCAACGAGAACGCAGAAAACGGCTGACTTTTTACGGATTGGCAGGGGGTTTGGTGTTAGCTTTGGGTTTATCTGGACTAGCGGGTATAGGCTGGGGGAATGCCGAAATCAGTCAAATTAATGCCTTAGCCCAAAGTTCCGATGGGTTTTTGGGTTTAGATGGGCGAAAAGCTGTCGAATCAAGCGTCAAAGCTGCTGTCAAAATGCGAGGTAAATTCTGGGTTGATGCGGATACCCGCACCCAGGTAGAACTGGCATTATTAAATACAGTTCACAATGTTGCCGCACCCAACACCTTGGGAGGACACGCAAACGCGGTTTTGGGCATCAGCTTCAGTCCCGATGGCAAGATGCTAGCTTCTGCCAGTGCTGACAAGACGGTGAAACTGTGGGATACCACCACTGGCAAAGAAATCAAAACCCTTACTGGGCATACAAACTGGGTTTATGGCATCAGCTTCAGTTCCGATGGCAAGATGCTAGCTTCTGCCAGTGGTGACAAGACGGTGAAACTGTGGGATACCACCACTGGCAAAGAAATCAAAACCCTTACTGGGCATACAAACTCGGTTTATGGCATCAGCTTCAGTCCCGATGGCAAGATGCTAGCTTCTGCCAGTGGTGACAAGACGGTGAAACTGTGGGATACCAGCACAGGCAAAGAAATCAAAACCCTAACTGGGCATACAAACGAGGTTTGGGGCATCAGCTTCAGTCCCGATGGCAAGAAGCTAGCTTCTGCCAGTGCTGACAAGACGGTGAAACTGTGGGATACCAGCACAGGCAAAGAAATCAAAACCCTAACTGGGCATACAAAAGAGGTTTTGGGCATCAGCTTCAGTCCCGATGGCAAGAAGCTAGCTTCTGCCAGTGTTGACAAGACGGTGAAACTGTGGGATACCACCACTGGCAAAGAAATCAAAACCCTAACTGGGCATACAAACGAGGTTTGGGGCATCAGCTTCAGTCCCGATGGCAAGATGCTAGCTTCTGCCAGTGCTGACAACACGGTGAGACTGTGGAGGCTGGATTTTGATTATTTACTCCAGAAAGGGTGCAGTTTTATGCGCGAGTATTATAAAACCAATCCCCCTGATAATGAGAGTGACAAGCACCTGTGCGATGGTGTTGGTAATTCGTAATACCGATATTACCTATGCGGGAACCGTTATAAGTAATGCTTAAGCCATAGTTAATACAACTTAAACAGTACTTATTAATGGTGAAGCTGTAGTTACAGACGCTCATTATATGATAAGTAAACTTGAAGCTATAGTTAACACAATTTCTTCTGTAGTTATGAATGCTCAAGCTGTAGTTAACACAGCTTCTTCTGTGGTTATGAATGCTTAAGCTGTAGTTAGCACAGCTTCTTCTGTAGTTATAAATGCTCAAGCTGTAATTAAGATTATGGCGCTTCTCGTTTGGGTGCAATACACTTTGACCTCACTTCCATTCCTCTCTCCTAAAAGGCTACGGTGTACACACAAGTCTGATAACCTTATTCCGTATCGTTCCGATCCCCCTAACCCCCCTTAAAAAGGGGGGAACTAGAATCAAAGTCCCCCTTTTTTAAGGGGGATTTAGGGGGATCAAACCACATTTTGCACTCAGCATAGAGATGTGTGTACACCGTAGCTCCTAAAAGGAGAGAGGCTTTGAATCTTACCCCCCAACGCTAGTAGAGAAGGGGCTGGGGGTTAGGTCTGTATTTCATGCAATTGAGAACCGCTATAGATAGACGCTTTAGATAAATTAAGAGAATTTACCAGTAGTTCTCTCATAAAAAGTATAAGTATTTTTGTGGATTTTGCTGAACCAGAATGTATTTTCAGTAAGACATAGTAACTATATAAATGTTACGAGTAACTAAATTTATGTCTTTGAGAAAACGTACATCCCGCGTTCTAGAAAATGCTGAGTTAAGATTTGCTGGACTCAAAGCAATTGATGTCAATCTGGATCTTGGAGAGACTTGTAATTTAAAAATGCTGACAGAACTAATTGAGCAATTACGCAGCAAGTTAGAAGCTCATAATACTGCTCTCAGCACAATTGACTCTTCCAAAGTAGAAATTGACATGTTAGAACAAACCTTGGGTACTTTCTCCGAAAAAATGCTCATGGGAATCGGCTTTAAATACGGCAAAGATAGCCGCGAATATGAGATGGCTGGTGGAGTTCGCAAAAGTGAACGTATCCGTAAAAGCAGAGCGACTCGCTTGAAAACTATTGCACAAAAAGCATCTAGCCAAGGCACTCAAACCTTGTAGATGTGTAAACAATACAGTTTGGATAAGCAGGGGAGCAGGGGAGCAGAGGGGCAGGGGGGACAAGGGGACAAGGGTGAATTATTGAACAAGTCTTTCCCCCATCTCCCCCATCTTCCTTGTATACCTTGTCCTCTTCTCCATGCCCAATGCCTAAAATTCGCGTTGTGAAAAGATCAGAATAGCGATCGCTAATAACATGGCACTATAAAGTAAGCCATAACCAGCATTCATAATCAGTGCAGTAGTGTCAGGTAGTGCTTGCAGACCATAAACGGCATCATTTTTTAAATCTAATCGAGATAAATCTGGCAAGAAAAGAAACAAAGCTTGAGTTAGACGTTCCATACCAGGGTTACGGCTAAGACGACCAAGTTGTACTAAATCTTGAGTAATATTTCCGATTAAATATACTGCAAAGGTTAAAATAGTCGCTAACAGAGAAGCAGTAAAAACACCGAAGGTAATAGCCACAGCAGTAATTAATGACAACTGCAAAAATAAGAATATTCCAGCAATTAGAATGCTTGCTGTAGGATGAGGAATATTACCAATTTGCAGAAATACCAGATAAATTACTGTCATCGTGGCGACAAGCACAGCTAGGACAGCGGATAAACCCAAGTATTTGCCGACGATAATTTCGCTGCGACTAACAGGTTTAGCAATTAATACTAAAATAGTGCGTTTTTCAATCTCTTTATTAATTAGTCCCGTACCAATAAATATCGTAATAATTAACCCGATGGCATTCATCGCTGCCATCCCAAAGTCTAAAAACATTTTATCTTCAGCTGTAGCTGCAAATTCAGGAAGAACGCGAAAAGCAGTGGCGAGTACTAGCGCATAAAAACCAATAATATATAGGATGCGATCGCGTACCACTTCCTGAAATACATTCTTTGCCAATACAAAAATTCTGTTAATAGTCATTTGTCATTTGTCATTGGTCATTGGTCATTTGTCATTGGGAAGAGGCAGAGGGTAAAAAGGTAATTTTATTATTCTTCCCCCTGCTCCCCTGCTCCTCTGCTCCCCTGCCCCTCTGCTCCCCTGCCCCAATCCTCACTGCTGCGGAGGCGGTGAACCAGGAATTAATTTACTGGCGCGATCGCATTCGATTTCTGCAACTGTAATCTTATTCTCTGAATTAGTACCTGCTGCCACTGGTTCAATGCGACAAGATTTTTTTAAGTAATAGCCCCGTGGGTTAGAACTCGGCCCTATCCAAATACTTAATAAATCTAATATATATCCAGACTTAGTATTAGTTACACGCGGTTCAACGCGCCATAATTCTTTCTCTTCATATTTACTTAGGTTCTTTTTAATGATTTCCCTACCCAGATTTCCTACCCGCTGTTTCGCATCTAGCAACCATTTCTCTACTTCTGACCAAGGTCTTTCAGCTATTTGCTCTACTACTATTGGTTGAAGTCTCTGGAGAATTACAACGCCGTTTTTGGGAATTTTTACTGTTTCTTCTGTTCTGGCAACAAAGATACTATGTTTAAAAGTATCTGCTTGCAAACTGGGATATTGTCGTAACCAATTATCTGTCACAAAGTGAAACTGAATCCAGCAACTTAGCAGCATACTACTAGCAACTAAAATTATGATTCTTTGGCGGTCTTGCGGTTTAGGAATGCGAGCTTTTGCGTCGGTGTCATTTCCTTCAATAAACTCTGGTATTGCGGTAATTAGTGCTGAAATTGTCGGCCAAAAAACGATTGTTCTGGGTGTAATTACATCTTGTTGATCTCCAAATGCAAAAACACTCACTAAGAATCCAGTGATTACTGCCCCGACTGGCATAAAAGTCCCAGGAACCCTCAAAGGATCTTCTGTTGTATACCAAGCTGTGCCGGCAATTAAAAATAACCAACCAAAAAAGGCAATTATATCTTTGATATAACCTGTGGCACAATATGAAAGTACCCAAGAAAAAACACTTAAATAAATAAATGTCTGCCAAGAATAAGCTTTGGGTGGAACTAATAATTTTCTAATTCCTGCATAAAGCCCTTCAGCAAATTTAAAAACCCCAAAAACATCTTTTAGTAGCGTATTCATATTCCTCCCTACACCCGAACAATCAATATTTTTCCTTTGAATTAAACAAGTAATTGCTTGCTATTTTGAACGAAATAATAAAATAATAGTTATTGCAGTATAGCTTAGAGAATTTGCTATTAGTATAGTTGTAACTAAATTAGTATTTTGGAAATTAAGGGTGGTAAAACGACGCCGTTGCAAGCGTTGTGATGTTTTAGGTTCCTCTTCTGTTTTCGCAAATGATTCATTTAATGAGAATAACAAGACCCTTAAAATGAAAAATTTCATCAAAAACGTAGTAAAAAAAATTATACAAGCAGTTAAAATAATTAAAGGCTGTGTGTTCGGCGATTTAAAGTTATTAAAAAACATATAGTTAATTAATTCTGATTTCAGCTGTATTGGCAACATTGGTTCTGATACAAAAAATATGAACCAACCAATTACGCTAGAAAACAGATTGATAGAAATTGCATAGAAAGTACTGGTTTTTTTGTCAAATTTTAGTCGCGAATGCAAAACATAAGCTTCGATGGGGATAGCAATCAGTACAAATAAAAAGTCAAACAGAAATCCACCAATGGGAAAAATCCTGGGAAGCATCCAAGTGTCAGGCATAAATGGTTACGGGTAAGGGTTAACTGTAGTGAGTATAACTGGGATAGTAAGGGTGATGGGGGAAATTATCCCATTGTTCTTGTCCTTTAGTATGCGGGTGTGCCAGTATTCCTCTATTGATATTGTTAATACATCGAACTGACCTTTGTACAGACGCATTAGAGGGGTAGTTTCTCTATCTGAGAGTACAAGAGGTTAGGTAAGATTAAAGACTGCCATAGTTATAGCTTTTCGAGAGATGACAAGGAACGGTATTGGGATTCGGACGGCGCAAGTGCGTCAAGAACGGCTTATTGGTCAAATTCACGTCTACGATGGTCTGGGTAAAGGTAAATCTCAAGCAGCTTTGGGGGTGGTTTTGCGCTCCATTGGCTTGGGAATAAATACGCCTAGCAATTCTAATCGTGTTTTACTGCTGCGATTTTTAAAAGGGCCAGAACGTGATTATGACGAAGATGGCGCGATCGCAGCTTTGCAACGCGGGTTCCCCCATTTAATTGACCAAGTTCGCACCGGGAGAGCGGAATTTTTTGGCCCGGAGGAAATTACCACTTTTGACCGAGATGAAGCAATGCGGGGTTGGGATGTCGCCAAAGGTGCGATCGCTAGTGGTTTATATTCAGTTGTCGTCTTAGATGAAATTAACCCAGTTCTGGATTTAGGTTTGCTACCAGTGGATGAAGTGGTAAAGACATTAAAATCTAAACCCCAAGAGTTGGAAATCATCGCCACTGGACGCGCCGCACCGCAAAAATTGCTCGATATTGCAGATTTGCACTCAGAAATGAAACCTCATCACCACCCGACAGCCAAAGCTCTCTTTCTGGAAGGGATTGAAATTTATACTGGTGCTGGTAAAGGTAAGTCTACTAGTGCTTTGGGCAAAGCCTTACAGGCCATTGGTAGAGGAATTAATCATCCAGGATCAACCCGTGTATTGATTATGCAGTGGCTTAAAGGTGGTAGCGGCTACACAGAAGATGCAGCGATCGCCGCTTTGCAGCAGTCATATCCAGAAGTGGTGGATCATCAGCGTTGCGGTGGAGATGCGATCGTCTGGCGAAATTCTCGGCAAGAATTAGATTATGTAGAAGCCGAACGAGGTTGGGAAATTGCAAAAGTTGCGATCGCTTCTGGATTGTATAAAACTATCATTCTCGATGAACTAAATCCCACCGTTGACTTAGAACTACTCCCCGTTGAACCCATTGTCCAAGCTTTACTCCGCAAACCCCGCGACACCGAAATTATTATCACTGGCCGCTGCCAAAATCCACCTGCATACTTCGACTTGGCTAGCGTCCACTCAGAGGTTTATTGCCACAAACACTATGCTAATCAAGGTGTAGAACTTAAACGAGGGGTAGATTTTTAAATGGGGAATGGGGAACTTGTACTGAGCGACTTGCCCTGAGCGTAGCGTCCCGTAGGGAAGAGAGTCGAAGTATGGGGCATTGGGCAGATAACTGAATGTTGGCACACTAGCGAAAATTTGTACTTTCAGGTAGTAAAATATTTTGCACAAAACGATCGCGTCCTGCTGCCTTTGCTTGATACAACGCCCGATCTGCTGCCGCAATCATTTCTTCTAAGTCAGAATCTGGCTGAGGAATTTCTGTCGTAAACCCAACACTAATAGTTACATGAGAACTAACTTGGGAATTTTGATGAGGAATTGCTAGTGCTCGGACAGCATGACAAATTTTTTCGGCAACATGAATCGCCCCCTCCGTGTCTGTGTTAGGTAAAATCACAGCAAATTCTTCCCCACCATAACGGGCAACTAAATCTCCGGGACGTTTAATCATATCTTTGATCGCTTGAGCAATTTTTTGAAGACAGCGATCGCCTACCCGATGACCATAGGTATCATTATATAATTTGAAGAAATCAACATCGCAAAGAATCAGAGAAAGCGGACGTTGCTCGCGTTTAAAACGCTGCCACTCTTGGTAAAAATACTCTTCAAACCGTCGGCGATTAGCTACTTGAGTTAATCCATCGATAGTAACTAATCGCTGCAATTCCAGATTCATAGCTTCCAGTTTTTGCTGTAACTGAGATTGCTGAATCAAACGTTTTACCCGTTGTCGCAAAACTGGCCAGTGAATTGGTTTGGTAACAAAATCCATTGCTCCCACTGCAAATGCACGGTCAACTGACTCTTGATCTTCAAGTCCTGTAATCATTAAAACTGGAGTGTGCTTGTTACAATCCAGAAGCTCCAACTGAGTGCAACACTCGAATCCATCCATATCCGGCATTATGGCATCAAGGAGTACTATATCAGGGTGCAGTTGGTTAAAAACACTTATTGCCTCTATGCCATTTTGAGCTTCCGCAATTTGATAGCCTTCCCGCTCCAAGAAATGCCGCAATATCAGGCGAATAAAAGGTTCATCATCAACAATTAAAACTAAACATTGGCTTTCTTGAGCAGTGGCTTTCATGGTACTTCCTTCGCAAGTTCTTTTTCTAAGGCAGTTTTAACTTGTTCATATTCTTGATACAGTAGTGAAAGTAATTCTAGATTGTTTTCTAAGTTACTGCTGCGTGCTTGTGCTTCTAACACCTTGCAAAGCTGCGCCAAGGCGATCGCTCCAATAAAAGCACTGGTGGACTTGAGTTTGTGTGCTATTTGCCATATAGTCTGGATATCCTGAGTTGCGATCGCTGTGCTGATATGTTGCACTAGTCTGGCTGTCTCTGTAAGATAACACTCAATCACTTCAGCAAATGCCACACGATCTCCTCTAAGCATAAGCTGCAAGGATTGGAGGATTTTGGCACTTTTTAATGTCTGGTTTTGCCCTGCATTGAGATAGAAGAAGGTACTACAAATCAAAAGATCCCCAACTGTTTGAAGTAAGTTGGGGATCTAAGCCTCTCGTTGGAGAGCAAATTAAATATAGTGGTTCACGCAAATTTTAAGTAGACTACGCCCGCGATCGCAACAAAAGGGTAATGGAGATTAAAAACCAATACAGTCCAGATAAACCCAAAACCAGATTGTAGAGACGCGATTTATCGCGTCTTGATTTATCGCGTTTTGAAGACCAATTATCTACACCAATAATCTTTAACCCAAGCGTATTGGATGAAAAACAAGGGTTAATGCCATTCGCTTGTACTTTAAATTACAGCTTCTTGGCGTTGACAATCAAAAACAACCATGTAGGAAGCATTTGGTATTTCTTGAGGAAGGTGCCGCATATAGCCATCGGCATCAGAACGGCTGCGGAAGCGAGCAACAATCTCCCGTTGCGTATTCGGAAGTAGACGAGCGATCGCCCAAGAATTGAGGCGTTCTTTATACGCAATAGTCTGATTGTCTGATTGAGAAATTTTGTTATCCGTATTTTCTGGCATAATTATGTTAACCGTATGAAGTTTAATGAAGGGCGTTAATTAGTTTCTAGGTAGGAATGCACTAACGCTTTTTTTAATGCTGCTGCCACCTTGTTATTCGATTATTAATAAATTGTCAACACTGAGCGCTATATTTTAGACCAATTAAGTTGGAATTTTCAGGGACAAATGAATCTCAAAGCCTTAACTTGCAATTGTTTCCAGGACACAACCGTGTTCAAGCAGAAAGTTTGGCAATTATTGGGTTTGCATAATTTGTATGCATACACATAAGTAAAGTCCGCATCAGTGGTAAAACAAACATTAATGTCTGAAAAAATACTATTTATCATCTGAATAAAAAATGAATAATAATGTACTTGAAAATGAGAATAACAGAGTAAATTATTGATTTTGACTGAAGGCGGAGCCGGAATTGCTCCCCTCCTGAACTATTTTTCAAATTTACCTATCTCTTCACCAATCCTTATCTAGTAGGGATTCAAATTCAGCTTGCAAGGCGTTTATATCCGCCAATCTTGTGACTAGTAAATTATCTTTACCAGCATCATTTAAACGTACTTTCCAATAACGAATACTGTCTGAGTTATTTAACCAAAACTTAATCACCGTATCTACTACTTGATCCAGATTCCAATCCCACTTTGCTGGAACTGATTCTACCGATTCTAAAAACGTATCTAGCGTACACGTATGCATTCCCAAGTATTCCACACCTTGGTGGCGTGATTTTTGCCCATTTTGCTGTTGCTGATTAAAAAACTGCAAAAGTGGAGATATTCCTACAATATCAAAAGTGTATTTCATGCCAGTACTCTCAACTTTATATTACTTACAGGAAATATTTAGTTTTTTCTATTTCTAAAATAATATCTGGAAAGGAACTAAAGCATCTGCAAAAAGTGCAGTTTTGATCTATATCATAGGCGTTAAAATCTCAGCTATAAATTAGCACTAACAAGCATTGAGTGCTAATATTTATTTGAGAGTTTGATTGATTACTAAAAAGTTTCAGGCATTAATTCAAAGATGTATATATCTTTAATAATTATTTAATTAGTTACGTTACGGCTTGTAAAGGCTAGATCCAGCCTAACCCATCTTTTTAAGGCTTGTGATGATAAATAAAGTGGCTGTGTAATGAAATCAGTAGCCCAACACATATACTAGATGCTATCAAGTCTGCCAACCAAACTGCCTTTCTGGAGCGATCGCACCCAAAATACAGATGGGGTCAAGTCAAGGGAGTATAAATTTAAACTCACTTGACAGTGCAGTTTTAAAAGTGTCACTTACTAGACTCGCCTTTTGATTGAAGCAGTGATACTATCTATTTGTGTGAGGAGCAAGTTAAAAATAAAAAACGCCTGGGGTGGAAACACGGCAACACTCCCAGGCGTTTTTTAATTGGTACACAGAAAAAAGTCTTTGCAGATTCGCCCAAACCGGATTGCTATGCATCGGATGTAGCAATAGCCCAATCTAAAATCTAAAATTCCTTAGGTTGCACCAAATTCAGTTTGTAAGGCTTCATCGTTATTATCAGCGATCGTTGCCACAACGGTAATTAACCGAGATACTTCGCCAGGAGATAACTCTGCTAAGGTGCGTGTCGATATTACAACCACCCGGTTTTCAATAATGCCGAAACGTGCCTCAAAAGTGCTGGAACAGTTTAACTCCAAAAGATACCGCATCAACTTAGGTTCATCTTTGGCAGGTAAATTTAGCACCGCAGACCAAACCGTTATTGTGTCTTCATCGCTTGTGCCGTTGAGTTGGACAAATACTTGCACACTTCCATACTTAAATTTCCAGAGATAACCACCCTCTGGAGTGTGGCTAACCATCGCACTATCATCTTGTTCCAAAGAGTCGATGACATTTTCAATTACCTCAACATGGTTAATGCTTGTCGTCTCGGCGATTAAATCATTAACGGATTCGTTACTAGTTACGGTTTCTGGGTAGCTTGTCATACAGATTTTTTCTCAACATACTCGTTCTACACATACTTTATAACTTGTAGACGTAGTTGTAGAGGCAATTCATGAATTACCCCTACTAACCCGGATTTCTCACGCATAGTGTAGGCAGAGGGGGAAAAGGAGTGTGGGGAGTGTGGGGAGTGTGGAGGGTAAGACTTCTTCCCCATCCTCCCACACCTCCCACTCCCCTTGGATTTCTCACAAGTGAGAAATCCAGGACTAATTGCTCCCGCCACCATCTGGTATGGTAGCGGGAGGAACAAAGAATTATTCTGGAAAAATCAATCACGATCGCACTTAACCTACATCATCATGAGCAAAGCGGTTAAAGAGGAAGTCTAGGGCATAGTTACGCAGTTGGTAGTATTGGGGATCTTCCATAATGCGGCTGCGATCGCGCGGACGAGAAAAAGGAATTTCCATAACTTCACCAATCTTTGCATGAGGGCCGTTGGTCATCATCACCAATTTGTCTGCTAAAAATAGTGCTTCGTCGATGTCGTGGGTAATCATCAGCACTGTACAACGGTTGTCACCCCAAATTTTCAGCAATTCTTCTTGTAACTCTTCTTTGGTGATAGCATCCAGCGCCCCAAATGGTTCATCTAAAATTAAGACTTTCGGACGAATCGCCAAAGCACGGGCAATAGAAACCCGTTGTCTCATCCCGCCGGACATTTGCATTGGTTTCTTTTCCATTGCATCAGCCAATCCCACCATTGCTAAATGATCGCGCACGATCGCTCTTTTTTCAGCTTGTGGTTTGTTGGGATAAACGGCGTTAACAGCTAAGTAGATGTTTTCAAAAGCAGTTCGCCACGGTAGCAAGGCATAGTTTTGGAAGACAACCATTCTGTCTGGGCCTGGCTTGGTAATGGGTTCTCCTTCGAGTAACACTTGCCCGGAGGTGGGAAAGTTAAAACCGGATACCATATTTAACAGTGTCGATTTGCCACAGCCAGAGTGGCCGATGACGCAAATGAACTCGCCCTGTTCAACGTTGAGGTTAACGCCGTCGAGTACGGTGAAGGGGCCTTGCTTTGTCGGATAAACTTTGGTAACGTCTTTAATTTCTAGGAAAGGTCTGGGGCTGGTGGTTGCAGCGACGAATGGTTTTCCTAGTGTGCTTGTAGCTGTTGAGTTGCGGTTTTGCATGGTATTTGGTATTTGGGTATTGGGTATTGGGTATTGGGGACTGGGGATTACTCGCTGCAACCTAGAGGTTTGTTAATGAAGTTCAAAGACTCGTTAACGGAGTTCAAAGGTGGATTCATCCAGTTCAGATACTCGTTAACGGAGATAAAAGGTGGATTCATCCGGTTCAGATACTCGTTAACGGAGATAAAAGGTGGATTCATCCAGTTCAGATACTCGTTAACGGAGATAAAAGGTGGATTCATCCAGTTCAAATACTCGTTAACGCAGATAAAAGGTGGATTCATCCAGTTCAGATACTCGTTAACGGAGATAAAAGGTGGATTCATCCAGTTCAAATACTCGTTAACGGAGATAAAAGGTGGATTCATCCAGTTCAAATACTCGTTAACGGAGATAAAAGGTTCGCGTATGATGTGCTACTTCTCCCACTCCCTCTTTCTCTCACCATTCTTTTATGACGCGAGTCTCCTTCTCGGTGCATCAAGAACAACTTCCGCAATTGAAAAATCACGTTTAATTTTCAAGTTGTTGAGATAAGCGATCGGATCGTCGGCGTTAAAGGGAGTACCATCGAACAGTTGGATCGGTTGGCGAATATAGCTAATATCCAAACCTAATTCTCGTGCGGCGGTGCTGAAAACACGCACGCGACACACCCGTTCAACAACTTCTACCCAATTTCTGGGGAAGGGAGTGTCGCCCCAACGCGCCAATTGACTCATAATCCAAATTTGTTCGGTGCGACTGGGACGGTTGATCGCGGAATCGGAATAAAACTGGTGATGGGCATAGTCCCGCAACGGATGGTTTAAGTCACAGGTGAGACTATCTGGATCTTCGAGTTGAATGTATTCTAAATCAGTGCTGACGTAATCTCGCCCAGCTAAAATTCGGCGAATTTCTTGGGTATTTTCGGGATTTGCACAATACACGCAAGCTTCTAACAAAGCTTTAGTCAAGGCGATATGCGTATTTGGATAATTTTCTGCCCAATCTTCCCGCACACCAAGAACTTTACCGGGGTGTCCCAGCCAAACTTCTAAGTCAGTAGCGATGGTAAAACCGACATTTTCCACAGCAGCGCGGTAGTTCCAAGGTTCGCCCACGCAGTAACCATCAATGCTTCCGGCTTTTAAGTCGGCTACCATCTGCGCTGGGGGAATGGTTTTCATATCCACATCGCTATCGGGGTCAACTCCTCCAGCCGCTAGCCAGTAACGCAGCAGCAAGTTGTGCATCGATGCGGCATGTACTACTCCCATTGTGTGCCGTTGTTCGCGGGTGCGAAGCAGGTATCTTTTAAAATCTGATAAGGTTTGCACACCTTCGTCGTAAAAGTGTTTTGCCAGGGTGATGGCGTTACCGTTGCGAGTCATGGTAAGGGCGGTGACAACGGGCAGAGGTTGATTATTATGTCCTCCCAAAGTTAACCACATTGGCATCCCTGAAGGCATTTGCGCCGCATCTAAATAACCACCACTTATGCCATCTTCTATACCCCGCCAACTACTTTCCCGCACCAGGTTAACTTCATCTAAACCGTGCTTAAGAAAGAAACCTTTTTCTTTAGCAACTGCTAAGGGGGCGCAAGCTGTCAGAGGTAAAAAGCCAATTTCTAAGTTAACTTTTTCTAATCCATGACGGGCAACGTCGCCAGTTTTCCGCGCCCGAATTTTCTTGATGCGTTTCTGCTGATTGAGGAAGTAAATCATCTCACTCCGCAAGCTGTAATAGCTGGGATGTTCTACTACTTCCATGCGCTTGCGGGGTCTGGGAATATCCACTTCTAAAATGTCGCCGATTTTAGATTCGGGGCCGTTGGTCAGCATCACGATTCTGTCAGATAACAGCACTGCTTCATCTACATCATGTGTCACCATCACGGCGGTAACTTGATTTTCTTCGCAGATTTGCATCAGTTGTTCTTGCAAATTACCGCGTGTGAGTGCATCCAATGCACCAAAGGGTTCATCTAGCAAGAGTAATTTGGGACGAATCGCTAAAGCGCGGGCGATCGCAACTCGCTGCTTTTGTCCACCTGATAACATTCCCGGTTGTTTATCAGCATGGGGACGCAAACCCACCATATTTATATGCTTTTCGATAATGGCATTGCGTTCATCTGCGGGTAAACCTTTCATTACTGAGTCCACAGCTAGAGCAATATTTTCTCTTACCGTCCGCCAAGGCAATAAGGAATAATTTTGGAATACCACCATCCTGTCCGGGCCGGGTTTGGTGATTTTTTGTCCTTCGAGAGTGACAATACCCTCAGTTGGCAAATCTAAACCCGCAATCATATTTAATAGAGTGGATTTCCCGCAACCGGAGTGACCAATAAGAGAGACAAATTCTCCTTTTTTAATTTGAAGGTCGATTCCTTTGAGGGCAATATATTTGCCACCACCAGTTAATTCAAAAACTTTTTCAATTTGATCGACAGCTACGAACATCTTATTTGTCCTTTGTTATTTCTTGTTTGTTATTTGTCCTTGGTAAGTGGTCATTAGGTTGTGTTTTCAAACCTCTCTTTAAGCACCCTAGTCTTTGAAGATCCCCCAACCTTTAAAAGGGGGGCTTTTAGAATTTCTTTCCCCCCTTAAAAAGGGGGATTAGGGGGGATCTCCGAGTTTGAAAATAGTCCCTAGTCCTTAGCTTTCTACAAATGACCAATGACCAATGACTATTTTTGCTCTGTTGGTAAAATCTTGTTTTGAAGCCAACCCATCGCTTTATCTAGCACCAACCCAACAATGCCGATATAAACTAGAGCTAAAATAACTTCGCTGACGTTGTTATTTTGATAAGCATCCCAGATAAAGAAGCCGATGCCGACAATACCGGACATGACGATTTCGGCGGCGATAATTGCTAACCAAGCTAAACCGATCGCAATTCTCAAACCGGTAAAGATGTAGGGTAATGCCGCCGGAATCAAAATATTAGTGAAATATTCTTTGCGGCTAAGTTGCAGAACTTTGGCGACGTTGTTGTAATCTTGGGGAATTTGGGTAACGCCGACAGCAGTGTTAATTAAGATGGGCCAAATGGCGGTGATGAAAATTACAAATAAGGCGGCGGGTTCGTTTTGTCGTAAAGCTGCTAAAGAAATCGGAACCCAAGCTAGAGGTGGCACAGTCCGCAGTAGTTGAAAGATGGGGTCTAAAGCTTTGGACATGGTTTTATTCACCCCAATCAAAATGCCCAAGGCAATACCAACGATCGCAGCTAGGGTATAACTGATGGCAACTCGTTGTAAACTAGCGAGAATCTGCCAAAATAGACCTTTATCAATGCCACCTCGGTCATAAAATGGCCAGAAAATCAGAACCCAAGTGTCTTGGATAACTTGTATTGGCCCTGGTAATGTGGCTCCCGGAATCCAAGCGAAGAGTTGCCAGAGAACGAGGAAGATTGAGATGGCGATCGTTGGTGGTATCAGATCGGGAAATTGCTTTTTCAGGCTGGATATAAAGCTATTACTCAATCTAGGGCTTGCAGGGCGTTTTTGAGCTATTGTCATGATGCTGTATTCTCCGCAAATTTTATTTGTTATTTGTCCTAGACGCGATTCATCGCGTCTCTAAATACTGACTTTTTTGATTTTCAAACTCTTCAAATATTCTTCTGGCTTTTCGGGGTCAAATTTGATGCCATCAAAGAACTGTTCTACACCACGGGATGTATTTGTAGGAATATCAGCAGCAGCAATGCCAGCTTCTTTGGCAGCTTCTTTCCAAATATCTTCGCGGTTGACTTTGTTAATCAATTCTTTAGCCTTGGCGGCATTATTGTCTAGATAATCTTTTGGCAAGAATCCCCAACGAACATTTTCAGTGATGAACCATAAATCATGACTCTTATAGGGATAAGAAACACTACCTTTTTCATCTTTCCAGTAGTAAGCAGCCATTGATTTATCATCAATTTTGCGACCATCACCCATGTCATATTTACCTTGGTATGGATCGGCTAATATTTCCGGTGAAGAAAGATTGAAATAATTTCGTCCAGCCAAAATTTCAGCTGCTTCTTTGCGGTTGTCAAAATTATCTAACCACTGTTGGGCTTCCATAATTCCTTTTAAAATTGCCTTGGTAGCCTTGGGATTTTTATCAACCCAATCGCCTCTCATGGCAAGATATTCTTCAGGATGATTCTTCCAAATTTCTGCGGTTAATGCTGCTACGTAACCAATTTTGTCTTGCACCAGGCGATAAGGCCAGGGGTCGCCTGTACTAAAGGCATCCATTGTTCCTGTTTTCATGTTGGCCACAGTTTGCGCGGCTGGTACTGTGAGCAACTTGACATCTGCATCTGGATCTAACCCACCTGCTGCTAACCAGTAGCGAATCCACAAATCTTGGTTGACGTGGGGAAAGGTAAATGCCGCTGTGAAGGGGGTTGAGGATTTTAATTCCTTAAATAAAGACTTAGCGGCGGCGAGTTGTAGACTAATACCTTTGCCTTGGTGCTTGTTTGCGATCGCAATTCCATTTCCATGTGTAATTAATTGACATAATACATACATGGGAATTTTTTGATTGCCTTTGGTAATTAAACCTTCTGTAATTAAATGTGGCATTGGCATCTGCCATTGACCGCCATCTATACCACCACCGGCAGAACCAATTTCTACGTTGTCTCTGGCTGCACCCCAAGAAGCTTGTTTGGAGAGGTCAACATTAGTCATCCCATACTTTACAAAAAAGCCTTTTTCTTTAGCAATAATTAAAGGAGCCGCTTCTACAATGGGAATATATCCCAACTTGACTGTAGTAGTTTCTGGTGTTTGTTCGGGGCTAATATTAGCAACCGTTTGAGCAGTTGGTTGTGCTTGACTGCTTCCACCAGTAAGGTTTTCAGGAGGATTACCCAAACAACCTTTGAGGAATACAGTACCCGCAGATGCTCCGACTGTGAAGATGAATTTGCGGCGAGAAATTTGATTAAAAAATTCTGTCATAAATATCTCCTGAAAACGTGAATGTTATTTTTTATAGCTATGACAATTTAGGCAAAAAGCCTTGTGTTTCTTGCATTATTAATGATTAATCAAGCTATATTTAGCCAAGCGATCGCAGCCATTTCATCGATGAAATAGCTACCTATATAAGAACTCGGTTAAATTATTGGCTCTGCTTTTTTAATGTGATGCAGAGGTATCATTCACCTTGTTGAAATCAGTTTACAGCCTTTGCAGCTGAAATTGTTAACTTGGAGTCGGGATTATTAAACAAATATTAGATTGGATGTATAAGTAAAAATTTATCTATTATCCTTAACTGCATGAATAACTTTGAATATATAAGCTTTTATTTATGAAGACCATTAGGTTTATATTATGCTTTCCTGTTTTCCTTTATTTCCTAACTTAATTTTAATATTAAATTGCCATATATAAATTTTTATCTATGCTAACTATAGCAATCCTATTTGAGGTGCGAAATTAGTTGTGAAGGCAGGTAATAAGTATTTAAACTCAATAATAAAATGCTCGCTACTCCTGTTTTGAGAGCAACACAACGGCTGAAACCTTTATGATTGATACATTCTTACAAACACTGGTTCCCCTGTTTTTCAAAAATTAGCTTACCAGTGAGAGGATTTGATTAATTGGAAAAATCAGGAATATCTCTTTTTTGCTCAGGTGCATAAATTATAAAACCCTACGTAATAAACAACGTGGAAGGGTTTAAACCTGAAACATAAAAACTTAAATAATGAAAAAACCATGTTAGACTTCGACAAAACAACTTCTAATCTGTCTCGTCTTAGTTTAGAAAACTTGTTCACTGAATTAACTTCCGAACAATCGAGTGCTATTGAGGGAGGAGGTTTTCTTCTTATTGATGGTTTTCAAATCATCAATGCTGGTGCAGATAGTACCAGCGGAGACGATCCCTATATTACAGTCAATGGTCAAACACTTGCAGGAAGGTTTGATGATGTAGGTACAGGACAGTATATCGCAGTTAACCGAGGGCTAGGGTTTGACGGTTTGGCAAACGTTAACTTTTTT
The DNA here is from genome assembly GCF_036917315.1 of Nostoc sp. Lineage (GTDB taxonomy): Bacteria > Cyanobacteriota > Cyanobacteriia > Cyanobacteriales > Nostocaceae > Nostoc. Next base: position 412 of record NZ_JBALDR010000029.1, on the reverse strand, counting down.
GATTATGACGACTTTTTTAACGGTGGTGACGACTATTTGGGTGGTTTTACCGTTACAGGAGCAACAAACGGTCAGAACGTAACGCAAGTATCTGGAGGAGGGTCTACATATGATGTGTACTACAGAGTCTTCTGATGTACACTGCCCTGTCTTCGCCTGAAATGACGCTAAAAATCAAGCTTCAACCATCTCAGTAAGCGCAAAAGCCAAAATAACTAGATGGTTAGAAGGAATATCTAATTAACTGAACACTAGATCCAGTCGGAGTGAAAAACCCTGACTGGATCTTCTTTATACCTCGTTACTTGCTATAACTCTTATTAAGCTGTTGTGCTTTTAATTTGCACAAACAGCATTTCCCTTGTTTTTTATTTTTCTTCCCCATTTAATAATAAGCTCTCCATCATTTAAG
>NZ_JBALDR010000028.1:0-33775 GCF_036917315.1 Nostoc sp. | reverse complement strand
TCTAAACTTAGAAAGCCAATAGCCGGCATAACAACCTGTACCCGAAGTTATATTCATCTTTATTATATGCAAATTGTAGGCGCAACAGCTTACCAAGAGCTTTAATTGCCCAAATCTGCTTATTGTAGTCTTCAATAGTGGTTTGCAGGAAGAAATATTCCTGCTTCAATAACTCCAACTCAAAATCACTCAAGGCATTAGCATTAGAAGAGGTAGAAGGTTGAGAATTAGACATCAGCCTTACAGTAATAATACTTATTACCTATAACATATTACTTGATAAAAGGCTACATCAGGCAGACGACTTTACTCAAAAGTGTAGGTAGCTTGAGCTAGCTGCAATTTTCTAATTATGTTAAAGCGATCGCTGTTTACCAGTAATAAATAGTAGAACCAATTTAAAAATTATCTAGTCTTATACAGTTGGATAATGGTGTAGGTATTGAAATGGGATATATCCAAGAGTAAAGACGCTAAAATTTACAGCAGTTGATAGGGGTTAAGTTGATGAGTCCGTCACTTGAAAAAATTTTAAGCGAGATTGAGCAGTTAACTCCAGAGGAGCAATTGACGGTGATGGGGCATTTGGTGGAGCGTATGAAGAAACATATCATTCAAGCGCAACCAAAACGCAAGTGGAGCAATTTGAAGGGTATGGCATCTTATCCGCTATTGGGTGAGGATGCTCAGGAATGGATTTCGCGGACTCGACGGGAAGGAGATGAGCATCGAGAACGGTTGTTGCGAGGAGAGGAATGAAAATTAGTGATGCGTTAGCTGGAGTTTCTCGCTTATTTCTCGATACAGCACCCGTAATTTATTTTGTAGAACGCAATCCGCAGTTTGTGGATTTAGTCGATCCAATTTTTGATCGGTTAGAAGCTGACATTACAGCAGTAGTATCTGCAATAACGTTATCAGAGTGTTTGGTGGGTGCTATACGTCTGGGGTTAGTGGATTTAGAGCAGGCTTTTGTGGATGTGTTGCAACAAGAACAAGTAGTTTTTGTGGAGATTAATGCTAATATTGCGCGAGAAGCCGCGAGAATTCGGGTACATTATAACCTTCAGTTACCCGATGCGTTGCAGGTGGCGACGGCAATAATTGCTGGTTGTGAGACGTTTTTGACCAATGATACAGCTTTGAAGCGGGTGATAGAGTTGAGGGTTTTGGTGGTAGGTGAGTTGTCGGTGGAGTGAGCAGAGTATTTGCAATTTTAGAAAAGATTAATGATTTAGGACTGCTATGGCGATGCCAGTAAATAGCGGAAAACTTGCCGCAATTGTTGTTGAAATCATATATAGTTAGGCAAGTTTACCTTGTGGAAAACTTGTGGAAAAGTACTTGAGTTTTTCCACAAGGTAATTATACTTAATTAAGTTTTGACTGTAGAATATCAAGTTTTCCCCAGTTTTTTGCACAATCTAAGTTAAATTTAATCAATTTTTAGACGTTACTTAATATTCTTGACTAATTCTTCAACCGTCAAAGCTCATAATTGAGACTGCTGCTTGTGGAAAACTTAAAATACATCTTCAGGATGATTTTTGAGAACGGCTAGTCATATTGATGCGATCGCTCAGTTGGCGGATTGTTTGTGCTAAAGTGCGATCGCTCTCTTGGAGTTGATTAATTTTATCGCAACTATAGATTACCGTTGTATGGTCTTTACCACCAAACTCTTCGCCAATTCTCGGCAAACTCAAAGGAGTGTGTTGGCGCATGAGATACATTCCTAATTGACGCGCCCAGCTAATCTCTCTTCGTCGCGAGTTACCTTTGAGGTCATCTATTGAAACATCAAAATTATCCGCTACAACCTTTAAAATAGCTTCTGGGCTAGCTGCCATTTTTTCGTTAGGCGGTTCTAAAACTGGTGTGATATTTTCCACCGTCATCGGTAAACCCCAAATAGAAATATAAGCCACCGCGCGAATTAAAGCTCCTTCTAATTCTCGAATATTAGAAGTGTAGTTAGAAGCTATATACTCAATCACGTCGCGGGGAAGACTAATATTTTCATCCTCAGCTTTTTTCTGCAAAATTGCCATTCTCGTTTCTAAATCAGGCTTTTGAATATCTGCAATTAAGCCCATAGAAAAGCGAGAACAAAGACGTTCTTGCAAGCTAGGAATTTGATTAGGCGGACGGTCGGAAGCAATGACAACTTGTTTACCAGCTTCATGTAGAGTATTAAAAGTATAAAAGAATTCCTCTTGAGTATATTCCTTCCCTTCAAGAAACTGAATATCATCCACTAATAAAACATCAGCCGCTCGGTAATGCTCTCGAAAACTTTGCATACTATCCTTACGGATGGCTGTAATTAAATCATTAGTAAACTGCTCAGTAGAAACATAAAATATTTTACAATTAGGAGAAATTGCATAGCGATAATGACCAATAGCTTGCATCAGATGAGTTTTTCCCAAGCCGACACCACCGCATAAAAACAAAGGATTAAACTCTTTACCCGGAGATTCTGCAACTGCCAAAGAAGCAGCATGAGCCATGCGATTGTTAGCACCAACTACAAACCGCGAAAAGACATATTTAGAGTTTAAGTCAGTAGTTTGATGATTGCGATCGGGAACAGGTTCAGAAATACTGCTGGAATTTGATGATTCCCAAGCAACCTCTCGTTCGCTAAAATGAGAAACTTCATCACCTTGAGCAACTGTAATGTAAATTCCTACGGGATGACCGAGAATATCTTGTACTACATGAGCAATGGTATTGATGTAATACTTCTGTAACCAATTACGAGCAAATGGGTTAGGAGTGCGGATAACCAAACAATTATTTTCTAATCGCTCTGCACTAGCAGTTTTGATCCAAGTTTCAAAGGTGGGTCGAGATAGTTCAAGCTTTAGGCGCTCTAGTACCTGACTCCACAGACTTTCTATGGGAATTTCCATTATCCACCACCTTTGCTGCTAATCGTCACAATAGAAGAGAAAGCACTAATTTAGCATTGAGACACGCTAGACCTAAAATAAGCTTTTAAGTTGTAACCATTTTGGGACATACCCAGTAGGCAAGATCCTAACACCCACTGACTGACAAGGGAGAAGCAACGACACATGAAGATAACAAACCATCACTCAGCGCCCAAAAAGATTGAAACCAGGGGCTTACCCCATAGGTTGTGGATGCTCTCATACGGGGTAGCAGTGGTGTTTCTGGGGAGCTGCTCTCTTCTACCTGCTAGGACTGTTGATAATCAGCAAAGCGATACTCAAGCCCAAAACACAACACAACCTAATCCGGTAATTGTCCCCCCGCCGATTTTCTCTTCGTCTGGAGATCCTAATTTTGTCGTGAAAGTAGTGCAACAGGTGGGGCCTGCGGTAGTTCGGATTGATTCTTCCCGCACAATCACTTCTCGCGTACCAGACGAATTTAACGATCCATTTTTCCGGCGGTTTTTTGGAGAGAGAAGCCCACAGCCTAGACAAAGGGTAGAGCGCGGTAGCGGCTCTGGATTTATTATTAATTCTTCCGGTCAAATTGTTACCAATGCCCATGTGGTAGATGGTGCTGATAGAGTGACTGTTATACTCAAAGATGGCCGGACTTTTGATGGGAAAGTTTTGGGTGAAGACCCGGTAACGGATGTGGCAACGATCAAAATTAATGCGAATAATCTGCCAACTCTAGCTGTGGGTAATTCTGATACCTTGCAACCAGGAGAGGCTGTAATTGCCATTGGTAATCCATTAGGCTTGAATAATACCGTCACTTCTGGGATTATTAGTGCCACAGGTCGTTCTGGTAGTGATATTGGTGCTAGTGACAAGCGGGTTGATTACATCCAAACGGATGCAGCGATTAACCCTGGTAATTCTGGTGGGCCATTGCTTAATGCTCGTGGACAGGTAATTGCGATGAACACAGCGATTATTCGCGGCGCTCAAGGTTTGGGATTTGCTATCCCTATTAACACCGTACAAAGAATTGCCCAGCAATTAATTGCTACAGGTAAGGTGGATCATCCTTATTTGGGTGTGCAGATGGTGACACTGACACCAGAAATTAAAGAAAAGATAAAAAATGGAGCAGGCGATCGCTTAAATCTGACAGCAGATGACGGCGTTTTGCTGGTTGAGATTGTGCCGCGATCGCCTGCATCTGAAGCTGGGCTACGAGTCGGCGATGTGATTAAAAGCATTAACAGCCAGCCTGTTACTAAAATTGAAGAAGTACAAAAGCTAGTAGAAAAGAGCAAAATCGGTACGAAATTACCCATAGAAGTGGAACGCAATGGGCAAATTGTCCAAGTAGGAGTTCAACCTGCTCCTTTGCCCGTCAGACGTGAAGGATGATATTTGTCATTTGTCATTCGTCATTTGTCATTCGTCATTCGTCATTTGTAAATAGCTCTACTCCGCCTGCTGTTCTACTCCGCCTGCTGTTCTACTCCTCTGCTCCTCTGCTCCCCTGCTCCTCTGCTCCCCTGCTCCTCTGCTCCTCTGCTCCCCTGCTCCCCTGCTCCCCTGCTCCCCTACTTCCCTTACCTAAAGGAGTTTTATCATGACTGAATTAGCACCGATAATTCAATTAGGCAATCCAACATTGCGCCAAAAAGCTGCTTGGGTTGAAAATATCCAAGATGAGCAAATCCAAAAATTAATTGAAGATTTAATCGCCACTGTTGCTAAAGCTAACGGCGTGGGAATCGCTGCGCCTCAAGTAGCACAATCCTATCGTTTATTTATTGTGGCTTCTCGTCCTAATGCCAGGTATCCCAACGCCCCGGAAATGGAACCTACTGCCATGATTAATCCCAAAATCATTGCTCATTCAACTGAAGTTGTCAAAGATTGGGAAGGTTGTTTAAGTGTTCCTGGAATTAGGGGGTTAGTTCCTCGCTATAAATCTATTGAAGTCGAATATACTGACTCTCAAGGCAACTTACAAAAGCAAGAATTAACCGATTTTATCGCTCGAATTTTTCAACATGAGTACGATCATCTCGACGGGATCGTATTTGTAGATCGTCTAGAAAATACTCTTGATATGATTACTGAGCAGGAATACCAACAACGAGTAGTTAACAAATAAATGGCAGTGGGAAGTGGTGGTGAAAAAGCCCACGAAAAACCTAACCCCCTAACCCCCTTCCCGATGCGGGAAGGGAAAAAATTCAAAGTCTCTCTCTTTTGAGGAGAGAGAAATAGAAGTGAGGTTTTCCAGATGCTGTGAAAAGTCAGGGGGATATGCGGGTTACAATTCTCACAAATTAAATAGGATTGCTATAGTTCAATTAATTAAAAAAGCGCTTCTGTAAGAATCAAGCGGCAAATATAATAACACTTCTAAGACAAGTTTTCTGTCTATGGTTGGTATCAGTATGTTCTATTGCAGATAAATTTACGGAAAATTATGTACAAATGTTAAGTAGCTAAGGGCAACACCAAGTTAAACGCGAAGTAGCAAGAGTCCACTTCTTAAAGCTTGATTCCACAGAGATGATTTTTGAACTTCTGGCAAAGAAAGAGGCTGATTTACTGATAACGGTGGCTCTTGTTGCAAAGATAGTTGCCACCAGCCAACATCGTGCCACTTACGAAATTTATACCCAACTCTGTAAAAAACACCTAGAGGCGAAAAACCGACAGCCTCATGCATAGCTACACTTGCTGGGTTGGGTAAAGCGATCGCAGCAAAAACGTTATAAAATCCTTGGAGTTGCAGCAACCCAAAAAGAGAAGTGTACAAAGCTTTAGCAACTCCTTTTCTGCGATATTCAACATTTACATACACGGATGATTCTACAGACCATTGGTAAGCAGCACGAGTCCGGTAGGGAGTAGCATAGGCATAACCTAGAATCTCACCGTTAATTTCACACACTAGCCAAGGCATCTGCTGTTGATAGTTATTGATGCGTTTTTCAAATTCCGTTTTGCTGGGAGGCTCTATCTCAAAGGAAATTGAAGTTTCCCATACAACTGGCGCATAAATTGCCAGCATTTTTAAGGCATCACTTTCGTTAGCTAGTCTAATTACAGCTTTCACCACAGATCCTTTTTTGACTTTAATAATTGCCTAGAAACGAGGTTTAAAAAGGATTTTGGTTTAAGTTTACATCAATGTCACGAATGAGGGTGCAATGACTGTGGGAATTGCCTTAAGCGTGTGATTCGCAAACTTGCTCGCCCCGCCATAACTGATACAGCCGCGTTGCTGGCATAGTCATATATAAAACATCACCAACGCTGAGGTTCGTTTCTAGTAAATCCCAACCATGAAGAGTTTGGTGATTTGTTTCTACGTACAAAGGTACACAGTCAGCAGACATTGCTACATCTTTCACCCACTGACCGCAAAAGACGTGTGAAGCTGTAATTACAGTCGCAAAAGCTACCCAAAGACTATCGGCTGTGATGCCATTACCAAGGATACGTCCCCCTAGTGCAGCGGCGGCAAAAGCTGGAGCTGCTAGTTCAGCCGGACTCAGTACGGCCTCGAAGCCAAATAACTGTTGCGCTATGCCAGCAAAATCAGGATCGGCATAATGAACAATCACTGGAATGCTGGGTGTTAAACCTTTGGCTTTGAGGGCAATTTCGAGATTGGTAGCATCATTGCTAGTAACAGCCAGCACTGCGGCGGCAGATTCTATATTGCTAGCTTTGAGTATTGTACGGAAGCTAGCATCGCCCTGAATCACTGGGATACCGAGTTCGCGGGCGGTGTTGATATATTTACTGTTGGAGTCGGGTTCAACGACTACAACTTCATGTCCGCTGGCGTGGAGTTGCTGGACAATTCTCACCCCAATACCGCTCAAGCCACAGACAATGTAGTGCGATCGCTGGGGAATTCGGGCTGCATCCCAAAATTGCTTAAAGCGGCTTCCTAAGACAAAATCGGTGAGCATGGCATACCAAATACCAATCACCACTGCTCCAATCAGCATCATCACAACAGTAAATAACTTAATACTGTTAGGAGCATTTTCTACTACTTTGTCATTACCACCCGCTCCGGTAATCATGCCGACAGAAAAATATAGAGCATCCACAGGAGACAAACTCAACTCAGCCGACATATAGGTGAATGTAGCGATCGCAATAACTGTTAATAGTGCAATAGCACCTACCACTACCGATCGCCCGTGTTCCTGAAACTGCCTAAAATTAGTCATAACTTTCAGCAGTTTTCTAATCAACGATCTTCGGGGAGAACGGATGCGGGGTTGGGTGCCAATAATTATGCGATCGCCTACTTGGATTTCTTGGCCAGATATGACGGCTGATACCAAATCCATCTCACCTTTGACTGGTAAGTAATAAATTAGCATCCGCGATCGGTCTGACCACAATTCACTCAGCTTTCGACCTCTCCAGAAGTGGTTTTCATCGATGTATTCTTCGTGAATTGGCCAATTTTGCTGAAATAATTTGATTTGTCCGATCGCTCGGTTTCCCAGCGCTGCAAAGGTAAATACGGGTGCTGCTAATCCGACAACACTCATACTCAAATGGTCTGGCAAACTTTGATCTAGGCGCTCTCCTAAATTTGTATTATAAAAACGGTTGATAATCCGAATCTGGGGATTTAGCACCCGCGCTTGCATCATAATAGATAAATTCAGAGCATCTTTAGATCCAGCGATTACTAAAGTGTGTGCCTGTTGAATTCCTGCTGCTGTCAGGGTAGAAGCTGCTTGTAAATCTCCAACAATCACATCTCCTGCCGTTTCGCCAGGGATAGATTGGTGATGAATGCCAACAACGAAGGCTCCCTGGTGTCTCAGCAGACGAAAGGTTTTATATCCGGTACGTCCTAAGCCACAAACAATAATTCTGGGTTTCATGAAACGGCAGCATCTTTTACAGGTAGGGCTGCATTTCTAGTTAGTTATCAATATTGTTGCCCATTCTCCTGGAATATTACTGTAGCTGACAACACGATTGTTTTAATTGGAGGCAGAGAGGCAGAGGGGCAGGGGAGCAGGGGAGAAGTTGCAGTAAGTTTTTTCCCTCTGCCCCTTCTTCCCCTCAAGCTTGTGAGAAATGGAGGGCAGGGTTTGAACAGGGAATAAAATAATCTAGAAAAATATGGCAATTTTTGTAGGTTGTGATACGCTATCTGCTTGAGAACTGTGGAGGAACCGAAAATGACTAAGCTGCGGGTGGGGTTACTGTTTGGCGGTCGTTCGGGAGAACATGAAGTTTCGATCAAATCAGCACGGGCGATCGCTAACGCCTTGAGTGCAGGGGAAAATGCTAATAAGTACGAAATACTGCCTTTTTATATCCAAAAAGATGGTCGCTGGCTGGCAGGAGAAGCACCCGAAAAGGTTTTAGCAACCGGCAGTCCGCTACTAGAATCGGCAGAATCAACATCTGTTGGAAATCTGACATCCAACCCTCAAGCCCAAACCCTGAGCAAGTGGCAATCTCCCTCTCAAGTTGCCCAAGTGGATGTTTGGTTTCCCATTCTCCACGGCCCCAACGGTGAAGATGGAACAATTCAAGGGTTACTCACCTTGATGCAAGTCCCCTTTGTCGGTTCTGGGGTGTTAGGTTCGGCAATGGGAATGGATAAAATTGCCATGAAAATGGCTTTTGAGCAAGCGGGATTACCACAGGTGAAATATAAGGCGGTAACTAGATCGCAGGTTTGGTCTAATCCGTGCGTATTTCCGAAACTGTGTGATGAAATTGAGGCAGCATTAGGTTATCCTGCTTTTGTCAAGCCAGCTAATTTGGGTTCATCAGTGGGTATTGCCAAAGTGCGATCGCGCCCAGAATTAGAAGCTGCTTTAGATAGTGCTGCCAGTTACGATCGCCGACTAGTTGTAGAAGCGGGAGTCGTCGCTAGAGAAGTTGAGTGTGCCGTTTTAGGTAACGATCGACCTCAAGCCTCTGTCATTGGAGAGATTACTTATGACAGCGATTTTTATGATTATGAAACTAAATATACTGAGGGTCGGGCAGATTTACTGATCCCCGCACAGCTTCCAGAGGCGATCGCTCGTCAAATTCAGGACATGGCTTTACAAGCTTTTGCCGCTGTTGATGCTGCTGGGTTAGCAAGGGTAGATTTTTTCTATGTGGAAGCAACACAAGAAGTATTTATTAACGAAATCAATACCTTACCAGGCTTTACTGCGACGAGTATGTATCCTCAACTGTGGGCCCATAGTGGAGTCCCCTTTCCAGAATTAGTCGATCGGTTAATTCAACTTGCTCTTGAAAGGCATTCTCCTAGCTGACAGAATAAATCAGCAAACTGATTTCCGATTATTACGGTAAAAAGTCACAATAAATACAGAACTTTGGCAAAATTTAGCCAGATTTTGTAGCTTATGTTTTACAAAAAAGCTACTAAAATCTGAACTTTGTTACGGATACCTGATGCTTGACTCCTCCAGTACAATTTATTGACTAGAGGGGTACAAATCTGAAAGTAATCATGGAAAAAAGTCAGAGTGTACAGCGCGAGCGAACCCAATTAAAAAGGGCTACTCCAGAGCTGACAAACAGGAAATCGAGACTAAGAAACAGCTCGAATGTTCTGATATATCTGGTTGCACATCATCCTTGGCTATTGTTGACTGGGTGTTTAGCCATGTTTCTGGGAGGTGGCACCTTTGCCTTATATAGCTTAGGTAATGCTGGCGCCGTGCCACAAGAAGAACCAGAAAAAATCCCAGTTATAGTTGAAGAACCAATCAGTCTGCCCTCAGAGAATAGCAATCCTACACCTTTATGGATGATTGCTGCGATCGTTCTCAGCTGTGGTGGCGGTTCTTTGCTGATTTTCCGAATGCTTAACCGCACCAAGCAACCGCAAAAAGTTCAAAAACAGGTTAATCGCCATCAGGTACGCTTGGCACAGAAGCACTACCAAAAATTGGAACCAAATCTTCCCAAGAGTCAGCCAATTTTTGTGCCACAGCCACAACTCATGCCCCTTATGCAGATGCAACCTAAAACAAAGCATCTGGTAACTGTTCTTCCAGCAGAACACAAGCACCACCTGGATACGCGGACAGAACCTTTAGCAGACTTGATGGATCTTCGTAAAAATAGTTCATTGTCTGCTATTTTACGCCAGTATTAATACTACGGTAAAGTAAAACCCCGTTAAATTAACACTTTTTGCCAATTAGCTTGGTTTAGATTCCCGACTTTCTCTAAGAAGTCGGGAATCTTGTTATGTATTAATAATTTATTTGCTATATAGCGGTTTAACTGCTTTTAAAAAGTTAGATATGAGCAATTAGGAATATTTAAAAACTTGCCAAAATGGCAACCAGCTTTTGATTATTCAAGTTAAATTGTATGAAGATAAACGACTTCAAGGGTTTGATTATCAGGGACTACCACCTCAGCAAATTGCTTTTGTAAAACACTATTTACTAAGTGATTTACAAAAACTAAAAGCTATCTATAACAATTATTTGCCGAGTATTTATCTCAGTAAATAAATTCAATAATCAGGTTTGGCATTTGCTGCAACAGGAATATTCAATGCGTGCAGGCGTTGTTGTTGAACTACGCATTAGCCCCCTAATGGGTAACGTCTGTATACATTCCTGTTCGCTTCAGCAGCAAATGGTAGAGTGGGAGTTTGAAAGCTGACTGATATGCTTCCTCCCACTCTCTTTTTATCAAAACAGAATTCAGGAGTCAGAATTCTTCTTTAGAAGTTAGTCTCTTGTAAAAACTCCAGAATCGTTTTATTCAACACCTCAGAAGCCCCAGTTGAGGCATCATGACAGCAGTTAGATAAAATCTGTAATTTGGAATTGGGGATGTGTTGATGTAATTTTTTACCATGACTAGCAGGAAACCAACTATCTTGCTCACCCCACAAAACTAGTGTAGGACACTTAATCGCACTCAGGTTATTTTGAATTTTGGTGAGCATATTGGGCTTATTTGCTTGCCAATTCTCAATTTCTCGCGCGGCTATTTGTAACTCTTCGGCAACTTTTGCGATCGTACCAGGCAATTCAGTAAACGGGTAAGTTATCCAATAGATATCTTCCTGCGTCAAAATTGAGGGATCGAATAATACCCTACGTCTTTCTATTGCCATAACTTCTCTAAATAGAGGTGCAAACAAATATGTCAGACGTAAGGAATCAATTGTTTGCATTACTTCTAGGGGCGTTTGGGCAAGCAACCACATAGACCAATGGGGTAGCTGTTCGGCAAAAACAGGTACGTTTACTACTACAAGCCGTCCGATTAACTGCGGGTTTTCTTGAGCAAGAGCAAGCGCAACTAATCCCCCCAAAGATTCTGCTACAATAACTGCGGGTTCATCACATAATGCCTGAATAATTCTTTGAAACTCAATAACTTGATGACCGTTGTGTTCTTTACGAGACAATGGTTTTTCGGAAAAACCAAAACCTTTAGCATCAAAACAAATTACTCGGTAATATTTAGATAATGCTGCTACGCTGTGGCGCCAATTGTAGCTCCAGCTCCCCATTCCATGTAACAAAATTAGCGGTTTACCTCTACCTCTTTCGCCATAAGCAATTTGTATAGGATACCCTTTAGCATCAGTAATAATTAGACTTTGCCGACCTTTAGGAAAAGTAGTTTGCCACCAATCTTTCATTCTTTTATCAATAAACAATTTAACCGCCTGTAAAGACGCTCCACAAAATTCTAATTAGGATCACGGGCAATGCTACCAAGAGAATGGAGATTAGCAATAATCCAACCAAAACGGCAAAGATAAACCATCTGTCTGCACTCTTTTGCTCGCTAGGAAACTTTAAGTATTCTTCCAAGAGCTTGATATTATTAGTGTTAGCTCTCCAGGCAAAATCAAAAAAGTCTCCCAAAACTGGGACAGCGCCTACCAAGCCATCAATGATTACGTTCAAAACCATTTTACCTAGAGTGGCTCTAGATACGCCTAGCCGTGCTGCTTCTAGAATAATGTAGCTAGAAAACATTATTCCCAAAAAATCACCACCAATCGGTATGAGTCCTAAAATTGGATCTAAACCAAAACCAATCTTTGTGCCAGGAATGGTAATAACATTGTCCAGCAGCCGACTTAACTGACGCAGGCGTTTCAAGGTGGGTGCTTTGGCATCAGGTTCAATCATCGGAAATCGAGGAGGAGAATCAGGCATGGAGGCGATCGCTAACTTTGTATTGAATCGTTAGATATTTTACTCCCCTACTGAGCTTTTGCAATCATTTTCTCAGGGATTTACGAATTAATATTTTACTTGCGATTGCGGCTGGGCTTTTAAGCGCATATCTTCGCCGACAGTCACGTTCAACTGATCGCCGATTAACAGAACAGCAGCGCTCATTGACAGCCAGAGCATTAAAACTATCACTGCTCCTACAGCACCATATACTTTATTATAATTGCCAAAATTCGCCACATACAGCCGAAATAGGGCAGACAACATTGCCCAAAAAACAGCTGCTAAAATTGCTCCAGGCATCATTGGCGTGCCTGAGTTCCACTTGCTTGGGCCATAGCGATAGACAAAGCCAAAGGCGACAGCGACAATACTTAAAGCTAAAGGCCAGCGTAACAGTAGCCAAAGATGCAACAAAAAGATCAAAGAACTATTTTCGCGTACTACTATTCCCAAAAGCCAGTCGCTAGTAAATACTGAGAGAGAAGCCAATACTAAAAGCAACATAGTACCGATTGTTAATCCCAGAGAGACAAGCTTGGCTTTCCAGAAGGGACGGATGTTTTCTGAAGGAATTTGATGGATTTGATCGAGGGCTGTCATTGCCGTACTCACCGCCCCAGAAGCAGTCCAAATTGCTAATACAAAGCTTAGAGAAAATAAACCGCTGTTTTTGGAGTTGGTAATTTCTGTGGTAGCAAAATCACGAATCAGCTCCAGGGCTTGTTCGGGTAGGACTTGACTTAGTTGTGCCGCCAGTTGTTTAAAGGTATTTTGTAAAGATTCTGCCAATAAGCCAATGGCTGTGATGATAGCAAGAATTGCTGGAAACAGCGATAGCATGGCATTAAAGGCGATTTCCGAGGCGAGTCCCAAAAGTCGCCTTTCGATTGTTCTGGAAAAAGTTTTTTTAATCGTGCGCCAATTGAGGTGGCGAAAGAAGCGAAAAAAACGAAGCTTTGGCATAATTTAGAGTTAAAACTGGTTGGGTTTATTAACTACTGTGCTAAATTTTGCGTAGCGATCGCATCTATCTTTCTACCGCAAGAATACCGAGTGGAAAGTTCTTAACTAATGACCATTGACTAATGACTAATGACTATTAATCTATGAATCAAGATTTAACACAACAGTAGTTGTGCTAAAGTTTTTTTATTGTACACTTGAGCGCTACTAATAAATAAGGATTATCTAAAAAAAGCAGTACTTCAAGAAACACTTTTTTTACTTATCAATCATTTTTAGTACGATATTAGTACGATGATTAACACTCCAAAACACCCTCAGCGCAAAGCTTACGAAGATACGGTAGTCATTGAGCGCCTTAATGATGGCAAGCTAAGACTCCAGTTCTCCGTGGATATTAGTAAAACCTCTGGATGGTACAAACCTACCACTCCTCAGAAAAAAATACGTCCTGGATTGTCTGATACCCCAGAGAATTATACCTTGTTAGAAAGTAAGTGCCTTCAGATACATCTAGATTTTCTTAATGGATGCTTCGATCCGACATTAGTTAAGTACGGCATCGGGAAAGAAAGACCACAATTAGCGATAGTGCCTCCAGCCAAAAAAGAGATGGGGCTGTTGGAGCTATATGACAAATATGTAGAGTATCGAGAAAAAGATACTGCGTTGAATACGCTACGGTTTTTACGGAAAACTTTTCGCAATGCAATTGAACAAGCAATTAATACTGTGGGGGAAGACGCATTAGCAATTAGAAACTGGCTAGTCAGTAACAAAAGCAACTGGACTGCCAAGGAGACTATAAGGAATCTTGGCAAAGCTTATAAGTTAGGGATAAAACATGGTTTTTCTTCGTTGAATCCCTTTGAAGATATGGCAGAAGAATTAAGCAAGTCATCTGCAAAAAATAGGCTAGACGATGACCACGAAGCAGATGACGAAGAGATATTTTCCCAAGAATTATCTTATTCTATTGAAGAAATGGAGGCGATAATTAATTATGTTTACGACAAGAAACCAAAATATGCTCAATTAATTGAGTTTCTTTTTCTCAGTGGATGTCGAATTAGCGAAGCGATAGCGATTAAATGGAGTGATATTAAATGGGAGAGAGAATGTATTGTTATATCAAGACAATGGTCTTCTGTGGGCAAATGCTTTGTTCCCCTCAAAGGAACCAGCCATTTGCCGGAACATAAGCAATATCGAATTTTTCCGATGCCTAAAGAAGATAGGTTATGGAAATTAATGAAAGCAATTACAAAAAAAGAAAATAAATATGATGTTGTTTTCCCGTCAGAAAGGGGAATGCCTTTATTTAGAGAAACAATTCACCAGCACTGGAGAGGGGGGACGGGAACTAGTAGAATCAAGTGTGCTGTAATTCCAGAGTTAATCAAGCAGGGTAAGGTTTCTAAATATTTATCAATTCACCATACTAGGCATACGTTTAGTTGTATTCAACAAAACGTTTACGGCATCGACCAAAGAGTAGTAGCTAGCTGGTGTGGGCATCATCCAGAAGTAAATGATAAGCATTATTGGGAAGCTAACAGACGGATTAAGCCGGGTTATGGTGAAGTACCAGCTAATCAACAAGCACAGCAACAATCAGAAATTGATTTACTTAAGCAGCAAAACAAGTTACAGCAAGAACAGATGGAAGAGATGAAAAAAATGATTGAAGAACTCACTAGAGGTAAGTAGAGAAGTATTTCCCAGATTACTCTAAGTAGAAACTCCAAGTAAATATAAAACCTCTAGGAATAAGGCTTCTAGAGGTTTTTTTGTGTATGCCACCTATGAAAAATAGCTATTTAACAAGTAAAATCGTACTCACCTTTGAGAGTCAATTTTCTGCAATCTATACACGGTAAGCATTCTAGGCACTGCAAAATTGTAATTTTATTTTTGGGGGCAGTAACTACACAGCAGACATACCTTGCGCGTCCGTGCCGATTGATTTTTATCGTCAGACTGTAGAACCTGTAATGCATAGCCTAGAACGATTTGACCACTGATTAGTCAGAATAATTTAACTTAAGGTAGTCATGAGCGATTACCTGTCACTGGCTTAAGACTTGAACTAATTCGTCCTTACCTTTTCTGCTACATCCAGGTATTACCCTTTTTTTAGCCATTTTTCTTAATTCTGTAACTGTCAATGTCCTCAAGATAATCGGGTCTTTTATAACATCAGGCAATGGTTCAGGTGTCAGTTCAAAAACTTCCTTCAAAGCATTTAACCTAACCCCTTTGGTAATTTGACATCTAAGTGTCGTTATAGGGTCTAGAGATGTCCAATATTTACGAGGGGCTTCCTCAATTCGATTAGTAGCAACCGAAAGATTCACCCTCTTAAGAACACTATCTGGTTTCTCAATTAAATATTCAAGTGCAGATTTTATTTCATCTCTATCAGCATAGGATAGGTTAATTTTTGGTTTGATCTCCCCAGCCAGAATCCTAGTAGCTTCCGATGTCTCTTTACTATCATCGGCGATGATGCACCAAACCTTATCTAACCTTGCTTCTTCGGCGACTGCATAAATAAACGAGTTACCTATCACTTCATATTGGTCTTCACCAGTCTCTTTAACAATTATAGGTATCCAGTTACGACCTCCCAAGTTATTTAGGGCTTGTGCCGTGGATTTAATTAAAAACTCAGGAGCATCTGTACCTACACATGAAGATATTTCTTTTCTGTACAAATACATTAAATTACCAATGTCATCTATTTTCATTGCAATAAATATTCCTTTGCTAAGTCTAAATAATAGTTATAAGCTGTTATATCTTTATAGACAGCAGGTAAATGAGAAAAGGCACAATTAGCTATATGTGCATAGCTCGGCAGTTCAAATATAAGTTGTTTCTGTATGTTGACAGAATTTTTAAACCGTGGGTAAAAATATGGTTGTAAATCAAATGGAGTCTCTTGATTTTTTTCAGATTTTTCTATCAGGTTATCAATTGCTTTATACGCAGTACGCTTTTGAGGTTCAGTAATCTTTTCGCCATTCCAAAATATAGGCAATGCAACAGGAGTACCGTCTCTCTTCAATTCTTGAACTTCAGGTATATAATCTTTGATAGTGATAGCAGCATTTTCTAAAGAAAAAATATTGTTTGGTTTTGTGGGAATTATTACTACATCAGAGGCAATAACAGCACTTCTACTAAAAAAACGCCAGTTAGGTGGAGAGTCAATTAGAATATAGTCATAATCAAACTTTACTTTGTCCAAAACTTGACGTAATCTATATTCTTTGAAAAGCTTTTTAAGTTCTGCATCATCTAAATCCCCTAGTTTTTCGTCACATGGCAAAATATCAAAACTCAATGTTTTAGCTGGAGTTTTAAAATTAACTGTATAACTGATCAATTCCCCCTTGAAAGAAATCCGATCATTTTTATCTTCTAATAGGGAGAAAAGAGAGTCTTTTTTGGGTTTGATATTAAAGTAGCGAGTTAAGTCCTTTTGGTTGGGGTCAAAGTCTACAATCAATACTTTTTTACCCTGAACAGTTAACGTAGCTGCTAGATTAACTGTAGTTGTCGTTTTTCCTACCCCTCCTTTATTGTTATAGATAGCTACTGTTAAAGCTCTAGGTGTATTCTCTATTTTTTGTCTTATATCTTTAGTAATTTTACTAATATTATCAGGCGTTATCTCTAGACAGAGCGAAGATGGATGAACTACTTTCCCATGCTTTCTAAATAACTGTATATGAGAACCATTAGTAATAATTCCCCATTGAACTGTTTTGCAGTTTGGAGCAAGTAAATAACTTTTTAATTGGCAGACTGTTTCCTTGTATTGGGGTGTTCCTTCTTGAAGATTATCGTTTCTTCTCTTTATTTCAACTATGATATTAGGATTGGTTCTACTTTTTACAAAACTATCGCAATCTCCTTTGTTATGACGTAGAGCATAATCAACCTTTTCCGCACCTCTCTTTGTACTAAATTCTGCTAAAATCTCCGTTGATTGAAAACCGAGCGCTTCAAAGAATGGAGGCATAAACATGTGACCTACAGTAGCCTCTGGCGCATCATCAGGAAGGCTAATCAACACTTGCTCAAGGGACAATTGGACGTTCATCATAAAAACAAGGCAGCTTTAGCTGAGTCATAGTTAATAAGCAGTCACCTTTTTTATAATTCCCGTATCACTGTAAAAACTAACACCCAATCTAGACCCACATACTCACCCTACACACCCCATCCCCATAACCCCCAGGAGCGATCGCACTTGTGGATTAATCTGAGCTGGATGCTTTTAGCCCGATGTTGGTTTCACCTGTGTAATATGGTCTTAATGCTTGCTATGCAATTGTTTTAAACTCCGATGACAAGAGATATCTTGTATAACTCTGGTGTTTTTGAAATATCGCTTAAAGCATTTATACTTAGATTTTTAGTGTAGAGAAGTGCCTTTCAGATGCTACAACGCGAATGAACTTTCAGGAGCTACACTTGTAATATAATCGAAACAAAAATTAATAATGTAACTGTAACCTCCTGCCAAAAGGAGGTTATTTATTTTCAGCGAAAAATATTCAAAAGGTTCATCCTTTCCGTAAATTAATTTTGTGTATTCATACCTTTTGTGAAAAACATTTTTCTACGACCTTAAGGTATTAGAAAAATATTATCTATCCAAAGCTAAAGCCAGCACTGAACCAAGATTAATTTTAAAATTGTATAGTCATCACGGAAACCTAGACAATTTAATACGTATGCATATTAAATATTTTATGGATTACTTGGAGTAATAATAAAAAACCTTTATTAGTAAGCTTTTGAGCTAGGTAGATAGTTAAGTTGTATTTCTGTAACTCTTGTTATAAAAGCAATGCAGCTAATTTGAGGCACAAAGAAAAGATAGCAGAAATTTGTTTTCTTGTTCTGCTACCGTAGATTTATGTTTTTAAATACAAAGATTATGGTAACAATAAATCTTGCAGAAAACGTAGATTACTCTAATAACTCCACAGAAAATAATGGATTAATACGTGTCAGCAAGAATAATCCATGTCGTCATTGCGGTAAACCTGACTGGTGCTATCAGATAGGAGAGTTAGAAGTATGCAAACGTGGTGAATCGGCTAAGGGGTGGCGTAAAACCAGCAAGATGGACGACGAAGGCTCTTGCTAGCTCGCTCCAGTAAACCAGCAGAAACAGTTACGACCCAAACAGAGGCGAGAGTGGCAGTATGATGACCGGGACGGCAACCCATTAATTAAAGTAATCCGTATAGACGACGGCAACGGCGAAAAGAAAATCTGGCAGGAACACTACCAGGGTGGACGCTGGGTTCGAGGGTTAGGAGATATCAACAGGGAGGATATCCCCGTCTACCGCTATTACCAGCTAGAGATGGCAAGGATGATAAAAGCCTCACTGTTCATTGTTGAGGGTGAACCTTGCGCCGATGCGCATCTGATTGGTTCTGTAGCTAGGGCTTGTAAACCTGGGTGTAAAAAAGATGAAGCATTAATTTTATATGGAGATCAAGGGATTAATAAATCTACATTTTTTGAGGTTCTTTATGGAAAGTGCTTTTTTGACGACACAATGTCCAATATGTCGGATAAAGATGAAGTGTTAAAGCTCCATCGCTTCTGGGTTGTCGAGTGGGCTGAACTAGAAGCAGTTTTCAAAAGAAAAGACATTGAACAGATAAAGTCTTTTTTGACAACAAAAGTAGATAGTATTCGTCCTCCTTACGCAAGAGACATAGAAGAACTTCCTAGATGCTCAGTGATTGTAGCCACTACTAACAACAAGGAACAATTAAATGACCCTAGCGGAAACAGACGCTTTTGGTTTATACCCGTCACTAAAAAGATAGATTTTCATGTACTTGAACAATCAAGAGACAGAATTTGGGCTTCTGCTTATGCTGCATATCAAAATGATGAAATTTGGTGGCTGACAGATGAAGAGGAAGTGTTATCTGCTGAGGATAACGAAGACTATCAAATTCAGGATGTATGGGTAGACCACATCCAAGAATTTTTGATAGATAGGACATGGACTACCATCTCTCAAATATTGCTTGAGGCATTTTCTATTGAACAGGGAAAACAGGAGAGACGCTATCAGATGAGGGTAGCCGATATTCTCAAAAAGCTGGGATAGGAACAAGAGTCTGGCAGAAAGGTAATTGAAGGTAAGAGGCGTAGGGGTTGGGTCAAGAAAAAGGAATGTAGACCGACCTCAGAGGTTGGTCAAGAGGTTGGTCAAACTGAAAAGCTTACACAGCAGAACATTCAGCCAAGTAGCCCAACCTCACCCGATTTTGACGAAAACTTTCAGAAAACAGACATAGATGAGTTCCACCGCGCTTATATTTCTGGTGAACTGGATAAAACTGAAAAATTCCAGAATTTTTCTGAAAAGGTTGAGAAGGTTGGGCTACCTAATGAAACCGTTGCGTATCAAAGGCTTGAGAGTGACCAACCTCTAGACCAACCTCTAAAAGTACCGAGGGTTGGGGATATTGTTTCGTATAAAGGTACTCGCTACCTCACTCAGTACAGTGGAATCGAGTTAGAGATAGTTGAGTTTAGAGATGAGCAATACTGCTGTAAAAAACCTGACGGTACTTACACCACTTGGCTTAATGCTGATGAGTTGAGCAATACCCCATGAAAACACAACTTAAATCATCATTTTTTCAGATGGATGATGAGGACTCATTGAGATGGGAATCTGAAATCATCTGGAAGATTCCCCCAAAGGATATGCCTTATGTCCGGCATCTATTCAAGTACTGTTCTACTGTGGATAGATCAATTAGACACGGCAAGCTGGCTACGCTATCCTACGACCCGGTTTAACGTGTGAGATAGGCTTTTTGCGTCGTGTCTTTCTTCTGAACCCTGAAGACAGGTATTTTTGCCCTGAAGGTATCTACAGCTACGGTGTGCCCATAGAAGCTATTGACCCGCTAACCGTTTCACCCGGTATTCTCGGAACTGTAACCGATAGAGCGCTAGGCAATGTCACGCTAGCTTCTCGCTCGTCACTTGCATAACTCTGAGAACTTTTGATGCCAAGATGGTGTAGTCAGTCTTTAGTATGAAAGTAGTATACTTGTTCTAGCAAGAAGATAAACCATCGTGCTTTTTTGATTGGCGAAAAACAGTATTATAGTACTTTTATAGTACGTACAAGGATAAAAATGGCTGAAAATACTAATAATACGGCTGCTTTAACACAACAGTGGTTGACAGAAATCCAGGTAATCAAAGAGCAGATGGCACAGCTGCAACACGAGCGCGATACGGCTTGGGAAAGTGCCCAAAAATGGCGTCAGCTTTACAACACAGAAGCAGAACAACGCCGCACAGATACCCAACTTTCCCAACAGACGATCGCCTCTCTCAAGGCAGAACTGCATAAACTCCAAGGTCTTGAAGTAGACACACTGGCTGCTGGGACACCAGTAGCGATTCAACAAGAAATAGAACAACTAAAATCTGTGGAAGACTTGCAAGCTAAACTTATCGCCGCGATTAAAGAACGCGATCGCCTCTTGCAAGCTTTGAAAACTGAGCAGGATAATCACGCCCAAAGCCGCAATAGTCTGACTACTGCCTTGGGTGATGCTATTGATAGCTTGACGCGAGAGCGAGCAGGGGCGGGGGGCAGGGGGGCAGGGGGGCAGGGAGCAGGGGAGCAGGGGAGCAGGGGAGCAGGGGAGAAGTTGCAGTAAGTTTTTCTCCTCTGCCCCTCTGCCCCTCTGCCCCTCTGCCCCTCTGCCCCTCTGCCCCTCTGCCCTCTGCCTCTTCCCATGCCCAATGCCCTAAAATCCCATTGCCTTGGCTACTGCGCCTAGTTCTGCTGCGATACCTTGTTGAAATTGACTGTGATTGTGTTTAATGGCTGTATCTGGGTCTTTTAGACCATTGCCTGTAAGGACACAAACGACTGTTGCCCCTGTGGGAACTTGGTCTTTTACCTGCAATAACCCAGCTACAGAAGCGGCGCTCGCAGGTTCGCAAAAGATACCTTCTGATGATGCCAAAAGTCGATAAGCGTCGAGAATTTCGGCATCGGTAACGGCGTGGAAATTTCCCTGACTGGCGGTTTGGGCTGCGATCGCTAAATCCCAACTTGCAGGGTTGCCAATGCGAATTGCTGTTGCTAGGGTTTCGGGATGCGCCACTGGCTCACCGTGTACTAAGGGGGCTGCTCCTGCGGCTTGGAATCCCATCATCTTGGGTAGGCGATCGCACTTTCTGGCTTGATGATATTGACAAAATCCCATCCAATATGCGGTGATATTTCCGGCATTGCCCACGGGAATACATAACCAGTCTGGTGCATCACCCAATGCATCGACAATTTCAAAGGCTCCTGTTTTCTGTCCTTCTAGGCGGTAGGGATTGACTGAATTCACCAAAGTAATCGGATAGCTTTCGGCCATCTCGCGGACAATTTCTAGCGCTTGGTCAAAATTACCTTTAATTGCCAATACTTCTGCGCCGTACAGTAATGCTTGAGCTAACTTGCCCAGCGCCACATAGCCATCGGGAATCAGTACAAAGGCATTCATGCCTCCCCGTCTGGCATAAGCGGCGGCGGCGGCTGAGGTGTTGCCCGTGCTGGCACAAATGACTGCTTTTGCCCCTGCTTCCTTGGCCTTGGAAATTGCCATAGTCATCCCTCGGTCTTTGAAGCTGCCGGTGGGATTGAGACCGTCGTATTTTACAAAAACCCGTACTTGTCTGCCAATGCGTTCTGCGATCGCTGGCGCTGGTATTAGAGGTGTGTTGCCCTCCAACAGAGTCACAATCGGTGTTTCTTCGCTGACAGGCAAGTATTCGCGATAGGCTTCTATCAGTCCGGGCCAGGGTTGGCGATGAGATGTAGCAACAGACAGGCTCAAAGTCACGGGATTTAAAATTTCTTAATGTAAGGATTGGATATTTAGAAAGGGGGGGATCGGGAACCGCAAAATGGAAAGAGGAAGAAAGTAGATTTTTCGTTACCAGTTGCCCGTTCAGAGTTCCCTAATCGAAAAGAATCTTGTTAAGAATATTATTTTTTGTGGTGCAGGCGTTTCACTTGCTATTTTATTTAGAACGTTAATTTATCATAAACCGCCACGGCGACCTTCGCTTCAACAAATTAGCTTAGGGGATACTGACGAGGTGAAATATCATCTGCAAATCTATAGGATTCTTATTTGACTTGCAAGTGCTTCAGCCTATAGTTTTTTCATTATTTAGCGTAATTCTTGATATAGTCTACATAAATTTCTTGCGTAAATTCCTCAAAAACGGCGATAATTGTTTGTACAACCATAATTGATAGAGTATAAATTAACTATTCCTAAGTACCTTCCAGTAGAAGGATGCTTAACACACTTGGGTCAGTGTTTTTTTTGGAACACAGCCATTATAATCACCGTCTTTTATGATTGAACCCAAAACCCATTAGAGTAATTGATTGAAAATGTACAATTATTTAATAAAGCTTAAAAGAGCATTATTATAATATTTCTAATGGTGTGAGTTAAATTGTGGATTTAATTAGCGATGCCTACTTATTTATCTAACGTTTCCGATTGCGAGTCCCAGACTGCCTGGGTCAGTAAGTTAACCAAGTCTTATTATCAAGACGATCAGCAAGCTAAATTGATGCATTTACAAGCAGAGGTAGACTCTCTGTTGCAGCAATTGGAAAACCTGAAGCACCAACGTCTAGCCGAAACCAACCAAAAAGAAGAATAAGTCCATCTTCTAGATAGCGATGTCTACGACGGGCTACGCCTGCGCTTTTCCCCTCTTTAATTTAAATTTGAGTAAAGAGGAAATTTGAGTCAGGGGTGCGTTATTCAAAGCGCTGATTTTTCTCTGACCAGCGCCTCAAACTGTAGTTATGAGCATTTTCTACCAGTAAAGCTAAGGATTGCACCCCTGAAAGCTTGGCGATCGCAGAGAGTCTTTGTAAGTAATTTCTTGTAAAATCAGTGTAAATGACTTTATTTACATCAGACAAAATTATAGTCCGGTCGCGGCGTTGCTCTGGGTTTTCTCCCTGAATTTCAGGTGTCGGCTGATTCAAGGATGCTATGGCTTCTGGTGAGATAGTCAGGATTATTTCTGATTGAGCGTTATTTGTTAAATCAATCACTTGAACGGGCCAATCACCCAATTTTTCCTGCATCTGTTCAAAGCTAGGAATGGCACCAGATGGAACTTCACCGGATTTTTGTAAAGATTGCCACAGACTCGATAGCATTACTTTCACCCCTTGGGGATTTTGTTGATGCAGCTCTCGTAGAGTAATAGGAGATGGTTGTACCCATTCCAGTGCTGCATTTGTCAAAGCTAAAGGCTTGGGTTGGAGAACATCGTTTTGATTATCTGGAATTTTTGGGCCGGCAGCTAATAGGCGCAAAACTTTACCCCGTAGTTGCACCGCTTTGATAGCGGCGATAGTAATTTTTTGTTCTCCATTTGGCAACCAGACTACAATCTGGATTTCCGGGTCAGAAGTGATTCCCATAGTTTTCCAGAAAAATTTGGCGGCATCAGTTTTCGGGGGATTGAAATTCTCAAAGGGGAAATTTAGCCAGCGCTTCCCGTCATTAAATGCACTTACCTCCACCTGATACCAAACTTGGTTATCCGTAAGTTTCAAATTTGCTGGGGAATTTGGTTGCAGCCATTCGGTGTTGGTAACTTGAGTAATTGGTTGCACCGTACCAACAATCTGACTAGGGTGAATAGAGGATATTTGCGATGTACCCTCACCATTGAGTCTTGCCAACAAACCTTGAATATAGTCAAGATTTTCTTTTGTAATTTTTGGTTGCGCCTTTAACCAAGAATTAGCATGTCCTTCTCCCCGCTGCACTGCTAAAATCAACGCGAACCAAGCTTGCACCTCTGGTCTATTTGGGTTCACCTGCAACGCCGCTGCTATGCGATTCCACAACCGTTTTTCATCAGCTTTGAGTAGAGTAGCAATTTCCTGGGCATTATGTGGCGACGCTTCAAATACCTGTAAAGCTTTCTCCCAGCGACCATCAATCAAATCTGCCAGCACTTCTTGACTAGGACTTGCCCAAATCTTCTGGGCTTGAGTTTTAGTAAGTTGAGAATGCAAGCGAATCAAATCCATTTGCGCTTGCGCTACTTCTGGTAAACCTCCTTTGCGCTGTTTCTTAATGAATTTTAACCATTCAAAGGCTGGTGTCCACAATCCACTACGAGCAATTGACAGGGCACTTTGGTATCCAGAATCCTTGAAGACCGATGATTTGAGGCTAATCGCCTCCAATTGAATTGGTTTGAGGAATAACTTTAGAGGTTTAACTTGGTAAACCTGTAAGTGCGGTTCTAAACCTACTGTTTGATCGACAACTAACTCTTTTGTACCATCACCAGTTACCTGCTGCCATTTGGGCAATTGTCCGTTAGGACTAGTCCAAGACAACATTTGTACTAAATTCGTGCGTTCTGGATTGTAGTATACGACGTAACCGTAACAGATAGAACCAGCTGCTTGTTGGCGTTTACCCCGCAAATCAAACCAAACGCCTGATGATGGTGTCTTACCTTCAAAGCGTTGCACTTCAGTTAAAGGTAGGGGAGTACTGATATCCTGGGGTTCTGATGTTCCATCAAGCAAAGAAGAAATCACAAAGGATTCATCTGGGCCAGTTATAGGTAATTGAGTTGCTAGATAGTAGTAATTTTCTGACTGAGATTTAAACTCTAACTCAACCGATCGCTCGTAAACCCTGAGTTCCACCAATTCTTCACAATCAGATTGACAATTAGCACGTTGTTGAAAAACTGGTAGTAAAAATGAGGTTTTCACATCCTGATATAAAGGTAGAGTTTCCCCAAATATTTGGTTTTTTTTACTCAAATCGAGTTGAATTTGTTTGAGAGTTTGGGGGCGTTCGTGCTTACCAAGGGGGATTTGTGCCCATGCAGGTAAAATTTTATTTAGCCAGCTTACTTCGTCTGGATTGAACATGAAGAGAACACTAATCCAGGCAAAAGCCATAATTAGACTAGCACTACTTAAGATAATTGCGATCGCTAGCATTGACGACAACCAACTTCCTCGTTTTAGCTTTTTCTGGGGTTTTTTAACGACGCGTTTCATCGCACCAGTACGAGGTTGATTTGGTTTAGAGGCTTTTGGCTTCAGCTTGCGTGAACGATTTGCCATAGATTCGGGATTAGAGAATTGAGGATTAGGGATTGAGAAACTCATTTCCTAGTCCCCAGTCCCCATTCCCCAATACCCTGTTATACTCGCCCTTGCAAAAGTTGCCCAGAAGCATTAAGTCTAATTTGCGACAAAATCCGTAAATGTCCCCATGTGAACCCTAGACAATCGGGAATACACTCTTCACTTAAGTATGTGAGCAGAGTGTAAAAAATTGAAAGGTAGATTTATTAGCCGCAGTCATTGCAAAACCTGGATGCTCGCATGGTTATTAATTGCGGGAATAAATGGAGTTGCACAAAAAGCATTAGCACAAGAGTACATCAAGACAGAAACTACTCAGGAGATAGGAGTTAAGGGCGATAATATTATGCCCTTATCTCCCTCCCTTTCCCCAGAAGAACCGATGAACCAAGTTACATCGGTATCTCAACTCAAAGATGTACAACCCAACGATTGGGCATTCCAAGCCTTGCAGTCTTTGGTAGAACGTTATGGTTGTATAGCCGGCTATCCAGATAGCAACTATCGCGGTAATCGCGCCTTAACTCGGTATGAATTTGCTGCGGGTGTAAACGCTTGTTTAGATAGAGTCAACGAATTAATCGCTACAGCCACCAGCGATTTAGTCACTCACGAAGATTTAGCAATATTACAAAAATTACAGTCAGAATTTGCCCCTGAATTAGCAACTTTGCGGGGTCGTGTCGATAATTTAGAAGCCAAAACTGCTGAAATTGAAGCCAACCAATTCTCAACAACAACTAAACTCAGTGGACTACTGATAGTTGGCATTCAAGGACGAACTAACAATCGTGGTGATGTTAATCCTAGAGATGGACAAAAAGATACAGATGATAGAGGGACAAATATTGATGTTATATCCTTGGCGCAACTGTATTTAACTAGTCAAATCACTCCTAGCAGTTACTTGTTTACAGGTCTTTTAGATGGTAACGGTACTAGTGGGCCTAGATTTACCAATAGTGTTTCTCGGAATGATGTTTTACTTGGCTACGAATTTCCTACAGATAATTTGATTGTAAGTGACCTCAATTTTCATTGGCTGGTGACAGATAAATTAGCAGTAATGGTAGGAACAGAGGGCGTAAGTATGCCAGCTGCTTTCCGAGGCCCCAATCGGGTAGAAAGTGCTGCAACAGGGCCATTATCTTATTTTGCCCAAAGAAACCCAATTTTAAATATGGGATATGGTCACGGTGGTATAGCTATTGATTGGCAATTTGCTAAACGCGCTAGTTTGCAGGCAATTTATACTAGTTATCAACCAGGAAATCCCGGTAAAGGTAGCGGTTTATTTGATGGAACCACCACTACAGGTGTGCAATTACTGCTGACACCAACCGATACTCTAGACTTAAGTTTGTATTACGTTAATAATTACGCTTCAGATGGTTGTTTGCTAACCTTTGTTGGTGATGAATGCTTAACTACAGTTAATACGACTACCGGAAAATCAGCACCGCTACAAACTAACGCTGTGGGTGCAACCCTCACTTGGCAAATTTCTCCCCATATTAGTGCAGGTGCGTGGGGTGGTTATACTAAATCTTATATTCCTGGGCAATCAGGAAGTGTAGAAACGACAAATTATATGGTGTTTCTGAATTTCCCTGATTTATTTGCTAAAGGAAATTTAGCAGGAATTTATGTCGGTCAACCTCCTAAAATAACTAGTAGTGACTTACCTGTAGGGAATAATGTCCCTGATTTTATCAATACAGGTTTAGGACGTGCAGGCGGACAACCAGGTACGACAACTCAAATTGAAGCATTTTATCGCTTTCAGCTAACAGATAATATCAGTATTACACCAGGAATAATTCATCTTATCCAGCCTGGTAACACACCAGATAGTGACTCAGTTACTATCGGCATTCTGCGGAGTACTTTTAGTTTTTAGTTTTAGTTTCACATAATCAGAAGATTCTGCGGCTTCCCACAGGATGCGTTGCAAGATAGCGCTCAGAACTTTGGGAGATGTTAGAAAATTGGTATAAATAATCAACAGATATCCTTTATAAAGCTTTCTTTGATCTCAACTTCCAATCTCATATGCACCATCTTCTATTTTGGCGCATCTTCATACAGAATTGGTATAAGTGGTATGAACGTTCTGTGAAACATGAGAGTTAAAATTTTAAAACGCAGAGGGGCGCAGAGGGAAGCGCAAAGGTTCGCAGAGAATTAACTCCTCTGCGTTCCTTTGCGTAAACCTTCTCTGCGAGACGCTTCTCTTTCAGAGACGCTAAAGCGAACGCGAATGCGTTCCTTTGCGTTAAAAAAAAAGGATATATTATTATTTATGATGACAAAATTAGATGCTCTGATTAATTCTCTAGAAGGCATAGAAACTATTACCGACTCTACCCAAGTCGCAAAACTATCCCAGGATTATCACACTTTTAGCCCCGTGTTAGTGTCGAAACTAGAGGGAAAAGTTGGGGATATCGTAGTGCGTCCCGCAAATGAAGCAGAGGTTTTAAAAGTTGCAGCCGCCTGTGCAAAACATCGTATACCTATAACTGTGCGAGGTGCGGGAACTGGGAATTATGGGCAATGTGTACCGTTGCACGGTGGCGTAATTTTAGATATGACGCGCTTGCAAGAGATTCTTTGGGTGAAACCGGGGGTGGCGCGGGTAGAAGCTGGAGTGAAGTTGGCAGCTTTGGATAAAAAAACACGAGAAATCGGCTGGGAAATCCGCATGGCACCTTCTACGTACCGCACAGCCACAATTGGCGGATTTATTGCTGGGGGAAGTGGAGGTATTGGCTCGATCCAATATGGTATGTTAGCCGATCGCGGTAATATCTTAGCATTGCGGGTGATAACTGTAGAAGATGAACCCCGTGCGATCGCATTACGCGGCGATGATGTCCAAAAGGTAAATCATGCTTGGGGAATTAATGGCATCATCACTGAAGTCGAAATTCCTTTAGGGCCAGCTTATCCTTGGGCAGAAGTCATTGTCACTTTTGATGACTTTATGACAGCAGCAAAGTTTGGTCAGGCAATTGGTAATGCTGATGGCATGATTAAGAAGTTGATTTCTGTCTTTGCATCCCCAATTTCCCAATATTTTCACGCAGTACAAGAGTATATTCCTGAAGGGACTCACTCAGTATTTTTGATAATTTCCGAACCGAGTTTGGAATTCTTACCGGCTTTGGTGCAGCAATACGGCGGCCAGATTACATATAAAAAATCAGCCGAGGAAGCAGCCAAAGGTACACAATTAGCAGAATTTAGCTGGAACCACACTACCTTACTTGCCCGGAGTGTAGATACTGGTATTACATACTTACAAAGTCTCTTTCCTAGCGATGCCTCCGGCGGGCTGCGCCTACGCAATTTGCAAGTAGTAGAGCAGATGTATAATTACTTCGGCGATGAGGTAATGATGCATTTAGAATTTTTTCGGGTGAATGGTGTCGTAGTTCCTGGTGCATTGCAATTGGTGCGCTACACCACAGAAGAACGCCTCAATGAAATTATCCGCTATCACGAAGAACAGGGTGTGAGTATTGCCAATCCTCATACGTATATTATTGAAGACAGCGGCAGAAAAGTTATCGATCCTGAGCAGTTAAAATTTAAAGAAATAGTCGATCCTTATGGGTTGATGAACCCCGGTAAAAGCAAGGTTATTCAATTCCAAATTCAAAATTAGCAAACTATAGAAACACATATCAGAAATTTCTCTGTATATTTGTGTAACCTACCTCCAAAAAGCTAGTTGCTGGGCGTTTATAATTTGTGGTTTGATTTTAACAGCCGTGGGGATAACCCAAAATCCAACATTCCAATAATCGCCCATGATTGAAATTGACGGTTCCTACGGAGAGGGAGGCGGACAAGTTCTTCGCACTTCCTTAAGCCTAGCCGCCATCACCGGTGAACCCATACGAATTACAGGCATTCGCGCTGGACGCAAAAAGCCAGGATTAGCAGCACAACACTTAACAGCTGTTCGGGCGGCGGCGAGAATTTGTAATGCCCAACTACGGGGTGATGCTTTGGGTTCAATGCTGCTGGAATTCATCCCAGGTAGTGCTGTGCAAGCTGGAATTTATACCTTTGATGTTAGTAAAGCACAACAAGGTGGTTCTGCGGGTGCGATCGCTCTAGTTCTTCAAACAATTCTTTTACCTTTGGCACTAGCATCTGGCAATTCTCTGGTGACACTAAAGGGTGGAACTCATGTAAACTTTAGCCCGACAGCGACGTACATTGAGCAAGTTTATCTGCCCATACTGCAACGCATGGGTGTAGAAGCCCAAGTCAAGTTAGGCGCTTGGGGGTGGTATCCCCAAGGTGGGGGCGAGGTAGAGTTACAGGTGGATGGCGGTGGTAAACTCGGTGGGATCGACTTGTTGGAACGCGGCGATTTACAACAGGTGCGAGGACTAGCAGTGGTGACGGAATTACCTTCCCATATTCCGCAACGGATGGCAAATCGTGCGGAGAATTTGTTACGGGAAGCCCATTTAAAGGTTACTGTACAGACTTTGCGAGAAAGAGGTGTGGCACCTGGGGCGGGTATTTTTTTAACTGCTGAGTATCAGAATAGCTTAACTGGCTTTGGTGGATTTGGGCGTTTGCGGTTGTCGGCGGAAACAGTTGCAGAGATTGCTTGTCAGCAACTACTTGAGTTTCATTACACCGGCGCACCAGTGGATGAACATTTAGCAGATCAGTTATTATTGCCAGCTGCTTTAGCTTCACAAGAAAGTCAGTATCGAGTAGCTGAAGTGAGTAGACATTTGACGACAAATGCAGCAGTTATTGAACAATTTGGGCTGGCGCAAATAATAGTAGATGAAGCTGAGAAAGTAGTGTCTGTGATTCCTGTAATTGGTGGATAAGATTAGAGACTAAACACTTTTTTAAGAGTCTTTATTTTTGTAGTATCAATGCCACATTCAAGTTTAGAGATAGGATTTAAGCTTTTCCATTTGCCTTTACTAGCACTGAATATAATATCAGATGATTTTTCTATATCAATAGCTTCAAAACCATCTATTTTAGATTTTGACAAATAAATCAAACGAGTAAACACTTCATCTCTTGATGCAGATTTAATACTCACAATTTCTGGAGGTGGTGACGGCGGTGAAGGTGGTAATGATGACAAAAAAAATACTTTTGCAAGAGCATCCAACTTTTTGCCTTTAGTAATTCCACATTTCAAGGTAAGAATAGGGTTGAAATTAGACCAAGTTTTGCGATTAGACTCTGCAATTCGGTTTGTGGCAACAATAGGATCTACACTCTTTAAGGCACTACTTGGTTCTGAGATTAAGTATTTAAGTGCAGCTAGAATACTATCTCGTGATGCTGTATTCAAATTTACTTTAGGTAAAACTTCTCTAGCTAAAATTTTTGCCTGCTCAATACTTTGAGGTTCTGATGAGATGACTATGCACCAGACTCGCTCTAACTTAGCTTGTTGAGCAACTGCATATACGAAATGATTACTAACAACTTGATATTGATAGTCACCAATTTCTTTAACAATAACAGGAATCCAATTTCGCCCATCAGCTTCTAAGATAGACTCTGCTGCTGCTTTGATGATAAATTCCGATTCGGAAAACTGATCTCCAGGTTTAAGATCGGTTAACTTCAGATGCATTAGTTTGCCAATATTATCAAAATCACTCATACAATAAAATACTCCTTAGCTAGATCGAGATAATAATTTGTAGCAATACAATGCGTAAAAGCTGCTGGGATTCGAGCAAAGGCTGCACCTGCTACAATTGCATAACTTGGCAGACTGAATATTTTTGTATGGTTATTAGGATAAAAATAAGGACGTAAATTGAAATTAGATGCTTTACTTTCTCTGGTAATAATAGCTTCAATTTCCTGATTTGCTATTCTCAGCTGAGGAGGAGTGATATTTTCACCATTAAAAAATATAGGTAAGGCGATTGGGCCACCATCTTGTCTAGCTGCCTTAATTTTTGGTACTAACTCTTTAATTACTTTAGCTGCATTATTTAGGGATGCTAAATTATTGTGCTTGGTAGGGATCAAAACGACATCGCAAGCGTAGAGGCTACTTTGACTAAAAAACATCCAGTTTGTCGGACAATCTATGAATATATAATCATATTCGTATACCAAAGGTTTTAGAGTATCTTTTAACCTAGCAGCCCCCTTTTCAATTCTTGTTGCTAAGTCTTGCTCTGTAAAATCTAGCAGTTTTGGATCTGCGGAAATAACATCGAATTGGAACACTTGACCAGATTTAAATTTGACTTTAAATGCTTGAACTGTATCGTGAACGTTTAAGTTTCTATCGGATAGACAATCATATAAACTAATTTTTTTTACTTCTAGACCAAGAGATTTAGTTAAATCTCCTTGCTGTGGATCAAAGTCAATTACTAAAACTTGCTTCCCTTGTTGTGCAAAAGTGGCTGCTAAATTGGCAGTTGTCGTAGTTTTCCCCACACCTCCTTTGTTGTTGTAAACACAAACAGTTAAGGCTTTGGGCGGATTGTCAATTAAATGTTTGACATCGGAAACGATAGTATGAATATTCTCTTTTTTAATTAAACTATTTGAAGTTGCAGGAAATATAATTTTTCCATGTCGCCGGAATAACTGGATATAAACTGAATCAGTAATAAGGCCCCATTGAGATGTGTTGCACTTAGAATCAAGTAGATATTGTTTTATTTGCTCTATAGTGTTTATGTATTGAGGAGTGCCTTCTGATAAATTAAATTTAGCTCCTGTTCCTGTTGCTCGTGCTTTGACTTCAACAAGTAAATAGGGATTGCTCTTAGAGAATAAAAAAATATCACCACCAGTATTTTTGCGAACAGCAAAATCTACTGTCCCATGTCCTGTAGGAAATTGTGGAAAACGTTCTTTATCATTAAATCCAAGTGCGTTTATTAGAGGTCTTACAAATATCTCACTGATCAGCGTCTCACTACTCTCATCAGGCAAAATGTTGTCTAAAATCTGGTTCCAGTCTGTAAGTAGCATCACCTAATAAGCAAACGGGAACAATTACAATACCGTTTGTTTGATTAATTGAATCAAATTTGCTACTTAATCGACCTCAGTATTTTTAACTAATCGAATTGATTACTAGATTAAAGCTTTTTCCTAAAAGCGATCGCTAGCAAAACAAAGATGAAGCATAAGTCAATATACCAGGTTAAGGAAAATACATTGCAGTACTAATATTTTGCCTCTATTCCCGATGACAAAATTACCTGTGAGTGTATAGCAACATAGAAAATGCCTCATTTCAAAAGAGTTGAAATGAGGCAAAGGAGCTTATATAAGTAAAAACAGAAAACTTTTGATACTTTATCTAGGGGCATTTGCAATCAATCCTGTAAAGCCAGATTTGTTGTAAGAATAAGCAAATGACAAATTTACAAGGCGATCGCAAGTGGGGTTAAAACTGAGTTCAGTTGTTCTTAATACCTAATACTTACTTAAATATCGAACATAGCCTCTGAATTTACCTCTGCTAAAGGTATATATTTAGGTTAAGTAAGTTTGCGATCGCAAATACAAAGGACTGGGATTGGGCATGGGGTATGGGGCATTAAACACAGAGGTATTTTTTGTTGGCTGTGGTTATGCCCAATCGGGTATAGGACTTTTGCATCTAGTAAATTATGCTCTAGGATAAACCTCTAAGCTTTCTGGACGAATATTTGAACTTTCTGGACGAATGTTTGAACTTTCTGGACGAACATTTGAACTTTCTGGACGAACATTTGAGCTTTCTGGACGAATGTTTGAACTTTCTGGACGAACGTTTGAGCTTTCTGGACAAACGTTTGACTTTCTGGATGAACCTTTGAGATTTGTCGATAGACCTAATTTTTGCCTGGATCGTGCATGGAGTGTTCAGCAAAATAGAAATTTGCCCTATTCCCAACACTGGAAATAAGGCAAAGGAGTTTTTATAAGGGAAGATAGAAAACTTTTGAGAAGTATAGCAGCGTAAATAATTAAAGATTTGCAGTGATGATTTTAGTCCTCTCTACGAGACGCTACGCCAACAAATCAGGGCTGAAACACTTACCATAAAATAATCTTCAGATTTTTTATATTACTTAATATAGTTTTATTTATTCTCGCTGACTTACTTAGTTTATCTAGAGCATTTGCAATTAAACCCGTAAAATTGCATTTGTTGAAATAATAGTCAACTGACCAATTTCCAAGGCAATTGCAAGTATCGTTGAGACTAAGTTCCGTTGTGACTAATACTTGTTATTTACTTAGAGGTTGTTTGAAAAGTGTTTCGCTGTGACTTTAGGCACTTTTAGATCCCCCCTAACCCCCCTTAAAAAGGCAGGGCTGTTTCATTCCACAAGGGCAAGAAGTTTGTCAATATCATGAGAGAGAAATCTTTGAGAAATTGTGATGGAAGTATGACCATTTCG
>NZ_JBALDR010000027.1:0-112449 GCF_036917315.1 Nostoc sp. | reverse complement strand
TCTTAAATGATGGAGAGCTTATTATTAAATGGGGAAGAAAAATAAAAAACAAGGGAAATGCTGTTTGTGCAAATTAAAAGCACAACAGCTTACTCCCCAAGATTGCCCAATATGAAAGTAAGTTCGGTATTCTCTCCAATATTCCAATGTCATCAACAATTGGTCTTCCAAGCAAAACTTTCCTGGCCGTCCGGTTTTTTGTTTTGGTAGACTGTGCGGTAAGCGAAGCCATGCCGTTAGGCTTATCGCACAGCCTCTAGCATCTGGTTGAAAGTCTCCAGACGTACACCACACAAGCGTTTAAAATCTTCTGGTTTCAGGCTCTTTACTTGTTCGTAGGTCATAGATGCTACCCAACTCTCATCTACTTGTCCCACGCATCTGGGACTTTTGCAAGAGGTCTAATAGAGCATCAAATGTTTATTCAGCAGATAAGTATTTAAAACCCTTTTAGAGACGCAAAATTGCATTTCGTGCTATTCGTCTAAAGTATTATTCCTCAAATTAAGAATAAATCCTCTCGAAGCTAGGTGAGCAAATTTTTTGGCTGCGTTAGTCTCAAGACTGGCAGTAAACGTGCTTTTGTTGACCACGCTGCTATCCTAGTGAAATCCTTACATTAATGCTTGAACACAATATTATTGTCATTGGAACATCAGCAGGTGGAGTTGAGGCGCTGACTTATCTAGTCAAGCATTTGCCGCCCAATCTTAATGCTGCTGTGATTATAGTTCTTCATGTATCCAGTCATGGCACAAGTGTTCTGCCAAAAATATTAAGTCGCGCTGGCAACTTGCCAGTGTCTCACGCTCAGAACGGCGAAGCTATTGTTCATGGTCAGATTTATGTCGCTCCGCCTGACTACCACTTACTGGTAGAACAAAGATATTTGCGTTTGACGCTGGGTCCAAAAGAAAACCGTTGTCGTCCCGCGATCGATCCATTGTTTCGCAGTGCAGCACGAGCCTATGGGCAACGAGTGATTGCTGTGCTACTAACAGGTTTGCTTGACGACGGCACGGCGGGACTAATGGCTGTAAAAATGCGGCGCGGCGTGGCAATTGTCCAAAATCCCGACGATGCTTTGTATGCTGCTATGCCACGTAATGCGATCGAGAACGTAGAGGATATTGACCATATTCTGCCACTTTCAGATATTCCTTCTACTTTAATAGCTCTAGTTAATACGCCAATGGAAGTACAACCAGAAAACCCTATACCTAACGAGATGGAGTTTGAAACTGAAATAGCGCAATTGAATTTGGAAGCAGTAGAAAACGAAAGCGAACGACCTGGTAAACCATCAACCTTTGGCTGTCCTGACTGCGGCGGTATCCTCTGGGAAATCGAAGAAGGAAATTTATTGCGCTTCCGGTGCCGCACGGGTCATGCTTTTTCAGCAGAAACTTTGCTGGCCACGCAGTCTGATAAGGTGGAAGATGCACTATGGATCGCTTTGAGGGCATTAGAAGAGAAAGCTTCTTTATCACATCGTATGGCTTCAAGGATGGAGGCTCGCAATCAAATCTTGGCGGCACAAAGATTCAAAGAGGAGGCACACTCTGCCAAGGATTCCTCCGCCATTATTCGAGAAGTGCTTTTGAAGGTCAATCCAAACACAGGTGTTGATTGAAGGTTAAACCTAATTATTTTCAGGAATGGGATGGTTTATACCATTTTAGATTTTGGATTGGGAATTGCCTTGGTACGTCTGGCTTGGTGTGAATCCATGAACCTATCCCACTATTTTAAAAATCCCTACTTGTCTTTGTAAAATATGCTTGAAAACCTTGATTGTTCGTTTTCATTCTTTAACAAAATTAAGCTTTATAACACAAAAATGATTAGTGGGATAGCTTCATCTGTCGCAATCATTTTTCAAATTGGTATTAGTTTGCTGTGTGCGAGTGCCACCACAGATTGAACTAACTCTTCTGGATCTAGAGGCTTGCTAACGTGCCGCTGATAACCACTGATTATAGCTCGCTCGTAATCATCAACTCTGGCATAAGCAGTCAAAGCGATCGCGGGAATCTCTCCCCCTTTTTCGGGGGTTAAGGTGCGGATCTGTTGGATTAGGGAATAACCATCGACTTCGGGCATCCCAATATCACTGACTAAAACATCGGGTTGAAAAGACTCCAGGTTTGCTAAAACTTCTGCCGCGGAGGTAACAGTTAAGACTGTAGCTCCGTATTCAGTAAGCAATACTGTTAGTAGTTCACGAGCATCGGGATCGTCATCAACTGTGAGGACTCGAATCCCCGT
This sequence comes from Nostoc sp., assembly GCF_036917315.1. GTDB lineage: Bacteria > Cyanobacteriota > Cyanobacteriia > Cyanobacteriales > Nostocaceae > Nostoc. The sequence continues at coordinate 110,181 of NZ_JBALDR010000027.1, read as the reverse complement.
GAGTTCGAGTGCTGGTTGTGGCAATTCATCTGGCTGCTTGATTTCCGATTCAATATTTAGCAGTGGTAACTGGACTGTGAAGGTGGCTCCCAAGCCTTCACCCGGACTATCAGCCGCGATCGTGCCGCCGTGCGCCTCAACTAACTGCCGGACGATCGCTAACCCCAATCCCAACCCCCCATACTTGCGGGTGATTGAGACATCTTCCTGACGGAATGATTCAAAAATATACGGGAGAAAATCTGAGTTAATACCCTTGCCAGTGTCACTAACAATAATCTGTGCCCGATCCTCAACTCGCTCTAGTCGGGTTTCTACGCGTCCTCCCTTGGGGGTAAACTTGATCGCGTTAGAAAGTAAGTTCCAAACGATTTGTTGAAGGCGGTTGGAATCTCCACAGACTCGCCCAATATTTGGCAGTATGGAATGCAACACAATTGATTTGGAAAGGGCTGCTGTATTTACTGTATCGATCGCAGATTCAATGACAGATGCCAGATTCACAGGAGTAGCCTCGATGCTGAGTTTGCCGCGTAGAATCTTGGCGACATCAAGTAAGTCATCAATCAGTTGAGTTTGCAATTTGGCGTTGCGTTCAATGGTGGCTAAGGCTTCGGCTGTTTTGGCTTCACTAAATTTCCGGGTTTGTAGCAGTTTTGTCCAGCCGAGAATTGGGTTAAGAGGCGATCGCAATTCGTGGGAGAGAACCGCCAAAAATTCATCTTTGATGCGATTGGCGCGTTCGGCTTCGGCTCTGGCTGCTTGTTCTAGTTGCAATAGGCGATCGCGTTCAATTTCAGCTTGTTTGCGATCGGTGATATCCTGTACATTACCTACCATCCGTACCGCATTGCCCGCAGCATCATAGAAAACCTGACCTCTAGCGGCTAACCAGCGAATGCCATCAGGATGTATGGTGCGGAATTCATCTTCATAGTGCTCTTGCTGTTGCTGGATGGTGCAACTCACCGTTTCATTGGCTGAGGTGCAATCGTCTGGATGCAGGAGACTTAACCACAGTTCATAGGTGATTTCCTTTGTGGTTGGGTCAAGCCCAAACAAATTGATGTACTCTTCAGATACATGAGTTCTGTTGCGGGTAATGTCCCAGTCCCATAATCCCGATTGCGTAGCTTTGTACGCCAATTTCAACCGGGCTTCGCTCTCCTGCAAGAGGAGTTCTATCTTTTTGCGATCGGTAATATCTCGTGAAATCAACAAGATTCGTTCCAGCTGCCCGGAAGCATCCAAAATCGGGCTAACGACCACTTCCCACCATTTCGGAGTACCTTTTACAGTTGGGCAGTATCCGCTAAAAATGCTGACTTTGCCTGTTTTAGTGGCAGCAAGTGCGTCCTCTGCCTGTTGCCGATAACTGCCTTCCCAGAAACAGAGCCATTCATTATTGAGATAGGAATTTAAATCATCCATTTCCATCAAACACAGTCCACCTGTATTCATGTACAGCAGCCGCCCATCAAGGCTTAATACCTTGATGCAATCAGAACTGCTGTCTAAAATGCGGTTTTTAAATTCTTCACTCTGGCGCAAGGCTTCTTCGGTTTGTTGGCGAGTGGTGATATCTCGCCAGGTGGCAACAAATCCATCTCCAAATTTAGCCACGCGGATATCAAAGGCTCTAACTAAGCGTTGTTGCCCGTAATTATCCTCATAAACTAGGCTGTCTTTAATAAGCGGCTGCCCTGTTTCTACTACCTGGCAGTATTCATCAAGCAATCCACTGTCACGATGCCCTGGTAGTAATTCACACAACCCATGCCCAATCTGCTGCTCATAAGTCATTTGATTGTTGAAACAAGCCGCACTATTGACATATTCAGTCACAAAATCGACAATCTGTCCCCGCCCATTCCGTACAGCACGGTATACCCCAAAGCAGTCCAGCATATTTTCAACTGAGGTGCGGAAGCGTTCTTCGCTCTTTCGCAAAGAAAGTTCTGCCTGTTTGCGGTGGGTGATATCATGATGGATGCCTGCCATACGCAGTGCATTGCCCTGTCGATCGCGCAAAACTACTTTTCCGTGGTTGGCTATCCATTTCCACTCCCCAGACTTGGTTAACATTCGATATTCAAATTTGTAAGATACCGAATCGTCGTGAAGATGAGCATTCAACCGTTCCATCACCCAAACTTTATCGTCAGGATGAATCAGTCGCTCCCAAGTGCTAAACTTCCCAGGTAAATCTCCTTGCTCATATCCCAGCATTTCCAGCCATCGGGAACTTAAATAATCTTCATTGGTAACAATATTCCAATCCCAGAGACCGCCACCAGAACCTTCCAGTGCCATTTGCAGGCGTTCTTCACTGTCTCGCAAGGCTTGCTCTGCCTGTTTGCGTTCGCTGATGTCTTCGGTAATACCTGCAAACCGATAAATCTCTCCGGTTTCATCTCGAAGGGGAAAGCAGCGATCGTGAACCCAGCGAATACTACCATCGGCTAAAATAATCCGGTATTCTTCATCAAATTTCCCGGCGACAGCTTTTTCATGAAACGCTCTGTCTATCGCTGCTCGATCTTCTGGGTGGATGCGATCGACCCATACTTGTTGTCCTTGATACAATTCCTCCGGGTTCAATCCCCACAGGCGTTTATATGCAGGACTAACATAGCTAACTCGATTTTCCAACACTTCTTTGATCCAGAACACCGCATCAATATTTTCTGCAAGCTGCCGAAAACGTTCCTCACTCTCGCGCAGAGTTTCGGCCGATCGTTTGCGTTCGGTGATATCTAGATCGATACCCGCCATCTGAATTGGTTGCCCGTGTTGGTCGTAGAATACCTTACCCTGACTCAGTGCCCACCGAATCGTGCCATTAGGATATACGACTCGAAATTCAATGTCATAGTCTTCTCCGGTGGCGATGGCACGCTCGACGGCTGCCAGAACGCGATCGCGATCGTCAGGGTGGACTCGCGCGGCAAACATCTCAAATGAACCGTCAAACTCTCCTGGCTCCAGTCCAAATGAGGCTTCCAGGTTATCCGACCAGGAAATTTTTCCGGTTTGGATGTTCCAGTTCCACGTTCCCATCCGCGAAGCTGATAGTGCCAATCGCAGCCGTTGTTCGCTCTGGCGTAGTTCTGCTTCTACCTGTTGGCGTTCCTTTAGTTCATGCTGTGCCTGCTGATACAGTTCTGCCTGTCGTAAGGCGATACTCATCTGAGTTGCCAACTCTTTAAGCAAGTCAATTTCTAAGGGCTGCCAAAATCGAGGGGAGGTACAATGATGAGCAATGAGCAATCCCCAAAACTGGTTGTCTTGTAGAATTGGTACAATCAGATTAGCTCTGACTTGAAACTGTGCCAACAATTCACCGTGGCAGGGGTCAAGACTGCCATCGTGAATATCTGATACTGCCTTTACTTGCCCCTGATAATAACGTTCGATATAATTCTCGATCGCGGCGGGATCTTGCCTGACAGGTTGCGGTCGATTCGAGACAATGTAGCTCTCAGCAAGGCAGGGATCGTACATAGTAGACGAAAGCAGCGATCGCCACTGTGTCCCAACTGATTCTGCTATTACTGTGCCATTTCCGTCAGGTTTTAACTGAAAAACTAAGACGCGATCGGTGTGTAGAAATTCTCGCACTTCGGCTACAGTTGTTTGAAGAATTTCATCCAGATTCAGCGATTGGTGAATTTTCTGGGTAATATGTGCGACTACACGCTCTCGTTCAATACGCTGTTGTAGTTGGGTGCGTAACCGCACGGTTTCAATTGCCCCATTAACTGCTATTTGCAGTCCTTCTGGGGTGATTTGCTCTTTGATAATATAATCTTGTGCGCCCGCTTTGATCGCCTTAACTGCGATCGCCTCATTGCCCTGCCCAGTGACGACAATCACAGGTAGGCAAGGCTGTTGGGTCGAGGGTTGCAATTGTGCCAGAAATTTCAGTCCGTCCATGTCGGGCAGTCGATAATCAAGCAACACAGCATCAGGTTGATGTTGCTGCCAAAGTTCTAGCCCTTGTTGTCCCAGCGTTGCTTCTAGGATCGTGTAAGAAGATTCGCGATCGCGCAGCAAATATCGCCGATAGAGTTCTCGATCTTCTGGGGAATCATCGACAATTAGGAGGGTGCGCTGTTGCTGAGACATGTAAAATTAATTGAGCGGATAGAGTTAAAGCCCACATTCCGCAGGTTATTATAGAGAAATTAGTGTTTTAAAAATAGCGCTAAAATCCTCATCTATGTAAAGATTTTATCATAACGAATCCTGCGGATAATCAGGCAATGTCGTTACTTCAAACCAATATTCCACGAGCATTTGAATATCTCTTTTCAGTTGAGCAAAATTGATTGGTTTAACAATATAGCTGTTGACACCATATTGATAGCATACTTCAATATCTTTAGGATTGTTAGAGGTAGTAAACACCACCACCGGAATCATCTTCAAGCTGTCATCCTGTTTAATCCGGCGTAACACTTCTCGTCCATCGGTTCCGGGCAGGTTCAAGTCAAGCACAATCAAGCCGGGACGGGGCGCAGTCTGGCGCTCTACATAGCTGCCAGTTCGATAAAGAAACGCCAAGGCTTGTTCCCCATTCACACACCTCTGAATAGCGATCGCAATAGTAGATCGCCCTAGAAATCGTTGCAGTGCCTCAAAGTCTTCGTTGCTATCTTCGACAATTAAAAGTAGTGGCGTTTGCTGCATCGGGGAGACTGAAATCTGAGTCATGTATTTGCCTCCGCTGACAGGGTGAAGTAAAATGTACTACCTTTTGTGGGGGTTGATTCCACCCAGATTCTACCACCGTGACGCTCCACAATTTTGCGGGCAATGGTTAATCCTACCCCAGTCCCACCGCCAAATTCGTCTCGTCCATGTAAGCGGCGGAAGATTTCAAAGATTTTGTCGAGATGGTCTGGGGAGATGCCAATGCCGTTATCACGAACGTAGAAGCACTGGGGAGTGGGGATAAGGGGTAATGGGGACTGGGAAAGAAATTCTTTTGAGATTTGGTTGGTTTGCCCCGATTCGATGAAACCAATTTCGACCCACTTCTGGGGTTTATCATTGTACTTGATGGCGTTGCTGATTAGGTTGCTGAAGAGTTCATTAATCTGAGCGCGATCGCATTGAATTGTCTTAAGGGGTTGAGGAATGCGAAACTCGACTTCGCTTTGCGGTCGGGAAATGGTCAAGGTGGCGATTACCTGGGGTACTAACTCGTTTAGATTCACTGGTTGCCGGATCAGTTCGGCGCGTCCCAACCGCGAAAAATGGAGGAGGGAATTGATCAAGTCTTCCATTCGCTGCGTCAGCCGCACCAAGGTTTGCAGTTTTGCTATTCCATCGCTATCTAATATGTCTGCATAGTCTTCCATTAAGAAGTTAGCGTAGTTGTGAATGCCCCGTAGCGGTTCTTTCAGGTCATGTGAGGCAACGTAGGCAAAAGAATCAAGTTCTTCGTTACTCCGTTGTAATTCAAAATTCATCGATGCTAGTTTGTCTGCCTGTCGCAACACAACGCCCACAACTAGACTTCGTAGTTCCGCAACCGCTTCAACTTCGCAAGGTTTCCAGGGCAGAGCAGATCCTTGCACCGTTTCTTGCCATAATTCAAAGGATTTGCGAGGAGACATTCTTAAACTGCCATCTGAGAAAACTTCTACAGGCTTGTTGGGGTTGCCGCCCCAATTCACTGTTTGAATTACCTCTGGGCGAAACCAGAGAATGTAATTGTGGTGAAATTGGGAAATTTCCAGGGCTAACACGCCACTAGCGATCGCTTTAAATGACTCAGCAGCAGGGTAATTTTTCATGAGCGATCGCGTCTCAAACAAGTTATGATGCAGTTGAGGTTTAATCCAATCAAGTAAGGCGCGAACCTCTGACTCAGATGGCGTTTTACCCACTTGAATATACTGGTCGCCACTACATATCACCGCTCCCGTGGCGCTGACTAGATTGAGTAATTGAGATTTCAGTTGCACCATGCCATCCAGGAAATACTCAGCCTGAGATAAGCCTTCCACAAATTGAGTTTGTAATGACTTTAATTGACTTTTGTAATCAATATCTTCACTCGCTTCTTTATTTCTCAGTTCCACAGACATCACCTGTCCAATGAACTCGCAGATGGTGCGGATATTGTAAGAAATATATTTGGGTGACGAATGGTGACAGGCAATCAATCCCCAAAGCTTTTGCTCGTGCATCAGAGAAATAGACATGGAGGCGGTCACACCCATATTTTGCAGGTACTCTAGATGTAATGGAGAAACACTCCGCAACACCGAGAGACTGAGATCCAACGGTTGATTTGTTAAAGGATTGTTAACTGGAATTAAGGTGGCAGGCTGATAGCTGGCATCTGGAATCAGCCGCAGCCAGTTGAGGGTGTATAATTGTCGCGCTTGCTTAGGAATATCAGAGGGCGGATAGTGTAAATCCAAATAGGGCATTTCCTGATTAGTATCTTCAGCGATGACACTGCCTGCCCCTTCGCGATCGAATCGATAGACCATGACGCGATCGAAACCAGTGATTCGCTGGACTTCTGTCACCACAATCTGGCACATTTCCAGTAGTGTGGGTGCTTTCTGAATCCGGGTAATGGTTCCTCTTACCTGTTGATAGAAGTCAAAAAAGCCTGTTTTTACCTTAGATTTTTTCGGCTCCAATTCCAGAATAATAATAGTATCTAAACGATGGACAATGCCATCAAAATGAATTGATTTATTTTGATGTTTGATGGATATATTTAGGGGATTAACGCTCTCAAAATCCTCTGCCAGACATTGTTGAATTAGTTTAATTTGCTTGACATTGAGTAAATCTGATAGCGGCTTGCCCAGCAATTCATCAGGATGACGGCCAACGACTTCCTGGGTGTTACTGCTCACCTGAAGGATTTCCAGGGTGGGATCTTGCAAAACCAGTAAAACCCCGTGAGGCTGGATCGAACTGGGAATGTGGATCGGTTCGCGATCGCAATTTGTCAAATCTATGATCTCATCAGTCATTCTCTGTTTATCCAACTCTTCATTAGAACTTTGGCTTAAATAATTCGTAATACAACTCTTGGAGAGGCTGCGGCAACGGCTACGCGGTAGTTGAATCTCGACTTCGCTCGATTACCGCGCAGTCGAAACTCAGTACAAGTTCGTAATTCGTAATTCGTAATTAAGTTTTGTCACAGGGATTTAGACGCGATAAATCGCCGTCTCTACAAGTGTTTTGTTGCTCATTCTGAACTGTATGGCTTTATATATTAGATTTTGAGTCCTGTATTTTGTACCTCACTTAAAAAGCGAACTCCTATATTCACACTACTAGCCTAGACTCAAACTAGAGTCTCCAGCTTCTACTCTTGGCTTAATGTTTCAATCAACAAATCTACCTGCTGTTGTCGCTGCTGCAAAAAACCTTCGCACTGACGCAAATACTCTACAGCAGTTGCAAATTGGTCAAACACAGCTTCCAATTCCAACTCACCCGCCTCAATGCGAGTAATAATTCCCTCTATCTCAGCCACCTTCGCTTCATAATTCCAAGCCTCCTCAGAACTAGAAGCACTCTTACGTTTAACCATTCAACTCTTGGCGTCCTTGGCGTCTTGGCGGTTCGTTTATCGTAAATTCAAGGGTTCAAGACCCCAACCATTACACGTAGTATCAGTTAAGTTGGGGTTTAAATCCCCGACTCCAACTGTCTTTAATTTTGAAGTAATGAGTAATAAGTAATAAGTAATGGGTATTACTCATTACTCATTACTCATTACTCATTTATTTACTTCCATAACCTTCACTTTAACCCCACCCTGCCCCAACTGAATCACTAACTCTTCTCCCACAGCCAACTCCCCCGCCGAACGAGCGATTGCTCCATCTTCCCTTCTCACCACAGCATAACCACGCTGTAACACTGCTTTTGGGTCAAGACTAGCCAACTTTTGCCGCAATAATTCTAAATGCTGCGTTGCTTGCTGCGATCGCCCCGTCGTAATTTGCACCAAATGCTGACGCTTCCAAGCTAGCTTTTCCACCTCCTGCTGCACTTGCCGATCTAACCGCAAACGTCGCAAACGATTACGTAATACTTGCAGTTTATTCTCAGCATTTTCTCTAAAGTCATGCACCGCCTCATGTAAAGCGACAACTCGCTGCCGATGCTCAATATACAACTCTAAAAGTGCTGGCACAACCATTTCCGCTGCCGCAGTGGGTGTATGCACACATACATCTGCAACTAAATCTGCTAAAGATTCATCTCGTTGATGGCCGATACCAGTAATTATAGGAATGGAACAACTAGCCAGCGATCGCACCACTCGTTCATCATTAAAGCAGGCCAACTCTTCCACCGCACCACCACCCCGCGATAAAATTAGCACTTCGGCACGACCATCTCTTTCCACGCGCTCAATTGCTTTGACGATAGATTCTGGTGCTTGCTCGCCTTGTACGGTCGCAGGAGAAAATAAAACGTGTAAACCTGGATACCTTTGCTTCAGGGTTTTTTGAATATCACCCCAAGCAGCAGCCGTTGGTGAAGTGACGACAGCGATCGTTTGGGGATGAGTGGGGAGCGATCGCTTTCTTTGCGCGTCAAATAACCCCTCAGCCAGCAAGCGATTTTTGAGTTGTTGATAGCGTAACGCCTGTAAACCAACACCAGCAGGTAGAGTTTGCCAAACTGATAACTGATACTCTCCCCGTTGCGGATAGACGCGAATGCTGCCCAAAATGATTATCTGTTCGCCAGGAACAGGCATTTGGGCGAGTTTTGGCAATTGGCTATTCCATACTACACACTTAATTCCGGCGGTGCGATCGGGATCTTGCAGCGTGAAAAACAACCCACTGCGATGGTGGTTAGCGCTGGAAACTTCGCCAGTTACCCAAACTTGCCGCAATTGTTCATCTTGCTCTAACAGCAAGCGGATATAGTCAGTTAATCCAGATACCGAAAGCGCTGTATCGAGAATCAGAGAGTCGGGAAGGTCGAAAGTCATCAAAGATATAACGAAAGCAAAAGCCTAAGCAAATCTTAGCAAATATCATTATAGAACCCATTTGACATCTAAGAAGGTGCAGCAAGCCTCTTAAGCATTAACCGAATAAGACAAAGATTAACCTTGGCAGTCGCATTAGCTAAAGTTCTCTCAAAGTTCTTGACGAGGATTTTGCATCTTTCCATCCAAGCATTTGACCGCTCAATGACCCACACCCTATCCCCCACACCCTCGCCAGTGTCCGGTTAATGCACCGGATGGTGAAGCGGGAATCTAGTAATCAACTGAGATTTTTGCCACTGCACTTGGCAATGGAAGGCTTTTTATCAATGTTCTTTTCTGGCCCTGATATTGCCTGGAGTGAATATTCTAAGTATGCCCTTTCTCATGGGTTGGGTAGCCGAATGGAAAGCTCTTTTAGTGGACGTTACATTGCTGGACTTGAAGATGCTTTGCGGGTATTTGAAATTCACTCTCGACAGGTTGGAGTATTAGTATTTGTTGCCGAAGCATTAGCATCACCTTTTGTAGTACCGACACCAGAGGACTATCGACTTTTGCACAATAGCTTATTAGAAGATTTCTATGGTGAGTTATTGTACCAATACGCTTTACTGCACGATACAACTTTTCCCATGAGTGTATCTTTAGATGAGTCAAAAATTAATGATTTAACAGCTTTGAGGGCAGCAGTACAAAATATGCGTTCAGATTGGGCATCGTTTCAGGGTTTCATGGCTGAGGGACTGTTAGGACGTAAGTTAATTTCCCAAAAAGTCTATACTGCTGGTTCGTTCATGTTACAACGATTTATTACTGACCTCAACCCCAACGAAGAAAATCATATTGGGGAAGCGATTATTCGAGAAAATGGTGAATTGGAGTATTTGAAGACTTACCGCTTATCAGGAATGCAGACTCGCCGAGTTTATTTGCTGAGTCACTTAGCAGAGCATAATTGGAATTTGGATGCTACAGCTAGTAAATTGGGCAATACACGAGAGGAATTTGTGCTGCGTTTAGAAAAGGTGGGTTTTGGTTATTTGCTCAATGCGGAAGTAAGACAAGCAGCATTGAAAAAAGTCAAGGGTAAAAGGTGATATTGTCTTGCTAAGATTCAGCACTAATTTATAAAAATTTAATTTCAATACATTCGCCAATTTCCGAAGGAGGAAGCTGTCGTGCGTATAACTTGCACTTTTTAGGCTCTGCAACATTGGTAACTCTTTAATGCTCTAATGCAGATGTAAAAGCCTCTGTACCAATCATTTTGGTTTAATCCTTTAGAGACTGGAGTAACTGGCTAGGGCGTGCCATTTTCACAGCAGGATAAATATTCGGATAGCGAACAAATATATAGTGTTCATATTTATACCAATGCATTTCACTCTTTTCTTTGTTACAAACCTGGCAAATAACCCATAAATTCCTGAATTCCATTGATAACCAAGGATACTGTGACCGAGGTAGCTTGTGATCTATCGTCTTACCACCTTTGTCAGAGTAGTGAGATCCACAAATTGGACAATACCAGTTAGAATTTTCTCTCACCCAATCTTTACTTTCTTGAGTTGTTCCACACTCAAAATCACCATTAATATACCGCCAATAATCGAATTTTCTATAAGTTTCAAAATCTTCATGAGTTAGCCTGTGATATCGCTTGTTGCCGATTGTGTCCGCAAGATCAAATAATTCTTTAAGGTCTTTATCTTCAATATTAACCATGTTTTCTGCTAAAGCTTTACTGTTTTATATGTCTTTTGGTTATGCTTCTTTTTATATTTAATATTGGTATTTTGACTAAAATCAATAAATTCCATCTCTGTTTCAGGAAACTGCTTATCTATTTCTTCTGCAACTTCATTAACTTCTTTAGATAATCTTTGGTTATACTCATTTATTTCTTGATTAGTGAGATATCTATTACCAATCCTATCAGCCTCAATAAATAATTCTTCAAGTGTCAATTCTTCAAGTTGATAATTATCTATAAATTCCTCTATTTTTTGATAAAGAGTAACAACATTATCCCAGCCAATATTCTTGTAAAAATTTTCTTTTAGCCAAGTTTGGTTTTTTTTATGAAGCTTACTCCGATTTTTTGAGTTAGCGAGTTGAACAGCCCGATAACTCATTCCTCTAAAATTCCTTTTTTTACCTTTTTGATCGGTCATATATTCAGTGCTTTATCCTAAAGTCCATTTGAAAAAAGTAATAACTGCTTTCCGAATTTCACTATCTTCATATTTGAGGATTTCTTTAGTATTCATAGCTAGTTTAAGTTTAATTTGATCGACTAAATTTTTTAGAGATTTATTGTCTTTTTTGAGTTGTTCATTCACTTCTGTTAAATTTTTGTTTTGAGAATATATTGTCCTTAGTTCAACTTCTAAAATATTATTTCTCTGAGCCAAGCTTTTAATTTCAGCATCGTATTTTTCTCTTTCCTGTTTCGGATACTTTTTAACTTGGTCAATTTTGGCAGCATACTCCTGCTCCTTCAACTCAATTTCTTTAGTTTTCTTAGTTACCAGACCTTTCTGGGCCGCTTGAAGACGCTGACGCTTAATTAATTCAGAACCAGCAAAACGCGAAATAGCTCTACGAATGGTAATCTCATCAGGATTGGTACTAAAGTCAATTATTTCCAAAGCACGCATAGCATCTGCTTTTGTCCATGCCTCACTTTCAAGTAGCTTAATAGCCTGTGACTTATTCACGTTTGCTTAGAATAATAAATGTGATTTATATTACAATTTTATCAGTATATAATTTTCATGCCAACAGCTTCTTTTCAACAAGAACGCTAACTTTACTAAACTTATCGATGCCGGGGACTACTAAGGTTTATGTTGTGAGTAAGCAAAATTCAACGGTTTAATGATTGATCGTGCTGGGTTGTACTAAGCTTTTATCCCTCCAAAATCAAGCATTATAAACTATGTGCACTGCGTAAGGTGAGTTGTTTAGGTAATTTTTTCTTTGAAAACCCTTGCTTACCCAGCCAAAAAAAGCTATCTCTGAATGCAAGTTGGTATCATTGTGCAAAACTACCCTAATCTGGTAGCGATCGAGTTACGATCTTGTCACACACCTTTTTTGATTTGAGAAGTCCTATTCCAGAATTTTCTGGTTAAAATAGTATATCTGTTCTACTCAAACTCCGAAACCAACACTCCTTAAAACCATATATTAAGAGGCATTAGAGACAGGAATGGCTATCAACACCGATACTTCTGGCAAGCAAAAAGCACTGACTATGGTGCTCAACCAGATTGAGCGCAGCTTTGGTAAAGGGGCAATCATGCGCCTGGGCGATGCTACCCGGATGCGGGTGGAAACAATTTCTAGTGGAGCGCTTACCCTAGATTTAGCATTGGGTGGTGGTTTACCCAAAGGTCGGGTAATAGAAATTTATGGGCCGGAAAGTTCCGGTAAGACTACAGTAGCGCTACACGCCCTCGCCGAAGTGCAAAGAAATGGCGGTATTGCTGCCTTTGTTGATGCTGAACACGCCCTAGACCCTACTTATGCTGCGGCATTGGGTGTAGATATTGATAATTTGCTGATTTCTCAACCTGACACTGGCGAATCAGCTTTGGAAATTGTCGATCAGCTGGTTCGCTCTGCTGCGGTTGATATTGTAGTCATTGACTCAGTAGCAGCACTGGTTCCCCGCGCTGAAATTGAAGGCGATATGGGTGACACCCATGTTGGACTGCAAGCGCGGTTAATGAGCCAAGCCCTACGTAAAATTACTGGGAATATTGGTAAATCTGGTTGTACAGTAATTTTCATCAATCAGTTGCGGCAAAAAATCGGTGTTACTTACGGTAGCCCAGAAACTACTACTGGTGGTAACGCATTGAAATTTTACGCGTCGGTGCGCTTGGATATTCGTCGGATTCAAACCTTGAAAAAAGGTACAGACGAATATGGTAATCGCGTTAAGGTCAAAGTCGCCAAAAATAAAGTAGCGCCGCCTTTTAGAATAGCGGAATTTGACATTATTTTTGGTAAAGGTATTTCTACCTTGGGTTGTGTTGTTGACCTAGCAGAAGAAACTGGCATTATTATCCGCAAAGGAGCTTGGTATAGTTACAACGGCGATAATATCTCCCAAGGACGAGACAACGCCATTAAGTATCTAGAAGAAAAGCCTGAATTTGCTGAAGAAATTAAGAAACTGGTGCGTGAAAAGCTAGATAAAGGTGCTGTTGTTTCTGCTAACTCTGTAGCTAAAGCCAGTGAAGAAGATGAAGAGGAAGAAGTCGATTTAGAGCCAGAAGAATAAAAAATGTGGATTTATTAATCTGCAATTGCTAATAGATGGTGCGTTACCAAGATAGATAACGCACCTTATTTTTTCTAAAAATCTCGATTTTGGTATATTGAATGCAAGCCTAAATCCAGACAGTGAATAGCTTTGGAGTAATAAACACATCCTACTTGATATTTTGGCGTAGTGGCGTGGCAAGGCTAAAATGTTGCAAAAAAATTGTAGGCTGGGGAGCCACTGCGTTGCGCGGGCTCCCCGCGTTGTAGCAAGTAGCGTTGGAGGCTTTGCCAAAACCACTGATATCTGTTGGGTTGCGCTCCGCTCCACCCAACCTACGTCTAATGCACAATTTTTTTGCTTGCTATGCCACTAGAATCAGAGAAGGAGGAAAAATGTTGAATTAGGGTTTTAGCCTGAAGTTGACACTAACGGCCAGCTATATGGTAATATTTCATAGCATTATGCTAAAAAACTTTGCCTAGAATCAAAGAGTAGCCAACCCATGAGTTTAGCTGTAATTAAGTTCTCTTCAGAAGAGTGCGGCATCTGCCACAAAATGTCTTTTTATGACAAAAAGGTGGCTGAAGAACTGGGTTTAGAGTTTATCGATGTAAAGATGCAAGATACGACTGCTTACCGCAAGTATCGCAAGATTTTATTGACTCAATATCCCGATAAATCAGAAATGGGATGGCCTACTTACATCCTTTGCAATTCTCCAGAGGGGGAATTTCAGATTGTTGGTGAAGTAAAAGGAGGTCATCCCAAAGGGGAGTTTAGAAGCCGTCTTCAAGAGGTTCTGGATTCCACAGCTAATCAGAACTAATTGCCTCAAAAGATTTGACTTCTAGGACGGGGCCAATCATGGCAGTTGTCATGATATCTTCACGCACCTGTCCTTTAACTTTTGCTTTTTGTCCGGCTTTGAGTAAGTCTTTATCAGCCCCTCTGAGGATTTCGTAAGTAACACCCTCTTCTGTGACTAAGGCCCATGCGCCTGTACCAATATCACGGCGTTCGATTGTACCTGTAAGTGTAATGCTCATAACAGTGCTGAGTGGTGAGTGCTGAGTGGGGGAGCAGGGGAGCAGGGGAGAACAATTAATAACCAATGCCCAATGCCCCATTCCCCATTCCCCATTCTCCATTCTCAATTTACGCAATTTTCTCTTCGTTTTTCAATGCTAAACGAACAAGTCCATAACAGATTAGGGCGTTGGCGATGAGGAAGAGGCGTGCTATGTTACCACTTCCCAAACCCCAAACAGATGGATCTAAAAATGCACTTACTGTCAAGCAGGCTGCTACACCTAATGTTGAACCAATGGCAAACCATTTCCAACTAGGATGTCCCAGCAGCAATGCCATTAACACAATGGGAATCAATACGCTGGCAAATACGGGATTCAACGCATCAGTTCCCTGGAGGGTATTACCTAGTTCGGGAATTGAACTGCCCAAAACCCGGAAAGGCCATTGAGGAAGATCAAAAATATAGATTCCCTTGAGGAAGAATAACCCAGAACTGCCGGCAATTAGTCCACTGGATAAAGACCAACTCCAAGTGAAGGGGAAGTAAACGCGTAAAAACCAAGCCAGCAGATAGGAACCAACTACCATTAAAAACTTGGGTAACAGTGCTACCGCACCACCATCAATCCAAAAGCCGGGGTTAAGATAGCCGCTATCCCGTAACCACCGGAAGAAATCGGGAAAACTGATTTGTCCGCTAAAGGCTAGTTTAACTGCTGCTTCTGCATTGAGTTGTCCAGCGCCATAATAGTTCAAACCATCATCCTGAATAACTCGCGCCGACTGCTTGAGGACTTTTAAAATTTCATCTGGTTCTTTGATACCAGCAGCTTTGATTAATGCCGCAACACCAGCAACGTGGGGAGCAGCCATACTTGTACCCTGGAAGCCCAGAAATACCCCTTCACCCTTTTCATCGATAGTTTCTTGGAGAATCTTACCAGCTTCACTACCACCAGGAGCAGATATATCTACCCCGGCACCAAAGTTAGAATAGGGCGCTCTTTCGCCATCTGGGCCAATTGCCGAAACGCCGATTACGTAGGGATAGCGGGCTGGATAGCTTGCTCCGTTGGTGTTTTCATTTCCGGCTGCGGCGATGATAACTACACCTTTTCTATGAGCATACTCGATCGCTTGTTTCATCAACTGGCTTTCACCAGTACCACCCAAGCTCATATTAATCACATCTGCGCCTTTATCAGCAGCAAATTTAATCGCTTCGGCAATATCGGCAACGGTACCACCGCCATAAGAACTGAGTACCTTCAGCGGCATCAGACTAGCTTCGTAGGCAATTCCAGCGACACCATATTTGTTATTTGTGGCTTGAGCAATAGTTCCGGCAACATGAGTACCGTGACCGTTATCGTCTGTGGCTTCTTCTCGGTCGTTAACAAAATCATAGCCCTTGACGAATTTTGTCTCATACAAGTCGCGAACTTTGGTAATTCCAGTGTCAATGACTGCGACTGTGATACCACTGCCTTTGGTTTGACTCCATGCGCCTTCAACACCGATTTTGTGCAAGTTCCACTGCTTGCTGTAATATTGGTCATTAGGGCCAGTTAATGAAGGACTTGCTTCTTCATCTTCTTGGGGTGTTAAAAATTCACCTAGCCAAGCGGTTTTACCTGGTTGGGGAATGTTGTTGTAGATATAGTTTGGTTCAATGAATTCTGTAGCTTGGGCAAACTGAGATTTTTTCAGTTCTTGCAGCCGTTGGCGATCGCCCTTGATAATATACACATTATCTTTTTTGGAAAACTTGTTGTCTAATTGGGGTGTAACGTTGTACTGTTTGGCGATCGCTTGCAAATCTTGTTCCACCACAGATGATGGAATATCTTCCCGAAAATCAAGCAAAATCGTCTCAAACTCTCCTTTAGCTGCCAATCCCTGAAAATTCAGGAAACCAAATATGGCAGTTCCCAGCCCAATGACAAACAAGCACCATAATATAAGTTTTCTCATATTAACTCATCACCGCTTTTTGCCAGTTTGCTCATACCATAACTTATCTGCACCCCTTGTTGGTAGATTTTGCACTTTTAGTTACAAGTTTCACCCAAGACTGAGGATTTTTTTTAACGATGGAACGTGGTCTTTTGTGGTTGCCGCTGTTAGTAATGTTTTTCTGGTTGGCTTGGCAAGGCTCGAAGGAGTATCAAAAAGTCGAAGCCTATCGCACTTGGGCAGAGCAATTTGAACGGGCTAAGTATGATATTTATGCTGTATTAGGTCAAAAAGAAAACAATATCACTTGGGGAAAACCGACGCCTCAAGGTCCTATTAAACTAGAAACATTATCTTTGCTTGATATCAAACAAATCCAGGTTTTAGTAGATGAAAAACCAGTAGATGTAAACAATCCACCGGAGAAAGGTCGTTCTATAGAATTAGAATTTCTATTTTCTGAATCTACTAACTCAGTGCGGGTTCCGTTTACAGAAATCCCTTTGGCAGCAGAATGGGGGAAGTTTTTGCAGGGGCTATTACAAGACTTGCGATCGCAACCACAGCAGTAGTTATATTAAAACTATAAGTTCCAAATAAGACGGCTATTTCTGGTCAAAAAGTTAGATCGCTAGTGGTGATATTATTCATGGGCAACGACGTTTTTATTGGAAAGATGTTTTTTGGAATGGCTTTTACTTAACTACCATTTATTAAACATCTCCATAAATTAAGTATAGATTATCCAAAACCCTTATAGAGACGTAGCCGTGCTACATCTCTACATTCTTTTTCACTTCTATGTTTATTGCGCCCTTATGGGTATGCTCTATCTAATTGAAAGCCGCCTTAAAACTCGATTCATGTTTAGATTACACTTCTACTCAGTTGACCCGACCCAGCTATGCTTGAATGATGAAGTCAGAGGCAGTAAGATTGGGCGCACCAGTAAGTTGTGCAAATTCACCACCAGTGCCGAAACCAGCAGCACTACCATTTTGATTGTAAAGTAACTGCCCAGTCATCCGGTCGTAAACAATTACAGCATTGCTAAGTGCCCCTAAACTGCTGATTTGAAAATCACTGGCATTACTAAAACCCGTTCCCACAACAGAAGTAATAGCAGTAAAGGTAGTCTTATCGAGAATAATCTTGTCACCTTGAGAGCGATTGAAGTCAGCGATAGTATCAATACCCACAACAGCGCTATTAAAGATGGAATTAGTGTCGTAGAGGAAAGAGTCAGCACCTGTACCACCCACAAGAGTATCATTGCCTTGTCCACCAATGAGAAGATCGTTACCATTACCACCCCGCAGCAGGTCGTCACCACCGCTGCCATTGATAGTATCATTACCCCCTTGACCATTAATCACATCATTGGAACTGTAAAAACCGCTGATGTTATTGTTCAAGTCATTGAGGAAAGTGACAGTGTTTGCTGTAGAAATATACGTTTGAGTGGAGTTGGCAGCAATCACATCAAAGCTTTTGGTAACACTGGCTTCTCCGTCAAATATAATATTGCCGATGGCAGGTCTTGTTGTCGATGCGGCTAAGTTATCTAGGTTTTCTAACTTAAAGTTTTGCAGAGTGACTTTGGTATTAGCCACATTTCCAAAGCTGATTTCTGAATTGTTGCCATTTTGAGTTAATTGCAGATTTCTCGCAGTCAATTCAGTCCCAATAAATTGCAAGGTGTCTATCTTGGCAACCACCGCAGCCGAAGGGTTTGAACTAGTACCTACACCACCAAAGTTAGTGATGCTGTAATTGCCATCGCCTCGTTGGATAATAAAGGTGTCATTGGAGTTAGTGCCATTGAGAACTTGAATTTCCGGGACAGGAGCGGGTCTGACTGTGCCACTAATGGCAAAGTCAAAGGGGCTTTCATTAATATCGTTGTTGTTTAAACTGAAGCTGCCACTATAGCTGCCGGATGTAGTGGGATTGAGTGCCACCACTATGGTAGTAGAAGCATTAACAGCCACGCTCGTTGGAAGAGTTCCGACCAAACTAAATCCGTCTGGAAGTTTAAGACTACTCAGCTTGAGTGCGCCTGTACCGGTGTTCTTGATGGTAAAGGTTTTGGTCAAGCTGTCACCAACAGTCGTTTCACCAAAGTTAATGGCAGTAGTGTTGCCATCTGTAATGTCAACACTACCATTGAGAACTTGAATTTCCGGGGTACTAACTGTGCCACTAATGGCAAAGTCAAAGGAGCTTTCATTAATATCGTTGTTGTTGAAACTGAGGCTGCCACTATAGATGCCGGGTGTAGTGGGGTTGAGTGCCACCACTATATTGGTGGAAGCATTGACAGCTAGGCTCGTTGGAAGAGTTCCGACCAAACTAAATCCGTCGGGAAGTTGAAGATTACTTAGGTTGAGTACAGCTATACCGGTGTTCTTGATCGTAAAGGTTTTGCTCAAGGCTTCACCAACAAGGGTCTCGCCAAAGTTAATAACGGTGTTGCCATCAATAATATTAACTGTGCCATTCAGAACTTGAATTTCTGGGGTTTTGCTAGAGCTACGGGGAGCTTCGTATGCACCAATATCAATGACTGTACTGCCATTCCCATCACCATCCTGAGGAGTCTTCTTAGTGATGCTATTGAAGGCATTAGAACCACCATCAATCGCAACACTTTCAGGTTTAAGTGCAAAGTTCTTTTTGTCTGCATCAACAAATTGAGGATCTTGACCCAAAAGATTCTGTAATCCTGTAGCATTTAAATTATCTGAAGCTTGGAATAGGTTCGAGTTATAAACAAGATTGCGATCGAAGGTGACATTTGTGGCATACTTGATTCTGTTAGCATATTGATTGTCGCTTGCATACAAAATATTGTTGTAGACACGTACATTTTCCGAGTAAGTAACACCAATCTCTCCAGAATCTTTCAGAACCCGGCCATTCTTATAAGCCGTGTTGTTGATAACATCAACATTGGTAGCTTCAAAAACATTAATGCCTGCACCTCCATTGTTGTAAGTGATGTTATTTGCAATTAATGCCTTACCTGTATAGGCCACATTATCTTTGCTGACATTGGTAGTATCAAACATAATCCCATGTCCCTCAGTGATTTTGCCAGTGCCTCCTCCTTTCCAAGGAACTAAACTTTGGTTATCGTAGACAATGTTGTCTCGAAAAATCATTCTGTAGTCAGTGGTATTGTTATCAAAATTAAAACTTCGGAGAGAGGTTATTCCCTGATTGCCGTGAGGGGAATACCAAGCATTTCCAGACACAATGTTTTTCTCAACAGTTATATAGTCTGAATTACTGAATGCTATGCCTGCACCTGGAAAGTTACGGATTGTGTTACCAGTGATGACAATATGATGGGGATTAGTACCACCTACACCATCAGCGTTTTTCCATGCAGTAGCAGCAATACCATTACTATTGGTCAAGGGGTTATTAAGGTTATCCTTCTCTTGTAAGGCATATTCGAGAGTGATGTTTTCTCGATTGCCTTTTATATCAAGTCCTTCAATCCGCACGTAGGATGAACTCAATATATTAATGCCACTTCCCGTTGTTGTTATCTTAGGTGTAGCCCCTGGATAAGCTTTTATTGTTGTCCAGTTATCTGGTGAGCCATTCAAGTTAAAAAGCGTAACCCCTTTCATTTGATAATTTCCATTCATGACGTAGAGCGTGTCGCCTGCTTTCATCTCATACACGGCTCTACCCAAGTTGAGAAATGCAGAATCTTTATTTAAGCCATCATTTTTATCACTTCCTGTTGCAGAAACGTAGTATGTTGTGCCAGCCATTTGTTTACTCCGAATATGTGTAAGGGAAATTGGTAGTACAATTTCAGCAACTTTATTTAGTTGCTAAGTAGTTATTTGAATGAGTCATCTATCTGCACTGTTAAGGACAGTCACAGTTATCCGAGCGCGACTTCAAATCGCGGCGATTATAGAAACGCTGTTGTAAACCTGAAAAATTTTTCTCCTGTCAACCGTTGATGGTTAAACTAGGAATATCGATACCGTCAATCGTCAGAGTTTTGTTGAGAGTAATTGGACGATTAACACATAGATGCTTCTACTCTAGACTTGTCGTCAGATATGCTCTTAGTAAGACTGCATGGAGTTGAATTGAATCGTATCTTTAACAGCCGTATAGGCGTAGCCCGTCGTAGACATCGCTGCTCTTTTAAAACCAGCTTTAGCATCTGCTATATTCGATAAAACGATCGTATTTGGCATAGTAATTCCTCTGAACTTTATGCATTGTTTTAGGTCAGGGGGTTGCCAAATCTGCATGGTAAAATTCACCCTTAACTGATAACTGGGGACTTAAAGTTAAAGCGATCAAAGTGAAATTGGTTGAAACTTTAGTTAGGTTGACCCTTTAAGTTAAGGGGACTAATGTAACAACTTAGTTGAACCTGTTTTAAGCGGTGTAACTGAGCGTTGTGAACTTAGTTAAAACTAACCTTTACAAATAGCACTTGATATCAGTAAAAGCCCGTAATATGGTAAGTTTTTTTACAACAAAACTCAAAAAACTATGGATATGTCTGCTGGAATTCTATTAATTTCCAGGGTGATATGAGAATAAAAAGCGCTTTGCGCAAGGATTTGATGAAGTTTCTCTAAATATTTTATTTTGAAAGAAAGGACTAGTACTGCAAGTCAAAAGTCAAAAAAATTATATTCCAAGCTCTTGCGCCATTTGAAATGGTATGTTCCTTTACACGATGCTGTACTAGTATTTTTTACTTAGGATTCAGAACTCTCAAGTCAGATTCTGGTTGCGATGGGGCAGGAAGAAAGAGGATTTTAGTCTAGTTCGTCAATCTTTGAGATAGTTTGGTTTGATAACGCTAATTTACTTAATCTTCATAATATGAACACTGAAATAAACTCCAGAATACCTGTTGCTTTAACCATTGCTGGTTCAGATAGTGGTGGTGGTGCCGGAATTCAAGCTGATTTACGTACCTTTGCTTTTCACTGTGTCCACGGTACTAGTGCTATAACCTGCGTCACGGCACAAAACACTCTAGGAGTGAAGAGAGTTGATGCTATGCCAACAGAGGCTGTTGTGGCGCAAATTCAGGCAGTAGTTGAGGATATTGGCGTACAAGCTGCCAAAACTGGAATGTTGCTCAATCAGGAAATTATCTTTGCTGTTGCCCAGCAAGTGGAAGCTTTACAAATTAGTAATCTAGTAGTCGATCCAGTAATGGTGTCACGTACGGGAGCACAATTGATTGATGATGATGCTGTAAAGACTCTGTGCCATGCCTTGATTCCCAAAGCGGTTATGATCACGCCCAATCGCTATGAAGCCCAGATTTTGAGCGGGTTACAAATTAATTCTTTAGAGGATATGCAAGCCGCTGCTGAAATTATTCACAAGACTTTAAAGACAAAGGTTGTTTTAGTCAAAGGTGGAGGTATGCAGGGAGATTTGCGTGGCGTTGATATATGGTTTGATGGGGACAAATTGGAAGTTTTGACTTGCCAGCTAGTAGAGACAAAAAATACCCACGGTACTGGTTGTACGCTATCGGCTGCGATCGCTGCTAATCTAGCTAAAGGAAAAGATTTGTGGCACGCAGTGCAACAGGCAAAGGAATATGTGACTACCGCACTCACTTACGCCCTAGAGATTGGCGAAGGGCAAGGCCCTGTGGGACATTTCTTCCCATTGTGGGGACTAGAGACTAGGGATTAGGGATTGGAGACTGGGCATTAGGGATGGGGGCTAGAGAAAAGTTTTCTCAGTACCTCATCTCTAATGCCCAAATAAAAAATCTTTGCCCTTTCGGTATTTTTCTATTATTCTTGGGCATAGTTTCAGGGGTGACTATCTCTGTTAGCATCTCTGTACGATCTAATTACTTTGATTTTTAATACCAAGCCCCCGATGCGAACAACCATAGGTTCTGTTCACAAAAATTCGCCAACACCGAGTACTCAAGCCTACCCTCCCTCTGTACCACTATCTGTATACAGGGAATTGTCAACAGAGTTGCAAGCAGCACAGGCGAGGCTAAATGCACTCACCACCCAAAATCAGCAACTAGTACAAGAAAATCAACTATTACGCCAAGAAATTACCAAAGTCGTTGAGTCTTTTTCTCGTTTGCAAAATTTTGTGGATTCCCATGCTACAGCTAATTATCCCCAAGCTAACCAAGCTTCTGGTGACGTTAAAAGTACTGCTAAACAGCCAGTAACACAAGCGCGTTCACCTCAGCGGGTTTCTCGTTCGCGTCCATCTGTTGCGTCCAAACAACCAGCCGAAAAAAGCCGCCGCCAAGACTTTTCTGCACCTGTAATGGAAATGAATTTTCCGATACCAGAACCAGTTTTTATAGAAGAGCAACAAGTCAGTTACTATTCTACTACTGAGCCAGATATCAAGGGACTCAATGGCTGGTGGTTAATTATTACGATCTTGTTAATCATGCTGACTGCCTTTAGTGCTGGATATTTCGTTGTGCGTCCCTTGTTTGAACACCAGAAACGTTAGTTGACATTCCCACAGTCAGCAGCAGTAGCAGGCTTTCGGGCGACCGTATAATTTGGCTGCAATCACTCTCTAAATATCCAAACAAATCTGCTAAATGGTGGAAACGATCTATTTTTAGGTTATAAAAGCTACATAAAATGCTAAATTGGCAGCAACTTCTTTATGTTAGAACCTCAAAGATTATCCAATTTATAAATCCTTGCCGCTTTTGATGTCATCAACCCTCAAGTAAAGCACTTACACTTTAAAAAAGTTGTAATTATTACATATTTTTTAGGAAAAGCACCGCTAGTTACAGCTTCAGACAGCGGATCTGGTTAGATATATAAACGAAGCTAGTAGAAGTCAGGAGTAAAGAAGATGAAAAAAGTAGAAGCTATTATCCGCCCATTTAAGCTAGATGAGGTGAAAATTGCTTTAGTTAACGCTGGTATTGTTGGCATGACTGTTTCTGAAGTCCGGGGGTTCGGACGGCAGAAAGGTCAAACTGAACGGTATCGTGGTTCTGAGTACACCGTTGAGTTTCTGCAAAAACTCAAAGTGGAAATCGTAGTTGACGACAATCAGGTTGATATGGTGGTAGACAAAATTATTGCTGCTGCCCGCACTGGTGAAATCGGCGATGGTAAAATTTTCATCTCGCCTGTTGAGCAAGTGATTCGGATTCGCACTGGCGAAAAGAACACAGAAGCAGTTTAAAGAAGTTAGGAGTTAAGAGTTAAGAGTTAAAAGTTATAAGTCAGGACTAATGAATGAAGATTTAGCAGAATTCATAAATCCTAACTCTTGTACAGATGCGATTAATCGCGTCTCTCCTAACTCTTGTACAGACGCGATTAATCGCGTCTCTCCTAATTATTAACTCTCTCCAATTGCGGAAGTAAAGCCGTAAAAGCCTTGCCTCGATGGCTAATTGACCTTTTCAACTCCCGTGTCATTTCAGCAAAGGTCAATTGTAGTTCTTGCACATAAAAAATTGGATCGTAGCCGAAACCACTATCACCACGGGGTGTATGGAGAATTTCGCCGCGACAAACACCTTCAGATTCTAATACGATCGCACCATCGGGACGAGCGATCGCTACTGCACAGACAAATTGTGCTTGTCGATTTACCTCATTGCCTAATTCGCTCAATATCCTAGCAATCCGTTCTGAGTCCGTTTTGGCGTAACGTGCAGAATAAACCCCTGGTGCGCCATTTAGGGCATCTACTTGCAAGCCTGAATCATCAGCAATTGCCCAGTTTCCCGTAGCTTTAGCAATTTGTGACGCTTTCAGACAAGCGTTAGCGGCAAAAGTTTCGCCCGTCTCTTCAATTTCCAATTCTTCAGGTTTGAGGGTTAATTCCCAACCAGAATTTTCTAGGTAAGCTTGCATTTCACGCAACTTACCTGGATTTCCTGTGGCTACTACAAGTAATTTGGTCATTAGTCATTGGTCATTGCTCATTGGTCATTAGTCATTGATCATTTACCAAGGACAAAGGACAAAGGACAAATGACTAATAATTAATTTTACTCCGCCCACTGTTTCGCCCAAGCAAGAGTTTGATGGACTTGCTCAATTGTTGGGGCTTCGCAGTACAGGCGCAAAACTGGTTCAGTCCCGCTAAATCGAATCATTAACCAGCTTTTATCAGCCAGGCGATACTTGTAGCCGTCAATTGTTTGGCAATCGATTACTGCTAACCCTGCAATTTCCGTTAAGGGTTGGGTTTGTAGTTGTTGCAAAAGACGCGATCGCACTTCCATATTTGCTAAGGGTAAATCAATGCGATCGTATGCTGAGGTAAACCCTGTTTGTTTCTGCAAGTAGCGATAATACTCACCTAAATCCAAACCAGATTCTACAATCGCCTCTAGGACGTATAAAGCTGACAACAGGGCATCGCGTTCGGGAATATGACTGCCATAGCCAATTCCGCCCGACTCTTCGCCACCCAGCAACACTTTTGCTGCTAACATTCTGTCAGCGATGTATTTATAACCAACTGCTGTCTCAAAGACTGAGAGGTTATGTAGGGCTGCCACAAGGGGCATCAAGTCGGAACCACTAACAGTTTTGACTATTTCTCCAGTAAAACCGCGCCGCAGGGTTAAATGGTCGATTAATATCGGGATTAAGGCTTGGGAACTTAGGAAGTTGGCTTCTCCATCTACTGCGGCAATGCGATCGCAGTCTCCATCAAATACCAACCCCACTGTTAAACCTGATTTATCGGTTTCTCGGTCAGCCTTGATGACTTCAAATAGCTTTGAAAGGTATTTAGGCAAGGGTTCCGGCGCACCGCCACCAAATAGGGGATCGCGATCGCTATTGATTTCTTTAACCTGATTGCCTAGTAGTCTCGCCAATCCGCTAGCCGCAGCGCCATGCATGACATCGGCAAATAACGTTAATTTACCAGATGCGATCGCTTCTCGAAGTTTGGCGATATCAACTTTACGTTCTAACGCTTGTGTATAACTAGGCCAAGGATCGAATTTCTCTTGCTTACCTGGGGTAGCTGCTAGCGGTACTCCCACCAACAACTGATCTTCTATCTCTTTTGTGACTTCTGGCGGTACCGATCCACCAAAATAACCCTTGACTTTTAAACCCAAATATTTACCAGGATTATGGCTGGCTGTAATTACCAGTGCCCCTAAAGCATTGAGTTCTTTTGCCGCCCAACTATAAGCTGGGGTTGGGGCATAGCTCTCGCTCAGTAGCACATCAAAGCCGACAGCACTGACAGTATCGGCGACAGCACGAGCAAAGTCTTCAGCCATGAATCGGCGATCGTAACCGACAATTATTGTCCGGCTACCAACCGTAGAAAAATACGTATCATATAATACTTTTGCGGCAACTGGCGCGACCAGGGCTAGGCGTTCAAAGGTGAACTCGTCACCAATAATGCCCCGCCAGCCGTCTGTACCAAACTTGATTGAGTTAGCTACAACTGGCATCTAGGTATCCTAACTGTCTACTTGAGGATTCTAGCATTTATACAGTGTGGAGAGTAAAAAAAGAATCTAGTAAAAATATGTACTAATAAGATTCAACACAAAAGTTAGCAATTTTTTGCAATGGAGTGTGTAGACGCATAACAACTTGTTATTAGACAGCGCCTTTTGGCTCACAATTAAAATCCGCCTTCGTAGACGTTTCATATCATATCTACGCAGGCTTGGTTTATGTAGTGGGAATTCTAATCGCTAAGTATTCCAGTATGATCTAGATTTGAATGCATTAGCTGCTCTACCTCGGCTGCTTTTTCGCTTAAATCAAGCTCTCTATAGATTTGCAGACTTTCTGTTAAAAACTGGGTAGCAGTTACTTTAGTATCTGATTGATGATGCTGGGCGCGGTTCAAGTATATTTCGCCCAAGAGTTTACGAGATGAAGCTTCTAGTTTCCGGCGATTGTACTCCTGAAAAACTTGAAGGGATTCTTGAGCTAGTTCTTCGGCTCGGTCAAGATTTTTTAAGATGCTGACTTCTATATAAGCACGGGCGATATCAAGACCTTCATCTGCTTGATTTACTATCTGCCCCAGTTCGGTAAGATATGTCAAGCCAGTATTGTAATATTCTTCAAATTGGGTAATTTGTTCTTGCAGTGACGAGTCATCAAAAGACGACAGACGTAAGCGTTCTGAGCAGATTAAGCTAAAGATAATGTAGTCGTAAGCAAGATTTTCTTTATAGTCTCGTGTGGTATTTATTTGGATGGCTTGAAGGATATTTTGTTCAGCTTGCACCAGTAATTCAAAAGCTACTGCTCGATCTGGAACGTTTTTTGCTGACAAGCGTTGATTCTCACCAATTGCTCTATGACATATAGCTACATCCTTACCTAAATCTAGTTGCTGGTACAAGTTGTAACTGTGCTGAAAATACTCTAATGCCTGCTCATACTTGTCCCAAGCTCTATAAATGCGTCCTAGCCAATAATAGGCATTAGCTATTTCGGGTTTGTTTTCTAGCACTTGATGTAGCAAAAGATATTGTTTTTGACATTCAACGGCCTGTTCATACTTACCCCAACTAAGGTAGCAATAAGCTAAACAGTCCCATTGACTAGCCACATCTTTTACTTTATCTAATTGCTCGTAGAGGTCACGACTTTGTTGGAAGTAGGCGATCGCTTGTTGATATTTGCCCCAAGCTTGATGAATCCAGCCAAGTTGAAAGTATGCACTAGCTATATTTGGTTGGTCTTCTAACTTTTGCCGTTGTGCCAAGCACTTTTGCTGACACTCAACAGCCTGTTGATATTTACCCCATTCTCGATAGCACACAGCTAAGTTGTACCACTGACTAGCCACATCTTTTTCTAGACCCAATTGCTCATAAAGTTCACGGCTTTGTTGGAAGTAGACGATCGCTTGTTGATATTTGCCCCAAGCTTGATGAATCCAGCCAAGTTGAAAGTATGCACTAGCTATATTTGGTTGGTCTTCTAACTTTTGCCGTTGTGCCAAGCACTTTTGCTGACACTCAACAGCCTGTTGATATTTACCCCATTCTCGATAGCACACAGCTAAGTTGTACCACTGACTAGCCACATCTTTTTCTAGACCCAATTGCTCATAAAGGTCATGGCTTTGTTGAAAGTAGACGATCGCTTGTTCATATTTGCCCCAAGCTTGATGAATCGAGCCTAGTTGAAAGTAGGCACTAGCTATAGCTGGTTGGTCTTCTAACTTTTGACGTTGTGCCAAGCACTTTTGTTGACACTCAAGTGCTTGTTCATATTTACCCCATTCTCGATAGCAATCACCCAACCAGTACCACATAGTTGCTACAATCTCCTCTTCACCTAATTGCTCATAGAGATCACAGCTTTGTTGGTGGTAGGCGATCGCTTGTTCATATTTGCCCCATGCTTGATATATACGTCCTAGCTGATAATGAGCAAGAGCTATTCTGGTTTGGTCATCTAACTGCTGGCGAATTGCCAAATCTTTTTGCTCATACTCTACGGCTTGGTGATATTTACCCCAATCACGATAGCAATCAGCTAGCCGATACCACTGGTTAGCTATATCTTTCTCTTTACCTAATTGCTCATAGAGTTCACGGCTTTGTTGATAGTGGGCGATCGCTTGTTCATATTTGCCCCATGCTTGATATATACGTCCTAACTGATAATGAGCAAGAGCTATTCTAGTTTGGTCATCTAACTGCTGGCAAATTGCCAAATCTTTTTGCTCACACTCTACGGCTTGGTGATATTTACCCCAATCACGATAGCAATCAGCTAGCAGATACCACTGGTAAACGATATTTTTCTCTTTACCTAATTGCTCATAGAGATCACAGCTTTGTTGATAGTGGGCGATCGCTTCTTCATACTTACCCCATGCTTGATATATGCTTCCTAACTGCTTATAGGCATCCGCTATGTTAGGTTGGTCATCCATCAGTTGGCGAATTGCCAAATCCTTTTGCTCACACTCTACGGCTTCCTGATATTTACCCCATTCTTGGTAGCAACCTGCTAAGTTGTACCACTGATTAGCTACATTTTTGTCTTGACCCAATTGCTCATACAGGTCACGGCTTTGTTGGTAGTAAGTGATCGCCTGTTCGTACTTACCCCAAGTTTTATAGATACGACCTAGCTGATAGTATCCTAAAGCTATATCTGATTGATTTTCTAACTTCTGCCGTTTTGCTAGACACTGTTGCTGAAATTCAACTGCCTGCTTATATTTGCCCCAATCGCGATAGCAAGCACTCAACCAGAACCATTGATTCGCTACATTCTCTTCTAGATCCAATTGCTCATAGATATCACGGCTTTGTTGGTGATAGGCGATCGCTTCTTCGTACTTACCCCAGTTTTGATAAGTTTTACCTATATTCCACAAATCACTTGCTTCATCTTCAGACTTGCGAAACTCTCTGTCTATAGCTAACGCCTGCTGGAAGCATTCTAGTGACTGCTCGTATTTGGTGTGTAAGCGATGACAAATACCCCTATTTCTCCAAAACAGTAGGAAAGCTGATGGATGAATATATAAGGCTAGTTTCTCAAAGCATTCTTGATAATAGTCAATTGCTTTATCAAATTTCTCTTGTTCCTGATAACAAGTTGCAATTGACCAAGCTATATAAGCACTGTGCTTGACATTTGTCTGAGCATTAATTTCTTCTAGAAGTTCAACAGCTTTTGTATATTTATCTGTACGAATATAAGATATTGCGGTGAGTAAGTTTAATGCGCTTTGAGAGTCTTGATCCCCACCATGATTTTCCAGACTATTTTCTAGAGCAGGTGTCATTTCTTCACCTAGTTCTTTAACCAATTCTCTAAGACGACAAAATATAGTAGGCTCTAGCTGATTGACAATATCAATGGCACAGCTAACTAATCCTGCCCCTGATTCACAACAAGCAACATAAAGAATAGCTGTCTGTGCTTTTACCCGGATCTCTTCAGTAAGTGTTGAGTCATTAGCAAATTCTTTCAGTCGTGCCAGAACTTCACTTTTCTGGTTAAACAGTTCAATTTGGCGTAACAGCCTTAACAGTTGTTTAGTTGTCTCATCGTCAAAGTCTGTATCCAAACTAAGATAGGTAACAACTAGTTTTTGAATTAGCTTTTTACGACGACTGCTATTGACCTCAACTTGAGTTAAAACCTCACCAGCAAATAATAAATCTTTCAACCGTAATTCCGACTGGTTACAGTTAATAGTTGATTCCTCTTGCAAATCTGACCAGATGATAATTGCATCCTGTGATGATACATTTTTTATTTTTAACTTACCAGCTTGAATTACAGGTTCATAAGCCTCAATATTACTGAAAAGCTGCTCAACTAGCTTATTAACCTGTTTAGGAGAATAAATTCCGTAATAGCCTAAAGCCAGTAGGATCGGCTCATTCCAGCGCGGCTCATGCAAATGTTTACGGATAATTGCTAAAATATCGCTTACTTCATTGTCAGCAATATAACGTGCAGCAAAATACTCCTCAAACGTCAGGTGCATAAAGCCGTAGACTCCTGGCGCACGTTCCACAAAAAGACCTGTGGTTTCCCGCACTTTTCGTAAAAACTCCTGCACGGCAAGCCGCACTGAGTCTGATTCTAGGTCAGTATCATTTAATTCTGCTAGCTTTGCTGCTAACTGTTGTTCAACTTCTGCCTCAGTTACCAAACCAGAGGGCTTCTCTTCATGCATCCAGTAAGCCAGTGGTGCTAAAAATGCCACTACTTCATTTTGGTTCAGCAGCACTTTTGGAGCATCTGGCAACTTCTTACCTAACTGCCAATCTTCGGTCAAGGTTTGCACTGCCAATTCATAAAGTTTTACCCGACGGTTAGGTAGGCGCTCACCATTGCGGTGAATCAGTGCCAAAATTGTCAACAGTAGAGGATTCGCTGTCAAGCGCTTTACACCCTCATTATCTTTTATTGCCTCTAAAATCTTCCTTGCTTGGTCATCTCCTGCTCTTTGCCATTGCGCCTCACTAGCTTCTGGCTGCTGCGCTCGCTCTATCGCCAAACACCAGCGTTCCAGGAATTTTTCTACCTGTTCGCTACCCATATCTTCAATAGTGAACTCAGCAAAACGGCTGCTCAGTTTCACATCGCGGTAGCCAGCTATGCGGCTGGTAATGACAAACTTATTACTAG
Organism: Nostoc sp.; assembly: GCF_036917315.1. Classification (GTDB taxonomy): domain Bacteria; phylum Cyanobacteriota; class Cyanobacteriia; order Cyanobacteriales; family Nostocaceae; genus Nostoc. The sequence continues at coordinate 79,772 of NZ_JBALDR010000027.1, read as the reverse complement.
AGAAAGCATTCACAAACTGATCGATTCTTTCCACAATCAGCCTGCGGCTTTCTTGTTCAAATACCTCATCTAGCCCATCCAGCAGCATTAAGCACTGCCCTTGGCGCATTTTTTCTGATAGTAGCGCCGCCATCTCTGTTCCCGCTTCCACTTCATCTTGAAAGTAAGCTTCCCACTGGCGGTAAAATTGGTGCAGATAATTCAACAGACTTAACTCAGGTTCTTGTTGTAGTCGTTCTGCATAATCGGCAATACGAAAGAAAATTGGCAACAGAGCTTTACCCAATTCTTCTTGGGGTTCACCACCTATTACTGTTTCATTGCCATCACGTTTTGCTGTGGCAAAATGTAAGGCTAGATAACGCAGTAGCGTTGTCTTACCCGCACCTGGAGCGCCAAGAATCACGCAGTATTGGTTCTCCCGCACTGCATGGGATAAATCAATTCTTTGTGTTACTGTTTTAGTGCTAGTAATGGGTATTGAACTTAGTAAAACTGGTTCGTAATAAGAAGATTCGTCTAAATCGTAGGGGCTAGATATGCTCATGCTAAACCCATGTTCAGCTTTGCGAAATGTAGTCATCTCTTGGTCTAGTTTCGACGTTTCTGTAATCTGCTGTCGCCTTACTGCTTGCAGTGAAACATAAATTTGATCCAGAAAAATATCCACTTGGCGCTGGACTTGCATCACGCCACTGATTTTGAGATAGGAATTTTCAGCTATCAACCACTCCAGATAAGGATAAAATAGGGGATTTACAGGTGGACGTGCCTCAAATTTCACCAACTTACCCCGCCAATCCCAGAAATCAGGCGCACGGTTACGAAACTCTTCTAAAAACTCTTCTTTATTCAGCCAAAAAATTATGACTAATTCCCGACCAAATAGCGAGTCTCTCCCTAAATTCAACTGCTTCATCTCTTGTTTCAAGCGTGATGTCGGCAATTGGTCAATTCCAAATGCCATTATCAATTCGCGTTTAGTTTGAGAATTATGCAGCCCAGTTTCATCTAAACTGTAGAGAAAGTTATAGAGTGAATTATCACTGTAAAAAAAGTTTTGAGGTTCTTTAAAAGTATGATCCCCATCTGCTAAAAGTAACTTGATTTCCTCGACTACCGGATGTTGTGGCCCACTCTCCGGTGCAATAGCAAAAATTGTCGTTGTCCCACTAGATAATTCTAAGAAGCTAACTAATTTATTTAGCTCTGTTGCGTCATTTGCACTTATAGAATAAGTGTTATCTTCGTTAAAAGGCATTTTTTTGATGAATAATTGCTAATTAGGAGAGAAAACAACTATTAAAGTTTTGGAGCGTTAGCAGCTTGCCAACGTTGTAAATCTTCCAATAGAATAGGGTTCACATCAAACCAGGATTTTTTACTGCGATTGTAATAACCTAATACAAATTTGTTTTGCAAAAGCTCATCACAAATAACAAACTGACCTTTGTTAGGCAAACTATGGGTGTTAGTAGTTAAGCAACCTGTACGGTGAACCTTATCTAGTTCGGGAAAATGGTAATCACTCAAATTGTATTCTCTGCGAACTTCTTGCACAGCCTCTTTAGCAACATCTAAGTCTACATATATCAAATCTAGCCTTAAAGAAACTTCACAAGCTGTACGAGCCAGTCGCACCAAGTCACGCATCACACCGCCACTCTTTTCCGAAATTAGTTCTAGCGCATCTGGATTAAATAAACCCTTATAAGCATCACCCAAACTTGCTAAACGCTTATGAATTACACTATTAAGAATGTCTCTACCAAGTTGATTGGGGATTGTAGTAGGACATAAATTTTCATCGCACTCAAATACAGGTGGATTAGTTAAATCTAAGCATTTTTGAAAGCTTTCCATTGGTTGACGAAAGCTTGGAGAATACCTAAGTGAAATCGGAATCGCATATATAATATGGCAACTTAGCTGAGTCAGCAATGGACTAGCAAACATTTCCAAAGCTGTAACTTGATCGTGTCGGTCAAGACCATCTACAATCACCAGTAACTTTTGGTTGTTTCTTTTCTCAGCAGCTTCTATAATGGCGTTAACTCGCTCAATAATTTTACTAAGCTGCGGACGAATATTTAGAGTTGTAGTAACTTTCCGAGTTAAACCTTGTTTCAGAATTAGACCTAGTTTTTTAATAATTTCTGGAAGTTCAAGACCACTATTTTCAGCGTCTTCATCTTGATAAACTACAGTTTTTAGACTTTCTAGCAAATCATTTAATAAATCGTCTTTTAAACCCCAGTCTCGTTGAATAACTTTTTCAAAAATTTTGATTCCAATTAGGACTACAACCTCAGCATAACCAATGTTGTACTGGTCAAGAGCAGTTACAGTATCAATCCAAATTACTGTATACTTGCTGTTCAAATGTTGTTCTAATCGCCGCAGTTCTGTAGTTTTGCCACCACCCCTGTGACCTGCTAGTAAAAATTTAGCTGGGTCGTCTTCCATATCCAAGAAAGTGATTAAATTCTCTACAGGACTGTTCTCTCGCTGTACATAAAAATTTTTCAGTTCTTCAGGTGTAGTGAGTGGTTCCTCTGGCTTAAAAAGCTGATAAGCAGGCTTCCAAAAACTGGTATTACTCATGCTGACAAATCTCAACTGATATCAAACGGTGTTTTGACTTACACTCGTGTAGCTCAGTATAACTGGGTAATTTCCTACTGTAGATTGCTAGAAGAGAAAAACTTTATACTATAGCCCTAAATAATACTTTATCCCACTTTGATTGCACATCAGTTTTTAGTGTGCGATCGCTCTTTTAATAAACAACTTGATGGCGTGCCTAGAAAGACAGCGCGTTGCGATCAGTCCAGCGCTGAAGGCGGGTTTCGCAACTTACGCGGCTGGCGGAGGTTCTTTATGTTCTAGCGACTCCCATGCAAAATGGCTTGTTGCCAGATATCACATCTCTGTATAAACATTAATAATCCTTAATAGTTAATACTATTAAGGATTGTTAACATGAGCAAAAACTGCTCACAAACCTGATTGTTCCTTAAAAATCATCGAGAAACTGACTAAGGCGACTGATTACGGGGTCAACCTCTTGAGGAGGGGTAGCAACAGTATAAGAAGTATTATTTACTACTTCTAATTGAGTTGGAGACGGAATGAACGATCGATCGTTGACTATGAGCGCCAGTTGTGCAACTTGTTGAGAAAGTTGCAGTAGATGATGTTCCATCGCCTCCAAACGATTAGATCCCTTGGCAAAAAAACGTTCCTCAAGTCCAGCCACTTGACGTTGCAGTTCACCGATTTGTTGATCGATCGGTGTGTTTACTGCTGTTTGTGGAGCAGGTTGTACAGATTCCGGTACACATAAAGATTGCCACAAGGCTTCTTTACAGAGGTCGCTGAAAGTCTTGTCTGGTTGTTTTTCCAAATAACTTTCTACTTGCGCTAACAAGCTTTCATCAGCAAGCTCTGGGTTGAACGTGACGGATTTAACTACCTTTTTTGACCATTGGAACATCAGCTTTATGCCCTAGCAGCGCGATTGGAGGATAATTGTGCCTCTCCATAAATATACTGCCCCAAAGCATTCGCCTGACGGGAAGGTGCTGCTAAATGAGCATTAATCTTTGCTTCCTTGAGCAGACGTTGAACGTCGTCCCAGAAGAACTCACCACCGCCGCCAGTAAGAATTACATCGGTAACGCGTTCTGGCAACCAGGCTAGCACACGGCTACAAATTTCGCGAGAAAACATCTCTGTGAGGTTGGGAAGAAAATCATCTAGGTTGGTGGGCTTGCTAGCGCCTTTAGGACGATAAAAGCGTTCACCTCTGGGTTTGTTGACAGCGGAAATCAGTGCTAGAGATTGACTATCTGCTCCCTCGATTTCGGCAGACACCAATTCATAAAACTTATTCATCCCGAAGTCTTCGCTCTTAGAAGCACCTCTGGCAAAACGGAAGTTATCTACCATCAAAAGATCGACGGTTTGATGACCAATATCGACGATCGCCACCGATATTTTTGTAAAATCGGGACTGCCAGGGTTTTTCTTGGGTTGAGCTTCAGACCACAGCAAGCTGCCGTAGCCCTCTGGCATTACCCATACCTTACTGACGTTCAGCGACACAGATTCGCCTCGGAAATTCAACACGTGAGGACCACCTACTTGGCTAATCAATTGTGCTTTTTCTTTTTCAAATTGCTCTAAGGAAAGAAAAGGCAGACCAAGTACGACTGAGATATCGTCTCTGAGTTTGAAGTAGCCAGCACTTGCTAAAACTTTTACCAGTGCAGCTTCTACCTTAGATTGTCCGACTCCTAAATTCGCCCCAAAATCGGCTGCCAGTTGACCAACAGCATATCCATTTCCTTGATACTCCAGCCACAAATCCATTAAGGGGTCAGTAGCTCTGGCTTCAAAAACACCACCGCGTACTTGTTCTATTGACATCTGCTTGACGTTGGCAGGTACGAACACCACACTGCCTGGTTCACGACTCACACAAGTTTTTGTGGAAGTTCTGCCTAAGTCAACACTGAGAATAGTTTTCCCTGGAACACCGGTTGGCTTGGGAGTATTATTAACAGCATTGATGGGAGTCGATGCCGACACCCTATTCATGGGTATAGCAGCAGCATTGATGGGGGTAGCGGCGGAAGGTTGGTCTGTCATGAAAGCTCCTAGTTCAAACTTAACTGTAAAAAGTTGTCATGCTCATCTTACAAAAATGCGAGCAACCAGAAATTCTAGGTTGCGTCAAGTGTAGCTAGAAATACGCCAAAAATTAATTCGGTCGATACCTCCGATAAGCTCATGCCTTCGCATATCTAGTATTATTTGGCATAGTGTAGGCGAATTTTGGCCAGATGTAACCCCTGTTTTCACTGCTTTCAAACCAAAAGCGTCCGTGTTTCATCTTCTAGTACGTCTTAACTGGCGCTTGAATATCCAGAAAACAAATGCTAGAACCAAACCGCCAAGTACGATTTTAGATACAGGAGCAAGGTACTTGTCCACAAGTTCATACTGACTACCCAATGCGTATCCTGAGTATGTTAGCAAACCCACCCAAGCCGCGCTACCTAATGTTGTGTAAAACAGAAATGGTAGCAAGGGCATATTGCTGATCCCGGCGGGAACAGAAATCAAGGTGCGGATTCCTGGCACAAGACGACCAATTAATACTGCTTTTCTACCTTGTCGGTCAAACCACTCTTTGGCCTTGGTAATATCTTTACTAGATATAGCCAGCCATTTGCCATACTTATCAGCCCAAGCTTTCAAACGGGTTTCGCCTAAAAACTTACCCGGATAATACCAAATAAGTGCGCCTAATACAGAACCCAAAAGTCCTGCGAAAAATACACCAATGATATTTAGCTTTGCCCCTCCTGGTTGATATGGACTTGCTGTAAATCCAGCAAGTGGCATGATCAATTCTGAAGGAATGGGGGGAAAAAGGTTCTCTAGGAACATTAGTAGCGCGATTCCCCAATAGCCAAAATAATTGATAGTATTAGTTATCCATTCAAGCATTGAGTCAATTCCTGAAATTGCTGGACTAGTCTTGTTGCTAAATTCAGCTTTAGCTTTTTTAAAGGGTAATTATCCCTGCTTGCTAGAGTTAAGGGAATTTGGCTGCACTAAAAATTGGCATCACAACTGAAAAATAGAGTCAGACAAGTGGAAGCTAGGTGTCTGTTTCATTAATGTTGAGAGTTATAAAAGTTCGTAAGTACCTCTAGCCCTTAAGATTGAACGATTTATCGCTCACTACAAACCTCACAAAATTAATGAAATGAACCACTATGTTTTGTTTTCTAATTTTTTAGATCCTCCTTAGCCTGCTTTTTAAAGAGACTAGGAAGGATCTAAAGATTTGATGGCAAATTTAAAAACAGACTCTAGGTTTTCTACTGAAGTTGGGGCTGTGGGGTAGCACGGTGAGAGAAGGGAGAAAATTTCACCTTCTTTGTCCCCCTCATCCCCCTCATCCCCTATTCTTCTACGCTGTCGGGGTCAAAGATTGTACCCTTGGTTCAGATTGCCAGTCCAAGGGATTCCAAACTCGATCTTCCAGCGCCATCTGCTCAATTAAACTTGCAAGCCTCAAGGCTTTGAGAGCTTGTTCGCCACCTACTGAAGGCTGATTGCCACCATGTACGCAGTTGACAAAATGTTCTAATTCTGCACTCAGAGGTTGAATATTACTGGTGTAGACTTTTTCAATTACACCATCTTGTCTGTAAAGTACTTGTCGGTGGTCGGTGAGAGAATTGGCAGTGGTTTGTCGGTGAATCAAAATTTCATTTTTGAGAAAATCTGCCTCAGTAAATGAATTTTTGCAATGGGCGACAATCCGGCGAATTTTGCGGTGGGTGACTTTACTAGCAGTCAGAGTAGCAACAATACCATTGGCAAAGCCCAAGGTGGCGGTTACGTAATCTAAATAACCAGAGTCTAGGGAGCGAGTACCGCTAGCAGTCAATTTTGTGACTGGGGAAGCAGCTAATTCCAGAAGTAGGTCGATGTCATGGATCATTAAATCCAGCACAACTGAAACATCGTTTGCCCGATCTGAGTAAGGACTCATTCTGTGGGCTTCTAGCGCCAGTAATTCCTCTGTTTTTAGAACTTGGCTCAGTTCTTTAAAAGCTGGGTTGAAACGCTCAATATGACCCACTTGCAGGATACACCCAGACTCAGCCGCAGCATTGACTAAAGACTCTGCCTCAGAAATACTGGCTGCGATCGGTTTTTCAATCAAAACATGAATTCCCGCTAACAGACAGTTAATGCCCACGGCATAGTGCAGACGGGTGGGAACAGCTACACAAACTGCTTCCACAAGGGGTAGCAGATCGCAGTAATCTTCAAAAAAACGCACCTTGTAGTTGCTGGCAGTTTCTAATCCTCGCTCGACGTTAATATCTGCCACTCCGACTAGTTCAACATCTTTCATTGAACTCAGCACGCGAGCGTGGTGTTGTCCCATGTTACCCACTCCAATCACGCCTATGCGGATTGGTCGTGGCTGGTTGCGCTGTGTATATGGATTCGGTTCTGCCACTGACATGCTATTTTGCACTATTATTCTCTCCTCAACCACCAAATTTAGAGACGCTACGGCCGTTGGCGTTTATACTCGAAAGCCGGTTACGATCCGTCTAAAACCATCCAGATGGTAACATAGAGCCTATGTTTATGAAGAATTTCAAAGTTTGCGATCGGTTCCCGTAATCTAAATATCTTTTGTATAGATATTTCGAGTTTCCTTTGAATTTTGCACTTTCTACAAAAATATATGTTTTTTTATTAACTTTAAACCTTTTAGTAAGACCTAAGTATAAATTCTCCTTGGCATTGCTTTCTGGCGTCTTGTTAAGGTTTGATGCAGTGATTTGAAATCCAAAATTTGCAACCGAGATGAAAGCTGTAATTCTGTTATCTGGGGGATTAGACTCTTCCACAATTCTGTACAAAGCTCAAGCTGATGGCTGTGAATGTCATGCTATTTCCTTTGATTACCAGCAGCGACATCGACGAGAGTTACAGTCAGCGCTCAGTGTCGCTCAAAAAGCTGCGATCGCAAAACATCAGGTAGTTAGCTTTGACTTACGACAATGGGGCGGTTCGGCCCTTACCGATAATGCCATTGATTTACCCCAGGAGCGATCGCTGGATGAAATGTCTCAAAATATTCCTGTCACATACGTTCCGGCTCGTAATACCATCTTTTTAAGCTTTGCTCTTAGTTACGCCGAAGCGATCGCAGCAGAGCGTGTCTATATCGGCGTTAATGCCCTAGATTATTCAGGATATCCTGATTGTCGCCCCGACTATATCCAAGCAATGCAGGAAGTTTTTCGCTTGGGAACCAAACAAGGCCGTGAGGGACAACCAATTAAGATTGTTGCACCCCTAATCAACTTGAAAAAAACCGAAATCATCCAACTGGGGAACCAATTGGGAGTTCCTTGGGAACTAACTTGGTCTTGCTATGCAGGTGGAGATGTTGCTTGCGGCGTATGTGATTCTTGTCGCTTACGGCTAGCAGCTTTTGCCGAATTGGGACTTGTCGATCCTGTGGCGTATGCACAGTAGAGGCATTGGACAATTCAATTTTAGATTTTGGATTGACAATTTTGGATTAAATTTCAATCTAAAACCCAAATTCTAAAATCTAAAATTCTTACTCCCCTGCTCCCCTGCTCCTCTGCTCCTCTGCTCTCCCCTCTTCCTCTAACCGTCGCAGTTGAATTTGATGCAGGCGTGGACCAACAATAGATACCACGGTGAATTCGAGATTTTGATAACAAAATATTTCGCCTTTGGCAGGAATTTTCTGTAACTCATACAGCAAAAAGCCCCCTAGTGTTTGATATTCTCTGGTCAGGGGCAAATTGAGATGCAAAACTTCGTTGAGGTCTTCAAGGTTGATTTGTGCTTGCACCAAAAATTTTTGCTCACCTAACATCTGAATCAGTAAGTCTTCACTGCTTTCAAGGTCGCTGGGATCGCCAATAATTTCGGCAATCACATCTTTGATTGTCACTAGTCCCACAGTACCGCCAAATTCATTCACTACCATGACCATAGCGGGTTTCTCTTGCTGCATCATGGGCAAAAGTTCACTCAAGGGCGTGTGTTCGGGAACAAACCGAGCAGGACGCATCCAAGGTTGGATCTGTGTTTCTAAACTGAGCTTTCCTACAGCCAAAGGTTGTGCCAAATCTTTAAAATAAACAATACCGCGAACATCGTCTAAAGATTCACCAATTACGGGATAGCGAGAGTAACCAGTAGAAGCCATTTCCCTAAGTAATGTCTGGAAGGTAGCATCTTTTGGCAGTGTGATAATACTGGTGCGCGGGATCATCACATCTTGCGCCATGACATCCCCAAACTCGAAGACATTGTTGAGCAATTCTCGCTCTGCACGCTGTAAACCAGTAGACCCCCATTCTGTAGAGATGATCAGTTGCAATTCTTCGGGAGTTACAGGCGGTCGCCAGCCTTGGCCTGTGTATTGGATGCCAAAAATTCGTAATAAAAAACGAGTTGATTGGTTAAGAATCCAGATGAAGGGGCCAAAAAAACGCACGATCGCTTTTACCGGAGGCCCCAAAAACCTCGCTAGCTGTTCTGAGTAGAGCATGGCTAAGGATTTGGGACATAGTTCTCCAATCACAATTTGCAAATAGGCAATCAAGAAAAAGGCGATAGGGATTGATAGGGAATGGGCGAGGAAGGTAGTCATCCCACTGGGTAAAGGCCAGGATCTCAACCAGGCATTCACCAGCACGACAATCGTACTTTCGCCAATCCATCCCAGTGCCAAACTAGAGAGGGTAATGCCTAACTGGGTGGTAGATAGCAGTCGGTCAATACTGCGTTGTAACATTTCTACAGCGATCGCTGGAATATCCCCAGCCTTAACTAGCTGGTGAATACGCGATCGCCGCACGCTCACCATCGAAAATTCCGCCGTCACAAAAAAGGCATTTATGGTAATCAGTAGTAGCACTGATAACAACCGCAGCGCCACTTCTATCAAACTTAAATTAGGAAAAACACTCACCGCCAAAGCTCGTGTAAAACTCACGTCCTCCATTTAGGGGGAATAGGGAATAGTAGATAATTACCAATGCCCAATGCCCAATGCCATCTACCTTTCTACAGGAATATTCGATGCCTCTAGCTTCAATTGTTGAGCGGGATAATCAGTGAGAGCAAGTGATATTTTCTTGACATCATCAAGTAAAGCTGTAGGAATGCTCACTGTACCTGAAAATGCTGGCCCATTTACAGGCAATTCTGTAGGTAAACCCTCTGTACTAGCACTCAGGGTTCGTCCTTTGTCATCGGTAACATCTAAAAAACTATACAGGAAGCGCACAGAATCCTTACCTTTGTTCTGCATTTTCACTTTCAGTAGTAAATCACCACCAGAGTAGCGAGCAGATTGCACAGTCATTGTTACACCCTGACTTTGGGCAGTAACTGGAAAACCTGGTAGGGGCTTTTCTTCAACTACTTCTGGGGGTTTTTCCTCTGGCTTCTGCTTGCTGCTATTGGTTTCTTCATCATCTTCTTCGGGCTTTTCCGATTTAGCGGCTTTGGTCTTACCCTCAATTCGCGCCTTGACTATTTTCAGAATTTCTTCCTCTTTTAATAGCACTAGCCCTCCCTGTTGAGAGCTATTTGCCTTATTGCTGGCAAATTTGGTTGTGGGACGCCCATCTGGTGTAGTCACGCCTTTAAGTGCTGAACTCCCCAGTTCAAAGCCCAAAAACGCGCTCACAGAACCTGCTCCCATCATCAGAATTAACAAAATCAAAGTAAGAAGTACAGTAGAATTTATTTTCATCGTTGACAAGCGATCGCAATAGAATGCTGGTCTATTTAAGAATAGTGAAGCTTTTGACCTCAATCCTTAAAGGAACTTAATCAATATTAGTTTGCACTATATCTATGATCAAATTATGTAGTATAAAAATCTAATAAACTATTGTCCAGTATTCACACGTGTTAAATTTGTGCTATATTCATGGGATTGGCTAAACTCAGTGCGTGAGGTATTTTTCTCACTCTAAAATTAGCAAATAAGGTTGACTTAAGAGTTGAAGTAATTTTCTCGTAGCAACCCATAACCTAAAAAACAAGCGCCTTTGGCCGATTGGGGAGGCAACGAACTCATAATTCGTCTTCAGGCTGGTTCGATTCCAGCAGGGCGCACTGAATCATCAAAAATGGGCATGGGGCATTGGGCATCCCTTCGGCTTCGCTCAGGGCAAGTGGGAATTGGGAATTGGGAATTGGGAATCGATCAATAAATAATTAATAGTTCTTCTTCCCCTGCTCCCCTGCTCCCCACTCCCCAATCTTACCGAGATGGTAAAGTTTCAAACCTGAATTCAGTTCCTACTTTGAGTTTGTTGCTATAGTGAGGAGACACGAGCAACGATGTGTCATAAGGATTTGGTAAATCAGGAGTACGGATATAAGGATCGTTGCCAACTTGCTGAGTCATGGCATCATGATATAAAGTATTAACTAAATTAGCGTCGCGGGCAATTTCATTTTCTGGGAAGGAACCACCGAAACCAGAACCAGATCCAAAAAATGAGTCTAGCTGACGCTTGAGGCTGCTACTATTTTCGTAGAAATTGCGATCGTGACGAAAATAAGCTCGTTCAAATACATCATTCATAGTTTCAGAATTGGGTGTTGCCGTTTGGGCAGATGCAATAGAGGGAAAAGCGATACCAGCAGCAAGCAGCACCAATAAACCACCAAAGGTTTTAAATTTTATACGCACGTTTCTGACTCCTCAACTTTTGCTTTAGGCGAATCTTAATTTATGCTGAAGTTCAGAACTCTGATGAGTTCAATCTTTGGTGTAGCACAACTTTTAATGTTTTGTAATGACGTATCCTACTGAAACTCTTACCCACTCAGATATTTGGGCAACCACTTCTGATTTGACCACTTTACGCCACAAGCTACTAGATTTATTTTGCCAACTTGCTTATCAAGAGGGTGATTTTCTCCTATCTTCTGGGCTGCGTAGTTCTTATTACGTCAATAAGACACAGGTAACACTCCATCCTCAAGGCGCTTTGGCAGTCGGACGGTTACTATTTCCTTTATTACCTGTAGATACACAGGCTGTAGGTGGTTTAACAATGGGAGCCGATCCAATTGTGACAGCAGTGAGTATAGTTTCTGTTTATGAAAACCGCCCAATACCAGCGCTGATTATTCGCAAGGAAGCCAAGGGTTATGGGACAAGAGCTTATATAGAAGGCCCCAGTTTACCAGAGGGCGCAAAAGTAGTAGTTTTGGAAGATGTAGTCACAACTGGGCAATCTGCTCTCAAAGCGGTTGAGCGTCTTAAAGATGCGGGTTATACCGTAAATCAAGTAATTTCACTGATAGATCGACAACAAGGGGGAGGTGAGTTGTACCAGTCAGCGGGGTTGAAGTTTGAAACTTTGTTTTCGATTCAGGAAGTTCAAGAACGCTACCGACAACTTGCAAATTCATGAACAAAAGGAGATAAACATGCAAGCAACAGTATCCACAGAACTAACACAAGAAAAAGTCAATAAAGCTGTGAGCGCAATTCTTGAAGTACTAGGAAAACCAGAAAATGATTTACACCAGAAAGCGTTAACAGCTTTTCAGAGTGGCGATCATCAAACTGTAAAGAGACTGGCATCTACCAACTTGACTGATGATTATTGCAAAGCTTTGGGATATCTGGGAGGAGCGCTGAAGCTGACTCCAAACACTGATACTATTTTGGCGGAATCGGCTCGTAGTGCAGCTGAATTTGTCAAAGAAAAAGCATTGCAGCACCTTGGTATTAAGATCGCTGATGCTTTGAATTAATCAATGCAAGTGCCAGGCGATCGCTTTCAGGACTTACGCGCGAGTTACAAAATAACGTAGACGCTTCGGCTTGCCGCAGGCTACCGCAGAGGCGCAGAGGACACGGAGAAATCAATCGCCCTCCCAAAGGCGGTATTGTACTTATTTTTTCCGACTTCCTGTAGTAACAAAAGAGGGATCACTTCATCGGTAAGGTGAGGGTGAACGCTGTTTGACCAGAAGGTGTTAAATCAAGGGTAAGGTCGCCCCGATGTGCCCTGGCAATTTCTCGGGCTAGGCTCAGTCCTAGTCCGATTCCTTCTACCTTGCGGTTACGTGAGGGATCGCCGCGATAAAATCGGTCAAAAATGCGTAGGCGAAGCCCGTCGTAGACATCGCGATCGCTTAGTGGAATATCTTCTGATGCATTGACAATAGTAACGTGAAGAGTTGTTGGAGTTTGATGAGTACGAATTTTTATCCAGCCGTTGGCGAGATTATATTTAATTGCATTACTAAATAGGTTTTGCAAAATTTGAATTAAAAGATCGCGATCGCCTTTTACCCGCAATCCATCAATAAAGTCAGTTTGTACTGTCAAATGGGGAGCGAGCATTTCCATATCTTCTAGCATCTCCATCAGCAACTCAGACATATCCACTTCAACCAGATACAAGCTCATTTTTCCGGCATCTGCCAGAGATAGCAACAAGAGTTTTCGCATAATTCCACTCAGGCGGCGCACCTCATCTAACAGATTGCTTAAGCGCTGTTGTACTTCACTACCGGGATCGACCTGTTGGAGTGTTCGTTCTAGTTCACCTTGCAAAATAGTCAGTGGGGTTTTCAGTTCATGAGCCGCGTCACCACTAAAGCGGGAAGCTTGGGTAAAACTACGTTCCAAGCGTGACAACATTAGGTTAAACACCTGGATCAGTTCGACAAATTCAACATCAGTTGTCCCAATGGGAATCCGCTGATCTAGCCCTTTGACAGTTACCTGTTGAATTACACCAGTTAATTGACGAATGGGACGCAAAGCACCACCAGAAACCAACCATGCCCCCACCGCAACCAACAGCAACGCTCCCGGTATTGAAATCAGGAAGATATTGCGAATGGTGGCCATATCTCGATCTACGGCTTGCAAGCTAACGGCAATAGCAACCCGAGCATTGGGAAATTTAGTTGCGCCAATCCGCCAGACTGCTGTTGCCGTATTCTCTGTGACAAATTGAGGTGGGCGTGGACGAATCAGTGGTGGCCGCTCAAAGGATGGATTTCTATTGGAGGGTAAAGGTGGTGGTTCTCTCTTCGGGGGCGGTGGTAAAGGTGTCAACTCAAGACGCTTCAGCAACAGACGATTCACCTCAAGGTCGGTAGGTAGGGAGTTGGATTGATAAAGTATATTGTTATTTGCGTCCAGCACCACTAGGGCGACAGGGGTTTTTGTATTGGTTCCGAAGGAATAAGATAATGAATCTTCGTAAAACTGCCATCGGGAGCGTTCTCGTGAGTTTTCTCTTCTGAGAAAGGCTGCGCCAGCGGGAGGTTCCTCTCGTGGAGGGAAGTTCGGAGTTGCCCGCATCAAGTGATTTAACAGTTCTGCATCCAGGCGGCTAATCTTAGCATTGTAAATCTGAAACCAGGAAACCGCGCCAAATCCGACTAATGTGCTGCCAGCTAGAGCCGCAGACAACAGAGCAATGCGGAGTCGAAACGAAGGAAGTTTCATGATGAAGAATCTGGCTTGCGAAATCGATATCCAACCCCTCGAATGCTTTCAATCCAGACTGCTTCATCAAGGGGGTCAATTTTTTTACGAATTCGCTGGATACAAACATCCACAACATTGGTGTTGGGGTTAAAGTCGTAGCCCCAAACGTGTTCCAGGATTTGGGTACGAGTGAAAACCCGTCCGGGAGAACGCATGAGATATTCTAGAAGATTAAACTCGCGGCTGGTGAGTTCTATCGCTTGGCGATCGCAAGTGACTTCCCTGGTGATGCGATCGAGTTTGATCGGTCCAACGCAAAGTAGATTTTGGCGTAGGCGTAGCCCGTCGTAGACATCGCTCACACTCCGGCGCACAACTGCATGAATTCTAGCCACTAACTCTTCCACAAAAAACGGTTTAGCGATATAGTCATCCGCTCCCAAATTTAGCCCTTGCAAGCGATCGTCTAGCTCATTCCGAGCCGTCAACAAAATCACCGGAGCATTCCGACCTTGCCGCCGTAATAGTTTTAGAATTGATAGTCCATCTTTTCCCGGCATCATAATGTCGAGTATTATCGCATCATATTCGTTGTCTAATGCCCGCAGATATCCGTCATCACCGTTATCGCAGTAGTCTACAACAAATCCTTGCTCCTTTAATCCAGCCCGGACAAAGTTAGCAATTTTCGCTTCATCTTCAACAAACAGAACATTCACAGCATTTATTAATTCATATTTTCTTCTATTCTAAATTCATTATTTTTTATTCAAATTACAAAACTGTAATTTAGAAAATAGGAAAGCTGTAATTTTGAGGTGGCTCAATTAGAAATATGAACACCCTAGCTTTTGAAGGTTGATTTTTATGAATATCCGTCGAGTCTTAGCTGTAGCAGCAATTCCTTTTTTGATTGGTACATTCGGTTTTGTTGCACCCAATCAGGCAAATGCCGCTAATCCATCTCATCGGAACGCCGAGATTTCACAACAGCCCAACAAACCAGAAATATCTGAGAAAAAACCACAAATCAGACATTCTAAACCCCGTCCCCATCAGAAAAAGCGTACTCCCCAACGTCCCCAGGCTCATAATCCAGAAGCAGTTCAAAATCGGGTAGAACGCAATAACCGTTAATTTATGCACCCTAGCTTTTCGCCTCGCCCTCAGCGGCGATCTCGTCAGAGTATTGTTGTTTCTAAATTACAAAACTGTAATTTAGAAACAGGGCAAACTGTTATTTTGAGAAGACTTAATTAGAAATATAAACCTTTGGAGATTTAATGATGAATATTCGTAGAGTACTAGTAGTAACAGCGATTCCTGTTCTGGTTGGCACATTTGGTTTTCTTTCACTCAATCAAGCAAATGCCGCTAATCAATTCAATCGAATTGCACAGGCGCAACAACCGCCCAACGAACCATCAAACGAACGGCCGCGTCCACCCAGACCTGATTTTGCAGCCGCAGCAACGAAGTTAGGAGTTACAGAAGCACAGTTAAAATCGGCATTGGGAGTCCCAGCCAATCCGCCAAATCCAGGCGATCGCAATCAACGCCCACCCAGACCTGATTTTAAAGCCGCAGCAACAAAATTAGGAGTTACAGAAGCCCAGTTAAAAGCGGCATTGGGAGTTCCTGCCAATCCGCCAAATCCAGGCGATCGCAATCAACGCCCACCTCGACCTGATTTTAAAGCCGCAGCGACAAAGTTAGGAGTTACAGAAGCCCAGTTAAAGGCGGCGTTAGGAGTTCCAGCCAATCCGCCAAATCCAGGCGAAGGCGATCGCAATCAACGCCCACCCAGACCTGATTTTGCAGCCGCAGCGACAAAGTTAGGAGTTACAGAAGCCCAGTTAAAGGCGGCATTGGGAGTTCCACCTCATCCTCCTGGCGATGGCGGAGCCTCTCCCCAAGAAAATCGTCCTAATCAACCAAAATAGTAAATAGACCACGCGCTAGGGGCGCAAGGCCTTGCGCCCCTAGGACTCGGTTAAAGGGAAAAGGAGTGGAAGGCTCGATATATAGAGTTGCCAAGTAGATTAGGAGATAATGACAAGCGTAAATCTCAGGAATAGCAAGGTTTTTACCTCCTGCCTCCTGCCCTCTGCCTTTCTGGATAAGGTTTTTTCCCTTTTAACATGAGTCCCTTTCCCCCAAAACCCGACAAGTATTGGGTGTGGTTCAAATACATGAAAGATGCTGTATATATAGGGTGAGATTATTTGATTTTTTCTTTCACCAGAACTACTACAATTACTATTGATGCTAGATAATGGGAAGGCTTTGACATTTTCTTGCCAATCTAGCCCGGAAACAATAACTAAGACTTATGCGAACTCACTATTGCGGCGAACTCCGAAAAGAACATATTGGAGAAACTGTTACCTTTTACGGATGGGTAGACCGTCGCCGCGATCATGGTGGTGTGATATTTTTAGATTTACGCGATCGCTCTGGAATTGTCCAAATCGTCAGCGATCCGCAACGCACCCCAGATTCTTACGAACATGCGAACGCCCTGCGAAATGAATATGTTGTCAAAATCACTGGTAGGGTAACACAACGTCCTGAAGAATCGTTGAATACCCGCATCCCCACAGGCGAGGTAGAAATCTACGCCGATAAAATTGAACTCCTGAATGCTGTTCGCAAACAGTTACCTTTCCAAGTTTCTGTAGCTGACACCGAAACAGTGCGGGAAGATTTACGGCTGAAATATCGTTATTTGGATTTGCGACGCGAACGTATGGCGCAAAATTTGCAACTGCGTCATCAAATTGTCAAAGCCATGCGTCGTTATTTAGAAGATTTGGAAGGTTTTATCGAAGTCGAAACCCCAATTCTTACCCGTTCTACCCCAGAAGGAGCGCGGGATTATGTTCTACCCAGTCGCGTCAATCCTGGTGAATGGTATGCTTTGCCGCAATCACCCCAGCTATTTAAACAATTGCTGATGGTATCCGGCTTAGATAGATATTATCAGATTGCCCGTTGTTTTCGTGACGAAGACTTACGCGCCGATAGACAACCAGAATTCACGCAGTTGGACATGGAAATGAGCTTCATGTCCCAAGAAGAAATTATCGAACTAAACGAGAATTTAGTTTGCCATATCTACAAAACAGTTAAAGGCATTGAGTTACAGCGCCCTTTCCCGCGTCTTACTTATGCTGAGGGGATGGAACGCTACGGTAGTGATAAACCAGATACACGCTATGGTTTGGAATTAGTTGATGTCTCAGATATCTTGAAAGACTCTGGTTTTAAAGTCTTTCGGGACACTGTTACCAATGGTGGTATCGTCAAAATCCTCCCCATTCCCAACGGTAACGATGTAATTTCTAATGTCCGCATTAAACCAGGTGGCGATTTATTTAAAGAAGCCAGCGAAGCCGGTGCTAAAGGTTTAGCTTTTATCCGCGTTAGGGATGATGGCGAAATTGACACCATTGGGGCAATTAAAGACAACTTAAGCGAAGAACAAAAACAAGAAATTTTGCGCCGTACAGGTGCAAAAGCTGGACATTTGCTGTTGTTTGGGGCTGGTGATGCTGCTACAGTTAATAAAACTTTAGATAGATTACGACAAGCGATCGCTAGAGAATTTAACTTAATCGATCCTGAAAAAATCAACTTACTCTGGATTACAGATTTCCCAATGTTCGAGTGGAATGCTGACGAAAAGCGTCTAGAAGCATTACACCACCCGTTCACAGCACCACATCCTGATGATTTGAGCGATTTAAAGACTGCACGCGCCCAAGCTTACGACTTAATACTCAACGGGGTAGAAGTTGGCGGCGGAAGTCTGCGGATTTATCAGCGAGAAATTCAACAGCAAGTGTTTGAAGCGATCGGTTTATCTCCTGAAGAAGCACAAAGTAAATTTGGTTTTCTCTTAGAAGCATTTGAATATGGTACACCGCCGCATGGTGGCATCGCCTACGGTTTAGATCGTTTGGTAATGTTGTTAGCTGGAGAAGAATCCATTCGGGATGTAATTGCTTTTCCGAAGACACAACAAGCACGTTGTTTGTTAACAGATGCGCCTTCGAGTGTAGATGCTAAACAGTTGAAAGAATTACACGTTGCTTCGACTTATAAACCAAAGTCTTAACCGACTTTATCCAATTAAGCGGCATAAACAGCAATATCGTTTGTTTCATTGCTAATACCAAAAAAGCCAACCCAAGGTGCGCTCTATCACTCAGTGTTTTGGAGCGCTCTTTGGGTTGGAATACTACTTGTATAATCCGACAGCAATTTTGATTATTTTAATATTCAAAACTCAGTGACAATGTTAACAATTTTATCTTCGGTGTCGTATCCAAAGTAGGTTGGGTAAATACCATCTCCATACCCTGATGAAAAGGCAATTATATTTAATTGGGTAGATTTATCTATACAAATATTTGCCCAATCCCATGTAGGTCTGTAATTTTTTCTTAATTCATCTTGAATCAGGTCTATCAAGCTTTCTTCTTGGGGATTAGCAATGTATGCATAGTATATTGAATCGTCAAGAATTTTTACTGCATCAAAATCCATAAAGCAACCGGTTCCAGAATCAACTGGATAACCCAAGGTGTCATTTTCTGTAAGCGAAGCTAGTTCTTCATCAGAGCAAATACCTAATTTCCAATTTACGGGAGTTTGTTCGCTAATACGAATTATGGCATAAGCCACTCTTTGGTCATTATTTCTTGGATAATGCTCAACAATTAAGAAAACAGGATATTTACCAATTGGTAAAGACTTTTGAAAAGCTTCACTATCAGGAAAAGCAAGTGGATCGCAAGCTACTAATCGGGTGCATCCCAGTTTTTATTCTTCCATCAATAATAAATAAGTAAGACCAAAAGATTGTTACAGAAATATGAGGTAGGGGAGTAATTAGACACTATCAAGGGACAATAAAGTGATCAATACCAGGTGCATCCATGACTCCCGAAGAACATCAACAGGTCATAGAATACTCTCGTGCAATAGCGAAGATACTGTACAAAAACGCCAATAGTGAGCAAATCAAAAGCTTGGCAAAGATAGAAGAAGTAGTACGTTCTCAAATGCAAGAATATGTCATGCCAGAAGTAGGGGTTTTTTTATCGAAAATGTCACGGGAGAAAACACAGGATATAAACGAAAAGTAAAAAGTATCATTGGAGAGCTACCAATTACAAGTTCTCAAGCACAAAAGCTATAACTCTTGCCTCATAGCCAACTGAGTCCATATTTAGAAGCCTGTTGCCTCCGAACTAGCGCTTCAGTATCATACCAACGAGCGGCAGAAGATGTTAAATATTTGACTGGGGTTGAAGTATCGAAAAGTGTTCAGCAGCGACTTGTACACCGTCAAAATTTTGAATTACCTTTATCAGAGTCAACAGTTGAAGAGTTGAGTGTAGATGGTGGAAATATTCGTATTCGTACACCAATTGGACAACCCTGTGACTGGAAAGGTTATAAAGCTGTACGTCTGCACAACTTGGCTGCGATGCCTACGGCGGTAAACTACGCAGCCTCATTCCAAGAAAATAATCTTGTAGTCAATTGGGTCAACAGCCAAATCATGGCTCCTATACTGACCTGTATTGGAGATGGACATGACGGAATTTGGAATATTATTCGTGAATTTACTCCTCCTATTGAACGCCGCGAAATACTCGATTGGTTTCATCTCATGGAAAACCTACATAAAGTAGGTGGTTCAATCAAAAGAAACAACAAGGCAAAAAGTTTACTTTGGAAGGGCAAAGTAGATGAGGCAATCGCTTTATTTGCTGACTGTAAAATCAAACAAGCTCTTAATTTCTGTGTTTACATTGAGAAACATCGACACCGTATAGTCAATTACCAGTATTATCAAGCCGAACAGATTTGCTCAATTGGTTCTGGTGCTGTAGAGTCCACTGTTAAGCAGATTGATCGTCGAATTAAAATTTCTGGGGCACAATGGAAAATTGATAACGTTCCTCAAGTTCTAGCTCATCGTTGTGCCTATCTTAATGGATTAATATTTGCTCGCTAAATAAAAACTGGGATGCTCCCTACTAATCTTCCTGAAGTTATAATTAATTCCCCAACATAATGGGTTGTAAATGTAATATCTCCAATTGAACTAGATAGTTTTTCACCTCTTAAAGCTTTATAAAAATTAATAGTATCCATTTTTGCATTTTTGTATAACGCTTGAAATAGATATTGTAGCACAAAATACTTCAAACCCTTAGAATGCTTAAGTGCTTGATAGAACCTGTTATCTTTGATGAAGTTCAAAATGCAAATATTTTTTGCATTTAATCTGATTTATGCATTGGCTCTGAATGCAATTTGCTAGAATTACTATAGTTTTTGTTTCTGAAATCTGGAAGAAATCTAGCATTTTATTATTATGATTATGCGCCTTCCCACAATTGCTGCGACCTTTCTGGTTGCTAGTCTTGGTATCGGTACACTTTTGAGTATTGCTGCTCCAGCTTCGGCTGAAGAGATAATAACTTGTTCAAGCCAAAATAATCGAAGGAATACTTGTTCGGTAGATACAAGAGGCAGAGTGAGGCTTGTCAGGCAATTGTCTAACACCAGTTGTAGAGGAAATTGGGGCTATCGGAGAAATCGTATTTGGGTGAGAAATGGTTGCCGAGCTGAGTTTTCAGTTGGCGATCGCAGAAACGACAGATATGACAGAAACGATCGAAACGATAGATATGACAGAAACGATCGAAACGATAGATACGATCGCAACGATAGATATGACAGATAGGAGACTGGGCATTGCATCAATATAGATAGTTAGGCAGAAATTAAGAAACTTACTTCTGCTAACTTTTATAAGTAAAGCCCTTATCAACTCTAAGAGGGTATTGATTTCTATGTATGTTAATCAGACATTGCTTTCGAGTGCGTGTCTAGTAGGCATTTATCCAAAGTTTCAAAACTTTGGATAGATGTTTCGGGTATATACAGCTAATTTCAAGTTGATGAAGTACACAAGCTGTCAAGTCTTGTTTGCGTCTCTTGCTAATGCGATCGCTTCTTTTTTTGTCGAGAAGCGATCGCAGTGCTTATTTTAGAGTCGCAGATAAGATAAGAGAGTAATATGCTCCTAACACACAAGTAGCAATGACCTCAACCCTGCGGAAATTTCCCCGTCTCAATGCTCCGACGCTGCACAAGTTGCCCAATGGTTTGACAATCATTGCCGAGCAAATGCCAGTTGAAGCCGTAAACCTCAACTTGTGGATAAAAGTTGGCTCTACTGTAGAACCTGATGCCATTAACGGTATGGCTCACTTTTTAGAACACATGATTTTTAAAGGAACAGAACGACTGGCAAGTGGCGAGTTTGAACGTCGAATTGAAGAACGGGGTGCTGTCACCAATGCCGCTACTAGCCAAGACTATACTCATTACTATATAACTACTGCCCCCAAAGATTTTGCCGAGCTTGCGCCACTACAAATAGATGTAGTATCGAACGCGAGTATTCCTGATGATGCTTTTGAACGCGAGCGATTGGTAGTTTTAGAAGAAATTAGGCGTTCAGAAGATAATCCCCAACGGCGTACATATAGGCGGGCGATGGAGACAGCTTTTGATCGTCTACCCTATCGCCGTGCAGTATTGGGGCCAGAATCGGTGATTGCCGGACTTAAACCCCAGCAGATGCGAGATTTTCATGCTAATTGGTATCAACCCCAGTCAATTACGGCTGTGGCTGTGGGCAATTTGCCCGTGGAAGAATTAATTGCAACTGTTGCGGAAGGATTTACAAAAGCCACTAAAACTCCCCACTCTCCACTCCCGTTCGGCTACGCTACTTCGACTACGCTCAGTACAAGTCACGGCAAGCCTACTCCTCACTCCTCACTAAATCCTGAGTCACCATTTACAGAAATTGTTCGTCGAGAATTTATCGATGAAAGTCTGCAACAAGCAAGGCTAGTAATGGTTTGGCGGGTTCCAGGAATGACTCAGTTAGATCGTACCTATGGATTGGATGTTTTAGCCGGAATTTTAGGACACGGACGCACATCAAGACTAGTGAGGGATTTACGGGAAGAACGGGGATTAGTTTCTTCAATTTCTGTGAGCAACATGAGCAACGAGCTACAAGGGGTATTTTATATTTCAGCTAAATGCGCAGTAGAAAATTTACCAGTTGTAGAGAATGCGATCGCTCAACACATTGGCAAACTACAAACAGAGTTGATAACAGAATCAGAAATTGCTCGTATACGGCAGCGAGTAGCTAACAGATTTATATTTGGTAACGAAACACCAAGCGATCGCTCTGGGTTGTATGGTTATTATCAATCTTTGGTGGGAGATTTGGAACCCGCCTTTAACTACCCAGCGATAATTCAGAGCCAAGATGCAACAGACTTGATGCAAGCAGCCAAAGAGTATCTATCTCCTGAAGCTTATGGTGTAATTTTCGTCAAGCCGTAAATTAAAAATTAGGAATAAGGCAGGGGAAGAATAATTAATCAATAATTAATTATTCTTCCCCTGCCTCCCCTGCTCCCCTGCCCCCCTGCTCCCCTGCTCCCCTGCTCCCCTGCCCCCCTGCTCCCCTGCTCCCCTGCTCCCCTGCCCCCTCATCCCCCACTCCCCAATTTAATCATGTGGACTCAAATCGACACCCATATTAGCCAGGTGACTGGCGAAAAATTCCAGAGTCAGCAACGGCGATCGGTTGGTGGCGGGTGTATCAACCAAGGTTATGCTGTCTCTAATGGTGAGATAACCTACTTCGTCAAACAAAACCTTGCATCCCAAGTAGCAATGTTTGAAGCTGAGGCGTTGGGTTTAAAGGAAATGCTAGCAACAGCTAGTATTCGCATCCCCAAACCAATTTGCTGGGGTACTGCTGATAATTCTAGTTACATCGTTCTGGAATGGTTGGAACTTGGTAGCGGTAACAGCAATTCGTGGCTAGAAATGGGACGCAAGTTAGCAGCGATGCATAAAGCTAGCAATAGTCAAGTTTTTGGTTGGAAAATTAACAATACCATTGGTTCCACACCTCAAATTAATACTTGGACAGCAGACTGGACGGAATTTTATATTAAACATCGTCTGGGTTATCAATTTCAGTTGGCAAGGCGGCGGGGAGGTAATTTCCCCAAAGAAGACAAGTTATTAGCAGCTATCCCTGAACTCTTGGCAGATCGTCAAGTGCAACCTTCTTTAGTACATGGCGATTTATGGGGCGGAAATGCTGGGTGTACTGCATCGGGAGAACCTGTAATATTCGATCCAGCAACTTATTTTGCAGATAGAGAAGTTGATATCGCCATGACCGAATTGTTTGGTGGTTTCCCAGCAGCGTTTTATAAAGGTTACAACGAGGTGTTTCCGTTAGATGCAGGCTATGAGCAGAGAAAAACGCTTTATAACCTGTATCACATTTTGAATCACTTCAATTTATTTGGGGGTAGTTACGATTCGCAAGCCAATAGGATGATTGACCAGATTTTACGATAAGGGATGCGGATTGTGGTTGATTGACTTTTTTGGTTGATTACTTTGTCCTGGTGTCACAGACTCGATCGCGAGATTGATGCTATTTTATTTTTGCACAAACTCCTTTATCCTAATCGCATACAAGCTATGACACTCAATTTATATTTACTGCGACATGGAGAAACTACTTTTAGTCAAAGTGGTAATTTCTGCGGTGAAACTGATGCGGAGTTGACTTCTGAAGGTATGCAGATGGCATCCGCTTTTGCCGATGTTTATCAACAATTGAAGTGGGAAGGGGTTTATGTTAGCCCGATGAAGCGCGCAATTGCAACTGCCAAGCCATTTTGTGATGCTATCGGTATAGATATGCAGTTGCGTGACGGACTTAGAGAAGGTAGTTACGGCGAATGGGAAACTAAGAGTAAATCGTTTGCCCAAAAGAATTACGCAGAAAACTATGTTAAATGGGTGACAGAACCAGCTTGGAATGCACCACTAGGTGGAGAAACTGCGGTAGATATTGCTAACCGTTCTATGCCTGTAATTGCTGAAATTCAAGAAAAACATCCCCAAGGTAATGTTTTAGTAGTTTCTCATAAAGCTACGATTCGGATTATGCTTTGCAGTTTACTGGGTATTGATTTGGGACGCTATCGCTATCGGGTGAATATTTTGGTCGCGTCGGTAAGTATGGTGAAATTTGACGTTAATGGCCCTTTATTAGAAATATTAGGCGATCGCCATCATATACCCGATCGCATTCGCTCTCGTCCGGGAACATAATAGTCTCTTAGGGACTTGCAAAAAATAAATTATCCCAAATTATTTCTAGATTTGTAGGGGCGTAAGGCCTTGCGCCCCTACAATTGGATATTTTTTTAACTGGAAGGCGCTGCTTCGCCCGCCTTAATAGCAATCGCGTGGGTTGACAAAGCTCTCAGTAAATAGGAAATTAATTTGATCGATTATGAGGATTTCTGCCTTGCCGAACCGATCTATTTTCATAGGTTCTTGCCTAATATAGGCAAGATGCCTATCCCACAAGACTTAACTCCTGGTTTCAATATCGTATAACTGGCAGAGGGTGAGGAGTTTTTGTTTGAGGCGATCGCGCACATTCTCTGGTAATATCACTACACAATCTGGCGCATACTGCATCACTTCCCGTATAAACCAAAATGTACTCGATACTCGCCTAATCACTCGTCGAACTTTTGGTTTATCTGATAGCCATTCATGGATATCATCTTCTGGTTTAGCTTGATAAGCAAAAGCCAAATTTGCTAATAAGTGCATTTCTACTTTTATCTCATCCAAATTAGTACGCCACTCACCGGAAATTGAAGTCACCGCCGCATCCGTAATTCGGTCTAATCGCAAACTCCAGTTGTGAACCAGTTCTGGGATATCAAAGTTTCCTTCTGTCTCTTCGCACCAGCAATCAAGATATTGTCGCTTTTCATGGGGTGCTGCTTTGGCGTGGCGAACCGTAAAATTTAATAAACGTCCAGTTGCATCTTGATAGGAAAGCTGAAAGGGCTGTTCGCGCAAGATATAGCGGTCTATTTCTAAGCGCCAAGGTGGGGGCAAATTCTCTAAGAAACGTTCGATTTCGTCCCGCAGTGGTAATGATAGTTCGCTGCGTTCGAGAAGTAAGTTTGCAATGATTTGAGCTTGTTCAATTTGCCCGATATCTGTCAACGCATTGATACAGCGATGTAATGCCCTGATGCGTGGTTCTTTCCAATCGTTATTGTTACCGATGAGTAACTTACGTTGAGCGATCGCTTTAATTAACTTGGAGATATTAGGCTGCTCCTCTCCCCACATCATACCGAATTCACGAGCGATCGCTTCTAGCTCGGCTTTATCACGTTCTGATATCGACAGTGTAATAGATTGACCTTTTCGACTCATATTTTATACGGACACTTTTATACGGATATATCTTGGCAACTTCTATTTTGCATGGCATTATAGGGAATAACAACGAGTTACGGACAGTTTTTAAGTAAATTGAAAAACTCGCACCATTGGTGCGAGAAATAGGCTGGAGATGTTTTATACCCATCTAAAAACTGCAACCAATGGTTGCAGAAATTTGTAAGTGGTATTTCTTAGCACATATATAAAAACTGCCGCCATTGGTGGCAGAAATTGCTTGAATTCATAAGTTTGTCATTCTTTCAACATAGCAATTTAGATAAACTAAGCATTTACAAGGAATTTCCAAGGATATGTCCGAAAATTACAGCATAAATCTCAAACCTGTCTATTCTCAAACCGTTAACACACCTAACGGGGTGAAATTACCTAAAGATTGGTCGCTTTCTTGGCATCAAGCAGAAACCTATCAAGCATTACAAGATCCAAATATTGATGTTGTCTTCAATAGAGCGATAACAGGCGATGGTAAAAGTTTGGCTGCTTATTTGTCAGCGATGACAAATCGCACGTACACTTTAGCAATGTATCCCACAAATGAACTTGCACGAGATCAAGAAAAACAGGTTCAAGGATACAAAGATAAATTTAAACCCAAGTACGAACCTCAAATTAATCGCTTAAATGCGGCTATTTTGGAAAAATATATAGCTACTGGTAAGCTGTCTTCCAAACGAGATGGCATAGAAGATTTTTCTACTAACTATGAAATTCTACTGACGAACCCTGATATTTTCCATTACATCCATAATTTTTACTACTTGAGAGGAAAGATAGATAATCCTGACAGGTTATTCAGAGGTATAGATGAAAATTATAAATTATTTATCTATGATGAATTTCATATATTTTCATCGTCACAAATAGCTAGTGTTATCAATACAATACTTTTAATTAAACACACTGGCGATAATCATAAAAAATTTCTCTTCCTTTCTGCTACACCTAACGAATTGTTAAAGACTTTTCTAGAAAAGGCTCAACTTAGATATAAAGAAATTGCTCCAGATGCTGTTGGAGCTTACAAATTTTCATCAGATGATTCAACCGATGGGTGGCGGCAGATTAGTCAACCTATTAACTTATGCTTTGCTCAAGGAATAGAGTCTAATCTTAGTTCTAGCTATAAATGGATAGAAGAAAATGCTGAAACGGTGATTTTAAAGTTTTTTCAAGACTATCCTAACAGCAAAGGTGCAATTATTTTAAATTCCATCGCAGCAGTTAAAAAACTAATAGATAAGTTAAAACCTATTTTTGAACCGCGATGGAAGGTTAGAGAAAATACTGGCTTAACTGGAGAAACAGAAAAGTCTCAATCAGTTGCCGAAGCAGATTTACTTTTGGGTACGTCTACAATTGATGTTGGGGTAGACTTTCGGATTAATTTCTTAGTTTTTGAAACTGCTGATGCGGGAAACTTTATTCAACGATTTGGTAGGGTTGGCAGACATGAAGGTTTTGAAACTTATCAAGCTTATGCTTTAATACCTAACTTTCTTGTTGCAAGGCTATTTGTAGACAAATCTCATCCTTTAGAAGATGGTGAAACTTATGACCGCATTAGTTTTAAAAATGCCATTGATAAATTTTGGACATTTAAAAATCAGTTTGAGCGATATCCTCAGCGATGGGGTGGTATACAGTCAGCTTATATCTATTCAAAGCTGCAAGGAAACTATCATATCAAAGAGAAATATCCAGAGGTAGCTAAGAAATTTGGTACTAGTGTTCAAAATGCTTTGGGAATTAGCATTAAACAGATGAACGCACAGTTTTATCGCTGTCAGAGTGAAGGAAAAACAAAAATTATTGATGAGGCTAGAAGTTTTCGGGGAAGTAGCCAGTTAGATTGTGCAATTTATGACTTAACTAATCCAGATGAGCCAGAAGCAGAAAGATTTAAAATGTATAATCTTCCTGGTATTCTCAATAACTTTATTTTCGAGTTATGGGATAAAAATAGCTTCATGGTAGAAGCCGAGAAAGCTGGAGTAATTACTACTCGCTTTGATAAAGGTTTGTGTTATCTAAAGTTCAAAGGCTATCGGGATGTGCGGGAAGATTGGCACTTCTATTATCCAGGGAATCTGAGAGAATTAGCTAAATCTGGTAAGGTGCAAGTTTTACCAGATAAACAACACGAACTACAAGGTTTAGAGATTTCGCAACGACACGGTTACGGTATCAACCAAATTAGTGATGCTGTGAGTAGACGTAAACTAGTGTGCTTCATTTCAGACCGCGATCGCAACTTTTTACGCGCCACTCTCGGATTACCTATGCATTTTCAAGCTTACCCCCTTACTGACGAGCCAGAAGATAGCCATCCCCGCTACACCATTACTTTTGGACAAGATGCGCTGTTATTGGAAACCTTAACTTGGCATTGGAAGCCAAAGGATGATGAAGGATGGATATGTTAGAACTAGAGGCTATTAGAGGTGAAGCTACATGACTAACAATGATTTGCTTTCTCGTATTTCCATCGATCCGAACATTTGTTTTGGTAAACCGTGCATTCGCGGACATCGTATTTGGGTTTCTCTAATTTTTGATTATTTAGCTGGTGGTACAACAATTGAAGAAGTTCTTGAAGCTTATCCAAGCATAGAAAGAGAAGATGTACTGGCTTGTATCGCCTACGGTGCAGAGATGGCGCGGGATGTTTTTGTGGAACTTCCTTTGACAAAAAAAAAGGAAGCAAGTGCGTGAAATTAAAGCTAGATGAAAATATCGACTTGCGCGTTGTAACTTTATTGCAATTAGCAGGACACGATGTTGCAACAGTACCAGGACAAGGCTTAAGTTCTGCACCCGATCCCGAAGTTATTGATGTTTGTCGCCGTGAGGGTAGATGTTTAGTCACTTGCGATCGCGGCTTTGGAAATCGTCTGAAATATAATCCCTCTAACTATTCAGAAATTGTAATTATTCGTTTACTCTCTCGCTACACATTTGCTGATTGGCGTGAAGCTATTGAAATATTAATCACTGGGCTAGAATCCGCCGATGTGATAGGTAAATTATGGATTATTCAACAAGCAAAAATACTCGAATATCAAGCTATTGAAAGCGAGGAAGCAAATTAATGAACGAATTTGATGATGATTTACCGGAAGAAGTACCAGATTTTGATTCAGGAAAGGATGAAGATGATGAATCGCCTGTCAAACGCGAACTTCTCACAATTCGGTTATTTAAAGAAGCTGTAAAAAAGGCAAAAGGAAATGAAGGCGATCGCATCCTAGAAAAGTTTGCAGATTATGTCTTACCTAATTTAATTCGGCAGTTAGCAGGCGCAACCGCTAAAGGCGGTAAATTCTTTGAAGTCACGATAGAAATTATAAATGCCAAACGCGCAGCCGCAGGTAAAAATCCTGTTCGTAGAGACAACGCTGGCGACCAATCTATACTTGCTCACTTACTTAATGGTCTATTTCCCAGCTATCGGATTTTGAGGAAGTTACAAGCAGAAGGAATAGGCACAAATCCAGTTAAGCGTAATTGTGAAGATTTGCAATCCTCTGTATTTATTGTTTCTTACTTGCTGCATGACTATGAAAAATTCCCTGACTATCGAGATTGGTTAGAACAAAATTTTATCATTCGCAATTGGGAAGAAGAACCACCAAAAAAAGAAGATGCTCCGAACTTGGGACGTGGGTACATTAACAAAAAGATTTTAGATTTTGGCTTATACCACTTACTAGGTGAAGAATGGGAAGAACTTATCGATGACATTATTGAAATTAGCAGCAATGCAGGAGTTAAAAATGATTCAAATTTAGGGTTGATTACTCGTGGATTAAAACCTTCAAATGATGAAAGACTAGATAGCAGAATTAGACAGGTTCTAATTGACTTAGTTTCACTATCTGATTTATTTGCTTCAGTAATTAAACATCCGAGAGATGTAGAAAATGGTCGTTTACCTACATTGCTTGCAAGATTAAGCAATCATCAATTACAACTTACTTATCATTCCCTTTCAGAAAATCGTGGAATTCTCACAAATATTTTCAATAATGCTTTAATTGCAGCACATCCTGAAGATTTTTATACACCCTTACTCTATCTACCTGATGGCGTTGTCTATTTAGCTACTGTTGATGCTCCTCCGATTACAACTGATGGAATTCCTGAACAAGTTATTACCAAAATAAAGTACTTATGTGCAGAGAAACTGAAGGAAAGACAGACAGGTTTTAATCGTGATGGCAAGGGTTTTAAATTTGCAGATTATTACTGGTTATTTTTTGATGTAGTTGAATTAATGGAAGTTAGCATTAATGCTGCTTCTCGGGTACTTCCAGACACAAAACCTGCTTCTGCTGGTAAGCGAGGCGAAAGCTTGCTGAATTATCAAGCACAAGGCGAACTATCAGCACACTTAAATTTACAAATTGCTAATGAAATTCGCATTGATCGCTTGGCAGAATTTGGTGATGTTTTGTGTCGAGGGATTTGGGGTAGTTGGTGCGAAAAAGTTAATGATTGGCAGAAACAGCTAACAAAAAATCAGAGAAAAAGTATTCCAGATTTGGATTTGACACAAAAGCTAGCTGAATATTTGGAATTGTCAGCAGAAATTCCAGCCGTCAGAGAAATTCAATCTTTGAAAAAAACAGGTGGTGTACCTCTTGATTGGTATTACCTAGCAGCAAAATACTTTCGTAATCATTCAGGATTAAGCTTTGCTCAAATTCTGAAAATTATGAAAGGAATGGTAAATCATATTGCTGCTTTTATTAGACCAATTTTAGCAGAGTTTCAGGATATGCCCGATGGCTGGGATGACTTAAAAACTTATGTCAATCAAGTTATTTTTTTACCAACAGGCGCAGTTATAGAACCAAACCCAGACTCATTTTTAGTTGAACTTAAACGCTATAATGCCGCCAAAATTACAGGTAGAGGACGAGAAAACGTTTGTGCAATTTCTAGTTCTTCATATACTGTAACTGAACAGATGGAATCAGCGACTTTATTTGCTCCTCAAGTCTACAGTAATCGTCAGATTTTATTTAATGCTCAAGCTGCTAAACGGCAAATTTGCTCAATTTGGTCAATTGAAATTATGTTGAGACAAATTTTGATGAACCAAACAAATGCCGTAGGAGCAGATTTTGAAGGACGCAAATATCGTTATCTCTACCTTTATCCAACTTACTTTTTTACCCCAGAAACCAATAAATTTTTGCAAAAGGCTTACAATCAATTTTCTCGAACTCGGTTTGATGCCGAAATGCGTAAGCATTTTATCGCAGAAAATCAAGTTGCAAAGTTTCAAATTGATGATTATCAAAAAGTTGATTCTCTCTTGATTAAAGAAAATCTAAAACCAGAAGATGATCGCACTTTCAAAATTAGCTTTCCAGAACATGAAACTCTGACATTTTTCTTTTTAGGCTTACCGCCTGGAAGAGAGGCTACAGATACAGAATCTTGGGTAACACCCGCTTGGTTAGCATTAGCGTTACCGCTTGTTCTCGATGTGAAAGTCGTAGCATCAGAATCACCTGTACCACCTTTCATTAGTGGTGCTGATTTTGAACAAACAGTTTTAATTGATGGAGAACATCAAGCGATTCGTTCTTTGATTCAAAAAGATAACTATCGTTTAGATAGCATTCTACCTCGTAGTTCAGAAAATCGTGAATTTTCTCCCCTCAATACTCTCACTGCTGCTTATTCTATTCACTTGGAAGTTAACCGTAAAAAAGATGGCGATCCAGATTGGGGAAAGTTAGCAGATTTGGCACGAGATTTAGAAACCAGTCCCCTCTATGTCTTCCATTACCTTAATAAATGGTTGCGAAAGCAAGACAAAATTGATTCTGTACCTATGGCGAAAGTTCGCCTATACTTGGATTTTTATCACTATTTTGAACCAGAAGGAAAAGCTGTGAATCAACTGCGTAAGTTAACAGAACTCTACCGTCGTTTTTATCGTTCTAAAAGTCAATATGCCAAAGCTAATGCAATTCTCAAACCAATTGATGAAGCTGCTGATGTAATTTTGAAAATTGATAAATCTATGGCTAGTGACACTGATTCTTTAATAGATGTGGTAGCGGCTCGTCTAGCCAAGCTGATGAACAATGTGCGACGGAGAGCGGCTGAAGGAAAACCAACATTAACTTTAATTGATGGTAAGTGGAAACCTGCCTTAACTTCCGAAGAAGAACGTCAAGCAGTTTATGAGTTCTCTAAGTATTTTGTAAAAGAAATATTTGAGGGAAGCTTTAAAAGCGATCGCGCACGTTTAGCAGGTACTCAACTCAATTTAATTAGAGATACCTGTGAATACCTTTATCGTCTAGCAGATGATGAAGAACGTAAAGCACGTCCGCAAGATGAACCTGATGATATTCCTGAATTAGAACTTGAAGCATCAGTCTAATTTATTCTTTTTTTCCAAATAACTAAATCGGAGCAATCAAATCATGAAATTCTTGAAAACACTCGATTCTAAATTTTTTCACGATGTAATCCCTGCTAAACCAATGGGAAAATATGTTCATTTCATTACTATTCGTGTTACAGAATCTTATCCTTTATTTCAGACAGATGGCGAACTAAATAAAGCAAGAGTACGTGCTGGAATTGAAAACAAAGAACCTATTAGTCGCTTGGTAATGTTTAAGCGCAAGCAGTCTACACCAGAACGTTTAACAGGTAGAGAATTATTACGTAACTACAAAATTGGTGACTGGGAAAAATGCGACTACAACGTAGATTTCAGCAAAACTACTCCTGATTGTATTCTCTACGGTTTTGCTATTGGTGATTCTGGTTCTGAGAAATCTAAAGTAGTTGTAGACACAGCTTACTCTATTACACCCTTTGATGATTCTCATCTTAACTTTACCCTCAATGCACCTTTTGAAAATGGGACAATGAGCCGTCAAGGGGAAGTAACCAGCCGTATTAATAGTCAAGATCATATCTTACCTCAAGTCTTTTTTCCCAGTATTGTCACGCTCAAAGATCCCACTGAAGCTGGATTTCTTTACGTTTTCAATAATATTCTCAGGACACGCCATTACGGAGCGCAGACTACCCGTACTGGTAGAGTGCGTAATGAGTTAGTTGGAGTCATTTTCGCTGATGGTGAGATTGTTAGTAATCTTCTCTGGACACAAAAGATATATGACGTAATGAGCAATGCAACTCCAAAGCAAATTAATCCTCCCGATCCGCTCAATGAAGACGAGGTTTTAGAGGCGGCTACACAAGCAATTACTGCTCTAATGTCTCAAGAGTGCATTTCTCATACTGATTTTGTTGGTGCATCCTTCACACAACTTTTGAGTGAAGTGAAATCTATCACCAGTGATGAAACTCGATTGCAAGAAATGTTGAGTCAAGCAAATGCGGAATCATCTGTTTATGCTCAAACATGGATTATTAAATCAGGTAAGAAAGACGCGAAGAAAGATCCCAAGGGTAATAAGAAAGCTGCTGCTGTAGCGGAGTAAGCAATATGGTGTTTATTTACCGTTGTCAAATAGAACTTCATGACAGCCTCTATTACGCAACTCGTGAAATCGGGCGATTGTATGAAACAGAGGCAATTATTCACAATTATGCTCTCTGTTATGCGTTGGGTTTAGTTGATAGCAAAACCTACTCTACTACCGTTGCTGAAGAACATTCCTATCGCTACTTTTGTCCTGAACAAGTGCCAAAATATGAGGAGCATTTAACGCCACTCAATCAACAGGAAATTTATGTAACTCCGGCGCGATCGCTCAATCATTCTTCCATCCTCAACACCTGGAAGTATGCTAACAATAACTACCATGTTGAAATGGAAAAAATACAGAAAAATATCCCTAGTTTTGGCAGAGCAAAGGAAATAGCACCAGAAAGTCTATTTGAGTTTTTTCTCATATCTCAAAAAGAACTCAAACTACCAAAGTGGATTCGCTTGGGTAAATGGATGAGCAAAGCCGAAGTGACGGTTGAACCATTACCGAAACATAAAATTTATGAAGGTATATTCACTTGTACACATCCATTAAATCCGTTAGATGTCATGTTCACGAATCAAGTGATTAGCTATGATGTTGTGAATATGCCTCCAGTCAGTCTAATTCAGAATGTCCAAATTCGAGGTCAATACTATCAATTTGATGGCATTCAAAATTTAAAAATTCCAGTTCGGATAGAATATCGTTTTCGGAGTTAATCACTTCCCAAAACCTTTAGCACGGCTTTTATTGTTTCGAGGCTCTATCGTCATTAACTCGGCTTTAAAACCTCTGGAATCTTGCAACATTAGCTTACGTATTCGCTGGCGTTGGTAAGCCTGTACTTCAGCAGCTAGAGA
Source organism: Nostoc sp. (assembly GCF_036917315.1). GTDB lineage: Bacteria > Cyanobacteriota > Cyanobacteriia > Cyanobacteriales > Nostocaceae > Nostoc. The sequence goes on along the minus strand of NZ_JBALDR010000027.1, from coordinate 45,942 downwards.
ATGATTAGGATCAATTTTTAGGTGAGTAATAGAAGAAATATATTGTTCTTTACTTTCGGGATTATTTGGCTCTTTTACTCCGCACATAATCCCGCCTTCATCTCCTGAATAGCCAACGGAATCAATCTCAAATTCTCTGTCTGGATCGGCGTTTACTCCTTTTTGCTTTAATGTCTTTAAAAACTCCTTCCCGGCTCGTGCTTTAATGGGTAAGTTCTCTTTAAGTTTTTCAGTTAGTGCCTTTGCTGCATTGTAATCATCAATTCTCATTGGTCTTTCTCGCTATGTAGTTTTTCTCACTTAAAAGAATACTACTATCATCACTCGATAGTCTTTAAAATTTTAGATACCACATTCAGCGATCGCTCCTCTATCCCCAGTGAAACATTACCAGCAACAATCCAACGCCTTCCCCAGCGATTACCTAAACAACTTGTGGGGAGAAATCCAAGCTTGTCCTTACTTCGCTATCAACAACCTCAACCGCGATTTTGTCGCCACTAAAGGATTTTCTGTAGTATTTCAGCGTTCTGGATTAGCAAAAGTAGAACAGCAGTTTCCCTACTTCAAGCCTTATCTCGATTTGGCTCTCCAGCCGAGTTGTAATGCTTTTTACCTCAATCCTTTGCAGCTAAAAGAAGGCTCCCGTGTCGATCCGCATATCGATCGCTCCTTACGTTCCTACTCCAAAACCATTGAACCGCCTGCGGTTGTGAGTGTTCTCTATGTGCGCGTACCTGCGGATATGGAAGGGGGAGAACTGGTATTGCGATCGCACAAACGCCAACTTGGGCAAATTAAGCCCCAATTCAATACTTTAGTTTATTTTCAAGGTGATTTAACCCATTCTGTTAACGCTGTCAAAACTCCAGGAAATCGCCTAAGTCTCGTTTGTGAACAGTATAGTTTGAGTGATGCTGAACTCCAGGAAATTCCTGAGTTTACTGTAGAGTCAAGAAGCACTCAGTCTACAACCAAAAAGAGAAAGTATGCCTCATAGTTTAGTGTTGAATTTGCTACCCCAATCGCCCATTCCACCACAGTATCTTACAGGTAGACATCTCCACGCCCTATTTTTAACCCTTGTTAGTTCTGTAGATAGCACATTAGGCGATCGCTTGCACGATTCCACCGCAGATAAAGCTTTCACCCTCTCCCCTTTACAAATTAATTCCCTTTTGAAGGGAGGTAAAGGGGGATCTAAATTGCAATACTCACATCAACAACCCATTCCCGCCGGAACTCCTTGTTGGTGGCGCATCTCTTTATTAGATGACACTTTATTTGGCAAACTTACCCAACTCTGGCTAAATCTTAATCCCAATCGCCCTTGGCATCTTGGCCCGGCTGACTTGTATATTACCAGTATTCAAGGCACACCCCAATCTATTCAACCTTGGGCAAATGCCAGCACTTATGCTCAATTATACGAAGAAGCTAGCAATAGCAATTCTTCCATAAATCTTACCTTTTCCACGCCTACCGCCTTTCGTCAAGGACAGTATGATACTACTCTTCCTACCAGAGAATCTGTTTTTAATTCCCTACTTTCGCGGTGGAATAAGTACAGTGGCATAGAATTTACTCAGATTGCCATTGAGTCAATATTTCCTTCTTTTGTCAACATTCACACAGAAATATTAGCAGACTCTCGTAGTAAATTTATTGGCATTATTGGCGAAGTTAACTACAAGATTTTGGGGGCAATTGAACCCATACAAATTAAGCAACTTAATGCTTTAGCTGATTTTGCTTTGTATGCAGGAATTGGTCGCAAAACAACTATGGGAATGGGAATGACACGGCGGCGATATTCTCCATAATTTTAATAATCATTTAAAACTACCTCAATTATGAACCAAACCGAATATATTTCCATTGCGGCATTGAATCAATATGCCTATTGTCCTCATCGTTGAGGACAATAAGATTGCTACAATGTTTGAGAATCAGTTACCTAAAAAACTGGAATCCACATTTTGAGCATTAATTGAGCATTATGGTAAACAGTAGTAAAACGCCAACTGGTAAATCAAAAAAAGGTCAAGTAGCCGTCAGGGTAGACTCAGGGAGTGTCAAGGCTTGCTTCCCTAGAAGTTATTGCAACAAGGGTCAAATAAAGCTAGCAACAGGTATCTCACTAATGGACGGCTGGGAAAGCAAGGCTAGCCAGTTGCAAAGACGATTGCAGATAGAACTTGAGGATGGGAAGCTTGATGATGGGCAAGGAAATTTTGACCTGGGAAGATATCAGGAGATTTTGAAGGAGTACGGGTTACAAGCAAAATTAAGGATATCTAGGGAGCCTGCAACGTCAGATAACCAATTACCACCCAAGCCTGAACTATCCCTAATGGAAGTATGGGATATGTATTGTTCGTTCAGAAGAGAGAGTCTTTCAGAAACCGTATATCAATTAAAATTCAGAGGCGAGTATTTACGCGCTATTAAAAAATCTCTCGCTGAGGTTGGTGAGCAACCCTTAGAAGTGCGTAGCTGGCTATTAAGGAATTACAGTCATTCAACGGTTAAACGAATTCTGTCTTGTTTATCAGAAGCTTACAGATTGGCTATCAAGCAAAAGATGACCACGCAGAATCTTTTTGATGGACTGGCAGAAGACATCAATACCAAGACTAGGAGCAATCGCACTATTGACCAAAACAAGGAAGTAGAAAATGACGATGATGTACTAGACACGAGCAAGGCTTACACATGGGAGGAAGCGCAAGAGATACTAAAATACATTCAAAGCGATAACAATAGGGTCAAGCATTACTACAATCTTATTAAATTTAAGTTTCTCACAGGGTGTAGAACGGGTGAAGCGATTGCTATTTGGTGGACAGATATCGAATGGAATAGAGAAAGGATACTGTTGAGGAGAAACTACAACAATCGCCTTAAAATCTATAAGTCTACCAAGAACGACACAATACGCATGTTCCCCATGCCTAAAGATGGTGAATTATGGAATCTCTTAAAATCTATTCCACAAGGGGAACCTAACGAAAATATATTCAAAAACAAAGTAGGGAAAGCGATAAACGCTGATTCACTGCAACGTGTATGGCACGGTTATGAGGCATCTCGCAATAAAGGCATTATCCCTGAGTTGATCAAGCTGGGCAAGGTGAAAAAATATCTACCCTGTTACAATACGCGCCATACATTCATTACTCATCAAATATTCGACTTAGGACGAGATGCAGCAATAGTCAACACGTGGTGCGAGCATAGTGACGAGATGTCAAAAAAACATTACAGAGATATTGCAAAATATGCAACACAAATCAACCCTGAGTTACCTGCTAATCAACAAACCCAGCAGCAAACTGAACTCGACCTACTAAAAGAGCAAGTTAGAAAACAGCAAGAGTTAATAGAAAAACTTCTTGAGGATAAAAAGTAAGCACAAAAAAAAGAGGAAGGTTATATACCCTCATAAATAAAGTGCTACTAAGAAGTGTTACTTCTATTAAGAGGGTATGATGCCCTCTTTTTTGTGGCTATTTGACGATTCCGTTTTCGATTATCCTTATTGCATTTTCGTGTGGCTTGTTTAGTCCATTAACTTTAATGAGCTTCTCAATCCTTTTTCTGTAGTCCAATTTATCATCCCCTTGGTACAGTGCTGTGAGCATCCGCAACCCTTGTACGTCGTGAGTCTTGATGCATTCCTTTTCTACTTCTGAGTAGTCCTCATCTGTCACAAGGAACCGTCCAAAATCTAGATAGATGTTCAATGCTTTCTCTGCTATTCGCTTGGCTTCTCGTTTCCCTTGCGGTGCTACCATCTGCCATTTAACTGTCATCACGCCTTTACTAGTAATCTTTTCATCCGTAGCTCTTACTATCCAGCTATCACCGATGTATGGTCGTGCATCCACGACGCAAGGTGATCCGTGGCAACTGAGTGTAAAAAAATCCGTGGTCAAATTTACTTTGTTATCGACCATCATCAAAGCTCCTGTTTGGTACAAGTTGTATGTTTGGATGGGAAACGAATTAATCCTGCCCTACATACCATGCTATATAGGATGCGTTCAATAAATCATTCAACCTAGTGGATTTCTCTACTCAAAGCTTACTAGTTGTTTGTCGTAATGCCAAATATTTAGAATCCAGAAAACAACAAGATAGGTATACCCCTTCGTAGAAAGTGTTACTCCAAAGTAACACTCTGACTAACACTAAAACTGTTACTTTGAAGTGTTAGTTTGATGGGAGGGTATACCTACGTATCGTTTTATTGGGAAGATTATGAATAGCAGTCGCCTAAAAACTGTGAACACGTCTCAAGCACTCTGTTTGGTTCACGAGAGGAAGTCTTAAGACATCCATACCCCACAAAACTTATCAGCAATGACTCGTGGCTGCGATCGCACCAAAGCTCAATGCAATAAAAAGTTCTCTAAGACCTTAAGGTATTAGAAAACTTTCTACGCTAGACACTGTAAAATTACGTCTACAACTTATGAGCGGCATCGACTATTTAAACGTTCGCAAAGCACAGCAGTACAGGGTATACCTCCCGTGAAAGTGTTAGTCTGGGCTAACATAAAAAGTGTTAGTCAGAGTGTTAGTTTGAAGTGTTAGTTTGTGAGCAAGGGTATACCTCACACCACTTAATCACCGCTTCCCAGAATGCTTTACTTCCACCACGAACGCTTAAGTCTCTATCACACGCTAGATTAAAGGCGTTGCGTTCTGAAATCCTATCTCTTATATCAGAGGATTTAAAATACTTGCTTATAGCTTCCATAGATTGACTAGGAGCGTAGGCTTGCTTGAAGGCTAGTAATGCTTGTTCTTTCAGTGCGAGATTTTTACTGCAAGCGGTTTTTGCGTTAGTTGCGACAACTTCGGTTAAATCATTTGCCGATTGCTTCTCATCTCGCTCCTGACTTGATGCCATTATACAGGCAGTGTTGTCACAATACATTGATGCATAATCGCAAGCCGCAGGTAATCCACTTGTGTTGCTAGAGTTTAGGAAGTTGGTAGTGTTGCTGTGTGGTAGTGCTATCATGATGTTGATTATTAGATATTTTTGTTTTGTTTTCCCTTTGATAGCTGGTAACTACCAAAGGGATGTTTGAGTTAACAGACAAAATCAATCGTTTACAAGACTTACTGAGGAATTGCAGCCCTAGTAAGTCTTTCTTGTTTGGTGTAAATGTTGCCGAGAAATTGATATTTGACCCTAGTCAGCACTCAGAAAATGCTCACTTACTTAATGCTCGATGCTGACGCACAAACGATTTTCAGCTACATCAGCGAAATGCCCACCGATATGAGAATCTAGTAACCGTCCATCTCTTGTAGCCTTTGTAATTGCTATAGCAAAACTCCATTTACTGCCTTCACAGTCGATACGACAAGTCTGACCAGTAACAATCCCTGTAAACTCATGCACGATGGAATATTCACCATCTTTCCATTCAACTTGTTGACCAATTTTGTAGAGAGGAGCGGGAATAGAAACGGTGGAAGAATGGACGGTGGCTTGATTAACGGTCATAATAATATGGCTCCTAGCGTAGTCGTTTTACGTGAGTGAGAAGTCGTCATCGTCTGAGTTGGTACCTCATTCGGTGGCGCGTTTTATTGTCGTCATTGAGTGCAATTGAGAACTGATGAAATAACTAGTTGATCTTGTTAGTCAACTTGTGATTCATCTGCTGATTTATTTTCTTCATTGTCTTGTGCGTAAATAGCACTAGCATCAATCCCTAGTTTGTCTAGGAGAACCCTAAGCACAGTAACAAGCTTACGAGCTTGCTCATAGCGCGGGGAAGTACTTTTCTCTTCACAGATTTTTTCCCACTTTGCTACTTCTCTCTCTAGGTCAATTAGAAGTAAATAGATGTCGTCTAGTTTGTCAGCGATAGAGATCGGGACATACTTTTGCATTACCTCTCCGGCATACTTCTTTTTTCTGCCAGCACCGGGTTTTCTTTTGCCTTCTTTTGGCATACCTCTAGGCGTCATAGTTTATTTTTTTTATGTGTACTGGGCATCAACAGCGCTATGGAATCGATTAATCTCTGAATCCCCTGCTGTTGCTTGCTTTTCTTATTCATAACAGACGAATAACAGAGTGTCAATTATTTATAACAGATAAATAAGAAACCAGGCTGAAACGTATACTGTGACGTAGAAAATTCTTTTCTTGCAGGTATTTGCAACTGGGCACGAAAAAAGAGGAGATAGTACCTTTGACATAGGCAAGTCAGAAAAATACCCAACAAAAAAGCGCCACCAACTGATAGCGCTCCGACATGAATAGTTTTGTTAAATGCTTGTAGAGTAAACAGGCTCTATTTTTTCCTTATCTTGACTCACTACAACGACTACCTTATAGGTAAGAACTTGAAAATGGATGTCTTGTTTGTCAACTACTTTGACTCCTCTTTCAGGTAGAGAATAAGTCTCTAGTCGCCTATCGTTCCCCTTTTCAGCCAGTTCAGCATTAAGTCTAAGTTGCGCTTTTCTAGCAGAGTGCAGAAAGATCACCAAAAACTTGCAAACACTAATACCTTCTGGTAATTCTGCCATAGAGGCAATGTATTTAGATATTTCTTTGTTTGTACATCTTGCACTTATTTGCTTAAGCGTTAAATCCAGCATTACACCCATGATGCTTTCTCTTGTGACAACAGATCAAATAGAACCTTCCCACTAAGTACTAATAAAGCGTCACACTGCAATATTTTATTACTTGACCTCAGCAAGTCATTAAACTGCTGAACACTACATATACAGGACAAGCAAATGAGTAACTTATCAGTTTTCAGTCAGTCTACAGCACTATCTATTTACCAGTCTGACGAAAAATTCCCTGTAGACCTTGATGAGGCTTGGCAGTGGTTGGGATATTCCAGGAAGGACCCCTGTTTAGATGCTATAGAAAAGGCACTTGTAGAAAATGTAGACTTTTCCAGAAGTTGCCGGAAAAGTACTGGAGGTAGACCACGACAGGACGTCAGGCTTTCTATTGAAGGTTTCAAATCACTCGGTATGTTCTCTCAGACAGAACAAGGCAAGGTAATCCGCAAATACTTTTTACAATGCGAACACATAGCAAAACGAGCGATCGCCAACCCTCAAACTCTATTACCACCCAGCAATACCAAACTCACCCAACTTACCGCTGACAGGGATGCTATACAGCACAGAATCAAGGAACTGAAACATTCACTATCTATAGAGGAATCTAAGCTTCAACAGGTATCAGAAGCACTGATAAAGGAGGCAGAGTTATTCAAGGCTGCTTACCCTGAAGTAATGAAGCAATCACTACTGTGTGATGAGATATTGAGAAAAGCACAGGATAACCCCTTCTACCCCTTCCGTTCAAAGTGTTAGTGCAGACTAACAAAAAAAGTGTTACCTACAGTGTTAGTTTGAAGTAACACTTTCCTGGAAAGGGTGCTATATCGTGCCTTGACCGTAACCACCTCAAATTACCTTTCAATCATTTGAGCATTATTTGAACACGAATACTGTGTGTCAAAGATTACTAAAAAACAGCATTTTGTACATAAGAGTGGTGGTTTGAGCATTTAGTGAGCATTTTTAAGACAATAAAAGCTGAAAGTATTGATAATACGTGGTTTCAAGACAAAATCGCTGTTGGCGGATGTTTTGTGCAGGAGAGTTTACCGATAATCAATACACAATTGAAGGTACAACTTTACACGATCGCGTCCACACTACAAGCGATGTACAGCGAGGAGAAACTTGGCAGGTTCGAGCAATTTGGTTGAAGTCTGAGCAATACAAACTCATTGGCAAATCTGATTTAATTGAAGCCGAATCTGGTCAATTTTACCCAGTAGAATACAAACGAGGACGTAAAGGCGAATGGGATAACGATGAGTTGCAAGTTTGTGCCCAAGCCTTATGTTTAGAAGAGATGACAGAACAAGCAGTTAACACTGGATATATCTATTATGCCCACTCCCATCAACGGCAATTAGTAGAGATTAATTCAGAGTTACGGCAAAGTGCGATCGCAACTATTGAATCTGTCACAAATCTCCTAGAAACAGGAGCAATGCCAAAACCAGTTTACAGCAAACGCTGCCAAGGATGTAGTCTTTATTCGCAATGTTTGCCCAAAGCAACTGATAAAGTCAAAAGTTATCAAGAAGTTAATTTTTGAAAATTATCTTGGCTCATAAAATTTCCTACTACATCCACATACCTAACTAACGCGAATTTATCTAAAGTTTGCATAGGTGGACTTTGTTTGTGTCTGATTTTTCATTTATATGACAAATTTAAAGTCCCTTGACCTGCATGTTTGTTGCATTGACCTGCATGTTTGTTGCATTGACTTGCATGTTTGTTGTATTGACCTGCATCTTTGATGTATCAAGCTGCACCTTTGTTGCATCGACTTGAGTTTGACAATTTTCAATTAATTAAGGATTAAATCATGGGAACACTTTACGTAACACAAGCCGATGCTTTTATCGGTAAAGTTGACGAACGTCTCACCGTCAAAGCTGAACAAAAAACCATCTTGGATATCCCTTTAATTAAAATAGAGGGAATTGTAGTACTAGGACGGGCTACTATTTCTCCCGCCGTCGTTAATGAACTTTTAGAACGTCATATTTGTTTAACATTTCTCACACAAAACGGACGATATTTAGGACGTTTAGAACCAGAAGCTACTAAAAATATCTTTGTTCGTAAAGCTCAATGGCAAGCTGTGGGAGAATCACAACCAGCAATACATTTAGTTAGAGGATTTGTGCGGGGTAAATTGAAAAATTACCGCCATAGCTTACTTCGCACTCAGCGAGAACATCTCGATACTGACCTGAATAATAACATCACTCGATTGGAAAACGCGATCGCACCAATCGAAAAAACTAGCAGTATTGATTCTCTCAGAGGCTTAGAAGGTGCTGGTAGTGCAGCCTATTTTGGTTGTTTTCAACAGCTAATTAAAACCCCAGAATTTCGATTTGAAGCCAGACGCCGCCGCCCACCAACCGATCCAGTTAATGCCCTACTGAGTTTTGGGTATTCATTGCTACGTCATGACGTGCAAAGTGCTTTAAATATTGTCGGTTTCGATCCCTATCTAGGATACTTACACGTCGAGCGTTATGGTAGACCTTCCCTAGCCTTAGACTTGATGGAAGAATTTCGTCCTTTAATAGTGGATGCTGTAGTGTTGTCGCTGATTAACAAGCGATCGCTAACCTTAACTGACTTTACCACCGAACCGCTCAGTGGTGCTGTGTCTTTAACCAAAGAAGGGCTGCATACATTTCTTCGCGCCTACCAACAAAAGAAACTATCGAGTTTCAAACATCCAGTGATGGGAAACAAATGCACCTACCAAGAAGCCTTTGAAATTCAAGCGAGGTTATTAAGTAAGTACCTCATGAACGAAATCGATAAATATCCTCCTTTAATTCTCAAATAACTCCCCCACTCCCATGTATATTGTTGTCAGCTACGACATTCCAGAAGATAAGCGTCGGACTAAAATCCATTCGGTTTTGAAGTCTTACGGACAATGGATGCAACTGAGTGTGTTCGAGTGCGATATCACTCTCACTCAGTATGCTAAACTGCGATCGCGTTTAGCTAAATTGATTAAACCCGACACTGACAGCGTTCGTTTTTATTTTCTCTGTGGCTGTTGTCAGCGAAAAGTCGAACGCATTGGCGGAGAACAGCCACGAGACGAAACAATTTTCTTTGCTGAGTCTCCTTCTAGCTAGGTTCCTGTATCTCAAATGCGCGGAAGGGTAGGTGTACAAATTCCACAGTCATAAAAAAGTGCTTCTATCCCAACTTCAGCAAGGCTTTCAACCCATTAGTCGCCCCTCATCCGCGCAATCTCTGAAATGCTTATCAAAATACGATTTCAGCCTTTAAATTTTCCTGGCGCTCTTTCCAAACGAATTCTCTAATGCTATGATTGCTCTGGAATCGCGCAACCGTACCTTGAAAACTAAATACAGCTTGGCTTTCAGGCTCCCGCTATTGCAATTCATCAAAATCCCTATTAGGGATTGAAACTGATGTCTAATCAACAAATTAAGAAAATCAAAGACGTATTGCAATTCATCAAAATCCCTATTAGGGATTGAAACTACACAATTAATTGCACCGGGAACTTACACCTTGAATTGCAATTCATCAAAATCCCTATTAGGGATTGAAACATTCCATGCAAAATATCTTGTACTTTTTCAGCAGAATTGCAATTCATCAAAATCCCTATTAGGGATTGAAACCAGAATCCTGAACGTAAAGAATGTACTCTGAAGAGGATTGCAATTCATCAAAATCCCTATTAGGGATTGAAACCTGACTCATTCGATTCATCAGTTGTGCTTTCTTCTATTGCAATTCATCAAAATCCCTATTAGGGATTGAAACTTGAGGATTTACCGGAGCAGTATCACCTTCCAATTATTGCAATTCATCAAAATCCCTATTAGGGATTGAAACCAACGTCCACCCCCTAATTTATCGTGTTTCTCGAAATTGCAATTCATCAAAATCCCTATTAGGGATTGAAACCCCAGTAATCACCTGGCTTGATGTCCACCAAGTAGTATTGCAATTCATCAAAATCCCTATTAGGGATTGAAACTTCCCTTACATCTTCTAGCACTGCTGACGACTTGTCGGTGGTATTGCAATTCATCAAAATCCCTATTAGGGATTGAAACAATTTCTACGTGTTGTCTTGGCTCAATGGAAACTATTGCAATTCATCAAAATCCCTATTAGGGATTGAAACCAACCTTAACACTTAACGCAGCCCCAATTTGACCAATTGCAATTCATCAAAATCCCTATTAGGGATTGAAACAGATAATCTATACAATCCCTGTGTATAAATTAATCATTGCAATTCATCAAAATCCCTATTAGGGATTGAAACATTTACTTATATAGAACTCCTATTTGATTTTTGAACAAGACTCAGTACGGATCTATCCCTTCTTTCCTGTTCCCTATTCCCTATTCCCTGTTCCCTGCCCACGCAAGTAAATTCAGGAATCAAACCGGATTTCTATAGGTGTTCGTTATTTACTGAACACCTGAAGAATTTAGTTAAGCTTCAGCAATATCTTTGTTAAGCCATCGCCTAACTGCTCAATAGATTCTTGCTGTTTCGGATCTTTTAACGTGCCATCAGCATTAAAGGCTTCATAAGCTTTGGTTACTGCTATTTGGTCGGGAAGCACCAAAACTTTGATGTTTCCCAAAATAGACCGCAGGTGAACCAATCCCCGCAAACCACCAAGAGCGCCTGGGGAAGCGCTCATAATACTAGCAACCTTCCCTGCAAAAGCAGCCAATGGTGCTTCATTTGGGGCTGGACGGGATGCCCAGTCAATGGCATTCTTCAAAACTGCTGTGAGCGAACTGTTATATTCCGGCGAAGCAATCAGCAATCCTTGATGAGAAATCAGCAAGTCTTTAAAAGTGCGGGCGTTGGCTGGTAGTCCTTCTTGAGCTTCCAAATCTTCATCAAATAGAGGTAAAGGCAAATCGCGGAGGTCTAGATAAGTCACTTCTGCGCCTGCTGCCTTAGCGCCATCTGCCGCGATTTTTACCAGTTTTTTGTTGTAAGAATCTATCCGGGTGCTGCCAGCAAAGGCGAGGATTTTCGGTGTAGATGCCATAATTCTAGGTTTAATGGGAATAATTAACCTGTTCAGCTGCATTATCCTGTTTTCAGGCGATCGCTGTTTGCTACCTTTAGATTTTCTTTACAAACTTTCTCTTATGGCGAATTGGTCAGACTCTTATCTCGGCAAGCTACGACAAGAAGTAGGCGATCGCCTACTTCTGATGTTTGGCGCACGTGTGATTATTGAAGATAATTTGGGGCGCGTTTTGCTGCAAAAACGGAGTGATTTCAAAATTTGGGGGCTACCTGGTGGCTGTCCTGAAGTAGGTGAATCTGCCGAAGAATGTTCTGCACGAGAAGTTTTTGAAGAAACTGGTTTAACGGTTAAGCGTTTTGCACCTGTGGGGTTTTCTTCCAATCCAGCCTTTGAAACTGTAACTTATCCTAATGGCGATCGCGTCCAAACCTTCATTTTGATTTTGCGAGCCGTTGAATGGTCAGGCAGCCTCGCTTGCTTAGATGGAGAATCGCTGGCGCTGGAATTCTTTGATTTGGCTGACTTACCGACGTTAATGCCAAACGATCGCCCTGTTTTGGAAAAGTTTCAAGAATACAAAAAAAGCGGCGAATTTCTGATGTTCTAAAGCATTTTTTCTAAGAATTGCTTGGCGCGATCGCACTGAGGATTTTGGAAAAACTCGCTAGGAGTAGTATCTTCTGCTAAACTTCCCCGATCGAGGAACATAATCCGATTGGCAACTTCTTTGGCAAAGCCCATTTCATGAGTAACGATCGCCATTGTCATACCTGATAGTGCTAAAGCTTTCATCACTTCCAGCACATCTTTGACCATTTCGGGATCTAGTGCAGAGGTGGGTTCATCAAACAAAATCATCTCTGGTTCCATTGCTAATGCCCGCGCGATCGCTACTCGCTGTTTCTGTCCCCCAGATAATTTGGAGGGATAGACAGACACTTTTTCTTCTAAACCTACCTTAGCAAGCAATTCTAAGCCATGTTCTTCTGCTTTTTGCTTGTTTATTCCTTTTACCTTGATGGGTGCGTAGGTGACATTTTCCAGCACATTCATGTGGGGAAACAAATTAAAATGTTGAAATACCATCACCAAATGCTGACGTACTTTAGCAATGTTTGCCTTGGGATTGGTAATTTCTTGGTCGTGAAAGTAGATTCTGCCTCTGGTGGGTTGTTCTAGCAAGTTTATGCATCTTAAAAAGGTAGACTTACCCGAACCAGAAGGGCCTAATATGGCAACCACTTCCCCTTGGTAAAACTCAGTGGAAATATCTTTGAGTACGTCAAGTTTGCCAAAGGATTTAGATAAGAATTCCGTGCGAATGACTACATTACTCACTTTCCCGTAACCTCCTTTCTAAAGCGGATGCACCCAAGGTCATACCCATTACCAAAACATAGTAGATTAACCCGGCAAATAGCAGTGGTTCAAAATAAATATATTTGTTTGCACCAACGATTTGGGCGCTGCGTAATATTTCTACCACCCCAATCGTTGACACCAGCGCGGAATCTTTGAGCAATCCGATAGTTTCATTTACCAACGCTGGGAGAATGTTCTTTAATGCTTGGGGCAAAATCACATCCCACATCATCAACCAATAGGGAACACCCATAGACATCGCCGCTTCACTTTGTCCTTTATCTACCGCTTGAATCCCACCTCTGATGGTTTCCGACATATAAGCGCCAGAATTCAGAGTAAAAGTTAGCACCCCAGCCTCCAATGCGGAAATGTCATAGCCTGTAAGCTGGGGTGTTGCGTAGTAAACTAATGCCAACTGTAATAGCAAAGGTGTGCCTCGAAAAACAGAAGTGTAGGCGTTAGCAACCCAGGTTAGCGGCTTGATGCCAAGAATTTTTAACAGAGATAGGATTGTTCCCCAGATTAACCCCAAGGTTACAGATAATAGGGTAAACAACAAAGTTAACGGGATTCCCCGCAGAATAAAGGGAATGTCGGGAAGGATTCTGGTGAAGTCGAGATTCAATCCGCCTTTGGCAGCAGTTGAGGATGCAGGGTTAGCGGTAGTGTTCTCTGAAAACCATTTGGTTACTAGTTTCGCCAATGTGCCATCGTCCTTCATTTGTTGAAGGACTTTGTTAAACGGTTCTACAAAAGAAGAACCTCTAGGAAAAGCGATCGCCGATCCACTTGCCTGCTCTGAGGGAATTGTATTAAATTCTAAATCTGGGTTAGCTTGGGCAAATCCCTTAGCGACGGTATCCTCAACAATTGCGGCATCAATTCGCCCAGATTTGATTTCCTGAACTACTTCCGGCACTCTGTTGAGTTGCTTTAGCTGAATACCCACAACTTTTTTAGCAATTTTCTGAGCATTTTGTTCTTGTATGGTTCCTAGTTGTACGCCAAGCTTTTTTCCTGATAAGTCTTGGGGTTGCTTGAGGTTGCTACCTTTAGGAGCGACAATGGTATCTTTGGCTTCGTAATAAATAATTGAAAAATCAATATTTTTTTGACGTTCTGGAGTTGGTGTCATCCCAGCCATGACAAAATCAGCACGATTTGCTTGGAGTGCAGGGATTAAGCCATTAAAATCGGATTCCATTATTTGAAGTTTAAACCCAAGTTTTTCAGCAAGGGTTTTGGCAATATCTATATCAAAGCCAACGATTTGGCGATCGCCTCCTTTCGTATCATAAAACTCATAAGGAGGATAATCTGGGGAAGTAATCAACGTCAGCGTGTCTTTCCCTAAAGGTGAGGCAGCTTTGAGAGAATTACTATGTCCGATGATGCTGACTACTAATGCTATAACTAGTATCGTTGATAGCCATACTTTTTTTTTCATGAACTTGATAATTATATAAATTCCATAGCTATCAAAAGGTTTGAGTGTAACTATAAGTTTTGTGCAGAAGCTTTTGAATCTGCATTTACTTTGTTGTTAAGACTCTTTAAAAATAGACAGGTATGGTTCATAAATAAAAGCTCGGTTACGTTTATTTCCAGTAACTTCTTCCACGATTCCTATATTACATAATTCTCTGACTAAAATGTTAGCGTTAGTGTATGATAATTGGGTAAATTCTTGAGCCATTTCTATATTAAAAACTGGCTTGTAATAGAGCTTTTCGAGTAAAGCTATAGCATTACCTGCCTTTCGATTTCCCATTCTCTCCATTACTATTTTACGATGATCTTCTTTTAAATTAACTATTTGACGAGCAACAGTGGATGCTTCCTGAGAAACTTCATATACACCTTTCAGAAAAAACTTAAGCCAGCTTTCCCAGTCCCCATTATCCCTGATAGATTGGAGATGATCGTAATATTGCAAACGGTATTTTTTGAAGTAATAAGATATATAGAGCAGAGGACGTTTTAATATATTTTTTTCACATAATAAGAGAGTAATTAGTAAGCGTCCTGTTCTTCCATTGCCGTCTTCAAAAGGATGAATTGTTTCAAACTGAGCATGAGCTAATCCAATTTTAATTAAAGCTGGCATTGGAGCAGGGTCATGTAAAAACTTCTCAAAATTACTTAAAGCTTCTTGCATATCATGGGGTGGAGGTGGAACATAAGTAGCTTCCTTTAAATTACATCTTCCCTCACCAATCCAATTTTGGCTGCGGCGAAATTCTCCTGAACCCTTTTCAGAACCTCGACCTTCTCTCAATAATTCTTTATGAATTTCACGGATCAATCGCAATGATAAAGGAAAATTATTCTCTAATCTTTCGAGTCCGTGATTAATTGCTGCAATATAGTTGACAACTTCGGTTACATCTTGCGGGTTGTCTGGTTCCACTGTACGGGATTCAAACTCAAGGACATCTATCAAAGAAGCTTGTGTTCCTTCTATCTGACTTGACAACACTGCCTCTTTACGAACATACATAAACACGAATAAGTCGGGATTAGGTAAAGCGTCTGTTGATCCATCTAAACGACCTAATGCTCTATCTGCTTGTGATAAAAGTTCTAACATTTCATCATCAATACATAATTTGGGTATAGGCGGTAAAGGATTAGGTATAAAAGCTTTGTATCCAGTAAGCTGTTCTATGTATCTACCTGCTCTATCGGTATCAATCATATTATCGATTTCATTCACAAGAGACAATTTTTCATTCATGTTATCAAATGCGCTTAGTATCAACAATAAGAATTTTTTTGTGTTTATCTATGATATAATTAAACACTTAATATATTTAAACAAACAGCAAGTAAACTGCATGTTCTTTTTGCCTTAGTTCCCTGAGCGGTCAAAACACTTGCTATACTTATGTAGATATCAGTAATTACTGTAGTAAATGAAACATGAATGTTGGATCAATGTTTCATCTGTTTTAGTTTTAAATCTGTTACAAATCAAAGAAAGTTAAACCTAAATAGGGATAGAATACGAAATATTCCATCCCTACTTCATTTTTTGATTAACTAACTCTATAAGAATTTGACCTTTTAACTTTCATCAAATACACTTATCCTGCTTTACGCATATAATGCTAAAAACCAGAGTTTTGGTGAGGAACTGAAAGACTCTGGTGAAGACAAACTTTCCTTTCCATCCGCTGCTTTCCAGATGCTATCAAAAGTCAAGGAAAGTCAAATTAAACCTTTAATTTGGTCGTCTCCAGTAACTTGACGCTGGCATAAATAGCATCAATATAAGGTGTGGGAATTTGAGTAAGTTTTCCCAATTCCGCCACCGCGCCAACAATAGCGTCTATCTCCGTGGCGCGTCCGGCTTCAATATCTTGTAACATCGAGGTTTTATGGGCACCCACATTTTCTGCCCCATTAATTCGCTGTTCTAAAGTAATGCCAAACTTTATACCTAAGTTTTCTGCGATCGCTTGAGTTTCAGTCATCATTTGTCGCGCTAGTTCGCGGGTGAGGGGATAGCGACAAATATCTTCTAGAGTCGCACCAGTTAGGGCACTGATCGGATTAAACGCCACATTTCCCCACAACTTGATCCAAATTTCCGTGCGGATTTGATTGCGGATTGGGGCTTTGAATCCTGCTTGTTTTAAAGTTTGTGCCAATAATTGGATGCGATCGCTTTTACTCTCATCAATTTCACCAAGAGTAAAGCGATCGCCTTCAATATGCTTAATCACACCTGGTTCAATTATCTCAGTTGCTGGGTAAACCACACAACCAATAGCGCGTTCAGCACCGATACTAGCTTCAATAATCCCATCGGGGTCAACAGATTGAATCCGCGTACCTTCATACTCACCGCCATGCTGACGAAAGTACCACCAAGGAACGCCATTTTGGGCTGTCACCACCATCGTGTGAGGATTGTAGAGTGTAGGGAGAGAGGGTGCGATCGCGGCTACACTGTGAGCCTTCACAGTTAAAATTACTACATCCTGTGTCCCTGCTGACTGAATATCATTCGTTGCCATCGGAGTAACAATTTGGCTGGAACCGTCTGCCATAAGTAACTTCAGCCCATTTTTTTTAATTGCCTCCAAATGAGAACCACGCGCAATTAGTGTCACCTCTTCACCTGCTAGTGCCAATTTCGCCCCTAAATATCCACCAATTGCACCCGCGCCAACAATACAGATTTTCATTTTTTCAAAAGAATTATATAAGTCGTGGAAGACGGTATCCAGTCGCTTTTACCCTCAGTAAAAAGCCTACGGTGTACACACAAGCCGAATTACCCCCTTTAATCCCCTTATAAAGGGGGGAAATAGGAAATCTAGTTCCCTCCCCTTTATAAGAGGAGGGTTAGGGTGGGGTAAAAACTTGGGTTAATCAGCTATTTCAGACTTGTGTGTACACCGTAGCAGTAAAAAGCGGGGTGAGATTTGTAGAAAGTGGTATTATCTGAATTAATTATTTATCAATGTTTGCGGTACTGTACTTCGTGGTTGAATTCATCTTGGTTAGACTCAATATTTTGAAAAAATGTCGCTCTGACAAATTCCAAATTATGTAGTAAGGCAATAGAACGGTGATTTTCTACATCAACGTCAGCGCGGAAATTAAGATTTTGGTATGTCTCAACTAAATAATTAATCATACACTTCACGGCTTCGATCGCATAACCTTGTCCCCAGAAATTAGGGAAAAACACATATCCAAGCATTGCACTATTATCTATAGTAATTGTTGCTTGAACATATCCAACGTAGTATTTCTCTACAAGAGACCAGACAGCCCAGTTTAACCAAATCTCCGTTCCATCTGGTGATTGACGACGTGCCAAAACCATGTAGCGATCGCGAAGTGATTGAACGCTTTGTGGCGGCATATCTTCAATAAACTTGTATATACTCGCACTCTGTAATCCATCAAAAAGCAGTTCGGCATGATATGGTTCTAGTGGTTCTAAACAGAGTCGTGGAGAGTATATTTTCATTAGCGATCTAGACCGAATACCTTGGACTAACTCATCTTTAACATCAACCTGTAGATGCAACATTACTTGATATTGATTACCCCTCAAATAGTTAGACTTTGCATTGCTTCTAATAAATCTTGATGAACAGATTTTGAGGCAGCTACGATCAATCCAGGCATACTATAGTTTTGACAAGTATGCAGTGGCGGTAAAGTCGAACCGTCCAGAGTAGTTACAATCCAGCCAGCCTCTTTTGCAATAAAAGCGAGTGCAGCACTATCAAGAAATTTGCCCGATTTGATAACTGCTCCACTCAAATCACCAGTGAGAATACCATTGAGATTGGGAATTTGAATATCACTAGAGTAATCATTCGCTATATCGATTACTTTATATCGATCTTTTAATAAATGTGCGATGGAATTCATTCCCCATCCCAATAAAATAGAAGGTTTGGCGGATGTTATATCTAATGGGGCACAGGCTTCTAAGTTCATCTCCAGCGTGCCTTTAAAAGCACCTTCACCTCGAAGGGCGTAAAAATAAATGTTTTGGGCAGGAGAAATCGCAATTACTGCTTCAAAGTCATCCGTATTTAGAATACTGAGAATAATTTGGTAATTAGAATGTCCATCCATATAAAACTTAGTGCCATCAATCGGGTCGAGTGTGACTAAGTAATCACCTTCTGAACCGAGTTCGGTAGCGCGAAAATATTTGGTATTATTAGAACTTTCATATTCTTCACCATAAAAGCGAATATCTGGGAAAGTGCCTAGTAATACTACTTCTACCAGATTTTGAATAGCCACATCTGCGTCAGTAAGGGCGGCACTAAAAAAGTTGTTTGCTTGTTCTTTGGCAGGAAGTGCAGCAATTTTTGGTTGTAGAAAATTGGCATAGGCTGCTGCTACTTTGAGATGGGGGAGTAAAGTCTCTAAAATTAATCGAGTAGTTGGTTTTGTGGACATTGCAGCAAACTCCTTTTAGAAATAATCTACCGTCCGCAGGGCGATAGAATTCTATATCTAGACAAAATTACGGTATCATTTTGATGCAATGATACCACCGTTGCTATATTACTTTAATCTGTGTGTCTCCAAGAGCCTATAGAGAAATCGCAAGTTTTCTCGTAAATTTAAGGGTTTAAGACCGAACGTCAACACTTGTCAACACTTAGTACAGCATTTCATTAATTCATAGCGAATTAAATTTGGCAATACTCTACAATGCCAATGCATTGGCTTGCATTGTGAATGCGTTGGCTTGCATTGTGAATGCGTTGGCTTGCATTGTGAATGCATTGGCTTGCATTGTGAATGCGTTGGCTTGCATCGTGAATGCATCGGCTTGCATACAAAACGCTACGCTTTTACGCAAAACTGTACTTAGCTAAAGTTACCCTTACAGGTAAGCAAGCTACCATCGGGCTTTAAATTCCCATCTGAAACTCTCTTTTTTACAAGACGCTACGCGTAGCTTGCTTACCTGTAAGGGTATAATTTTGAATTTTGATGGTTTTAGGAAACTTTTTCGAGCTTCTTCTGAGTAAATTTGGATAGATTGTGGCGTTTGAGTAATGAAGGTGCGCCAACAAGAGTACCAAGAATGAGTAGGCTAAGGATAGAAGTGGGTTCAGGAACAGCGACTATGGTTGCAGAAAAACTAATAGGTAACTCACTATCTTCCAATCCTAAATTTTCAAAATCTGGTATGATTGGCGGCGCAGAAAATACCTCTAAATAACCTGGTGTCGGCAAAAAACTCGCGAAAAATGGACTAGAATAGTTTCCTCCCGAAGTGGAGTACCCAAAACCATCACCTGTTAACTGCTGAGTATTAAGACTAATTAAATTATCAACATCAAAAGGTTCGTTTCCTGGTATTGGAGTCCCAGCGGGTTGCAGACCGGTTATTGTTTCACCATTTCGCGTACCAGTAATTCCAGTAATTGAGTAAAAACCCAAATCGTTAGGAGTGTCATTAGTGGTGAAAGTACCGTTCGCCGCTATGCCAGTACCAGAATAATTCCAATTCCAACTTAAAGCAGAAGCGGCTGGCATTGTCCCGAAAACTAATCCAGATGTGGTGGCGAGGGCTATGGCAGATAGAGCTAGATTTTTCATGGAAGTCGTTACTGCGATCGCGGATCTTGTAGAAGGCTCCCGTGTATTATACGGAATTAGGAAAGATAGTACGATCGATCTTGGCTATTTACCTAGCAGCGAGCTGATAACCACGCCAAAGCAGCATCAACATTATTAACCTGCTCCCCTGGCGGTACGGCTGGACGATTTACCATCACAACCTTTACGCCCAGTTCTCGCGCGGCAATCATCTTGGGCTTTGTCGCATCGCCACCGCTATTTTTGCTGACGATGGTATCAATGTTATTCTCAATCAGAATTTGTTTTTCATTATTGAGGGTAAAAGGCCCGCGATCGCACAATATCATCCCCGGCGGTACTAAAGCATCTTCGCCAGGAGGGTCAATCATCCGCATCAAAAACCAAATTTTCTCCAAATGAGCAAAAGCGGCGAGTTCTTGTCTGCCAACTGTCAAAAACACTCGCTGTGCCTGATTTTGCAGGGCTGTTGCTGCGGCTTCAACATTATCAACTTCAATCCAGCGATCGCCACTTACTTTTTCCCAAGGCGGACGGATTAACATCAGACGGGGGACTCCAACTTCCGTTGCCGCATCTGCCGCATTCAAGGAAATCTGACTAGCGAAAGGATGGGTTGCATCAATTAATAAGTCGATTTGCATGACTCGCAGATAGCTAGCCAATCCAGCCACACCCCCGAAGCCTCCAACCCGTAAATCGCCCAGCGGTATTGACGGTTCGCGGGTGCGGCCAGCTAGAGAAGTGATTACTTCTAACCCTTGGATAGTCGTAACTTTGGCAGCTAATTCTGCTGCATCACCCGTCCCACCCAAAATCAAAACGCGCATCATTAGATATCTTGTAAAAGTCCCTAACATCCCACCCCTTAATCTCCTCCCCAAAGCATCGCTATGGTAGGTGTACACACAAGTCGAATTACCCCCCTTAATCCCCCCGATATATTGGGGGGAAACAGGAAATTCAGTTCCCTCCCCTTTATAAGGGGAGGGTTAGGGAGGGGTAAAACTTACGCTTAAACCCATAATGATTAAACTGTTTCAGACTTGTGTGTACACCGCAAAGCATCGGGATGGGGTTCAAATTTTGTGATTTATGCAAGAGGTCTATTGAGATAAAGGCGGAATCTTTGCTAAAATGCCCTTTTTCATTGCTTCTGGACGCTCTGACCAAGGCAGTAAACCATCTGCTTTAGCATAGTATTGACTAGCACATTCCAGTACCGCAGAGGCACTGCCATCAACAGCTAAATCACCAAATAAATATGTTAATTTGCCTTTGGCAGCAAAGGCGACTACACAAGAACGATTACAAGCACTCATGCATTCAACTTCCTGAATCGGGAATCGATCTCGTAACTCCCAATCTTGTGCCAGCTGCTGAAGTTGGTGTAGAAGTTTTTCACCACCACTTTCACCTAAGCGTTTTCCATTTTGCCAAACACTGGCACAGGTTTTGCAAACGAATAAAGTATGTTCGGCAACTTCCATTGAACTGGTTGGGGAAATATTTACAGTCGTAGTCATCTGTACCTCGCAGATATGTGAAACTAATAAATCTATTTCGGCGGGCATCCTGACTCACTCAATTTGAGATTTTCGATTTAGTTTCTGAATCTCAAATTGGTTCACAGTTGCGGGACAGCGCCGGATTTGCACCGAACTTTCCCCGTTACCTCTGGTAGCTGACTCCCACCAGAACCGAATCACCTTATCGATCGTACACTAGGGTTATCGGAGAATACGAAACAATAGGTTTTTTGTCAACTATCAAACTGGACGGCAACCAGATAAAATACTGTGCATATTTACTACTTGTCCAATAACTGCGATCGCAGGCGCACTAAATCCAGTTTCCTCTACCTGTGTGACTATTGTTTCCAGTGTCCCAATTAATTCTTCTTGTTCTGGCCGCGTACCCCAGCGCACCAAAGCAATAGGGGTTTCTAAATTCAACCCAGCTGTAATTAATTCTTCCACAATATAAGGCAGATTGTGAATTCCCATATAAATTACAATGGTTTCGGAACCGTGAGCGATCGCACTCCAATTCACTATCGGTCTATACTTACCCGCCGCTTCATGACCAGTTACAAATGTGACTGACGAACTATACAGCCGATGCGTCAACGGAATACCCGAATATGCTGCTGCTGCAATTCCCGATGTGATACCGGGCACTACTTCCGTTGATATTCCAGCTTTGACTAATTCTTCCATCTCTTCGCCACCGCGACCAAAAATAAAGGGATCGCCACCCTTGAGTCGCACTACAATTGCATTATCCTGCGCTTTATCAATCAGCAATTGAGTTGTTTCTGACTGCAACAACGAATGTCTCCCCGCACGTTTACCAGCATTAATTTGCTCGGCTTGGGGATTAATCATTGCCAAAATGGCCGGACTCACCAAGGCATCATAGATAACTACATCTGCACATTCCAACAAACCTTTTGCCTTCAGGGTAATTAATCCTGGATCTCCTGGCCCCGCACCTACTAAATAAACCTTTCCCAAATACTTGTTCTCCTGCTTTTCTGTGCGGTTCATCTCTCTGTTAAATCCCAAATTAGCTCGGCTAATTCTGCACTTGCTCCCAGTGGCTCTGCCAAGTGGAAATTCACCGCAGAAAATTGTAATTTTAGCTCTTCTATTGAGGTGGCGATCGCATCGGTTATTCCACCAGCGAATAAAAAGTATGGCAAAATTGCAATTTCCCGATAACCAGCATCTACCAATTCTTTCACCCGTGATTCTAAACTAGGAGGCCCAGCCCAATAAGCAGTCACGGCTCCCAAACTCGCCGCCATTGCTTCCACACTTTCTTGCGAACCTGGGCGACGGCTACCATGAGCTAAGAGAATCCATGCTTCTGCTTTTATAGCAGCTATTTGCTTTGTCAGCAATTTCTCTAAATTAGGGTGAGAGCCTAAATATGGTTGCAACTCAATGATGATATCTTGACCAGCAGCCTGTTGTGCGAGTGCTACTTCGGCGGGAATATCTGTCATCACATGCACTCCCGGCAGTAGAAATAGCGGTACAATTTTGAGACGATTCTCATTTTGAGACTGTGTGTAATCGCCAAAAGCGCTTTTAGCAAATTGTTGAATCTGCTCGTGTAAAGGTTGAGGACTCATTTCTAAAGCGGCGATGCCAACCAAATGTTCGCTTGACAATTTCTGACATACCAGCCTAGCTAGTTGCTGCATAGCAATTTCTGGGCGCGGGTCGCGGCTTCCGTGAGATAGTAGTAGATAGGCAGATGACATCGGTAAAGCTTGAATTCTTAGTTACTATTCTTATTTAAGATTAAGCTGGGGATAATAAGTACTCTGGTAATTATTGAAACTATTATTAATTACTAAATAGAAGTATTCTTAATCACTTTTATATTCTCCCCCTACTCCTTACCTTATTGTTCTTCAGCAGTGTAAGTATAAAATTGATCGAAAGCTCCTACCGTTTCAAATTTGTACGAAGGCATCCAAGAATTTATTTTTAAATCTGTACGGTAAACACTAAAAATAAGAAAATCTTGCCTTTCTGTAGTCTTGGCAATAATTTCTTGGATTTGCGGGCTAGCCGAGTCAACCAACTTATCACAATTAAAACGGATTAAATTTTCAATAATATTCGTAGTTTTTTTACATACATCGGTTTTTAAGTATTTTGTCAAGCGTTGAACTGCATATTTTTCATATTCAACCTGACTGGGATTGGTTTTCGCCATTGTCACACCCAAGGCGGCGAGTCCTACTGCCGCTCCAGTATACGCGATGATGGTCAATGGTTTCATATTTGCCAAGTAAAATTCATTGTAATTGTTAGATTCCAGAGACTCTAAATCAACTAAGTCCGTTCCTTGAAGAAAAACTCTTGATCGCTTGCCAAATTGTTGCTATAATTCAAATTGTTGAATGGCGAGCGTAGCCAAGTGGTTAAGGCAGTGGTTTGTGGTACCACCATTCGTGGGTTCGATTCCCATCGTTCGCCCTATATAATTTCATATTAATACCTATATTCTTGGAGAAGGTGGGTTAGATGGTGTAAATCGTCGTAACCATAACTTTAACAAGGATAAGGATATGCGTTCTGTAGCTTTATAGACTTACAAACTAGCGATCGCAATCCTAAAGTCGTGACCAAGTTCATCCTTAATAGTCTGGGTATTATAAAACGGACATTAACATCTAAGAAGCAGCACCGCAAGATACAAGGTTCTGCCATGAACCATGAGGTGTGCTGGGTGCATTCGCTGTAAGTTCCAACTCCCCTTTTGTATTCATCACCCACCCTGTAGCTTCTACAATCGGTTTTGGGGTAGCAGTAGTAGGTTTGATGGTAACAGGTGGACTCTTGCGGTTTCTGGTGCTGGGATTGAGCGTTACCCAATCTACCAGAACTGTATTAGGAGAAAGAAAGTTATAGGGATTGCGGGGTAAACCGCCACGTCCACTGATGATAAATGAACTAGCTTGTTGCTTGCTTCTAGGGTTACAGCTAGTGTCAAGTAACTGGGAAGTATCAACCAGATTTGTGGGTAGCAGCTGTACTAATCTTGGGCTAATACCAAGTATATTAATAGTTTTTATACCGCTTGCAGAGGGATTTTGCTCCGAAAACGCCGTGACATCATTTGTAGGCAGCATAGATGAGGAGATATATATATTATATGGTTTGCCATCGTTGACGAATGCCTCAAATATTACTGCCGGGAATCGGGATATTACATCTTTTCGATTAGGTACATTTAAACCAAAAATGCCAGTGGCGGTGATGGTTATCTTTCCACCGTTCCCGTAGAATACATTGGCATCAATATCGCTATTATTACTGGCAACGAAAAAGCCATGTGATGCATCAATTCTGATACTGCCACCCTTATCATTATAGTTATAAATATTTATGGCGCTGAAATTACGCATCAGTATTAAATCTTTTACCTGCAATACAATATCATCACCATCAAGCCATCCTTGATCCAAATTAATATGGTTCGCTTTTACTGTAAGTAAGCCTCTTTCTCTTGCATCTCTTCTTCTCGCCGAGATTACAGACCCGTTATTTAAAGAAACAGAGCGTGCTTGGATATGAACATCTTCAGCAGAAATATTATTTGCCTTTGGTATATATATGTTGTCTTTTATACTAATATCAGAGTAATTATCTCTTGTAATAGAAACAGAGTCACTAGCTTGCACCAACAAATTTCTACCTGCCTGTACGCTGCTATCTTTTAAAAAAACAGAGCCAGTAGCCTGTATCGATATATTTCCATCAGCGAAAATCAAGCTATATTTATCAATTAAAAATGTTTTAGCCTTAATATTGATGTCATTAGCAAAGCCTATTTTACTTCTGTTAGCGCAGCTTATTCTGATTATATGAATTCTGAATTATGCTGTATGTGCCCATCCGCAAAATATACACAAATAAATGATATAGTAAAGATTAAATTAAGCAATTGAGGGCGTGATAATTTGTGCCCCAAATGTTATGATGCAGTTATTTACTAACCTCTATCAAAAGAAATAAAAATTGTATTCCTTTAGTGAGATCCAAAAATACTGAGTCATAGATACTTTAAGTAAAGTAGAACATGATTTAAGTGCCTGCTGAAAAGTTGATACTTGTAAGGTACACAGATAAATATACTTTATCTGTGTTGTTTCGTGTTTATATATGTCTAACAAAAGGTAGAGGCTTATTAGTCTCGCCTAGAAAGTTAGCAATGCAAACATCGTCATTTAATGGAGTTGCTATGTCTGAATTGCTTCAAGCAGTCTTAGATAGTGAAGAAAAAAGTGATTTACGTTCCTTTATTAGTGAATTACGCCAACAAGAAAAGAAGTACCTGCTACGGAACGACATACTCAATGTATATAGTGAGTATTGCTCCAAGTCTCAGAAACCTGAAGGCTTTTACACTTCCTCGGAGTTAGGCAAACTCATTTATTATACTCAGGAAATTATTCAAGAAGACTCAAACTTCTGTTTCATCATCCGTTCTAAGATTGCCAGCCAAGAAGTTTATTGGTTGACATCAGACTTAAGCATTGAGCCGATGACGGTGCAGGATTTGTTGGATCTGCGCGATCGCTTGGTTAACAAATATCATCCCAACGAGGGCGACCTGCTAGAATTGGACTTCGGCCCGTTTTATGACTACACTCCAGTCATCCGCGACCCCAAAAATATTGGTAAGGGAGTACAATTTCTCAACCGCTATCTATCCAGCCAAATCTTTCAAGACCCCAAAGAATTACTGGACAGCTTATTGAATTTCTTGCGCCTGCACCACTACAACGGTGTGCAACTGCTAATTAACGATCGCATTCAATCACAGCAGCAACTTTCCGAGCAAGTTAAGAAAGCGATCGGTTTTGTTAATAATCGCCCCGCAGATGAACCCTACGAACAATTGCGCTTCCAATTGCAGTCAATGGGTTTTGAGCCGGGTTGGGGTAACACCGCAGCACGAGTGCAGGAAACCCTAAATATTCTCGATGAATTGATTGATTCTGCCGATCCTCAAACCCTAGAAGCATTCATTTCTCGCATCCCGATGATTTTTAGAATCGTCTTGGTGTCAGCCCACGGTTGGTTTGGGCAAGAGGGAGTTTTAGGGCGTCCCGATACCGGCGGCCAGGTAGTTTACGTCCTTGACCAGGCAAAGAGCCTAGAGAAGCAGCTACAAGAAGATGTCCTGCTTGCGGGTTTAGAGAAATTGAATGTCGAGCCAAAGGTAATTATTCTCACCCGTTTGATTCCCAATAGTGATGGCACTCTTTGTAATCAACGGCTAGAAAAAGTCCACGGTACCGAAAATGCCTGGATTTTGCGAGTGCCTTTACGGGAATTTAACCCTAACATGACTCAAAACTGGATTTCTCGGTTTGAGTTTTGGCCTTATCTAGAAACTTTCGCCATTGATTCCGAAAGAGAACTACGGGCAGAATTTCACGGCACACCTGACTTAATAGTTGGAAACTATACTGATGGGAATTTAATAGCATTCTTGCTGGCGCGACGGCTGAAAGTTACCCAATGCAATGTTGCCCATGCTTTGGAAAAATCTAAATACTTGTTCAGTAACCTCTACTGGCAAGAATTAGAGGATAAATATCATTTTTCCTTGCAATTCACCGCTGATTTGATTGCGATGAATGCTGCCAATTTTGTGATTAGCAGCACCTACCAAGAAATTGTCGGGACACCAGATAGTGTGGGACAGTACGAATCTTATAAGTGCTTCACTATGCCGGAGTTGTACCATGTAACCAATGGCATTGAATTATTTAGTCCCAAATTTAATGTCGTACCGCCGGGAGTAAACGAAAATAATTACTTCCCATACACCCGAAATAAAGACCGCGTGGAGAGCGATCGCCAACGCCTTGCAGAAACCCTCTTTACTCTGGAAGATCCCACACAAATCTTTGGCAAACTCGACGATCCTAACAAGCGCCCTCTGTTCTCAATGGCGCGTCTTGACCACATCAAAAACCTCACAGGTTTAGCTGAATGTTATGGTCAAAGTAAAGAATTACAAGAGCATTACAACTTAATTTTAGTAGCGGGTAAATTACGCGTCGAAGAATCAGATGATAACGAAGAACGCAACGAAATTATTAAACTCTACCAAATAATTGACCAGTACAATCTCCACGGGAAAATTCGTTGGTTGGGTGTACGTCTCTCCAAAACCGATTCCGGTGAAATTTACCGAGTCATTGCCGATCGCCAGGGAATTTTTGTACAACCAGCTTTATTTGAAGCTTTTGGTTTGACAATTTTAGAGTCGATGGTTTCAGGATTACCGACTTTTGCCACACAGTTTGGCGGGCCATTAGAGATTATTCAAGACAAGGTGAATGGATTTTTGATTAACCCAACGAATTTAGAGGAGACAGCCACCAAAATTGTGGATTTCATCACTAAATGCGAACAAAATCCTAACTATTGGAGTGAAATTTCCCAGCGAGGAATTGACCGAGTTTATAGCACCTATACTTGGAAAATTCACACTAGCAAGCTGCTATCATTAGCGCGAATTTATGGCTTCTGGAACTTTACTTCCAAGGAAAATCGAGAAGATTTATTGCGCTATATTGAGGCTTTGTTCTATTTAATTTACAAACCAAGAGCGCAACAGCTATTAGAACAGCATCAGTACCGATAATAAGTTAGAAGGGATAAGCTGTTCCATATTTAACTCAATACGCTTGGGTTAAGAATTTTTGATATGTAGTAGACGTTGCAATGCAACGCATCTACAAAGGATTTCGGGCTGAACCCAAGCGTATGTAAGGGCATCTAAAATTACTCGGGACAAAAAGCTTTATTTATGTATTAACGCAACAATAAGGATTTACCTTTTTATTAATGTTCCAGATCCGAAACCTATGTCTACGACCGGCTACACCTACATATAAAACATTATCAACAAGCAAGATTTAATGCGAATTTACCACAAATTATTGATAAAATGTGCTGACCCTGGCTAAATCAGCTAAATCACAATTAACATTAAGGTCTATTTGTGAAACGAGCAGCCCAAAAGCTTAAAAATCAGGAAACCATTCTATGAGGGATCTGACCAGTGACAGCCAAGTATCAAGGATTGTTTTGAAGGGGTTTAAGTCTATTGCTGAATGTGACCTTAAGCTTTTGAAACTAAACGTACTTATTGGATGTAATGGTGCGGGTAAATCTAACTTCATAGGCTTCTTTCGCATGGTTCAGCAGATGATTGAGATGAATCTGCAAGTTTTGGTAAGCCGCCAGGGTGGTCCTGATGCGATCTTGCATTTTGGCCGTAAAACAACTGAGCAATTAGAGATTGAGCTTTATTTTGGAAAGAATGGGTATCTTGCTACGCTTGAACCAACTCAAGACAACCGTCTGATGTTTTCCAAAGAGTCTTTTTGGTGGGACATGAGGGGTGAGTATGAAATCGGTAGTGGTCATTTTGAGACTAATGCTTTACGGGGTAGCGGAACAAGAATTGACAAGTACATATTACCCACCATGCGGCAGTGGCGGGTTTATCATTTCCATGATACAAGCGACAGCGCTTATGTGAAGCAACCACACAGGATTAATGATAATGCTTACTTGCGTTCTGACGCACGCAATCTTGCAGCTTTCCTATATTTGTTAAGTGAAAATTATTCGCAATCTTATCGGCGAATTGTCAAAACAATTCGACTTGTTGCTCCTTTCTTTGGTGATTTATATCTACGTCCTTCTCCACAAAACAATGAGGTGATCGAGTTAGAATGGGTCGAGCAAGGTCAGGATGTTCCGTTTAAAGCTCATCTTCTTTCGGATGGAACACTTCGTTTTATATGTCTAGTTACTGTCTTTTTGCAACCTACTTCCTTTCAACCCGAAACCATTTTGGTTGATGAACCTGAGCTAGGTCTTCACCCGTATGCAATTACTGTTCTTGCATCGTTAATTCGCTCTGCTGCAAAAGAAAAACAAGTTATTGTTTCAACTCAGTCGGTTGAACTGCTCAATGAATTTAGGGCGGAAGATGTAATTGTTGTAGATCGCGATCGTGGTAAATCATCACTCCGAAGATTGAATGAGGATGATTTACACGAATGGCTTGAAGACTACAGCTTAGGAGAACTGTGGAAGAAGAACATCCTTGGCGGGAGACCTTCACGATGATCCGAATACACGTTTTTGTAGAAGGACAGACGGAAGAAACTTTTGTAAAAGAAGTACTCTGCGAACATCTTCAGCGAAAAGACATATATCTTAACCCCATTCTTGTGCGAACTAGCTCAACAACTAAGGGCGGAGTAGTGAGTTATGCAAAGATCAAGCCGCAATTAAATCGTAAATGCCTTGAGGATGGTTCGGCGTTCGTCACTACGATGTTTGATTTATATCGATTGCCAAATGATTTTCCAGGAAGCAGTTCTCTGCCTAGTACGAATGACCCATTTCAGAAAGCTGAATATCTTGAGCAGCAAATGAGCGCAGACATTAAACACAAAAATTTTTTCGCCAATTTACTGATTCATGAGTTTGAGGGACTCCTGTACAGCAATCCACAAGCTTTTCTGGCATGGTTTGACCAAAGTATAGTAGATAGCCTACAGGCAGAGCGTAACTTATTTATTTCACCTGAACATATTAATGAAGGCCCAACAACAGCCCCATCCAAACGAATCATCAGATGCTGCCTTGGATATGAAAAGCCATTACATGGCTCCTTGATTGCAATGGATATTGGGTTGGATACAATACGTCAGCAGTGCCAGCATTTCAATCAATGGTTAACCCGTCTTGAAAATATCAACGACAGTAACGCTTGAAGAGAATATATTGCCCTCAAAAGACAGTAAAAATGTTACTTGTGTACTCCATATTTTAGAAAGTTTCCAGCATTATTACTAATTTACAAAAGTCATTTTTTCTTAGATTTTCACAAATAAATCAGGAATTATGAATAATACGAAGTTTCATAACTCCTAACTCCTCACTAAATTGTCAACGCACTCCAAGTTCGTTGACCAACGACTCCATCCACACCTAAATTTTGCTGGTTTTGAAAGGCTTTGACAGCAGTCTCTGTTACTGCGCCAAAAATCCCATCCACTCTCACAGGATAACCGTTAGACACTAATAGCTGTTGTAATGCTCTAACAGCAATACCAGAACTACCGAAATAAAGAGTCGGTAGAGGTTGGCTACTAAACTTCTGAAATCGTCCTGTAGCCTTTGTACGGACTTTACCTTCAGACTGAAAAGATTTCTTAGGCTTACCTAAGTTAGAAGAAACTAGTCCCAGATTCTTTTTACTAATTTTCTGAAGTATGTGTTCTTTTTCTAGTTTTAACGCTGAGAGAGAAACCTGGGAAATCTCATCTGTCTGCATAAATTCAGGTGGCGTAACTTTAGCAGCTATCTCTAACTGACTCTGTTTTGACTGGTTTACGTCATTTTCCATCTGAAATAATTGCTGCTGTGGCAAATTGGTCCCAGATGCTTGTCTTATTGTTAACACGCCCGTCATCATCAGGCCAATTTCATTCATTTTCTTTTATTTTACTTCAACCAATATTTCTTTTAACCAACATTTGCTGTCCGGGATAGTACATACTGACCAAATCCAAAAGTCATGTACTAATTTTTTCAAGTAATATTTTCATGCTCATATTTGCTCACCCCCGATTCCATTTAATCAGATTAATATCATTAATCAAGCCATCAAGTTATCAGACATCCTATCTAAATCAATGGTTTAGACAATAACATACTATACGATCGCCAGGGAATGCCATCAAACAAATTTATCTAGTTATATTTAGCTCGTCCTTGGTATGCTGATGTTGCTTTTATCATGTTTATACTGCGAGTAACAATACTACTGGATTCATTGAGGTAGTTTTTAACTATTGATTAAAAGCTCTTAATTTCAAATACTTTTTATCAATCACAACTTATGTCAATACGCTTGGGTTAAGGATTATTGGTCTTTGAATACGCGATAAATATAAGGGTTTTGTTGCTCATTCTGAACTGTATTGCAACTTATGTCGCTCTTTCAATCTATTCTCGGAAAGCGCACACTTTCACCTCAAAAGAATGAAACCGCACAACCTTGTTGCACGGTATGGAATTTGAGTTAAAGTTTAGATAGTACATGAAAAAATTACACAGGGGCACTGAACATAATGTTTGTGCAATTCTCTTGTCTAATCTGTGTTAATTTTTATATCATTTTGAAACTTTGAGCAAGAATACACCTTACTCAAAAAGTGTGTAGGCGTAGGCCGCCCTTAGATATCGCTTAGTACTCTCAGTTGTGGATATTGAAAAACTTTTTACCTTTTATCATCGCGCCACAAAGCAATACCGCCTAATAAACCAGTGATATTGGGGATAAGTTTGACATTTAACGGTAGCTGTAAATTCACTTTCACAGCTTCACCACCGCCAATGTAAAGGTAGTCATAATTAAACAGATGTTGCAAAGATGCGATCGCTTTTTCTAAACGCCTATTCCATCTTTTCTCGCCAATTTTTTCTAACTCTGCACGCCCCAACTGCTGCTCAAAAGTCTCTCCTTTGCGAAACGGATGATGCCCCATTTCCATATTCGGTACTAACTTACCATCTACAAATAAAGCCGAACCAAACCCCGTACCCAGAGTAATCACCAATTCGACACCTTTACCTGCGAT
This sequence comes from Nostoc sp., assembly GCF_036917315.1. Lineage (GTDB taxonomy): Bacteria > Cyanobacteriota > Cyanobacteriia > Cyanobacteriales > Nostocaceae > Nostoc. The sequence continues at coordinate 13,614 of NZ_JBALDR010000027.1, read as the reverse complement.
CGCCCCAAATCCCTGCATATCTGCATCATTAATCACCCGTACAGGCTTGTTTAAGTGTTTTAATAATGCTGTTTCCAAATCAAATCCGATCCAATCTGGATGTAAGTTTACCGCTGTTTCCGTGACTCCAGACCGCACCACACCGGGAAAACCGACCGAAACGCGATGAAATTCACCTTGAGCGGCGGCTAACACTACAATTGCATTAATTACAACCTCCGGTGTCGCAGGTTGAGGTGTATCTAAACGCGCCCTTTCCGTTACAGGATGCCCCGTAATATCCAAAACCATAGCCTTAACGCCACTACCGCCAATATCAACTGATAGGGTACGAATCGATCCATTTTCTTCAACCATTGAGTTACATTCCTTGTTAATGCTTGTTATTTCGTTATTATGCTCTGCTGCATTTGATAATATCTGGATGTTTGGAGAGTCTTTAGATTGGTGGAGAGTGAGGAAGGGAATAGGGTAAAGGGGACAGGTTACAGGGTAAAGATTATTCCCTGTAACCTCTCACCTGTCACCTGTCACCTGTCACCTCTCCCCTAATCCCAATGCCCAAAGTTAAAAATCCCATACATTCAATGCCGGACAGCATCTAGATTTGTTAATCTAAGAATAATAGAGATAGTACTGGCGTAGCTGCTTAAAATCTGTCGGGCAGCAAATTTCTATTAAAAGTAATATAAGAGAAAGAATTATGACGGCGTTTGAACCTCAAAGCATCCGCTCGTATAGCCAAGAAGATGTCCAACAAATTCTGCACTTAGCGATCGCTCGTCAAGCAGATGATAAAGACACAGAATTTTCTTATGAGCATATATTAGAAATTGCTGCTGAGTTAGAAATTTCACCTGAGTCTTTAAAATTAGCAGAACGCGATTGGATATTACAACAGGGTCAAGTTCAACAGCGAAAAGCTTTTGACGCCTACCGCATCAGAAGATTTCAGAAACGCCTAAGCAAATATGCCATTTTAAATGGTTTTTTGATACTGCTTGATTTAATCACTGGTGGCGGAATTTCTTGGTCTCTGTACATTTTACTATTCTGCGGATTGCCTGTAGCGCTTGATGTCTGGAATACCTTTCAAATCAAAGGTGAAGAGTATGAAATGGCATTCCAAAAATGGAGTCGTAACCATCAGATTAAGAAAACCATCAGCACAGTTTTGAATAAGTGGTTTAAAGTATTACAGGCTTAATCAAAACTTTCCCTAACGCTAACCCATCTCTACTTAATTCCCCTCAGAAGGCTACGGTGTACGCACAAGTCTGAAATAGCTGATTAACCAAGATTTTACCCCACCCTAACCCTCCCCGTATGTATTGGGGAGGGAACAAGATTTCTTATTTCCCCCTTTATAAGGGGGGATTAAGGGGGGTAATTCGACTTGTGTGTACGCCGCAGCCTAGAAACGGGGGTAATATTTTGCGATCAACTAGAGACTGAATTAGCCGTCTCGGAAACCTTCTCGGCTGGTGGAAAGCCACCCATGCGAATCTCAGAAGTGAAGGAAGTGATACTAAATCCACCAAAACTTTTGAGGACGTTTACCCGCATTCGCAAATTGGGGCTAGCAAACCACAGACGTTCCTCTGAAAAGATGGTTTCATCCTCTGTAGTTAGGATTAAAGCACCATCACTGTCAAATTTATAGCGTCCGGGAACTGGAGTTTTATTGGCATCAACTATTTCTCGCAGTAACTTGCCTTGGGCCGGATTATCCGCATCAGGTACCGAAACTAACACAGTTGAACCAGTGTGTTTTGCTTGATCCTTGTCCATTGTGCCGTTCCAGGTAATTTTGGTAGCACAGGAAGCAGCACTAGGATTAATGTTGTAACTTTGACACAGCTTGATAACTTCTGGACGATCTAATGCCAACGCCTCAATGATGATATCTGACTTGCTATGTTCCGATTGGTTAAAAGCCAAATGTTGACTAGTACGATGAGAAAACCATTTACCAGTACTTAACTGAAAAAACTCTTCAATATTCATGAATCAAATTACCCTGCATCAAAATGCTAAAATTCCCACTTAATTATTATTAAAAGGTAACAGGAGGCTTTAATATTAAGCTTGATTGCCTATTTCCTCAAGCTTCTTGAGGCCAATTCTGGCTGCCTCAGCAACGTTGAAATGATTGTCTTTTTCCAAGTATTTTAAAGCTGAGACACTCTTGGGAGTGGGAAGATTTCCCAAGGCTTCTGCCAAACGCTGCCTGACTAACCAATCATCTGATTCGGCAAAGCGTAGGATCTTATCTACAGACTCGATATCTTGAATTTCTCCCAGTGCAGAGATTGCAGCTTGTTGTAACACTACTTCTTTGCTATCCAATGCCTGAAGAAGAATTTGACGGGCGCGGGGGTCTTTAATATTACCTAGAGAAACAGCTGCACTAAAACGTACCAGCCAATCAGTATCTTCATAAAATGCCCGTGAAAGCACCTCAAAGGCTCTGGCATCACCCAAATATCCTAAAGCACCAGCGGCATCAGCGCGTATACCATAATCGGGGTCATTTTCGAGAATTTTTACCAAAATAGAATAACATTCTGGCGTTGGCTTGATTCCCAGAGCAAATATTGCCATCGATCGCAGTTGCAAAGATTCGTCGTCTAGTACCTTTTTAATCAAAGGGACTGCATCCTCAGCCGCAACGTGACGCAGATTAGCAAGGGCTACCATGCGATCGCGTAAATTCGGACTTTCTAGCTGAGTAAAAATTTCTTGTAAGCTTAGAGCTGCCATTTAGTTCAAAGCGTTTTCTTTACTTATCTTAATTTACCCGATCTGTTCATCACGCTGTCGCCCTACTGAAGTAGGAGTTTGGCGACTTTACAAAATGGCTCAATTATGAGTGAAGAATAAATAAATATTACTTACGTGAGATTATATATTTAATTTAGCAGTAATTAAGGGATAATCTTCAAAGCTCCAGTGGCTTGTTTTTTGTTGAATATAGATGTAGGGCGATCGCACCTTGTCGCCAAAAATCGCACTTTTCCCTCAAACATAGCTTTGTGTCCGCCCTCTTACGCTAAAGTTGCATAAGAACGTGCATCTAAAGCCAGGAGGAAAGAGTTGTGAAAGCAGTCTTGATGACAGCAGCTGGCAGTCCCGAAGTTCTGCAAGTACAGGATGTGCCAAACCCCGCTGTTCCTGTCGGGAATACTGAACTTTTAGTGCGTTTGGTGGCGGCTGGCATTAACCCCATTGACACTAAACTTCGGAGTCGAGGCAGTTTCTACCCCGATCGCACGCCGACAATTTTAGGATGTGATGGTGCAGGGATCGTGGAAGCAGTGGGTGCTAGCGTTCAGCGTTTTCGCGTAAATGATGAGGTATATTTTTGCTATGGTGGTTTGGGCGCACACCAAGGGAATTACGCTGAATATACTGTTGTGGATGAGCGGTTTGTGGCACGTAAACCCGCCTCTATCTCCTTTGCCGAAGCAGCAGCAGCGCCTTTAGTATTAATCACCGCCTGGGAAGCTTTATATGAACGGGGACGATTAGAACCTGGAGAACGGGTTTTGATTCATGCAGGTGCTGGTGGTGTTGGCCATGTAGCAATTCAATTGGCAAAACTCAAAGGTGCTACTGTTTCTACCACCGTGGGTTCTGAGGAAAAAGCTAATTTCGTCAAAGAACTTGGTGCCGATAGTGTAATTTTTTACAAACAAACAGACTTTGTGCAAGCGGTATTAGATTGGACTGGTGGCGAAGGCGTAGACTTGGCTTTTGATACCGTAGGCGGCGAAACCTTTCACAAAACCTTCCCCGCAGTGCGAGTCTATGGCGATATTGTTACCATTCTCGAACCAGATGCCAATACTGTTTGGAAAACTGCTAGAACTCGCAACCTCCGCATCGGTTTAGAATTAATGCTGACACCAGCCTTGCTAGGATTACAAGATAGTCTCCACCATCATGCAGAAATTCTCGAACAATGTGCCACCTGGATCGATGAAGGCAAATTAAAAATCCATGTCAGTCACAAATTTCCCTTAAAAGAAGCAGCTAAAGCCCACCAATTAATTGAAAGCGGGTCTGTGGCAGGTAAAATTGTTCTGCTAATTAATGACGAATGATCGAACAATTTGCATAATTTATCTTTTAAACGCATAGGCGCTTCTCTACGAGACGCTACGCGAACGCCTTCCCGCAGGGTAGGCACGCAGAGGTTAAACGCAAAGGTACACAAAGGAGTTTCTCTGCGTACCTCCGCGCTTCCCTTAGCGTTCCTTTGCGTTTTACTTCTTCTCCTCCTCCCCCTACCAGCTTCGGCAGCACAAACACAACCAGAACGCACACCCTTAACCCTAGAATTATTACAAGAACGACTACGCACACCCATACTCCGCGAAGGAAATTTAACCGTAGATTTGCAAAAAATGGCGATCGATTTACGCCCAGAAAACGCCAGCTTCCGTGATGCTTTTTACCAATTATTGCGAAAAGAACTAGGTACAAAACCTCTAGGTTTAGACCTCAGCTATGCTTTGATTCTGGGAGATTTTGTCGGTAGCGATTTAGGTTTAAGAACACCACTGTATGCAAAAGCGATCGCACCCATTTTTACCGCTACCGAACAAGAAAAACTAGAACGTTTGCGCTTCGTTTGTCTAGAGTCACTCGCAATAGCTTTACCCAACTCCAAAGATTGTCGATCGCTTCTGGGAACAGAGTCAACCCCAGCCAGTGAAATCGCCGTCTTTCGTGGTGTCTTAACACTGGTGCAAACTCGCTTCAACGGCGAAGTCAAGTTCTCCAATACATTTTTTCTTCAGTCTGTTGATGCCCAAGGTGCAACTTTTCTCCAACCCACTAACTGGACTGAAACTAGATTTGCTCGTCCTGTTATTTTCACCAGTGCTAGCTTCCAGCAACCAAGCAATTTTCAGGGCAGTATATTTTTTGAAAAAGCTAACTTTAAAAAAATCAAATTTCGGGAACTGGCTGATTTTCAAGGTAGTATTTTTGAGACAACTGCCAACTTTAACCAAGCAACTTTTAAGCAGTTGGCTAAATTCAGTAGTGTCCAATGGCAAGGAAATGCTGATTTTTCTGAAGTAGATTTTGCCAATCAAGCCCAGTTTACTAAAGCCGATTTTAATCAGTTCCTCCTTTTAACAGAAGCGACTTTTGAGCAAGGTGTAAGCTTCCGAGAAGCGGAGTTTAACCAATTGGTAAATCTGCAAGGTGCAAATATTCTTAACCAAGCAGATTTTAGTGATGCCAGGTTTGCTAAAGAGGCTTGTTTAAGCGTACCTGGTTTAACTTTTAACTCTAACCAAGCGAAAATTTTAGGTAATCCCGGTGAGATTGGTAAGATGTTCTGCATCCCAACATTACAAGGTAATCAAAACATCTTGCGGAATTTGGGGCAAAATTTCCGTCAGCAACAGCAAGTAGCCGATGCTAATGAACTGGAATACACAAAACAACGGCTGCGATTAATCGAGTTTGGGCATCGTTTGACGGCTACAAATATTAATAGTGCAACTGTTGCAAGTTTGATGAATCTGGGTTTTTCTGCAACTCAAGCCCAAGCGATCGCCCAGCGTCGTCTGGTAAAATCTTTTCGCAACAGTAGTGAGTTACTCACCATAGCAGACATCGATTTAGAAAAATATACCAAACTAAGCGATCGCTTAATTGTTGGCGAAACCCTTTCTATAGTTGGGTGGTTGCTGCAAGCTTGGAGTTGGCTGGCGTTGAGTGTACTGCTGTTGTTGAGTGGCTATGGAACAAATTTTTGGTTAGTTTTTGGTGTGGGAGGAGTTGCGATCGCATATTTCGGCTTACTATTTTGGCTAGTGGATCGTTATCGTCGGCTGCATCCCATACCAATTATTCCTACATCTTATGAAACCATTTCGATATTAGTCAGTTTTAGTGTTTTAGAATTCTTCAGCTTACTAGCGATTTTTCGCAATGCTGCACAACCTTGGCTGACATTGGGGTGTCTTTTGATAATTATTGTCCCCGTCCCAATGGCTTTATTAATCCGACTTTACCAACAAGGTCGTTATCATGACTTAATGGACGTTTCTTACTTTACAGAAGACGGCACATTTCGCCAGTTACGATTATTGATTGGGCGTTTGCCAGTGATACCAAGGAATCAGACATTTCGGGAACGATATATGCCCTTGTTGGGCGATCGCCGTTGGAACTGGCTCAACTACTATGATTTTAGCCTCAACAATCTAGTTAAATTAGGATTTAACGACATTCGCCTGCGAGACGAACATTTACCAGGTATCATCTCTGCACTTGCTTGGTATCAATGGAGTTTGGGTTTAATTTACATTACGCTGGTTTTGTGGACACTTTCGCGTACAATTCCGGGATTGAATTTGCTGATTTATCTGAAGTAATCCCTGCACCTGACTTTTTTCGCTGCACTTCGTAGTGGTGCTAATATGATGCAAGATAACTAGGTCGGCGTAAATAATTATCGTTGGGATAAAGCAGGAAGTAGGGGCAGAGGGCAGGCAGAAAAAGCATTTCAACCTTGTTTGCTTTTATTCACACAGATTGCTTTTATTGTGCCAAACTACCTATTTTAGGTGGAAGTAACTGTGCTGTTTATTGTTATCAGTCTGGCGCTACAACGTTGGTTAAAACTGATAGAACCCAGGATAAATACAGATAAATGAAATATCTAAAAATTTGGTAAATTTATCAAAAGATTATTCATTGCAATATAATATTTAACCCGAATTTAATTTTATTATCAAAATATTTTAGTTAAGTTTTTTAAATCATTGTCTACAAATATCTAAAAATTTGATAAACACATCAAAATATTTTTCATTGTCCTTCAAAATCAAATTATATACATTGTAGGTGTGAGTAGCAGTGATTAAAAATAGATTATCTTTGCTAAGTGAAGATAACCAAATAATTTAATAGCTACTAACTAGTTCTGCTTACAAAAAGACAACAATAAAGTTATAAAGCACACTTGATTTTTGTCTATTTTGTATTGGCGATCTAGCAAAATTTTCATCAAAACAATAAGAGGATTAATCCTAATGGCAGAAGATTTGAGTAATAGCAGTAGCAGTAACTCCTCTACTAGTGGGAACAATTCGATTAGCCAATCACCCTTCGGTCGCTTGGAAGTAGTTGTCGGTAAGGAAGGCGTCAAAAATCTATTCAGTGGTGTTGGTAATGGAGAAAGTGGCAGTAACCCATTTGGTGGCGGTGCTGCTGCTGGCGGTGGCGGCAGTAAGCCTGATTTAGCCTATGGTGGTAATCCTTTCGCTGGCGACAACTTCTGGAATATCTTTGCAGGCGGTGTCAACCCATCCAAAGGCGGTGGTAGCCCATCCACAGGCGGCGGTATCCCATCCACAGGCGGCGGTATCCCATCCACAGGTGGCGGTATTCCATCCACAGGTGGCGGTATTCCATCCACAGGCGGTGGTATCCCATCCACAGGCGGTGGTATCCCATCCACAGGTGGCGGTATTCCATCCACAGGCGGCGGTATCCCATCCACAGGTGGTGGTATTCCATCCACAGGCGGCGGTATCCCAACCACAGGCGGCGGTATCCCATCCACAGGTAGCGGTATTCCATCCACAGGCGGCGGAAACCAAGGTAGTGGCTACGATCCTTTGACTGGTAGTAGCAGCCAGACCTATGGTATTAGCACAACTGAAATACCGGACGGGTTCACTTTGAGGGCTACTATTGACAAGCTAGTTAACTCAAAGCTTGACAAGGAAGTGGGTGGTGGACAAACCTCGCCATTTCCTACAGGTGGACAAACCTCGCCATTTCCTACAGGTGGACAAACCTCGCCATCTCCTACAGGTGGACAAACCTCGCCATTTCCTACTGATGGACAAACCTCGCCATTTCCTACAGGTGGACAAACCTCGCCATTTCCTACAGGTGGACAAACCTCGCCATTTCCTACAGGTGGACAAAACCCCTTCGCTTAATACAATATTTGCGAAAACCAACAGATAAATAGAAAGGAACAATGATGAGTTCTTCAGTACATAGTATGCTAGTACAGCTTGGCGCAAATAAACATATTATTCGATAAACCGGAAAAGCGTGTATTATCGCTGATGTGCCTTTTGCCTTATTGTACTAGTTTGCTATTTTACGCCCGAAACTCTTCTCAGGTAAAGGTTTAGGCAATATCTTCTCTTAGTTTGACGGTAAGATTATTAAAGCCTTTATTTTAGAGAGATTTTGAGTTTCGCAAAATCATAATTGATATAAGAAGTACTGAAGACTCCATAACTTTTTAACTAAAAATAGGAGAATTAGTGCCAATGGAAGCGTCTGCTGTCAATCCCATAAATGGTGGATTTAATCCATTAAGTACAGGTGGCGCTAGCAACCTATATAACAGTAATTCCTTTGCTGCCAATGACAGTTTGTCTGCTGCTAAAGGCAGCCTGTTGACGGGTGGTAGCAATCTGTTATTAGGTAACGGTAACAATCCTATTCCAGGTGGCGGTATTAACCCGTTTGCAGGCGATGGTGGCAGTGGGCTTCAGAAATTAATCTTTGAGCGATTAAAGTTAGTTCTGGGTGATAACTATTTCCAGGGTATTGACAACACATTAGCAGGAGGTAGTAATCCTTTTGCAAACAGCGGTTATCCGATTCCAAGTGGGGCTACTAACCCTTTGGCAGGTAACGGTAATGCGATTCCAGGAGGAAGTAACCCATTTGCAGGCGGTAGTAACCCGTTTGTAGGCGGTGGTAATGCGATCGCAGGTGCTGGAAGTCTGCTTCAACAATCGCCTTTCGATCCGTTGAAAGAAGTCCTTGGTAACAATATACCTTTTAGTAACACTGGCAATACATCTAATTCAGGTAGCCAAACCTTTAATCAGAGCAACGCACCGGTTGGGAAAGGTAACAAGAATTTTGGTAATAATAACGCAACTATTGGTAATTTTAACTCAGATTATGGTAGTGACAGCGCAACCATTGGCAACGGGAACTGGAACTTTAATAATGACAACACAACCATCGGTAATGGCAACTGGCTATTTGGAAAGAGTAACACAACCCTTGGCAATGGCAACTGGGATTGGGACAACGGCAGTAATAATTCAACATTAGGTAATGGAAATTGGCACTTCGGCAGTGACAACGCAACCATTGGAAACGGTAATTGGGATTTTGGTACTGATAACACAATTATTGGTAATGGTAACTGGGTTTTTACCAATGGAAATGAAATTATTGGTAATGGCAATTGGTTAACAAAGACTGATAACACAACGATTGGAAACGTCAACAATATCAGCAGTTTAAATTTATCCCCATTAGGGATAAAAACTGATGTTAATAATCTGATTGACTCTCTTATAGGTAAAATAGGTCAAAATTTTCTTGGGTTCACAGGAGATTTTGATGAATCGAGTAGCCAAACGTTTAACCGCCTCATTTCTTCTAAAAGTGTTGGTAATGACACTAATATATCTAGCGATATTGAGCAACTTTTGGCATCACTCAGTCCAATTCAAGGAAATTTTATCAATTATCAGCCTGTGCAAAACCCTCAGCCTGTCTCAGAACCTGCTTCTTCAGTGTCGTTGGTAGTAATGGGAATCGTGTGTTTACTGTTGTCACTCTTCAAAAAGCAACAACACTGTTAACGTAAATTCAATATTTCTAAGCTGATTGCGATCGCACTTTCTGTTTCTCTACCAGGTTGGCTTACAGCAGTAATTAGCGAAAATTGATGCTGTCCGCGCCAAGCTATGCTCATGGAGACGGTTTGCGATGTCTACGATGGTCACTGAGCGGCTGGTGAGCGGAGTCGAACCATGTCGTTCGCGCAGCGTCTCGTAGAGAAGTGCGGTCACTTCGGCTGCGCTCAGTGACGCGCTATAGAGCAACTCATAAGTTAATTACAACGATTGCTGCAATGATTTAAACGTTTCTTATACATGAAGCAGCAATTGTTGCAAAGCATGAAGCCTTTGCAGCAATTGCTTATACATTTCTTGGAAATACTTAAACCTTTCTTATACATGAAGAAGCAATTGTTGCAAAGTATGAAGCCTTTGCAGCAATTATTTATACATTTCCTGGAAATACTTAAGCCTTTCTTATACATGAAAGAGCAATTGTTGCAAACGCTTCAATTTTGGCAACTAGTTTTCAGGGTTAAGCGAGTTACAAGTGCTGATACCAAAGAAAGGGGAGACAACGCATAGCTTTGGCTGTTTGGGGTGCAATGAGTGTAGGAATCATAACTAATTTCCTTTCCTTGCGCGCTGAGTTTTATGAGTCCTATAGCTGTATTTGCTAAATTTGATGGGCGATCGCTTAAAATTTAAAAGTTGGTGATTGTTATCTGCTCAAAAGAATGCCTCACTCAAGTTTTCAGCGTGCAAATACTCTTAAAGCGGCTTTTTTGGCTTGTAATGTTGAGCCGCTTGAACCAGCAGAAATGGAACGGTATTATGTCGATCTGTCGCTGGTGCGGAAAACTTCGGCTATTGATAATGTCAGTACAATTTTGGATTTTCAAGAAGCAGGTGATTTTACAACAATTTTATTCACCGGACATCGCGGTTGTGGAAAAAGTACAGAGCTAAAAAAAATTCAGAGTCTTTGGGAAAACAATTATCGGGTTATTTATTTGGAAGCGAATGAAGAGACAGATATTAATGATACCCGGTATACAGATTTATATTTAATTGTAATTAAACAAGTTGAATTTGAATTACGAAAATTAGGTTTGACTTTTAATCAAGATTTATTAAAAAGTTTTGAATCATGGTTTAAAGACATTACTCAAGAAAACGAGCAAAGTGTCGAAAAATCAGTCAACGTCGAGGCAGAAGCCACTCTCAGCCCTACTGCGCCATTTATCGCCAAACTAATGGTCAAATTGCTGGCACAAATTAAAGGCTCGGACAAGCAAAAGACAACTATTCGGCAAACTCTAGAAAAAGATTTATCTCGCCTCAAATCTGATACTAATCTGTTATTAAGCGACGCTTACGCAAAATTGCGGCAAAGATTTCCTCAATGTAAAGGTTTATTAATTATCTTCGATAATTTGGATCGGGTTCCTCCTGCCGTAGCAGAACATTTATTCTTTGATTATGCGGCTCAGATGCAAGAATTAAATTGTACAATTATTTATACAGTACCAATTTCAATTCTTTGCTCGCCGAAAAATCCCCTGAATCAATTTGATGGGAATCCTCATATTGTGCCGATGATTAATATCTATGAATTTGAACGGCATAAATGCGATTTAAATTACGATCAGACGGGCTTGGATGCGATGGCAAGTGTAATTAAAAAGCGGGTTGATATTGATGCAATTTTTGAGAGCCGTAATCAATTATTAGAACTAGCAAAGGCAAGTGGTGGCCATGTGCGTCAGTTAATGCAAATGATGCGCTCTGCATGTCAAACAGCGAGTACCAAAAAACACGCAAAAATTATGTCCGAAGATATAGAGTATGCAGTTAAACAGCAACAATTTAGTTTTGAGCGGTTTATTCCTGAAGAACATTATGCTCATTTGGCTCAGGTTTGCTTAACTAAAAATGTCAGTAAAGATGAAATTGGACAATTAATGTTATTTAATACTTCCGTATTGGAATATAACGGTGATAAACGGTGGAATTATCCAAATCCGGTGGTGAAGCGAAATGAGTTCTTCCAAGAAGCTCTCCAATCAGCACAAAAACAGTGAACTTCAAGCCGAAATAGGTAAATTTATTGCCTATAATCAAGATGAATTTGCTGAATTAGTGACATTTGTCGATTTTGCAGAAAAATTTACATTAGGTTTTATTGAAATTAACTTTACACCCGATATAGACTTATTAATTTCTGGATTGCAACAGAACCCTCAATGTCAAGAAATCCAATTTGTGGTTTTAGATTTTCCTGATGGGAATTTACGATTTCTGCGGGATGAATTGGTGGAGCAATTAGCCAAAATTACTAAAGAAACAAATAAAAAACTTGTTTTATTAATTCGGAATTTAGAAAAATCGATTGGTGTGTTTGGAGATTATCCACCAGTTTTACAGGATTTAAACTTCGTTCGCGATTCTTATCGTCAAACCGTACCCCATCCGCTTTTATTTATATTGCCAGATTATGCGATTTCGCGGTTAGCAAAATTTGCACCTGATTTTTGGGCTTGGAAATCAGGTTTATTTCGCTTTAAAACTACAGAATTGACTAGAGATAGGGCAATTGACAATACTCTGAATACAGACATAGATATAGAACGCTTACCAACACCAGAACAACAAGAACGTATCGATTTATTACATGGGCTGTTGATGGAATATCACCCAACTGGAGAAATACCCAGCCCAGAACATCTCCGCAATTGCTGTAATATTTTAAATGAATTGGGCAAAGCATATTTAAGCCAGCACAAACCAATCAAAGCTAGAGAATATTTAGAAAAAGCTGGAAAAATTGCCAAGCAATTTCCTGATTATTCCTTAGAAATCGAAGTTATCAATCAGTTAGGTAAAAGCTATCAGCAGCAACGACAGTTTGAAAGTGCAAACAGCTATCATCAACAAGCTTTAGATATTGCCAAAAAGCAGAAAAATCGTCATGCTGTCGCCAATTCCTTGTTTTATTTAGGTAATGTCTCTCTGGATATGCGACAGTTCCACCAGGCACGGGATTATTATCAACAAGCCCTGGAAATATATATCGAATTTGGCGATCGCTATTCGAGTGCTAGCACTTACCACCAGTTGGGAATGGTTGCCCAAGAGTTGCGGGAATACGACCAGGCACAGAATTATTATCAACAAGCCCTGGAAATATATATCGAATTTGGCGATCGCTATTCGAGTGCTAGCACTTACCACCAGTTGGGAATCGTTGCCCAAGAGTTGCGGGAATACGACCAGGCACGGAATTATTATCAACAAGCCCTGGAAATATATATCGAATTTGGCGATCGCTATTCGAGTGCTAGCACTTACCACCAGTTGGGAATCGTTGCCCAACGGTTGCGGGAATACGACCAGGCACGGAATTATTATCAACAAGCCCTGGAAATATATATCGAATTTGGCGATCGCTATTGGAGTGCTAGGACTTACCACAATTTGGGAAGCGTTGCCCAAGATTCGCGGGAATACGACCAGGCACGGGATTATTATCAACAAGCCCTGGAAATCAAAATCGAATTTGGCGATCGCTATGCGAGTGCCAGCACTTACCACCAGTTGGGAAGGGTTGCCGAAGAGTTGCGGGAATACGACCAGGCATGGGATTATTATCAACAAGCCCTGGAAATATATATCGAATTTGGCGATCGCTATTCGAGTGCTAGCACTTACCACCAGTTGGGAATCGTTGCCCAACGGTTGCGGGAATACGACCAGGCACAGGATTATTATCAACAAGCCCTGGAAATCAAAATCGAATTTGGCGATCGCTATTCGAGTGCTAACACTTACCACAACTTGGGATACCTTGCCCAAGAGTTGCGGGAATACGACCAGGCACGGGATTATTATCAACAAGCCCTGGAAATCAAAATCGAATTTGGCGATCGCTATTCGAGTGCTAACACTTACCACAACTTGGGATACCTTGCCCAAG
>NZ_JBALDR010000026.1:0-43736 GCF_036917315.1 Nostoc sp. | reverse complement strand
AAGAATGTACCTGAGATATTTAATCGTTCGATACTCTTGTAACTAACCCGATTCGTGCCTGCCGTAATTGAGCCAATGTTAGTAGTGGCATTGAATATCATTGTGATTCCTCCAGAACCACCATAATTGGCAGACAATAAATCCTCACCTCCCCCCCCATCTACCGTTTGAGTCACGAAGTTAGAGGAGCTACTATCATAAGAATTACCGCTGCTTACATAGAAGGAATCATTGCCATCGCCCCCAGAGAGGAGGTTATCGCCTATTGAAGAGTCAACATTCAAGGTATCGTTACCAGCGCCACCATCGAGAGTATTATTGCCAGTGGGAGCATAGCCTTGGATGTAGTCCTTCCTTGAAGCAGAGAGATAATCATTCCCATCTTCTCCCTTTAGTAGGTTATTGCCTGATGCATAGTTAATATTTAAGGTATCGTTACCAGCGCCACCATCGAGCGTGTTATTCCCAGAAGTGCCAAAGACTCCGAATTCAAAGTCGTAGAAGCCCCTAGCATCAAGAGAATCATTGCCATCGCCCCCGGAGAGCAGATTATCGCCTGTTGACAAGCCAGCACTCAAGGTATCGTCACCAGCACCACCGTTGAGAGTGTTATTGCCAGACACATAGCCATAGAAGTAGTATCCGTTAGGGCCGAGTCCAATGAGGGTGGGAGAGGCATCAAGAGAATCATTGCCATCGCCCCCAGAGAGCAGATTATCGCCTGTTAAATCGGAATTATCCGATAGAACATCGTCACCTAAACCCCCAATGAGAGTATCATTGCCTGCGCCACCCCTCAAAAGGTCGTTGCCACTTTTGCCGTCAATAATGTCATCACCTTTTTGACCATTGATTACATCATCCGAATTATCAAAGCCGTTGACATTGTTGGAGAGGTCGTTAAGGAAGGTGACTGTGTTTTTGTTGAAGATGGTGCTTTGGGTGGAGTTGGTATCGAAGACATCAAAGCTATCTGTGGTGCTAGTTTGCCCATCAAACACGATATTGCTGACCTGGGCTAAATTGTCTAGGTTTTCTAGGGCAAAGTTCTGCAAGACCACTTTGAAAGCAAGCGCACTTTCAAAAGTGATTTCAGTGTTGTTACCATTTTGAGTTAATTGCAGATTTCTCACAATTAATGTGTCATCAAAATCAGTTCTTCTAAATTGCAAGCTATCCGCTTGGGCAATCACTGCTGCTGATGGGTTTGAGCCTTTACCAATGCCATCGAAATCCGTGATGGTAATAGTACCACTATCAAACACGTGCCGCTGGAAAACAAATTTATCCTTGCCGCTGCCACCAGTTAAAATTTTATTGAGCGAATCAGCACCACTATAAGTGATGTTATACGCACCACTATAAAATGTGTCATTTCCATTGCCACCGTTGAGGGTGCTATTACCATAGATGTCATAGGCGAAGAGAGTATCATTGCCATCACCTCCAAAGAGCAAGTTATTGGCTTTTGGATCGCTAGCATCGAAACCGAAACCATAATCGCCTATCAAATCCTTAATATTTAAGAAATCGTCACCAGCGCCACCGTTTAGGGTATTATTTCCCGCACCAGTGTCAAGAGTGTCATTGCCATCACCTCCAATGAGAGTATCATTGCCATCACCTCCAATGAGAGTATCATTGCCCGTGCCACCTCTCAGCATGTCGTTGCCACTTTTGCCGTTAATGATGTCATCACCTCCCTGACCATTGATTACATCATCTGAGTTGTCAAAGCCGTTGACATTGTTGGAGAGGTCGTTAAGGAAGGTGACTGTATTCTTATTGAAGATAGTGCTTTGGGTGGAGTTGGCATCAAAAACATCAAAACTGTCGGTGATGCTAGTTTGCCCATCAAATAGGATATTGCCAACCTGGGCTAAATTGTCCAGGTTTTCCAAGGCAAAGTTTTGCAGAACAACAACTTGGTTCCCAACCACCTCGCTATCAAAGATGATTTCTAAGTTGTTACCATTTTGAGTTAACAGCAGATTTCTCGCAGTTAATTCCTTAGAACCTGTAAATTGCAAGGTATCCACTTTGGCAATCACCGCCGATGAAGGGTTTGAGCCTTTACCAATGCCACCAAAATCAGTAATGGTAATGGTAGTGTTAGTACCACCCCATAAATCGTCATACACCTCAAAAACAAATTTATCCTTGCCGCCACCACCAGTTGTCAATATTTCATAACTATTACTAGAAAAATCACTATAGATGATATCGTCACCAGTGCCACCATTTAGGGTGTCGTCGCTTCCGTTACCATATAGTTTATCGTCACCTGCTAAACCATTAATCAGGTCATCACTGATTGTCCCATTGAGGGTATCGTTACTGTTAGTACCATTGAGAATTGCCATATTTATACCTACTGAAATCTAAATCGATTTTCTGAGTAACTTCATTTTTGATTTCAACATTCACCCTGTTGAGCAACTTGTAAGTAGCACTTATCTAGCTATCTGGATACTGCTTACAATGATAAATTATGTTTTTACACATTTGAAATACACCTCTAGCTCTTATGCACTGTACAACTTTCTTATTGGTAGCAGGAAATCTGTGTAACTCTACCACGTGTCGCTTCTAACAAAAATTAATTCTATATTGTCTTATTGACGCGTATAACGATGTTTCACACCAATCGGGAAATATTCAAAATCACCCATTGGCGCTAATGTAACCTGTGGTGTTTGATATTCTGCGGGAACATAATTAGCAAACTCGCTATTTAGGCGTAACAGTTGTGAAAGAATAGAAGATGCGATCGCTTGCTTTTTATCTTCACTACCCTCTACCCCTACTGCTAATTCCACAACCACAGATAAAAATCGGTTTTTATCACCATCTTCCTTCACCTGCAACACAAATTTACCCGTCACCCATTCTTGAATTCCTGGTTGTTCTAATCCCACCGTCACATTTTCGGGATAGATATTTGCACCAAAGTAAGAAACTGTAAAATTAGAACGACCGAAGACATAAACAAAAGGTAGCTGATGAATACCTCTAGCTAATTCTTGAGTATCAGAACGAAGATTTTCAAGCGGGTTAAATCCCCATTCAGCTAAAAATTGCAACATGGCATCATAACTAATTATCCCGCCAGTATCTAAGATGTCATAACGCACTAAGGGAATACCGTTATCTCCCGAAAACAGCAATCCGCCATCTTGAACTTCAAAAAAGCGATTGAAAGGATCGTATTGTACTAGCGTGGGTAAACGCGATTCTCCAAATAAAGCTCTCGCTGCATCGGGATTTATTGCTAAAAAGCGGCGGATACAGATACTTAACGGTGTTTCATTACCCAAAACTCCCGCATCCGCAGTGCCGTAGAGTGATGCAAAATCATAGCAAGGATTTCGCGAACCAACTCGTTCGCCAACCAAACTCCGCCATTCTTCACTAAATACTTCTCCCGCCATCACTAATTTAATCTGATATTGCTGCCACTCCACACCACGAGCGATACCAGTATCAATCACATCTTTTAAAAATGGCGGGTATCCTAATAACACCACTTGCTCAAATGCTGAACCTAATTCTTCGACAACTCGCAAGATTTCTTCTTTGTTGTTACCAGGAGTAATTACAGTGATGAGATAACCTTTGTTAGCAAGATAACGACAGCAATTAGTAGTAAACATTCCACCTACCCAAGTGCCTAAAGTGAAACAAATCACTGCTAGGGTACGTCTGCTGTCTGTATAGAAACTATCGTGAAAAATCTGTTCAAAGCGTGTGGCGATTTGGAGTTCATCTGTGAAAAAACGAGGCCAAAATGTCGGTTTACCACTAGAACCTGATGAAGCAGCTATCATGTCGCACGCTTCTAGTTGTCCGTTACGGCACAAGTCAGCTAGAGGATAACGCAGTATATAATTTTGTTTAGCGATCGCTGGTAGTTTCTGAAACTCCTCTAAAGTTTGAATAGTCGCGGGATCAATTTCCCTTTCTGCTAAAAACGCCTTGTAGGCCGGTACATTCGCCGCCACATCGTGAAATAAACTCAAAGCTGGCGAAGTTTGAGTGTCGAGATGCCTTTGCAGTACAGTTTCTAGGGGGGTAGACAAAAAATCTTCAAATGCTTTAATTACCTGCTGCTGTCTTGATTTGCCGTTCATGACGCTTGTTGTTTATCCTGAAGTAGAATCAACACCGTTTAAAATAATTCGTAATTCGTAATGACGCTCCTGCGTCGCTAACGCTGCGCTAACGTAATTCTTAATTCGTAGAATATCCGAAAATGAGGGTATGCGCGTTGTAGTCATTCAATAAAACCTTAATTTATCCTTCAGCACCATGCAGCTCTATTGCAGTAAACAACACACAAATAATGGTAGTAACCGCTTTTGCACCCATTGTGGTGAACCATTACCTCTTGCTGTGGGACAGGTTGTGGATAATCGCTATCAAATTATCCGTCATCTAGGACAGGGCGGCTTTGGACGCACCTATTTGGCGGAAGATATCAATAAATCCCATCAAACCTGTGTGCTGAAGGAATTTGCACCCCAAGTACAAGAAAATCAAGATTTACAAAAAGCTAAAGAGTTATTTGAGAGAGAAGCGAATGTCCTAAAAAAACTCCAGCATCCACAGATTCCGCGTTTTCACGCCTCGCTACAAGTGAAGATAGGCAGTAAAGATTTTTTCTTTTTAGTGCAAGATTATGTGGATGGTGACAATTACTACCAGTTATTAGAACAGCGGGAAAGTCAAGGAAAAACCTTTAGTGAAGAGGAAGTAATCACCCTCCTGCAACAGATTTTACCTGTCTTATCATACATCCACTCACGAGATGTAATTCACCGTGATATCTCTCCCGATAATCTAATCTGGCGGCGTTCTGATAATTTGCCAGTGTTAATTGATTTTGGTGGTGTCAAACAATTGCCAGCTTCTCAAGGTTTTTGGCGCACCAAGTTGGTTGGAAATAACACTCTGCTGGGTAAAAAAGGTTACGCTCCAGAAGAACAGCTACGGCAGGGCAAAGCATTTTTTAGTAGTGATTTATACTCTTTGGCAGTAACAACATTAGTGTTACTCACAGGTAAAGAACCGCAGAAACTATACGATAGTTATCAGGGAATTTGGAGGTGGGGAAAGGAAATCCAAGTTAGTCCCAAACTAGAAGCAGTGTTAAAAAAGATGCTGGCTTATCGACCGAGCGATCGCTATCAACGAGCCGAGCAAATTCTCCGAGATTTACCATCACCAACTGCAACTAAATCTCCAGGCAATTATATTAGCACCAAGATCAAGACGATGGTCGTTGCTCCGGGAAGACAACACGCCAGTGCTGTTGTGAGTAGATTCCAGAGGCAAACGCAAGCGATTGCTAAACCGAGAACTTTCCCTGTTTGGATTCGCCCTTTTATGATGAGTTTAGGAATAACGGCTTTAGTTGGATTAACTTTAGCGGCGGGAAATGCAGCCATTCGGGCGGTAACTTCAATCACCATCCCATCAATTTCATTACCTTCATTACCGCAAATCCCACAGTTTCCAACTGGAAAACCAGCCGGCGACAAAGGAAAAAATAGCGACCTCCAGAAAATTATCAGTCGTCGTCAAGAGTTAGAAATTACTGAAGGATTTTTTATTCGCACAGTAGATGATTTATTTTATACAAAAAAACCAGAATTAAAAGGACGTAGCCTGACATCTAAATCTGAAGATGCTGGTTTACGAGATGAATGGTCTGATATCGCCGATAATTTATTGGATAAACTAGAACAGGCTAACCTCAGTACAGCAGCTCGTCGGAAATTGGGGAACTATAGTCAAAAAGATTACGATACATGGAGACAACAAGCGCGATCGGGACAGTTTGGGAACTATACAATCGATCGGTTGACCAAAGACACCAATGAAAAATTCGATCGCTTGTTTCCCGATCAACAGCGTAGGAAACTCAATCAACAGACTTTTGGTCAAATTTGGTATGCGATCGCAGCCGATCGAGTCAGTAAAGTACAATCTGGCAAATAAGGCGACTGGGGAATAGTAACTTAATAACAAATGACAAATGACAAATGACAAATGACAAAAATATTTTGTTCTAAAGGACATGAAAATTCCCCAGGTAGTCGCTTTTGTCTCCAGTGTGGCGAAAATTTGTTGGATACGCCCATGAGTTATGGTATACAACCGGGACTGACTTTAGGCGATCGCTATGCGATCGTGCGTCAAATTGGCCAAGGTGGCTTTGGACGCACTTATTTAGCTGAAGATGTCAACCGTTTCCGCGAACTTTGCGTTTTAAAAGAATTTTCTCCCCAAGTTCAAACCGCTTACGTTGTCCAAAAAGCTGAAGAACTGTTTGAGAGAGAAGCGAGTGTTCTTTATAAACTGCAACATCCCCAAATTCCCCGCTTCCGGGAACTGCTGCGGCTAAATTTAGGGGGCAAAGAATATCTGTTTTTGGTGCAAGATTATGTAGAAGGGGAAACTTACAATTCTTTGTTAAATACCCGGATACAAAAGGGTTTGCGCTTTACAGAGGCGGAAGTACGCCAATTATTCCAGCAAATTTTGCCAGTGTTGGAATACATCCACTCACTAGGAGTAATTCATCGAGATATTTCTCCAGATAATTTAATGCTTCGGACTGTTGACAAACTGCCAGTTTTAATTGATTTTGGCGGTGTCAAACAAGTAGTAGCAACCGTAGCTTCCGAATATTACCAACCCGGTATGGTTGCACCTCCGCCAGCACCAACCTTATTAGGCAAAATAGGATTTGCACCCCCAGAACAAATGCAAACTGGGTTAGTATCTCCCCACAGCGACTTGTATGCTTTGGCCGCAACAATGTTGGTTTTACTGACAGGGAAACAACCCCAAGAATTAATTGATACCTATACTCTCAGTTGGCAATGGCGACGGGAAGTTAATCTGAGTCAAGATTTGGCACAGGTATTAGATAAAATGCTATCGGCTAGACCAAGCGATCGCTATCAATCAGCCCGTCAAGTACTCCAAGCCCTCAACTCACCCCCAGCGAACTATCCGCCAACTCAATATCCCACTCCACCACAACCCACATCCGCCACCGTCGCCGTCTCCCCACCTCCCCCACCTTCCCCAACCCCTGCATATCCCTCATATCCCTCATCTTCCCCCTCTTCCTCCTGGTGGACACCAACAAAAACCTTCCTGGTGGCGGCGCTAGTCGCTGGGAGTGTGGGATTAATTTGGTGGGGATTGAATGGCAGACGAGATGTCGGGCAAGTCGATCCTAATCCTACAGCCAGCCCCATTCCAACTAGCGAACAACCAACCGATCCTTTAGCGCAATATTCGCCAGCAGAACGAGAACGCAAAGAAAGATTAAGCGATCGCCGTCAACAGTTGGGTATTGACTCTAACTTCTACGTGAACTTGGTGAATCAAGTTTTTTGGGATAGAAATCCCAGTTTACGAGGACGTACTCTCAGCAATGGCCCTGAAGATGAGAGTTTGCGGGCAGAGTGGGATCAAACAGCTTCAGAATTACTAGAAAAGCTTGCACCACTGAGTAATAATGCCCGCCAAAAATTGGGAACTTACACAACTGCTGAACGCGATCGCTGGAAAGTGGCAGTCAACAAAATCAACGTTGGTAGTCGTTCTTTGTATGATTTGGGAGATACTGCATTTTTACGTGTATTTCCTGAGCAGCGGGGTAAAAGTTTTCAAGGTCAGCCCATTGGACAAGTTTGGTACGGATTTGTTAGCGATCGACTCAGTGCAATCCTTGACGGTAGCGCTTTCCAGAAACTTGTCTTCGATCCTGGGGCTACTGGCAAAACAGTCAGCGGTACTCTGCAACCTGGAACTGGTAAAGTATTCATTGCTGGACTTGCCAAAGACCAATCTCTAGACTTGAAGCTAGAAGCAAATTCCCAAGTTTTGTTATCAGTTTATTCACCCTCTGGCAAAATTCGATTTTTAGAAGATTCTACCAAGCGTAGTTTGTCAACTAAATTACCAGAAAATGGATTTTATGAGTTTGTTGTAGTTTCCACAGCAACGAAACCAGTAGATTATCAACTCACTATTACAGCCGAAAATCCCACCGCTCCCCCATTACCAATACCAACGCCCACAGAAACATCCACGCCGACACCAATTCCCACGCCAACGCCGACACCTACGCCGACACCAACTCCCACGCCTACTGAAACCTCCACACCTGAACCTGAACCTACACCAATACCAACTCCTGAGACAACGCCTTAGTACCGCAAGGCGGAATTAAAAATTAAAAATTAAAAATGTTGGGGAAAGGTTAAAGGTTAAGGGAAAATTCCATACCTTTACCCTTTCCCCAACAATGCCAAAAAGTTTATTGTAGTAGTGTCTTTCAATCTGTATGCACTACACCTAAACCTTTCTTGAGCAATAGTGAAACTCAACAAAATCAAGGATTATTGGTGTTGGGTTTCGTTCATCAACCCAACCTACGCATAGATTTATAAAAACTTATTACTACAAAGGTTTCTAATTTTTATCTCGTGAAAGCCATAAATAAAACAACGCTAATCAAAGTCTGTCGGTAAATCTGGTTGGCGATAATGTTGAAAAAGTCGATTGATTTGTGCTGGTGTCACGCGTCCGAGAGAAAGTTCTGGTAACGCACCTTCAGGGAAAAAACCTACTTCTTCAGTTTCAATACTTGATGATGGAGAACCACCAATAAGTTCGCAGTGAAAAAACAGCTTGTAGACATAAAACGGTAATGGTGGATGTCCTTGTTTGTTTCTGTCATAGACTGCTAAGAGTTTGATAGCGCGTGCTTGATATCCCGATTCTTCATATACTTCTTTTACAACTACCTCACTGGCAGACTCGCCAACATCAGCCCATCCACCAGGTAAAGTCCAGCAGCCGTCTACCCGTTCCTTGACTAACAATATAGTATCGTCACGGAAAATTGCTGCCCGCACGTCAACTTTGGGAGTTGCATATCCGAGTTCACGGCTAAATAAATCGAGGACATAAGTGTGTTCTACATTTGAGTAACTCGCCATGATTTCTGTGGCGATCGCCCGCAATTGCTTATAGCGTTCGATATCAAAAGGGTTTTCAGAATAAGTCAAACCATTTTGAGCGATCGCTTGTAACTTCTGTGCCCATTCCAGCCATTTGGTTTCCACAGTTTTTTCTCCTATCTACAGTAGAGGCGCACAACTGTGCGCCCCTAACGATGGTTTAATTACCTGAAAATTGCTGTAACGTCTGTATTAAGCATCATCTAAAGCTGCAATTCCAGGCAACACCTTGCCTTCAAGTAACTCCAAGCTAGCGCCGCCGCCGGTGGAGATGTGGCTCATTTGGTCGGCTAAACCAACCTTTTCCACAGCCGCTACTGAGTCACCACCGCCAATAATGGTAGTTGTGCCAGTTTTACCAATTTCAGCGAGGGTATGAGCGATCGCTTCCGTACCTGCTGCAAACTTATCAAACTCAAACACACCCATTGGCCCGTTCCAAATTACCGTTTTGGTATCTGCAAGGGCTTCTTGGAAAAATTTCACCGAGTCTGGCCCAATATCTAAACCCATCCAACCATCGGGGATATTCTCAATGCTAACGGTTTGAGAATTGGCATCAGGGGCAAAGTTATCTGCCAATACCACATCTGTGGGCAGCAATAAAGCAACGCCACGTTCCTTAGCCTTAGCTTCCAAAGACTTCGCTAGTTCCAGTTTGTCTTCTTCCACCAAAGACTTACCAACATTCAAACCACGGGCTTTGTAGAAGGTGAAAATCATCCCACCACCAATGATCAGCTTGTCGCACTTCTCTAGCAATGTTTCAATCACGCCAATTTTGCTAGAAACTTTGGAACCACCGATAATTGCCGCTAAAGGACGTTGGGGATTTTCAATGGCATTTTGCAGATATTGCAATTCCTTCTCAACCAAATATCCAGCCACAGAAGGACTGAGGAATTTAGTCACACCTTCTGTAGAAGCATGGGCGCGGTGTGCAGTACCAAAAGCATCATTTACATAGAAATCAGCATTAGCTGCCAATTTTTTCGCAAATTCTGGGTCGTTCTTCTCTTCTTCTTTATAAAAACGGACATTTTCCAGTAACAGCACTTGGCCATTTTGCAACGCGCCAACTTTAGCTGCAACTTCATCACCAATGGAATCATCAGTTTTAATGACTTCTTGCCCCAGTAACTCAGACAGACGCTTGGCAACGGGAGTTAGGCGTAATTTGTCATCCACACCCTTGGGACGGCCAAAATGGCTGGCGAGAATGACCTTAGCTCCCTTCTGCGTCAAATCTTGGATGGTTGGTAGAGCGGCGCGAATGCGAGTATCGTCAGTAATGTTGCCTTGGTCGTCCACAGGCACATTAAAGTCAACCCGCACTAAGGCACGTTTCCCAGAGATATCAGCCGAAGATAAACTTGCTAAACTTTTTTTGGACACACCAAACTCTCCTGATTGCCTTTTTGTTATTGTTTTGAAAGTAGAACCATCAAGATTTTACCGGAGTCAGGGGTACCCAAGTGACAGATATATTTAAGACGGTATTATTTCCTATCGATCAAAGCCGGGAAACGCGGGAAGCTGCTGATGTTGTTACCAACGTAGTCAAAAAGTACGGCAGTCGCTTGATACTGCTGTCTGTGGTAGAAGAACCACTTCCAGACGCGCCTAGTGCCGACGATCCGATGGTGTCGCCAGAGGTAGTTGCAAAATTGCTGGAAAATGCCCAATCTTTATTTTCTGGGCAAGGAATTCAATCTGAAACCTTAGAAAGGCGAGGCAAACCAGCTTTTACGATCTGCGATGTTGCTGATGAAATTGGGGCAGATTTAATTATCATGGGCTGTCGGGGGCTAGGTTTGACTGAAGAGGGAGCAGATGATAGTGTTACCACTCGCGTGATTAACCTTTCCCCTTGCCCAGTGTTGATTGTGCCTTAGCAGTGTGTTGCTCAATACTAAGTTGTAGTGCGATCGCTAATAAAAAGATTCTGCGGTTGCTATAAAAAGGGGGCTGAGAAAGGTTGTCCTAGATTTATTGGTGCTAAATAAAGGCATCAAGTTTTTAGCCTTAACCAAGCATTATTGCCTCCTGTCTCCTTAGCTCGACTTTATCCTTTTTTTGGCAACGCTCAAACTGAAGCTAAAACCTTTGTAGGACAGTAGTTTTGCCTTTTCGACTTCACCGATAATTTGTGGCGTGGAAAAAGTATTTGCCAAAAAGCCAGAGTTTTTGCTGGATAAAGAAAACCGACTTCTTAATTTTGGATAAAGTCGAGCTTAGAGCATATTTGAAAAGTCCTCTTGTCGGTATTAAAAGTTTTAGATCCTCCTAAATCCACGCCACGTGCTTCAGGGGAGACCTCTTGGCGCTAGCCTCTCCCTTTGGGAAAAGACCGCAGTGGCTCCCCTTAAAAGAAGGAAATTAGTTGCTCGGTGCGATCGCTTAACTCAAAACAATGTGCAGTTCGCTCAAATTCAACCCGAATCACCCACACTAGAAAACGTTTTCACCACCCTATTACGCCAGAAAGGTTCTCTACCAAAATCTCTGCCATTTCCGCGAGTTAAAAGCTTGGCATTCTCTGAACTTGCAAAGGCGAAAATTGCCATCTCTGCACGGAATCTCAATCGCGTTTTCGGTTCTTTTCACGCCCTTGTGGATTTGAATCTTGATATCCGCGATGGCGATATTTGATGCTGTTTTCAACGGTGTGAGCAATCAATTAGCGTTGTATTATACTGAGAGGTTTTTGGCTTGGGCGTTGTTCAGGCAATGATTTGATTTGCAGCATTCACAAGTATTAAAAACTCAGCACTCCTTACTCCTTTTGAGGCCAGCGCCAGTTATAGCGATTCCATTCATACATTCCTTGAATTTCATACTCAGCGCCATTGAAGAAGCGGACGACGCAATTAATAGAGGAATCATTGCTGCATCTACGCCCGTCGTAGACATCGCTAATTTCCTCGACCTTAATCACCATACAGGGAAACCATTCCCGCTTACAAGGCCCATCTTCTTGCACCCATTCCCATAGTGCATTGGAAATTTCAATGCGATCGCCTACTCTTAACTTCAGTGCATCCTCAAAATAAGAATACTTGTCAAAATGATATGACTCAACCCGATTCAGCCACTGCAAACCATAGCGTTGGCGAATAAATTGTACCGTTCCAGAGTCATTTTCCAGCAACCAGTCGTTGAGTAATTGCACTTTCCAAGTGCGGTTGCGTTGTTCTTCATCCTTAACAAATTGTAAAAATGCTTCTAACTCCTCTGGGGTAAGTTCGTCTAAAGGATTAGCAATATTTGACTTCCCAGAGGTAGAATTTCCCTGAATTTGCTCAACCACTTGCAGTAATATCTGTTTTTGCGTGTCAGTGAGAGGACAGCTTGCTGCATCACAATCATTGAAGGCTGCGAACATAGCTACTTCAATCTCATCTGGAGTCATAAGTTCATAGCAATTGAGGGGTTATTCCCCTAATTATTACAAATGTTAAATTCAAGTCTCCAATCACCCTGTAGTTAAATCAAGGTAAGCTGAGGTTGTAAGTCTTGTATTGTTTGTTAGATTAAATCACGGGGTCTTTTATGCGGTTGCGTTCACTCACGGTCGTTTTTATTTCCTGCCTCATTACCTTTCTCTCGTGGGTGATTATTCCCCCAGCTGTAGCCCTGACACAGATTAAACTATTTGATGTCTCCTATAAAGATTGTCCGCCAGAACTAGCACAAGGGGCTGTTATCAGTAGTGGTAGCGCGGCTGCCAATTGTTTTCTTGTCATTGGCAAAGCAGAAAATGGCACTAATAAAACAGTCTACGACGCAGATATTTTTGGACGCATTTATGATGCCAATAATGACTCGGTGATGCAAAACCGCACTCGCTTAGGCTCTATTACCGAGGTGCCACCAGGTGTTAGCGATTTTGAATTGAGAATTTCTGTACCTGCGAATCAGCCTACTCCGTTGAAGCTAAAACAGTTCAAGGCTGCCGGGTTTAGCGGTCAAGTGCGTAAGTAATATGATGTTTAGTAAAATAGAATCTCACTCTGCCAAAGCTGTGCTTTATCTCGCCATCTTCGCTTGCTGTGGGGTGTTAAAATATACAACTATATAATTTATACGCAATAAAAATTGTAGAGACGCTTTTACACTTGCCGTCTCTACAAAAGTTTTTATTAGGGTAGTAATCAAAATCCCTGTACGAATGGTAGACGAGTTAGGGTTCTCAGAAACTCTCCAGCTAGGTTGAGTGCTAAGAAAGCTAAGATCGGTGAAAAATCCATACCGCCTAATGGGGGAATAATTGAGCGGAATAGATTCAGATAAGGATCGGTTATCTGGGCTAAAGCGGCAAATGGCTGGTTATACCAGTTGATTGTCGGGAACCAGGTTAATAAAACCCGGATAATTAGCAAATAGCTATAAAAGGTGACAAAGGTAACTAGTGTCGTAATCAGTAAACTCATGGATAGCTTTGTTTCCTACTAGGTGTCAAACGCGGTCTTATTTTAATTTTAATTTAGTCCATGTCATGGTGTTTGCGGATTTCACGTTTACCACACTTGACACTTTCACCACGCCTGAACAAACTTCAGGAGTCTTTAGTGAGGGAGCGGTCATTGGTTGCTTGGGGTGAACCGCCATTAACATTTCCCAATTGCTTTCGCACTTCATCAATTGTGGCATTTAGCTGGGCAATTTTATCTTCTAGCGATCGCCTGGCCGTTTCTATGCCGATGCTTTCGCTTTCTGAGGCTTTCATCTGACGCCGCTTTGCTGCTATTTTCTTAGCTTCGACTTGGCTATCTGTCAGTTCTGTCTCCTCTTCTATTAGCAATTCTGGATCGCGTCGAGAAGCAATCAGCGCTCCGATGACACCGCCAAATACGCCACCAACAAACGCCCCTGCTACAAAACCACTGCCAAAACCATCTCGCTGACTCATATCTTTACCGCCTTCAACAAACCTTGCAACTTTTACAGTACTTATGCTATTTTCCTGCCCTAGCTGCATACTAGCTTAAGTCCCAAAGATGCGATCGCCTGCATCTCCCAATCCCGGTACAATATACCCCCTGCTGTCCAGTTTTTCGTCAATAGTAGCGGTGTAAATTATTAAACCTGGATAAGCTTCACTCAATTTTTGCAAAGCTGGTGGAGCCGCTACTACACAAACAATCCGCGTCAGGGCTGGGTCAGCGCCCCGTTGTGTCAATTCTGCCATTGCTGCCATCATTGACCCTCCGGTTGCCAACATTGGATCGGTAACTAACACTCGTGTTTCGGGGTCAAATTTTTCTGGTAACTTGTTCAGATAACAATGAGGTTGCAGTGTCTCTTCATCTCGCGCCAAGCCAAGGTGGTAAATCGATGCTAAAGGCAGTAAAGTCTGCGCTCCCTCTAGTAATCCTAGCCCAGCCCGCAGAATCGGCACTACTGCCATAGGGACTTGCGGATCGATCACCGTTGCTGGACAGGTATCTAAGGGACTCTGTACTGCTGTTTCTTGAGTCGGCAACCAGTCTCGTGCAGCTTCATAAGTCAGCCATCTTCCCAACTCAGTCATGGCACTGCGGAACAATACTGAAGGCGTGCCTGCATCACGGGCAACTGCTAGCCAGTGCTTAATCAGGGGATGGGGTGGAACATAAACGCGCAATTGTAGCGTCATAGCCAGAAATAGGCGCCTTTTTATTGTATAAGAACTGAAACACCATAATACTCTTTCCTGCATCCGGCTGACAGCTTAAAATTAACAATCTCAATTTTATTGATAAATTTTTTCATTAGTAGTTGACATATATTCTCAATCAAGACTATATTCTTATAAAGTGTTCTCCTCTCTTTTAAGGATCGGCAGACGGGATTAGCCAGCAGTAGCAGGCTCGTCCCTCTTTTTTTTGATTGGTCATTGGTCATTTGTCATTGGTCATTAGTTAAATTAAATATTGATTGATTCTAGACAAAGGACTAATACTTCTCTACGTTCGCGCAGCGTGTCGCAGACAGACGCTACGCGTTAGCGGAGCTTTCGCTTTAGCGATACGCTCAGTACAAATGACAAAGGACAAAGGACAAAGGACAAAGGACAAAGGACAAAGGACAAATGACAAATGACGCAATCGTAATTGGATCTGGGATTGGCGGATTAGTAACAGCGACCCAGTTAGCGGCGAAGGGAGCGAAAGTGCTGGTACTGGAACGTTATTTGATTCCAGGCGGTAGTGCTGGTTATTTTGAACGCCAAGGCTATCGATTCGATGTTGGTGCGTCAATGATTTTTGGACTGGGACAGAACGGTACTACCAACTTACTCACCCGTGCATTATCAAGTGTAAATGTCAGTCAAGAAGCGATCGCAGATCCGGTACAGATTCACTATCATTTACCCGAAGGTTTAGACTTGAAGGTTGACCGGGTTTATGAAAAATTTTTGCAAAATCTTATTGCTCATTTTCGCCATGAAGAACAAGGGATTCGTCGCTTTTATGACGAATGTCAAAAAGTCTTCAAGTGCCTCAACAGTATGGATTTGCTGTCGCTGGAAGAACCTCGGTATTTACTGCGGGTATTTTTCCAGCATCCTTTGGCGTGTCTCGGTTTAGCCAAGTATCTACCTCAAAATGCCGGGGATGTGGCGCGGCGTTATATCAAAGACCCGCAATTATTGAAATTTATCGATATGGAATGTTATTGCTGGTCGGTGGTTCCATCAGACATGACACCAATGATTAATGCTGGAATGGTCTTTTCTGACAGGCATTATGGCGGAGTTAACTATCCCAAAGGCGGAGTCGGGCAAATTGCTCAAAAACTAGTGGAAGGTCTAGAAAAGGCTGGAGGTCAGATTCAGTACCAAGCTAGAGTCACCAAAATTCTTACAGAACAGGGAAAAGCGGTAGGTGTGCAACTGGCTAATGGTAAAGTATATCGGGGTAAACGCATAGTTTCTAATGCTACACGCTGGGATACATTTACACAATTATTACCATCAGAAGCAATGCCACATAATGAGAAAAAATGGCAACAAAACTACCAAAAATCTCCAAGCTTCTTGAGTTTGCACATCGGAGTAAAGGAGTCAGTTTTACCTGCGGGGACAGAGTGTCACCATATTTTGCTGGAAGACTGGGAAAAGATGACAGCAGCAGAAGGCACAGTGTTTGTTTCGATTCCCACATTGCTTGACCCAGATTTAGCACCAAATGGATATCACATCATTCATGCCTTCACGCCTCACTGGATTGATGATTGGCAAGAACTTTCTGTGAGTGAGTACGAAGCAAAAAAAGAAAAGGCAGCTTGGCGAATTATTGACCGCCTAGAGAAGCTTTTTCCGGGTTTAGATGCTGGATTGGATTATTTAGAAGTGGGGACACCGCGCACCCATCGCCGCTTTTTGGGTCGTGAGGATGGCACTTATGGGCCAATTCCTCGGCGCAAGTTATGGGGGTTATTAAATATGCCCTTTAATCGCACAGCTATTTCAGGACTTTATTGTGTAGGGGATAGTACCTTTCCGGGTCAAGGGTTGAATGCAGTCGCGTTTTCTGGGTTTGCTTGCGCCCACCGTATTGCCGTAGATTTAGGATTTTAACGTGCATCAATCAAAGCAATTAAAGGAATAGTTACTGCTGATCTAGTGTTTTTTTATTCTGAAAATTAGCTAGTTCTGATGCTAAAGTTTCTTCTAACGCATCTACAATCGCTTGCGGATCGACAGCTTCCTTCATTATTTGGGCCTGCGGATCGGAGCGATTTTTGACATTGGGAATATCTTGGCGTAATTCTTCAACTAAAGCGATAAGTTTTGCGATTTTCTGCTCAGAAAGCAGGTTAAGCTGAAGGCTAAGTTGCGCCCGTTGCTCTGCTAATTTTTCCTGACGCTCTTGTTTTATCAACACCCCTGTTGTGACTAACAGGGAACCTGCGGTCAGTGAAAATTGTAGCCAATAAAATGGCGGTGGATCGAATCTTGTTATTCCTAAACGTCGTGGTAAAACATTGGGTGTTACCCACAGAATAATTCCTAACAGGATACTATATAGGAATACCGGACGATCAAAAAAGGCTGTTACTGTTTCTACAAATCGTTGATGTTGAGGTACGTCTTTTTCATAACGTCTGTGCAGGGCAATAATAGTCTCGATATTTTGACTAATCGCTTCCGGCAATGGGGCAGTGGGCAAAATGGTTTGGTAAGGTGCTGAAGATGATACTTGCGGGGAATCTTTTGGATTTGGTTTATCTTGGGAAAACATGGACAGGTTTTTTGTAGCACTGATTTCTCTAATTTAATAACTCAAGTTTTAACTATTGATCTATACTTGTAGGTAGAAAAATATATGAAAGTATCTATAGACATATCTTTGCACATTGCTATAGTAGTGCTACATGATGATGAGGCGGTATTCTTTAAAGGAGGGAGACTAGCATAAATTGCTAAATATTTAACTCTTATAATGAAGCAGTTATAGTACATTCGGAAGCATCTACAATTGACTCAATGATTAAAAAACAACTGAATTTGACATAAATATTACTAGCTTATATTTAGATAAATCAGACATTTACAGATGTTTGAAAAGCATTTGTCTATATTGTTACGCACTTATTGATTCCCTTTAAACCCATAAAAAAAGGGAACCAGAATAAAGGTTCCCCAATTTATCGAGCAGTTTAGAAGTACTTAGAAAGTTTTAATACCTCTAGTAGAAATTTTCAAATATCCTCTTACACGGTATTTTAATTGAGATTGCAAGTCAAACGTAGACAGTTAATTTTTGGAAGTTGAAAACTTCAATTCCTCTTGAATGCTTTTAGTGTCATCATACAGATTTGTCACTCTCGAATCATTACTTGGACAGCTAATATCTTGAGATTTTTGCCCTTGATACCTGACTTCAGTTGACGTACCGAACGAAACAGGTTTCGCACATGGTTTATATGGTAAATTTGACAATGATTTAGCTGCGGAAATATCATTAAAAAATTTCGTGGCTGTGTTCACTTTTATTTCACCTACACCTTTTCTGTTGCAAACAGTGTAAGTTGCTTTTCCAGATGGCAATACGCGAATTCTATATTTGCAGGTATTTGTAGAGCCACTATTAATAATAACTGCTGGCTGTTTGAGATTTGGAGTTTGGGCAAGTATTCTCAGAGGTAAAACATATAAGGGTGTAGCTAATAATAACGAAGCTAGACTAATTTTATATATATTAGAAACTTTCACTTTCACCTCTAATTTTTTGAGTTACCTAATTAGAACAAAACTGATTTGAGATATCTTATGCAACAAAAACTTCTGCAATAGCACTTGCTTGGTGAATACTTGATTAAGGAATATTAAATTTGTTAGGAGTGCAGTTACTAAACATAAATTATGGTGACTTTTTAAAAGTATAGTTGATTCTATATTTTTTAAATATGTCATTATCATGTCAATGTTATGTCAGGATAATACTCATTTTTTATGTGGTATTCCTGTCGAATATCTACTGTAAATTTCGCAATAAAAGCCTTCAGTAAGACAATTGTGGTATTGCGATCGCGCCTGGAGAAACGGTCATCAGGTGCGATACGCAAACAGATGCGTGGATGCGGTAGGTTACGCCACACTGAAAATCGGTTCGTTCGTTACTGTGCCTTTTCACCGCTATTTACAAAACTTTTCATAATTGTGCTTTAATGGTGGGCGGCTTTTGTTCGTTCAAGAATTTTCCTCACACACAAAGCGATCGCTGATGCTACTCACACACAAAGAAAACATTGTAAAATTTAGCTGGCTTTTACCCAGTTTCTTAAGCTTGATTCTGTTTGGCTCCACTGTTAAAGCTAATGGTGCGATGCCTGCGGCGGGCATAGCCATCGCAAATTGGCATTTTGATAGCAATCGCAATCATCTGGACTTCACCACAGATGAGAATGTTCAACCGAAGTTACAACTACTTACCAACCCGACTCGTCTAGTAATTGATTTGTCTGGAGTTACATTAGGATATCCACAGACTAGTCAAAGAGTGGGGCCAGTAATTAGAGACATTCGCATCGAGCAGTTTAATGCAGAGACTACCCGCATGGTAGTTACTTTAGCACCCGACTACACCTTTGATTTAGCACAGGTGCAACTGCAAGAGGAATCCCCCAATCATTGGTCTGTGCAGTTACCCAAGCCAATACGATTGACTGCAACCCAGCCGCAATATTTAGAGATAACTCCGAGTATTTCTCCAAGAGTGAATGATAGTAGCACTCTCTTTGCTGGTGTGGTTCCAATGCATTCACCGATGAAAGCGCTGGAACCTCAAATTAAAGCCTTGATGAGTCGCTACAGCTTTCTGAAAACAGGAATGTTTTTCTTGGATTTGGATACTGGGGATTATTTGGATATTGGAGGCGATCGCGTTTTTCCCGCTGCTAGTACAATTAAACTGCCAATACTCATCGCCTTTTTCCAAGATTTAGATGCTGGTAAAGTCACCCTTCAGGAAAACCTGACTATGCGGCGTGACTTAGTTACCAATGGTTCTGGAAGTATGCAATATGAGCGAGTTGGGAAGAAGTACACAGCTTTGGAAACCATCACTAAGATGATTACCATTAGTGATAATACCGCCACCAACATGATTATCGATCGCTTAGGTGGAGCGGCGAAACTAAATCAGCGCTTCCTTAGTTGGGGACTGAAAGACACAGTAATTCGCCATCTTTTAGCTGACTTGAGAGGAACCAACACCACAAGTTCTCAAGATATGGCGCGGGTGCTGGCTTTAGTTGTGAATAACAAGTTAGTTTCGCCACAAAGTCGGGAGCAAGCCTTAGATATTCTGCGTCACACCACAATTCACACACTGCTTCCCGCTGGTTTGGGGAAAGGTGCAGTTATCGCTAACAAAACTGGAGATATCGGCTTTCTCATCGGCGATGCGGGATTTGTAACTATGCCCAATGGTAAGCGTTACCTGGCGGCTATCTTCGTCACCCGTCCTTATAAAGACACAAGAGGGAGAGACTTTATCCGTCAAGTTTCCCGATTAGTTTACGATTATCTGAATCAGCCGAATCCAGTTGCTGCGGTTGATTTAGATAATCGTGTTACGAGATAGCAGTAGGGGCGTACATCTGTGCATTAGTGTCAACTTAAGGTTGAAGCCAGTCTAGAAAAAGCTTTTAGCAGATTATCTCGTTCCCAGTCTGAGACTGGGAATGCCCCTCATTGAGGCTCCGCCTCTCAACTCGCGGCAGAGCCGCTAGGTAGTAGCATTTCCAGCCAAAGGCTGAAAACGAGATTTTAAGGCTGAAGTTTACACCAATGACAGCTGTGCGTTCCTACAGTAATTAGATAATCGTGATTTTACTTGCAGCTTTAGTAGCCTTTTCCCTAGCCTCTTGGACATTCTCACCCTTCGCTAAAGCTACGCCCATTCGCCGATATGGATGAGCATTAGGTTTACCAAATAATTTAATATCTACATCTTTTTCTGACAAAGCATTGGCTACACCACCAAAAGCAATAGAATCAGATTTTTCTGAAGCTAAAATAACCGCACTGGCTGAAGCTCCTAGCTGTTCAATATGAGGAATTGGCAAGCCTAAAATAGCTCGTAGATGTAGTTCAAATTCGTTAAGATTTTGTGAGATTAATGTCACCATTCCCGTATCGTGGGGTCTGGGAGAAAGTTCAGAAAAAATCACTTCATCTTTGGTAATGAAAAATTCAACGCCAAAAATTCCGGCTCCTCCTAAAGCATCAGTGACTTTTATAGCTATTTCTTGAGCTTTTAATATCTTATCTTCAAAAATTTCTGCGGGTTGCCACGACTCTTGATAATCGCCTCTTTCTTGGCGATGACCAATGGGAGAACAGAAAATTGTCGGTGCATTCCATTGTTTAATTGTCAGTAAAGTTATCTCAATTTCAAAGTTAATAAATTCTTCTACGATGACCTTTTGACTGTCTCCTCTAGAATTAGCGATCGCATAATTCCAAGCTTTCTCAACCTCAGTCTTATCCTGCACTACAGATTGACCTTTCCCTGATGATGACATCACAGGTTTAACAACATTGGGAAAGTCAATTTTATCCGAAGCTGCAATCAATTCTTCTAGAGTTGTTGCATAACCATATTTAGCTGTTCTAATGCCCAATTCTTGATGTGCTAGTTCCCGAATTCTGTCGCGGTTCATTGTATAGTTAGTAGCAGCCGCAGTCGGAATAACTGTAATCCCTCGCTGTTCAAATTCGATGAGTTTTTCTGTTCGGATTGCTTCAATTTCTGGTATAATAATATCTGGCTGATGTTTTGTCACTACAGCTTCTAAATCATCAGCACTGAGCATAGAAATCACTTCATAAGCATCAGCAACTTGCATCGCCGGAGCATTAGCGTAACGGTCAACAGCAATCACATAATTACCAAGACGTTGAACTGCGATCGCAAATTCTTTACCTAGTTCTCCTGAACCCAGCAACATCAATTTTTGGGGCAACTTAATACTCATTAACTTATCCAGTCAATTTCAATTTAATCATCTTATAATTTTTTGCGTTTTCATTACCATTTTCTCAAGAATTAAATCTAGCTCCGCGCAATTGTAAATCTTGACGTTGCAAATCATTTAAACCAGTACCTACGCCAAGCTGACACTTATCTACTAGAGTCTCTAACCAAATAGTCTCGTTCAGAGTTGCACCTCGTAAATCTGCATTTCTCAAGTCGGCTTTCGTAAAATTTACAAATAAGAGGTCTGCATTGACTAAACTACTACCTTGTAGATTTGCTTCTGATAAGTTTCCTCGAATAAAGTTTACTCCATCTAAAATTAAGCCAGATAAATCTGCTCCTATAAGGTTAGGAAACTTTAACTGACTTGGATATTTAAAAAACTGCATCATACAGATGATGTTTGCTTCATTTAGTTGTATTTTGGTTAAAAACTCATAACGAGCTATACCCAGTTGTTTAAGAATTTGTAGACGTTGTGGGGGACTTTGTTCTAAAAACTGGATAGCTGTATAGCGTAAGTCTTGAGTCGGCCGATTTAGCATGATTATCAGATTGTCGTGATACTTGTGCTAATTAAAAGTTTAACCTTAATGCAAAAACCCCGACTTCTCAAAGAAATCGAGGTTCTAATTGATAACTACTTACTTAGCGTCCTGCCAATAATGCTTTTGTAGCAGATTCGCCTGCTAATCTCACCCGTCTTGTCAACTGGAAGTTTAACAACGCTAAAACACTCAAATCAGCTAAGAGTGCCATAAAAATTGTTGTCGTGCCAGAGTATTCTATAGCTGCCCAAGGAAAAGTTGAAAACAGCCATACAGTAGGATATTCCGACGAGGATATATCGAGAAATCCTAGAATCATCGATGGTAAGAACATTGCAGCAGCTAAACTCCCTATTGCCCAGAAAGAACGCTTAGGAGTTTTCAGCAAAAGTATTAATTGGGCGATGGTAGCGTAAATCATCATTAAGCTGATAGACAAAGCTATAGCTAAAAGTACTTTAAATCTGCCAATATCGTTAATCAGCCAACTTTGGCGATCGTTCGCATCAAAAACAGATGTAAATAAAATCCAAGCTAGCCAAGGGATAGTAATAATTGTCAGATTAATAGCGATCGCTACGAGTGCAGGGCTTTTTTCAGTCCAGATTAGATCCTGCCAAACACTCTTGTGGTTAGAAACTCCCTGATGTCGATATCTTGCCCAATCTTGCACATCTTGACGATGAGGGGAGAGAACCGCAATTAAACTTAAAATCAACACCAAATTGTACAGTCCCAGCAGAACGAAATTGTCCCTAACTTGCTCATCCAATTTAAAATTATTGTTAGCAACTTGTAGGGTAAATCCCCACATCATTAACTGGCAAAATCCTACTAGTAAATAACTTTGCTTCTTGCTGATTATTAAAGCTTGAGGATTGCGGAAGCAACGTTTAAGAGCTTGCAAAATCCCGTAACTACACACTCCAAAGTTAAGTAAGTGGAAACCAATAACGCTAACAACACTTTTCCCTAATGGTAAATAGAAAAACTGCCAGTATTTCAGGGGAGAACCACTAGATAGATGGAACAAGTTAGGAAATAGATAATTAGTTGTATCCCAAGGATTAAAAAGCCTAAACCAAGCATTTGAATTATTTAAAGTATTGTAAGATGATGCCAGCCCCA
The DNA here is from genome assembly GCF_036917315.1 of Nostoc sp. GTDB lineage: Bacteria > Cyanobacteriota > Cyanobacteriia > Cyanobacteriales > Nostocaceae > Nostoc. Next base: position 20,543 of record NZ_JBALDR010000026.1, on the reverse strand, counting down.
TTGTTATGCACAGAAAAATGAAAACTGCACCACTACCCAACCAAGGCTGAAAACCGCTAAACCAATGACTCAATAAGCCAAATAGTAGTGCTGTATTATAGAAGAAAATACAGCTAGCAGCAAGAATTGCGTAGTAACTTAAAATGTAACTAAAGGCAATATTGGCAGAACGCCCTGCCCACAGATGTAAAGGAATTGCTGGTAAGATGATGAGATAAATTAAGCTTGGAACTCCTAGCAATTTGCCAGTCAATATAGTTGTTTCTGATTGAGGACTGAGACGGATGAAATTCAGCGTACCGCGAGTTTCTTCTTTGGCTAAATCGTTGATTAGCAAAAAAGTTCCTGCAACTAATAGTGTAAATACAAAAATTACACTAAACGCTAGAAATATATATTCCCAATGATCTCGCCACCACAACTGCCAATCAATTTGGTTTGTGGGGCAAATATCCATTGAGATTAAATCATCGTAATCAGCATTTGTTTTATAATCTGATTGCTGCAAAACCAGGTTTTGTAGTCGTTTATATTCTTGACTCAAACGACAATATGTGCCCTCTATCGAGTATGTATTACTTGGCAATTCCCGTAATTGATATAAAAAAACTATCAGTTGCAGCAGTAGAGATGTCGCAACTGCGATCGCAACATTAAAAAACTTCAGTCGTCCTTTGAGTTCCCGCAATAGTTGCGGATTCCAATCGCCGATTTTGTCTATTAAATTCAGCATAATAGTAAAAAATTCTCCAAAAATGGGGAGTGATATTTATTGACGAATCAAGATGCTTGTTTGTGACCTAATTTTAAGAAAATACTTTCTAAGTCTTCTTGTGTGCAATGAAAATCAGTCAGAGGAATGCCTGCTTTGATGAGCGATCGCAACAACTCCGCACTATCTTCATCTTTGCCCGAAAAATTCACCCGCACGCTGTTTTTTCCTGGAATCACCTCCCACTCTTCTACCAGGGGATGATGTTTAAGTTCGCTCAAAAGTGCCTCTAAGTTCCCCAGAGTTGATATCACTATTTGCTGATGGGCAAGACGTTGATAAAGTTGCTGTAGAGAAGTACTTTCTACCAAAAAGCCAAGTTCCATAATTCCCACAGAAGTACAGAGTTCTGCTAAATCACTAAGAACGTGGGAAGAAATGATTACAGTCATCCCAGCTTCTTGCAAAGCCTTAATGATTTCGCGGAAGTGCATTCTGGCGATGGGGTCAAGCCCGGAAACAGGCTCATCTAGTAGTAGTAAAATCGGTTCGTGGATAATGGTTCGCGCTAAACTCAAGCGCTGTTTCATCCCCCGCGAGAGAGTAGAAATCTGGCTATTGCGTTTATTTCCAAGTTGGATGAGTTCTAAAACTTCATGTAAGCGTTGAGTGCGGCGTGGTTCTCGTAAACGATACAGACGCGCAAAATAATCTAAGTAGTCCCAGACTGTTAGATCCTCATATAGGGGATAGTCATCGGGTAAGTAGCCTAGACGACGCTTGAGCTTGGGGTTACTCTTGTCACGGATTAAGCGATCGCCATTAATATAAATCTCACCCGTAGTTGCTTCCTCAGCAGTTGCCAACATTCGGATGAGAGTTGTTTTACCCGCGCCATTCGGCCCAATCAATCCATATACTTCCCCCGCCTGAATTTCTAAATCAACATCATTGACAGCAACGTGTCGGTCAAATTGCTTAGTTAGTCCACGGGTGCAAATTGCTAATTCTTTTACCATCGCTGCTGGGGTGCGGCTTGTGATTAACACTTAAGCTAACCTTTTCTACAGCTTTTGTCAGACTGGTTTCGGAAATTGAAACTGACTCTAAGGAAATTGGTGACATAAAAAAAGTAGGTAAGGCTTCTGCCCAATCTACTTATTAATTCTTATTGTGTTGTTGAGTAAAATTCTTTGATTAAAACTTCACTGTTTAGCCTAGTATCAAGTTATCTCCGATAGTGGTGGAATGACGTTATTAATCCCATTACCAGATGAGCCGCTAATTGCATAACGGTATTCGGGAACTGGATATCCAGCCTCACCAAAGGTTTCACGGATAGCTTTATTAGTGTCGAAGTAAACTTGCCAATAGTGATCGTTATTGCAATAAGGACGTACTGCTAGTACAGGCCCTGCAAAGTTGAAATTCTGAATTTCCACATCTGGTGCTGGATTTTGGAGAACATTAGGAATTTGGCTAATTTTCGCTTTCAAAAGTGCGATCGCTTCGTTGTGTTTCACATCATGATGGAGTTGAGCCACTAGATCGACCCGACGGTAAGGGTTGGCAGAATAATTCTGGATGTTATCAGCAAAGATTTTATTATTGGCGACAATTGTCAACACGTTATCAGGTGTATTGATATTAGTTGTGAACAGTCCAATTTCTGTAACAGTGCCTGTCACGCCTGCGGTGGTAATGAAATCACCAACTTTGAAAGGTCGAAAAACAATTAAAAATGCTCCGGCTGCAAAGTTGGCTAGTAAACCCCCCCATGCTGCACCAATTGCAATGCCTGCTCCTGCTAGCAATGCAGCAAAGGAAGTTGTTTCAACCCCAAAGAAGCCGAGAATTGCCACAACTAGAATAATTCTCAGTGTGACACCAATGATATTCAGAAGATAGTTAATGAGTGTTGGATCGACGTGTTGACCTCGGAAAGCACGTCGTACTAGCTTCAATCCAAAGTCAATCAAGCGTTGAGCAATCAGCCACAGTGCGATCGCACCTAAAATTTTCAACCCAAACTGAGTTAAAAGTTGGCTAGCAACTAAGCTAATTTGTCTAAAATCCATAATTTTTGTCTGTGAATATTAAATACAATAAACATACAAGAAATTAAATCAAAATGATATATCAATACTTTTTTTTAATTTTTGCTGTAATGTGCAGCAGATAGGAAACTGTTCTCGGAGCATGTCTGAACAGTTTTGGTCACATATAAATATTTTCTTGCAGAATTATCTACTTTTCACTTTACTGCTGTTTTTTCCACTCCTCAATTCGAGCAAAGATGTCAATCGATACTGGGATTTTGCAAGATTTAATCCTTGTCTGGCGTATCAATCTTTGCTCCCGATCTCAAATTTCTGCGTGATTTTAGGCACTAACCGATCCCCCCTAGCCCACGCCAGTCGCTCCACTTGGGGAGACCCCAAGACCGCGCTGGCTCCCCTTAAAAAGGGGGGAACCGGAATCAAAGTCCCCCTTTTTAAGGGGGATTTAGGGGGATCTAGAACGTTTTGTTACCGAGAAGAAAACTTTTCAAACATCCTCTAAAATGTTTTTGTAATATTCTACCTTTGGATTAATTTAACTTGAATTCGCTAACAGTGCCTTCTCTGTTAGCGGGTCGTTAAATATAGCTCTTTGTTTTAGATTTTCATTATGAATCATCCCTTAAAGGTGATTTAGGAATGGCTCATAAACGGTAACTTTATCTGGAAAGTTGAGCCTTTACCCTCATTGCTCATCACATGAATGTTACCGCCGTGAGCCTGGACAATTTGTTGAGCGATCGCTAATCCCAACCCAAATCCGCCGCTTTCTCTGGTACGTTCTGTGTCAACCCGGTAAAAGCGATCGAAAATGTAAGGTAAATCTGCCTCTGGAATTCCAATTCCAGTATCAATAACCTGAATTACTGCCCGATCTGGGTGAGGTTCTAAGCGTAACCAGACAGTTCCACCAGACGGAGTGTAATTGCAAGCGTTGTTGAGTAAGTTTTCCACAGCTAACCGCAGCAAATCGGGGTCAGCCCACAACTGAATGGGTTGTTCTGGTAAATGACCGATCAACTCGATCGACGCTTTTGCAGCAACAGTATTGTAATTAATAGCTAAATTCTCTAGCAAGCTATTAAGATTAACCTTTTTGAGAGATTCGGGAGTTAATTTTCCCTGATGCCGAGCCAACAGCAGTAGGTTATTGACCAAGGTACTCATCGACTTAGCGCTATCGATGATGTTCTCCACTGAGGGATGGATTTGGGGATGGTCTGCTGCCATTATTAAACCAACTTGGGCATTGGTCAAAATCGCAGAAAGGGGCGATCGCAACTCATGAGAAGCATCTGATGTGAAGCGTTGCAGTTGATTATAAGCTTGCTGAACGGGTTGCATTGCTATGCCACCAAGCACCCAACCTGTAAGTCCAATTAACCCCAGTGCTACAGGCACAGCAAGGGTCAACATCAACTGAAATTCTCTGAGATCGTTTTGAGTTTCTGTCAGCGGGATAGCAACTTGCAGATAACCGATGACCGAATTTCCTCCTTGAACAGGTAGGGTGACTTGACGAAGCCAAACTGTCTCACCTGTAAACTGGTCAACGGACTTAATCGTGAGGAACTCAGATGCTATTTCTAACTTTTCTGGAGGTGGAGTACCAAAAAAACGATTGATTTTGCCATTGGGGTCATACCAGCGAACATAAACTAGTTCAATATCAGCAGGGTGAGAACCACTACCTAATAGCGGTATATTGCTCAGATCGACTTCTTTTTGTCCTCGATCCAGCCGATACTGCGAACTGGCTGCCATTAGCTCTGCTCTTTTATAAAGCAGTTTATCTAATGCTTTGAGCTTGTCTTTCACCTCAAGATTGTAAATGACTCCAGCAAAGAGAATCAGAATGCACCCCATTGAAAGGGTAAACCAACGAGCTAAGTTACGACGACTGCGGTTAAACACAAATAGAAGAAGAATTCAGAAGTCAGAATTCAGAAGTCAGAATTCAAGATGTAATTAAATCGGATTAGCATTCTACTTGATTGTAGACTCTGAAATTAAATCTCAAGATGGTTCTGGAGGGTTGAGACGATAGCCCATACCGTAAACAGTTTCAATCCAATCAGCTGCTGCTAATGTTTGCAAACGTTGGCGAAGTTTACGAACTAGAACGGTGATTGCATTGCTTTCTGGTTCACTGCCCCACTCCCATACAGCTTGCTCAATCTGGTTGCGAGTCAGGACTTGTTTAGGATGACGCATGAAGTACTCTAGCAACTGAAATTCTTGGCTGGAAAGGGATACGATCGCCCCTTGTCGCTCCAAAATTAGTCTATCGAGATGAAGTTCGAGGTCTGCCAAGCAGAGGGTGTCTCCTTGCCAAAGGGGCGATCGCCTCCTCAATGCCCGCACCCGTGCCATGAACTCCACGATATCAATCGGTTTTACCAGGTAATCATCTGCTCCGGCATCTAATCCTATGACTTTATCGGCTGTGGTATCTTTTGCCGTAATCATTAATACAGGAGCTGTTTTTCCTGCCGCCCGATACTGTTGACACAAACTCACTCCACTAATCCGAGGTAACATCCAATCCAAAATCAGCAGGTCATATTCTTTTTCAGCCAAAAGCCATTGAGCGGTTTCACCATCCTTGACACCATCGACGCTGTGTCCAGCCTGAGAGAGAACCATTTGTAACGGCATTAATTGCTTTGGATCGTCCTCTACCAGTAAGATTTTCATCACCTTTATACACTTGTGCTTGTTTAGAATAATCCATTGAAGCAATCTCAACGTCTTTCATCAGTCAGATTTCAGAGGATTGTCTACCCCATTAGGATATACATGAAGTGTGACCTAGCAAAATCAGAAGCAGGTGTAGTGTGTGGCGTATTAGTAAACGTTGGCTGCAAGGGCTGGGATTAGAGTTTTGGTTGCCTCTACCACTAGTAGCGGTTGTGTTTTGGCTTGGCTGTAATTTCCTAGCCGCTCAAGAGTTAAAGCGGCCCTACTCCACCGAGAAAAAACTTCAGTCAGATACTCAGCTTGAAGCACGGGTATCAGTCAATGTATTCCTCATTAACGCCGCTGTCAATCGAACTAAAAGAATTACCCAGGTAGAAGTGGAAACAGCAGACCATATCTTAAAGCGACTGGAATTAGAACTTCCAACTATAGAATTCAGGCAAATAGAAGCGACAATTGCCCAAGAACTAGGTCTACCCCGTGAAGATGTTAGAAAGTTAGTACGCTATGAGGTTGTGGAATAACATCGATCAAACAAGGCAATTATAATTGAGCGTTCCTATTAACATAAAGTGGACTACGAGCATTATGATTTCGCAACCATTCGTGATAACCATCGATTTCTCGCCCACCCAGATTTAGTACATATTCAACTCCAAATAAAGCAACAACAATGTAGAACTCAAAGGACTCAGTAACTAAAATATCGTATTCATGCAACACCTCAAATACTTCACCTTGTTCAGTAAATAGGAAATCTGGCGGATAAAGTGAACGACAGGAATATTGCCAGACTCTTCCGGGTGTACCAATCCGCACGTATGAACGCAAATCGTCTAATTCTGGTTTATCTACAACCTCATCTAGCCCACCTTCAACTTTAATAAGGCGAGATGCTAATACTTCAAGTCCAACCTTTGCTATGAATCGCGAAATAACGTAATCGTTTGGTGGAGAAACAATAGGAATTATAAGCGTTCCATTTTTCTGTTCTGTTAAAGCTTGAATCCACTGAGATTCATCTTCGCCTGGAGCAGCACCTATACTAATTCCATCTTCATCCGATCGCTTCATTAACTCAATCAGTGTGCGGGACTGAAGATGGATACCACCAATCATAGGAATTTTGTTTTCTTTGCTTGGGACAGACATTTTAAAACGCTGTTCCTTGAAATAAGGCGAATCTAGTAAAGGCTTTTCCACTTTGCGTCCAATGTAATTATTACATTTATCACATACAACTCCAGGTGGAAGTGTATGTTCCTTATTGCCAAATGACTCAGGAATGATATGTTCTCTTGACATAGATGAAGAGGAATTACACTTACAAAAAATACAACGCATAAACATTATTGTCTAATCAAAAACTTAACTTGCGGTGCAGCTTAACCTGATACCGTCCTAAAAAATAATCTTGCAATTACATCCTCACCAGTAACTTAATCGACCTAACTATTATACGGTTATTTTCTGGATATCCACTTTAGTAAGTGAGGATAAATCAAGGTTGTTGGCGTTTTTTTCATAATAAAATGAATGCGTGAATTACTCATTTTAGTAAGCAGTATGCCTATTTGCTTGCGGAAAACACTAAGATTAATGCGCGATGTACTCAAATGAGAAAGCAATAAGTCTTTTTGCTTGCTGAATCTACCGAAATTAGAAAGCAATCAAGCATATTGAGAAAGCAATAAGCCTTTTTGCTTTTCCTTCTGCCTTCTGGAAACAGTGGGGTTTTGGGGTTTCCCTAAATGGAGCAACTGCTGTCCTCCTGCCTTCTTTAATCACTTTTTGTTCACATTTATCAGCAATCCTAAAACAGAAGAGTATTGAGCTAAATATATACCTTGTGCCAAATGCAATAAATTTTACTGCTGTTGTCTACGGCAACCGTTCTAGCTACACGGATTATGCTCACACTGCAAACTTATAGTTTTTTGCTATTTGGAGATTAATAAAGCTTCGTTTTAAACTTACTGATTTTTATAGGAGATGTTGTGATGAATTTCAGTGCAGTTAAAAATGCGATTGGCATCATTTCTACCCGTCAGGCTGTAACACAGGTGCTTGATGAACTCAGAGCGATTGACTTTCCCATGCAAAAAATTTCTGTGTTTACTTTAGACTCTGAAGACGAAAATTTGCACGAGGATGCTAATGCGGATAAACATCCTATAACTCCGATCGAAGGTGCTAAAGCAGGCGCAATTACAGGAGGAACAGCCGGGGGCTTATTGGCACTCACAGCCGGACTTGGCGTATTAGTTATTCCCGGTTTTGGGCCGGTATTAGCGGTTGAATCTGTGGTGAGTACACTGCTGGCGGGTGGAGCGAGTGCGATTTTTGGCAGTGTTTATGGTGCATTTCAAGGTTGGTTTGCTCCTGAAAGGCAAGCTAGACTCTGTGAGCCAGCCACCTGCCAAGAAAAATTTTTGGTGAAGGTAGAAGGAACAGCAGATGAAATCTGGCAAGCAGAATCTATTCTCCGTTACTGGGGTGTGCAAGAGTGGCATGTTTATGAACTTAGCAAAAGATTCTCGTTAGTAACACAAATTTGAAAAAAAGGTAGAGATTCAAACAGAGAAATCGATATTAAATCTGATGAGTCTTAATTACGAATTAGTTTAAAGGTTACTTTTATTTGGAGACTGAGATGACAGCAAATACGATCGCTACAAATACTTTTTCTGAGACAACAAAAGATTTACTCAACTATGAATGGCATTCTCTGGGCGAACAAAAGGTTGTGCAAACGTTAGCCAGCCATCCCGAAGCAGGTTTGACCCATAAGGAAGCTACCAAACGACACCAGCAGATGGGTGCAAATCAACTGACTGGTAAAAGTGGAAAAAGTCCTTGGCTACGATTTTTAGAGCAATTTAATCAACCACTACTATATATTTTGTTGACGGCGGGACTGGTGACGCTGCTGCTCAAAGATTGGATAGATGCGGGAGTAATTTTTGGTGTCACCCTGATTAATGTCATCATTAGCTACATTCAAGAATCGAAAGCAGAAGGTGCGTAGGCATAGCCCGCCGCAGGCATCGCTGCTTTATCCAAAGCTATCACTACCGAAGCAACTTTGATTCGCGATGGTCAAAAAACCCGTTTGGCTTCGACTGAACTTGTTCTTGGTGATTTAGTATTGCTGGCATCTGGGGATAAAGTACCCGCCGATCTGCGGTTATTAAGTGTGCGTGGGTTGCAAGTTGACGAGTCTGCCTTAACAGGCGAATCTGTTCCGGTGGAGAAAGCAACGGCATCGCTGCCTATCGAAACACCGTTAGCCGAACGAAGCAATATGGTGTATGCAGGAAGTTTCGTCAGTTTTGGACAGGCAGAAGGGATTGTAGTAGCGATCGCAGATGCCACTGAAACCGGTCGTATCTCACAGTTAATTGAAAGCAGCACAAATCTGAAAACACCGCTAACGCGAAAAAATATTGACAAGTTTAGTAAAAGCTTGTTGTATGTCATTTTAGGTTTGGCTGCTCTGACATTTGCAGTTGGATTAGGACAAGGCGAATCTTGGATTGATATTTTTAAAGCGAGTGTAGCTCTCGTAGTCAGCGCGATTCCAGAAGGACTGCCTGCGATTGTTACCGTCACTTTAGCGATCGGAGTTTCCCGGATGGCACGACGTAAGGCGATTATTCGCAAGCTACCTGCTGTGGAAACTTTGGGAAGTACCACTGTTATCTGCTCTGACAAAACTGGAACGTTAACTGAAAATCAGATGACGGTTCAAAAGATTTATGCGGGTGGGCAACACTACACTGTTAGCGGTATTGGTTATGCCCCAGATGGTGAAATTTTAATGGATCGACAGCCTGTTGATTTCAATGCAGATGGACATGTTGCTCTTTGGGAATCCCTGGAAGCAGGATTGCTCTGCAATGATTCTCATATCGAATGGGGAGATGGACAGTGGGACTTAGTAGGAACCCCAACTGAGGGAGCATTGATTACGGCTGCCAATAAAGCGGGATTGACGCAAGATAATCTAGAGCAATTACCTAGAATAGACACTATTCCTTTTGAGTCTCAATTCCAATACATGGCGACTTTGCATGAATTAGATGCAAAGCGATCGCTCAATATCATTTATCTCAAAGGTTCTCTAGAGGCAATTCTCCAACGATGCGATCGGATGCTTGATGCTCAAGGAGAACTCGCTCGTCTCAATCCTGCCGCAGTGGAACAGGAAGTTGCTAGTATGGCAAACCAAGGGTTACGAGTGCTAGCTTTTGCCAGCAAAGAAGTTGCCACTAAGCGATCGTTGGATCGTAATGATATCGATCGAGGACTGGTGTTTTTGGGACTTCAAGGCATAATCGATCCGCCGCGTGAGGAAGCGATCGCCGCAGTAAAAGCCTGTCAATCTGCTGGAATTCAGGTAAAAATGATTACAGGGGATCATGCACTAACAGCAGCTGCGATCGCCCGTCAAATGGGAATTTGCTCCACTGAAGCACAAGTTTTCACCGGACGGCAATTAGTTCAAATGGATGAAAAAGAATTCGCCCAAGCAGCTGAGGAAGGTATGGTATTTGCGCGAGTTGCTCCAGAACAAAAATTGCATCTGGTGAAAGCATTGCAGTCTAAGGGTGAAATTGTGGCCATGACTGGAGATGGTGTAAATGATGCTCCCGCTCTCAAACAGGCAGATATTGGTGTCGCGATGGGCATAGCTGGGGCAGAGGTTGCCAAAGAATCGGCGGATATGCTTCTAACTGACGATAACTTCGCCTCAATAGAAGCTGCTGTGGAGGAAGGACGTGGGGTTTACCGCAACTTACGAAAAGCGATCGCCTTCTTGCTACCGATCAACGTTGGCGAATCCATGACGATTTTGATTGCCATTCTCCTGGCAACTGTGCTTCCCATCTTACCAATCCAAATTCTCTGGCTCAACATGGTCAGTTCAGTAGGGTTGATTGTTCCCCTCGCCTTTGAGCCAAAATCTGGACAGGTGATGCAGCAACCACCACGCAACCCTAGAGAAAAGCTTTTATCAGGTAGTTTACTTAAGCGCATATTAGCGATTTCTGTTTTCAATTGGGTGGTAATTTTTGGGGTGTTTCAATGGATACTTCAAACTACAGGCAATGAACCATTGGCGCGAACGATGGCGATTAATGGATTGGTGGCAGCAGAAGTCTTTTACCTGTTAAGCATTACCCAGTTTTTACCATCTCTAGTCGTGAGAATCCAAGGTAAACGCACACCCGTAGCCTATGCACCTGCGATCGGAATTGTGGTTGTGGTGATTTTACAATGTCTGTTCAGTCAGTGGAGCATGATGAATCAAGTGTTTGACACCACACCTTTAACATTTATCCAAGCTCTCATTTGTATGGGTGTAGGTTTGCCAGTAGTGTTTATAGCTCTCATCTTGCAGCGTTTCGATCCGCTCAACTAGGGATATAGGACTTTTTTAGTAGTTTCATCCAATGCCAGATGATTACATTAGAGCCGCACCCAAATAAATTAAAAACTCCATCAGTACATTTTGCTAGGTATGATATTTGATCTGAAAGCATTTACCTAGTAATAACCAGCTATGACCCAGAACTACCGCATTACTCTACTCCCCGGCGATGGCATTGGCCCTGAAATTATGGCAGTGGCGGTAGATGTGCTGAAAGTCGTAGGGAAGCAATTCGATCTGAAGTTTGAATTCCAAGAAGCCCTTATCGGTGGTGCAGCAATTGACGCTACAGGGGAACCTTTACCATCTGCCACTCTAGAGACTTGCCGTAACAGTGATGCTGTATTACTTGCTGCGATTGGTGGTTATAAGTGGGATTCCCTACCATCCAATTTACGCCCAGAAGCAGGTTTGTTAGGGTTACGTGCAGGTTTAGGATTATTTGCCAATTTGCGCCCAGCAAAAATTTTGCCCCAGCTAATCGACGCTTCAACTTTGAAACGCGAAATTGTCGAAGGCGTGGATATTATGGTGGTGCGCGAACTCACTGGTGGGATTTACTTCGGTAAACCCAAAGGAATTTTTGCCACAGAAACTGGTGAAAAACGCGGTGTAAATACAATGGTTTACACCGAATCGGAAATTGAACGCATTGGACGAGTGGCGTTTGAAGCAGCAAAAAAACGCGGTGGAAAACTTTGTTCGGTGGATAAGGCGAACGTATTAGAAGTATCTCAGTTGTGGCGCGATCGCATCACCCAACTTTCACAAGAATATCCAGATATCGAACTCTCTCATTTATATGTAGATAATGCTGCTATGCAGTTGGTACGCGCTCCCAAACAGTTCGACACCATCGTTACAGGCAATTTGTTTGGTGATATTCTCTCTGATGCTGCTGCCATGCTCACAGGTAGTATTGGGATGTTACCCTCAGCTAGTTTGGGCGCTTCTGGGCCAGGTGTATTTGAACCGGTTCATGGTTCCGCCCCAGATATTGCTGGACAGGATAAGGCAAATCCTTTAGCACAGGTTTTGAGTGCGGCGATGATGTTGCGCTACGGTTTAGACCAACCAAAAGCAGCAGATAGCATCGAACAAGCCGTATTGCAAGTTTTAGAACAAGGCGATCGCACCGGAGATATAATTTCTCCAGGAAAAAATCTCCTGGGTTGCCGCGCTATGGGAGACTCACTCATCAAAGCTATCGAACAAAAATAATTTTGTATAGCAACTTGGGCAATTTGGCAACCTTTGCTATAAGTTTCGGGTAGACTAAAGGGAAATCTAGCAATCAAATAACAGTCGATAGTGTACGCATTACGACAAGGTCAAGTAAATTTTACCGCCCCAAAGAACCAATCGCCTTTGATTGATCCCTCTGTAATCAGAGCTGCTGGGCAGATATACTATACTCACTGTGAAGTCCATCCCGAAATAGCTGGGCAACCTTCCGGTGTAGCAATTAATCGTGTGACTCATCGAGGTAAGGTTATTTTTACTAACCAACCAGTTCTTTTACCTCAAGAGTGTTTTGTGCCCTTAAGTCAAATTGAATCCCACATGTATTAGTCATTGGTCATTGGTCATTGGTCATTGGTCATTGGTCATTAGTTATTGGTCATTAGTTATTGACAAAGCACAAATGACAAAGCACAAATGACACAGGACAAATGACAAAGGACAAATGACTGTATGGACATTTTGTTCGCCATCCCGGCGAGTGTAATGGTCTTTGCTTTGGGTGCATCTATTGGTAGTTTTCTCAATGTTATTGTTTATCGCCTACCGGCTGGGTTGTCAATTCTTTGGCCGCCTTCTCGTTGTCCTAAATGCTTAAACCAGCTAAAAGCTTACGACAACGTACCAGTGTTCGGCTGGATTTCCTTAAGAGGGCGGTGTCGATATTGCAAAAGCAAAATTTCTGTCCGTTATCCCGTGGTAGAAGGGGTAACGGGCATAATTTTTTTACTAATTTTTTTGGTATTTCAAGTTTCGACTTTAACAATAGGCTATTGGGCTTTTTGCAGTTGGTTATTAGCGCTATCACTCATCGACTTAGATACAATGACCCTACCCAATCCACTTACTCAGTCGGGTTTAGTGGTGGGGATTTTGTTTCAAATGGTAGTTGGTTTTCTACCAGAAGGTAGTTTTGTGGCATTGGTAAATCAGCTTATGATCGCCATAGTTGGCGCAGTATTAGGCTTATGGCTGTTTGATGCGATCGCCCTATTGAGTTCAATTGCCTTTAGGAAAACTGCAATGGGTGCAGGTGACGCTAGGTTAGCAGCTATGATGGGAGCCTGGTTAGGCTGGAAATATTTGCTATTGGCTAGTTTTATTGCCTGTGCCCTAGGAGCATTAATTGGCATCGGTATTTTGATTATGCAGCGATCGCGACAAAAATTAGGACAAAAAATCCCTTTTGGCCCTTTTCTGGCTTTAGGATCTGTGATTACCCTGTTTAGCGGCGAAGCCATTTTGTCTAGCTACCTGCGGTTATTTTTCCCAGCGTCTTGAATTGGAGTAGGGAGCAGGGGAGAAGTTGCAGTAAGTTTTTCCTCTCTCTGCCCCTCGGTCAGTGAGCGTAGCCGTACCACTTGCCTACGGCACGCTCCGCGAACGTGGAAGCAAGCTACGCGTAGCGTCTCGTAGAGAAGTGCTGCCTCTTGTGCCCCATATTCATATCCGAGGCCCATTCATAAGAAATATTTATAATTCGTGACTGTAACCAACATTACCCCATCTGCCCTTCACATTTTGATAATATTCAGCTTGTGACTTGTATTACCCTCTTAACGACGATTAACCGTTGGCAAGTACAACTAGTGCAACAGATGCTGATTGTTCAAAACCCAGCAATACAAATAATTGATTAGGGTGGGAGGGGAAAAGCATCTTATTTGGAGGTTGGTATTCTCATGGTTTTGTCACTACGTCCATATAATTAAGTCTGCTGAAAAAAAGAGCAAGAGACTTGTATTGGTATAAGTATTTTCGTTAAGCTGGCAACCAAAGACGAAAATTAAGGTCTGAATTGCTTAAAAACGTAGTTTAACGATGTATTCATAAGTCATTAGTAAAGACAAATGACTTATGACTAAGCACAACCCAATACGGTTTGAAATGTTTTCGACCTCATGCCCACTTAAAATAAAATAAAAAATGGCTAACAACGAAGAATCACGCGGTTTAAAGTCTCTATTTGATTGGTTTGCAAATCGACGAAAATCAGGATCTACCAGCCTCGAACGCCAAGAACGTGAAATTGCTGATGGTTTGTGGCATAAATGTTCTAAGTGCAGCGTGTTGGCATACACAAAAGACTTGAAAGCAAATCAGATGGTTTGTGCCGAATGTGGTCATCACAATCGCGTAGATAGTGATGAGCGCATCCGTCAATTGATAGATAACAATACCTGGAAACCGCTGGATGAGCATTTGCGTCCAACTGACCCGCTAGAATTTCGCGATCGCAAACTCTACAGCGATCGCTTGCGGGAAACACAAGATAAAATTGGCTTAATAGATGCAGTTAGAACTGGTTTAGGTCAAATCAATGGTTTGCCCATTGCCCTTGGAGTTATGGACTTCCGCTTCATGGGTGGTAGTATGGGTTCCGTCGTGGGAGAAAGACTCACCCGGATGATTGAGCAAGCCACTCAACGACGCTATCCTGTAGTTATCATCTGCACCTCCGGTGGCGCGAGAATGCAAGAAGGTATGCTCTCTTTGATGCAGATGGCAAAAATCTCCGCAGCCTTACAGCGCCATAAAGACGCCCGATTATTATATATTCCTGTTTTGACCAATCCGACAACGGGCGGCGTTACCGCTAGTTTTGCAATGTTGGGCGATATAATTTTGGCAGAACCCAAAGCAACCATTGGTTTTGCTGGTCGGCGAGTGATTGAGCAAACCTTGCGGGAAAAACTACCCGAAAATTTCCAGACTGCTGAAGATTTGCTCCAGCATGGTTTTGTTGACGATATCGTACCCCGTACCCAATTAAAGAACACCCTAACCCAGCTGATTGCTCTACACCAGCCTGTATTAACAACACCTCACATGGTGTTGTGGGAAACAATGTCCTTGACTTCTACCGCCGCAGAATAGAGCAGGGGGAGCAGGGGGAGCAGGGGAAGACAAGGGAGAAAATACTACCTTATCCTCCTCATGCTTCTCATCCTCTGCTTGGCTCTTGAAGAAACATGAGTGGAACAAGGGCTACTAGTCGGAATAGACCAGAGAGGGCAAACAAGCCTAGTAAGCCTCCAGACTGAGCAAATTGGACGAGAAAGCTGCCTATAGTTGTGCCCAAAGCACCACTTGCTCCAGCAACGGCAGCTGCTGTTGCAAAATAGATAGACTGATTTTTAATTGGCGCAATGCCGATTTGTATATTGTTGCTGCACAAGTCAATCGCCGCCCAAGTACCTCCAGTCAAGATGTGTAACAGTGGCAACCACAACCAGATGTCAAGGCGATTTACACCAATCCCCAACCACAATAGTGGTGTGACTCCAACCAAAATCCCAATACAGATGAGGATGGGACGATTACCTATCTTGTCTGCTAATTTTCCCCACAGGATAAGCATCAGCAAAGTTGCCCCCGCCTGAAGGCTGTTGTAGATAGTCACATAGCTCACATCTAAATCCAGCGTGTCGAGCATATAGAGGTTAAAAAAAGGACTGCTGAGGTTAACAGCAAGCGTCCAGAAGCTGAAATACAGCAGAAATACCAAAAAGTTAGAGTTTTTCCAGATGCTGTTAGCTAACTGGTCTTGTGGCAAATGAATTGATTGAAGTACTTCAGAAGATTCATCTTTGGCAACCTCTGATTGAATCTCACTGGTTTGTGGTGACTTGCCATAATAAGTGTTTTGCGATTGCGGATTCATGTCCACCTGGAAAGACTGACACCCCAATCCCACAATCCCAAAGACAATGCTTATGAGTAGAACTATCCCATAGCCTTGTAGAGTTCCCCCATACCAATGTGATACAAGTAGACCAGCCATTGGTACGCAAACCAAATTAGTTAGGCTAGCAGCACTATTGCGTGTCCCAAAATACCTGCCTCGCAATCGTCGGGGAACTATCATTGCTACCCAACTTAGCCACGATGCAGTTCCTAGTCCTCCCAAAAGATTGCTGAATAGAACAATCAAGAGTGTCAAGATGACCAACTGGTGAGCATCAATCACTCCCAAGCTGGCGCTGACAATACCAATTACTAAAATCAGCCATAGCAACCGACCAATTCCGTGTGTCCGAAGCGAATATTGAAAGCGGCTGGTGCTGCGTTCCGACAAGTAAGCACCCAACGGCTGAATGAGATTGACCAACATGGGAATAGAAGACAGCATCCCAAATACCACTGGACTAGCACCCAACTCCACCAATAAATTGCTGAGTAAAATCCCGCCAGTTCCAAGAGAGTAAACCGATGCTAAGACAGAATCCGCAGTGGAAGCTTTTAAACTAGTGCGAATAGTATCCTTGGAAATTCGAGAGTTTGAAGAGATTGCTGTTGGTGGTAAGGCAATCTGGGTAAATTCCAGAGTCAGTGGCGCAGTTGTTTCAATCTGAACAGAATCCATCAACATAAATTATGGGTGAAGTATCCTCGGACAAATCAGGTTGCAAAGAGACTCAGTATGCTTGAATTAGCATTGCTGATAATTTTCCGTTATTTTAGCTTGCAATTTTCAGCCAAAATTTCAAATAAGTAAAATATCATTCCTTAATAGCACAAGGTATAAGCGAGGAAAGAGAATATTATTTGTTTGTGAACAATAAAGGATTATTTAATTTTTTGGCATTGGTGATGGCGATCGCGATCGCTATTATTGCTTGTCAAAGCCTACAATTGCCAAGCAAACCGTTAGCATCTACCGCAGTCACCATCAAACTTAGTGGTTGGGGAGGCTCTCCCGTTGAGCAAAAACTCTTGAGACAAGTACTGCAAGACTTTGAAGCACAACATCCAACTATTAAGGTCAAATATGAGGTAATTTCCGACCAATACATGGATGTAATCAAAACTCGTTTGGTTGGAGAAGCCGCGCCCGATGTTTTTTATCTGGATGCGCTGGAAGCTCCTTTCTTAATGAGTCAGAATGTCCTAGAACCGTTAGAAAGTTACATCACCCCCGAATTTGACCTCGCGGATTTTGAGGATACCCTACTCGACAGTTTCAAATACCAAAATCAGATTTACGGTCTTCCCAAAGACTATTCAACCTTGGCTCTGTTTTATAACAAAAAAGCCTTCGCCGCCGCAGGCTTGAGTAATCCGCCAGCAAGTTGGGAGGAATTACGTAACTACTCGAAACAATTGACAGGCAAACTTAACAAATACGGTTTTGGGGAAATTCCAGAATTGGCACGTCAAGCTTATAAAATTAAAGCCTTTGGTGGACAACTCGTAGATAAAAATGGTTATGCTACTTTTGCCAGTGAGTCAGGTTTACAGGGTTTAGAGTTGGTAGTAAACCAGTATCAAAAAGACCGCTCCTCTGCCCAAAAATCTGATGTGGGGACAAACTCAGGTAGTGAAATGTTTGGTCAGAGTAAAGTGGCAATGGCGATCGAAGGTAATTGGGCAATTCCCTATTTAATTGAAACCTTTCCGCAAGTAGAGTTTGGTACTGCACCAGTGCCTACTATTAATGACAAAAAAGGCACGATGGTATTTACAGTTGCCTACGTAATGAATAAGCAAGCACCACACAAAGCCGAAGCCTGGGAGTTAATTTCTTATCTTACAGGTAAAGAAGGAATGCAAAAGTGGACAGGAACAGGGTTTGCTTTGCCAACACGTAAATCAGTAGCAAAGAATTTGGGTTATGACCGAGACCCGTTGCGATCGCCATTAGTGGCAGGAGTGGATTATGCTACATCCTGGCAGGTGGGGAAATATCCAAGTGCGATCGTGAATAATTTTGATAACCAGTTTGTCAGCGCCTTACTTGGGCAACAACCATTAAAGCAGGCGATGCTGAAAGCACAGAATGAAGCTAATCAGCAAATTAGGGCGATGCAGTAACTGAAGGGTATCTACTGCCAACTATACTTAAATACTAGCGATCAACTTTGAGAGCACAATTTATTTACCAATAAACCAACGATACTTTTCACCATCAGAACCATAATAAGTCGATTGAAACTGACTCATGGCAGCAACGTATTGAGATAGCATCAGTACTACATCACTATTCTGAGGAACATCATCTTCATCGATTAGATCAAGATAGTCAAACGATGCCTCTGATGCAAGTATTTTACGACAGCTTTGTAGAAGTCGGTTAACAATTTTCATTTTACTCTTATTGAGCACAGCCTCTGGCTTCTTCTTGCTCAGTTCTTGGAACTCTGATCGCATAGCACGTAATAGAGGAATTATGATTTCGTACAGTTCAACATTTTCACTACTTGTCTGCTTTTGAGGTTTTGCATTCATAAATATTTCATTTACTCTCTTAATCGTTTTGGGCAAGTTGTTCTAATATAAACTTTGCCTAATTCATCTCCAGTTTCATCTCTTTCAGCATCTACTACCCAATGCCATTTTCCACTCTGAAACTCTACATTATCTGCACGCAGCTTTTCAAAACATTGTAAATATTGTGAGAGAATTAAAACTACATCACTGTTTTGTGGTATATCATCTGTATCAAACTCTGAAAAGTCTTCAAAAGGTCGATACTTTTCACTAAGGAATTCATTTGAGTTATTAAGCAATTTATTAATAAAGTTGAGTTTAAATTTATTTACGGCATCATTGGGAGATTTCTTAGACAATACAGAAAGTTCCTCATAAATACTCTGAACTTGTCCCGATAGTTTTTCAAATTCGTCAACATCTTTATGCTTCATATATTTTTGCCTTCATGAGGGACAAGCTCGACGAAACTCCAAATACTTCTTTTTAAGAACATCAATTGGTGAGCGCTGCTTACTCTCAAAAATATTAACCATTAACGAGATATCCTCATCTGTAAGCGTAATGATACATCGTCTTTGTCCAGACCATAAATCGATAGTATTGCCGAACATTGCTTTTGAGAGAGGGTTTCTTGTCACGATAACACCAAACTTACCAAGACCAGAATCAAGATATCTATTGAGTTGGCTAATGTGTTCACGCTCGATTGTCTTGACGTTCTTTAACTCAAAAATAAGCTGTCTATTACCATAATCTTGATGAATCTCTTGAAGAAAATCAATTGACCTATTATTGTAAAAAATGAGGTCTCGAATCAGTCTTCCAGATTCTGTACGACTCTGCTTTGCTGCAAAGTCAAGGTCTGGATAGAAAAGCGATGCAAGAAGTTGACAGATGTAATCTTCGTATTTAATGTCTGCTTCATCCGTTTTTCCTGTTGGTAGCTTTTGTATTTCGCCTAATTTGCGTTTAGCTGACAAGACTGGAATCTGTTTAAAGAGCGGATCGTTTTTACAGTCGTCTTGAGTTCGCTCTTTTACCTTGATATATTCCTGAACAATACCATAATTCTCCCTGTTAAAGTTTAGAACTTTAACAGGGAGAATTATGGTTCACCAGGATTAAAAATTTCATCACGAGGACAGTAATCTTTAAAATAGTCTTCAAAGTTGATCCACGGAGAAAATTTTAGCCATCTCTTAGGAACAAAAATTAAAGGCTCTTTGGTTTCAGGATTCACTGGCAAGGTAATTTCCTGATTTAGAATAAATGAGTTTTTTTTGTAGTCGTAAAGTACAGAAACAACAGCTTTATCAATTGGTATTCCTAGTTGCTCGCATTGTTGTATTGTAAAGTCTATCAGAAATGATTTAATAAAGTTACAACAAATATCACTGATCCGATCTTTCGCAATTCCATCTATATAAAACTGGATTTCTTCAAAGTGAATAAATCCGTATTTTCCATACTCAGGAACTTTCTGAAATAGAGAGAGAATTTCATCTGCTTTATTACGACTAATTTTTATACCTTTTCGTTTTTTTGACAATCCAAGTCCAATCTCTTGGCATTCAGATGCAAGAATGAGGTTGTCACGAGCCTGATCTATTTTGCCTTTCTGAACAAGAAAGTTTAGGTTATTAAAGGAATTAATTATAGAGGTATGAAGTGATTGGTCTTGTTGTGAGGGAGACTTCCATAAAAGAAAAGGGTCAACGTAAAGGGGAATATCTTCATCTAGAAATGCTATGGCAAAATCTAGCTGTGCTTGGGTTGCTGAAATGCCGTGGTAATCAATTATTCTTGGGTGGATGATCCCCATTTGCTATTTTTGTCTACGTATATTTGACTATTATAATGTCAAATAATTTTTGTGCCATGTCTAATACTTCTGCCCTCGAAGGTTTGATCTCATTTCGTGGTCATCAGGTATGGTATCGCATTGTCAAACCAGATCGAGAATATTCTGGTAAGCTACCGCTGCTGTGTCTTCACGGAGACCTAGGAGTACCCCACGACTACTTAGAACCATTAGAAGCGATCGCAACAACAGGAAGACAAGTTATTTTTTACGAGCAATTAGGGTGTGGTAAGCTGTTGCGCCTACAATTTGCATATAATAAAGATGAATATAACTTCGGGTACAGGTTGTTATGCCGGCTATTGGCTTTCTAAGTTTAGA
>NZ_JBALDR010000025.1:0-105307 GCF_036917315.1 Nostoc sp. | reverse complement strand
CCCCTGCCCCCTGCCCCCTGCCCCCTGCCCCCTGCCCCCTGCCCCCTGCCCCCTGCCCCCTGCCCCCTGCCCCCTGCCCCCTGCCCCCTGCCCCCATTTTCGTGAGCAGACTGGCTCGGTACGTCAAGCAATCGAGCGTATTCCTCTTTAATCATGAAATAACATTCGCAAGATGTATCTTCCAAACCTGACCGATTCAGGATGGTAATCATTCCTCGCTTGTAGCTAATGATTCCGGCTCGGCTGAGTCTACCTGCTACCTCCGTAACACTAGTGCGACGACAGCCTAGCGTCTTAGCAATATATTCCTGAGTTAGCACGAATGTATCTGATTGTACGCGGACAGCGATAAAGAGCAACCAACGAGCCAGCCGTCGTTCTATAGTGTGGAGGCTGTTGCAGGCGAGTGTTTGTGTAACCTGAGTGAACAGCCCATGAGTGTAACCCAACAGCAAACTTTGAAGCTCTCCACCTCGCTTAAACTCGGCTTGGAGCAACTCTGTCTTCATCATCATAGAGCTGCCTGCAATCTGTACAAACGCAGTTGTATTTGTAATGTTACTGCCCCAAATTACAGGAATACCTACCATGCCATCATTGCTCACTATGCCAGCTTCGACAGTCGAGCCATTTTGCTGGATACAGATCAAAGAAACCATTGACTGATGGGGAAAATAGACGTGTGTTATTGGTTCATTGGCTTTGTAGAGGATTTGCTTAACTGAAAGCTCGACTCGCTCTAGATAGGGAACTAGGCGTTGATATTCAGCCTCTGAAAGAGCAGCAAGGATCTGATTTTCTATTGGTAGATGAGGTTGGTTAGAAACTGACATGGAGAACCTACAAGTACAACTGTTCCTGCAAAAGCAACTGATGAACTTGAGAGATAGCCAGTAACTAGCCCCAATATGTCAAAAGGTGGTTTTATATCTAGAAGTTGTAAACTTCACAACTTAGAACGCTAGATTAAATCGTATTTTGAGAAAATTGTAATTCAGTACCGATTTCTTTCAGTATAGTTCTAAAAAACAAACGAAGAAGCAGGGAGAAGAGTTTCCCCTCTGCCTCTGTATCGAATGGCACTAAGAAAAGCTGAAACCTCCTTGCTGGCAGGGTGTGGGAGGTGTGGGAGGATGGGGAAGCAATGCAGCATTTGTTGATATGCAGTTATTCAATTTCTCCTCTTTCTCCCCACACTTCCCCCACTCCCCCCACTCAAAAATCTTGTTATATCAGGGCTTTGCGATTAACAAGCGTGCCATTCGCCTCTGTATCCTCATTCCCTTTTAATAGGGCCACTTCCAATCGCGAATTTCTGGCATATCGTCGCCGTACTTCTGAATATAATGTTTGTGTTCGATCAGCTTATCTTGCAAATGCTGTTTGACATAAGCTGCCTTATATCCTAATTTTGGTACGCGCTCAATTACGTCCATCACTAGATGGAAGCGATCGAGTTCGTTAAGAACAACCATGTCAAAGGGGGTGGTGGTAGTTCCCTCTTCCTTGTAGCCACGCACATGCATCTGCTCGTGGTTAGTGTGGCGATAGGTTAAGCGATGAATCAACCAGGGATAGCCATGAAAGGCAAAGATAATGTGTTTATCTGTGGTGAAAATCGTGTCAAAGTCTTTTGCGCTCAAACCGTGGGGATGTTCGCTTTTTGGCTGTAGTGTCATCAAATCGACTACGTTCACTACCCGCACCTTTAACTCAGGGAAGTGCTGGCGCAGAATATCCACAGCCGCTAAAGTTTCTAAGGTGGGAATATCCCCAGCACAAGCCATTACTACATCTGGATCGCCGTCTTTGTCGTTGCTTGCCCATTCCCAAATACCGATGCCTTTGGTGCAATGCTTGATAGCAGCATCCATGTTTAGGTATTGCAATGCTGGTTGCTTTCCAGCAACGATGACGTTGACATAGTTACGGCTTCTGAGACAGTGATCGGTTACTGATAGCAAAGTATTGGCATCGGGCGGCAGATATACGCGAACGATTTCTGCTTTTTTATTAACTACATGGTCAATAAAACCGGGGTCTTGGTGGGAAAAACCGTTATGGTCTTGCCGCCAAACGTGGGAAGTGAGTAGGTAATTGAGGGAAGCAATCGGTCTACGCCAAGGAATATCTCTGGTCGTTTTCAGCCATTTGGCGTGCTGATTGAACATTGAGTCAATGATGTGGATAAACGCCTCGTAGCAAGAGAAAAATCCGTGGCGTCCGGTGAGGAGGTAGCCTTCTAACCATCCTTGACAATTAGTTTCGCTGAGAATTTCCATCACCCGACCGTCGGGGGAAAGGTGGTCATCTTCCGGGAGGATCTGGGCTGCCCAATCCCTGTCTGTAGCTTCTAGCACAGCACCCAAACGATTCGATACCGTTTCATCAGGGCCGACGATGCGGAAGTTGCGGCTTTCTTGGTTAAGTTGCATGATATCCCGGAGGAATTTTCCGGCAACTTGAGTAGCTTCAGCGATCGCTTGCCCTGGTTTGAGAACATCTACGGCATACTTTTGAAAGTCGGGCATCTTCAGGTCGCACAGCAAAATACCGCCGTTAGCGTGGGGATTATCACCCATACGTCGATGACCTTTGGGAGCCAATTCTGCTAATTCGGGAATCAGCTTACCGTTGCTGTCGAAGAGTTCTTCTGGTTTGTAACTCTTCATCCAATCTTCTAGGAGTTTCAGGTGTTCTGGCTGTTTCGCTATGTTGCCAAAGGGAACTTGATGCGATCGCCAAAAACCTTCAGTTTTTTTGCCATCAACTTCCTTGGGCCCTGTCCACCCTTTGGGGGTTTTCATCACAATCATCGGCCACTGCGGACGTTCGGTGAAACCATGTACGCGGGCTTCTCTTTGGATGCTTTGAATTTCAGCGATCGCTATATCTAGAGTCGCCGCCATCTGCTGGTGGACATCTGCGGGATCGTCACCTTCTACAAAGTATGGCTTGTAGCCGTAGCCCACCAATAAGCTTTCTAATTCCTCATGGCCGATCCTTGCCAATACTGTTGGATTAGCAATTTTATATCCATTCAAGTGCAGAATCGGAAGTACAGCCCCATCATGTACGGGGTTAAGAAACTTGTTGGAATGCCAGCTAGTTGCTAAAGCACCTGTTTCCGCTTCGCCATCTCCGACAACAGCAGCAACAATTAAGTCAGGGTTATCAAAGGCAGCACCAAAAGCGTGGACGAGGGCATAACCTAATTCCCCGCCTTCGTGGATCGAACCAGGAGTTTCCGGTGCAACGTGACTGGGAATCCCACCAGGGAAAGAAAACTGCTTGAAGAGTTTCTGAATTCCTTCAGCATCCTGGGAGATGTTGTGGTAGTACTTGGTGTAAGTGCCTTCTAGGTAGGTGTTGGCTACCAGTCCAGGGCCTCCATGACCGGGGCCAGCAATGTAGATTGTGTTGAGGTCATATTTTTTGATGACCCGATTCAGGTGAGCATAGATAAAGTTCAGCCCTGGTGTGGTTCCCCAGTGCCCTAAGAGTCTGGGTTTGACGTGTTCCAGCTTTAGCGGTTCTCTCAGTAGCGGATTGTCGAGTAGATATATCTGCCCAACCGAAAGATAGTTAGCTGCACGCCAGTAGGCGTTTATCTTCCGTAATTCTTCATCAGTTAAAGGCTTTGTTTGTGGAGTCGTAGCTAATGTCATTTCGACACTCCATTACAAAAGGATTTTGATGGATTCATCAGTAAGTAATGATACTTGTTTCCCAGATGATGGCCATCTAACCGATGATGAATTTTATCAGCCTTTGTGACTATATTCCTTGGCTTTGGGCACAAGATGGAGAGCAATGTCTAGAATGAGCTACCCTTATGCTACTAATTAATAGTATCAATCAGCATTTTCTTCGTCATAATTATCTAGTTGTAAAGTGTAATCTAATGCCACTTTTAGCATTAATAAATAATTATGAGAAAGAGTTCCTAATTTTCGGATTAATCGCTGCCTATCGATAACAACTATTTGATAAGAAAGTACCACTGACTCTTGCGTTAAACCGCCTTCACCTGAAGGTATGACAATTGTACCTGGTATAATAGCGCGTCGCAGATTAGTGGTTAAAGGAACTACTACAGATGTTGTTGTAAACTGAGTTAGTCGATCTCGCTGAACAATGATAACGAGTACAGCAAAACTAGCTAGAGGGAGATCGAGGAATAACCTAATTATTTATTTCCAATAATCCAGGCGGCGGCGTAATTTCAATGCGATTAGATTTCAAGTCTACTATTGGTGCGATCGCTTCCACAAATGGAATCAAAACAGTCTTTTGCTTTTTGTCATTTGTCGCTTGTTCTTTGTCATTTGTCATTTGTCCTTTGTCAGTGGTAAAAGATGGGTGTAATTTTACTTCTAACAAATCATTGCCAGCCGGGATGATGTCTACCACTGTACCCACGAGTTCGCCAGATGCTTGCATGAAAACTTCCAAGCCAATCAAATCGAGGACATGATATTCATCTTCGCTTAATTGGGGGCGATCGCTAGCTGGCACCATTAACTTACAACCGCGCAACGCCTCCGCGCGATCGCAATTTTCCACACCAGCTAATTTGATGACATACAAGTTTTTATTACTGATGTAACGTCCTGTTAATAATTCGATTGGTTGTGGTTCTATGTCACCTGAACACAACAACCAACGTTTTCCTGGCACCTCAAATCTTTCGGGAAAGTCTGATACAGGATAAACCCGTAATTCTCCAGACAATCCTTGAGGGGAAACAATCTTACCAATTTCTAGCCAATCGTCGAGATTGGGGGCTGGGGATTGGGGACTGGGAACTACGGGCTGGGGATTAGGGGTTGGAGATTGGACATTTTGAATTTTTGAATTTCCTCCTACTCTCTTGCCCCTCTGTTTCTCTGCACCTCTGCCCCTTTGCCCCTCTGCACCTCTGCCTCCAATCTCTTTATTAGCTTCTTCGTGTTTCATTTCCATTTTTCCTACTACTACAACACGGCGGAAATAAACCACCCCTGACGCTCGATGACTCGCTAACAGCAGTTCCTCATCGGGGGAACCCCCTTTGAGCGACTGCTCACCATTCCAAATCAATGAAACGCTTACGCTGTATTCATTTTAATTTTTAATTTTTAATTTTTAATTCCGCCTTGCGGTACTAGGCAGTCACCGCCGCACCTTTATAAGCTTCTTCAGCCACTTTTGCTAAACGTTGCATGGCAGTGGCAATTTCCTCATCGCTGCCGGTGAGGCTGATGCGGAAACATTGGTGCTTGTGCGCCCATTCTTCCTCTAAACCGGGGAAGAAGGTACTTCCAGGAACAATAATCACACCTACTTGCTTTAATTGCTGGTAAAATTCCCAATCACTGATGGGTAAATCTTGTAACCACAACCATGCAAAAATTGCCCCTTCGCCGCGATGGAGATACCAAGGTAAATTCTTGGGCATCGCTTGTTCTAAGCTAGTTTCTAAAACGGTAAATTTATTTTGGTAAAAGGGACGGATGACAGTATGGGAAATATCCACTAAAGCACCAGAATTGATTGCATAAGCTGCGATCGCTTGGCCGTAACGTGAAGAATGGAGACTCATATTTGCCTGAAAACACTCCAGCACTTCAATCCACTTTTCATCCCCAATAGCTATACCAATTCTTTCCCCTGGTAATCCCGCTTTCGATAAACTCATGCAGTGGAGAATATTATCACCAAACACTGGTGTCATTTCAGTAAAGTTTAATGCTGGGAAGGGAGGCGCATAAGCCGAGTCAATTAACACGGGTAGATTGTAAGGTGCAGCTAGGGCGGCAATCTTTTTCACCTCATCATCGGTGAGGACGTTACCAGTAGGATTACAGGGGCGAGAGAAGAGGACACAACCCGTATTTTCTGTAATTGTAAGTTTGCTGAAGTCGGGGCGATATTTAAATCGGTGGGCAGCTGCATCTATATCGAGAGTTGGTTTGTAGGCAGTTAAGGCTTTTGGAACTAAGCAAATGCCACCGTAACCTGTGTAGTCAGGGCTGAGGGGCAAAACGATTTGTTTTAACTCGCCGCTGGGAGTGTAGCCACCGAAGGTATTGGCAGCGTAGAAGTAGAGGGTTTGACTACCGGGGGTGATCAGGATATTGCGATCGCTTAAGTTTAACCCGTAGCGTTTGTTAAAATCGTTAGCGATCGCTTCCACAAATGGTGCATAGCCCTGACTTGAGCCATAACGGCAAACTACCTCACCATATTCTGGACTAGCCAAAAGCTGTGCAGTGCAATCCCGCCATAATTGTTCTACTTCTGGCAAAATCAACGGATTACCAGCACTCAAATTAATAAAATGCTGCCCTGCACCCGCTCGTAATGTTTCGATGATATCCTTCATGATTGCTCTGACGCCAGTCAGGTTGGACATTTGAGCGCCAATTTGAGTTAGGGCAGGGTTCATAAGCTGTAATAAAATATATTAATTTAGGGGTGGACAAATTATTTGGGGTTGCTGCTGACATCCAGTTTACATCGTTGCCAAAACAGCTGTTGCCGCCTTTAACCAATCTAGCTAGAGAATGACATTTTAACAAAGGTGATAATATTTATCGTTATAGCCGCGATCGTGCTGAGTAAATCCGATGAAGTAATACAAAAGTTTATCATGCGTTCAATGCGTGTGAGGAAACTGGGGAGTAAAGAAGAGAATAGGTTACAGGGTAAAGGGTACAGATTATTCCCTATCACCTGTCACCTCTCCCCTAATCCCAATGACAAATGACAAATGACAAATGACAAAACTATACAGGAGCGCTGACATTGCAAGTTAAAGCAGCAGTAGCTTACAGCGCAGGTAAGCCGTTGACGATTGAAACCGTTCAACTATCGGGGCCAAAAGCCGGCGAAGTGTTAGTTGAAGTGAAAGCAAGCGGGGTTTGTCATACCGACGCTTTTACCTTATCTGGTGACGATCCAGAAGGTTTGTTTCCGGCTATTTTGGGACATGAAGGTGCTGGCGTGGTAGTGGAAGTAGGCGCTGGTGTCACCAGTCTCAAACCAGGGGATCGTGTGATTCCCCTCTACACTCCCGAATGTCGTCAGTGCGAATATTGTCTGAGTTTCAAAACTAATCTCTGTCAAGCCATTCGCCTAACTCAAGGACGCGGTGTGATGCCCGATGGCACTAGTCGCTTTAGTCTCGATGGGCAAATGATTCATCATTATATGGGTACATCCACTTTTGCTAACTATACAGTGCTGCCGGAAATCGCCTTAGCAAAAATTCGGGAAGATGCTCCTTTTGATAAGGTTTGTTACATTGGCTGCGGTGTGACTACTGGTATTGGTGCAGTTATCAATACTGCCAAAGTGGAACCTGGAGCAAATGTTGTGGTTTTTGGTTTGGGTGGTATTGGCTTAAATGTCATCCAAGGGGCGCGGATGGTAGGGGCAAATATGATTGTTGGGGTGGATATTAATCCCAACAAACGCGCCTTGGCGGAAAAGTTTGGTATGACGCACTTTGTCAATCCTCAAGAAGTAGAGGGTGATTTAGTTCCTTATCTGGTTGATTTAACAAAAGGCGGTGCCGATTACAGTTTTGAATGTATCGGTAATGTTAAATTGATGCGTCAAGCATTAGAATGCTGTCACAAAGGTTGGGGTGTGAGCGTGATTATTGGTGTTGCTGGTGCTGGACAGGAAATCAGTACTCGTCCTTTTCAATTAGTCACTGGACGCGTTTGGAAAGGTTCAGCATTCGGTGGTGCTAGAGGGCGTACAGATGTGCCAAAAATTGTTGATTGGTATATGGAAGGTAAGATAAATATTGATGATTTAATTACCCATGTAATGCCCATTGAGCAAATTAATGATGCTTTTGAATTAATGCACAAAGGTGAATCAATTCGCAGTGTGGTAACTTTCTAATTCGTAATTCGTAATTTGTACCTGATGCTTATGTGACAGTACTGCTTCAAAGAATGTTTAAATTTCTATCTTAGGCAATTTCCGTTAATAAATCTACCGTCGCCGTTGGTTTCGACTCCGCTCAACCAACTAAGGGATCGAGAGTTGAGCGAAGTCGAAACTCGTCAACCTGGGTATATTAGACCTCTTGCATAATTCTTTTGTGGTATGATTATAGGTTTTATAAAAAATTCATATCAGAATCTATATAGAGAACTTTTGTCACCTCATTAGGATGTCTGATAGAGATAGAAAGCAAATTTTTAAAACCCTTAATTGTACCATAATTTATTTTTGCAAGAGGTCTATTCTTTGTGAGAAATCACCTTAAACATAATTATGAATTTTAAAATTATGTAGACTATACAAACCTGAAAAACAACAAAAAAGCTGATGCCAAACTTATATGAAGCAGACTTCTACAGTTGGACTCAACAACAGGCTAACCTTTTGCGTCATCATCAATGGAACAGGCTTGACCTACCCAATTTAATTGAGGAAATTGAATCTTTGGGAAGAAAGGAACGCCAAGAATTGAGAAATCGTTTTAGTGTGTTAATTGGACATTTACTCAAATGGGAATATCAAGCAAAGCAACGCAGCCGCAGTTGGTTAGCAACAATTAGAGTACAACGACGGGAAATTCTTAAGTTGCTGAACGAAAATCCTAGTCTGAAACCTTACATTGAAGAAGCACTCCAGGAATCATATCAAAATGGTAGGGATTTAGCATCAGGAGAAACAAATCTGCCACTTTCAACTTTTCCCAACCAATGTTTATATCTTTTTGAGGAAATTCTGAGCGATCGCTTTTATCCCGGTGAGTCTACAACAGATGATTTAATGGATTAACACTCCTCAGTCAAAATTCACAAGTAGCAAAATTTCTCAACTTGATAATACTTCATCAAAGTATCGATCGATTTCTGCTATCAGTATTTCAAAGTCTACAGGCTTGGTTAAGTGGCATTTGAAACCAGACTTCAGCGCAAGTTGCCGATCCTCTTGGCTACCGTAGCCGGTAAGTGCAATCAGAATTGAGCGAGTAAACTTGGAATCTTTACTTAGTTCCTGTGCAACGGCGAATCCATCCATTTCAGGAAGTCCGATGTCACAAATAATTACATGAGGCTCAAGCTTCTTTGCAGTTTCTACCCCTAAAATTCCATTCTCGGCAATGAAAACTTCATGCCCAAAATGCTCAAGCACTGCTTGTAATGTTATGGCTGAATCCTCGTTATCTTCGATGACTAAAATCTTCAACGATTTTTTCGCCGCTTCTATAATCTCCGAGTCGTTATCCCAAGCTGTAATCTCTTCGCATACTGGGAGAGTGACTTTGAATTCTGCTCCCAAATTTATCCCTCTACTTGAGGCTTCAACATTACCACCATGAAGTTCTACAAGACTTTTGACTACCGAAAGTCCCAAACCTAGCCCGCCCCGCGAACGATCTAAACTACGATCGGCCTGGGTAAACGGCTCGAAAAGTTCTGGTAATATTGTCGGGTCTATCCCTATGCCTGTATCTCTTACAGATAAGGCCGCCACACTACTTGAGCCATTCTCACCTGGAATAACTGAAAAATCTACCCAAATCGTTCCATCTGGTTGGGAAAACTTTAAGGCGTTATCAAGAAGGTTCCCAAAGATTTGGAAGAAGCGAGTGGTGTCAACATAAGCCCACACAGGTATGCTTGGCAAGTCTTGTACTACGTTAAGATTCCATCTTTTTATTGCTTGTGCGTGGTCATTGAGACTTTGGCGAACCAATTCCACCAGATTAACCTTCTCAAGATTTAATGAAATCTTCCCATAAGTGATAGACGATACGTCAAGTAACTCATCGATCAATTTCGAGAGGTGCTTAATCTGGTTTTGCATCATTAAAACTGTTTCCCCTACTGCGCCAGTCTGTCCTAGCTTGAGTTTGAGTAGTTGAACGCCGTTGGAGATGGGGGCAACGGGATTCCTCAGTTCGTGAGCCAGCATCGCAATAAATTTGTCTTTTAGGGCATTTTGGTTCGTCAGTTTTTGGAAAAGTTGCACGTTTGCGATCGCAACTGCTGTAGTATCTGTCAAAATCTCAAGCATTCCGATCTCTTGGGGCGTGGCTAGATGGCGTGTACTCCAGTAGGCTCCAATCGCACCCAGTGGATCGGAAACTCTTATAGGAACCATCACTAAACTTTTGACAAAAGTTACTTTGTACGCCTCAATCGGAATTCGCGCATCCTGGTAAATGTCCTCAATTACGGCTGCTTTTTTATTGAGCATTGCCCAACCGGAGATGCAAGACTTGAGCGGAAAACGCATACCTTTCCAAAGTGGGCCAATGGCGTTTTCATCGACATAGTGGCAACATTCACCATCCCGCAATACAAAGGTGACTCCATCAGCATTTGTGAGATCGCGAGCAGCCAAACGCACAATCTCAATAATTTCTTCAATAGTCCGCACACAAGCCAAATCCTTCACCACCGAAAGCAGCCTGTTGTAAGACGAAATACTATAGCTTTGATCTAAATTCTGTGCTTGAGGGATGGAGGTTTGTAATATATTTGTCATAAAGAACTCCGAACAAAAGGGATGTCTGTATAAAAACTCAGATAAAGCGGGTAGGTTTCAGCAGACACCTACTCTTAATCGTCATCTTAACTTTAGATATTGAAAGTGCAATCTCTTAAGGCATTTTTTCTTCACTCATGGTATAAACACCTTTAAGTTTTCTAAGTAAATACTCGTAAATTATTTATGTGTTCTAATACCACTTGTGATGTTTAATCTCCTGCGGTTACGTAGTTAGTAAACTCGTTATTTAGCGATCGCTAAATAATACTCAAATCGCTCTCGGAGCTGTTCAACCGTCAAATTTTGAGTCCAGTACTCCACTAGGGCGTGACCAAATGCCCAGGCGTTGCGATCGGGTGCAGCGGTGTTTTCCAGCAGTAGCGGCCAAAGGGATAGCAATTCAAAGTTGAGCGCGTTGGGGTTCAAGAGTGAGAAAAGGTCATATCCCATTTGCAGTTTACCAATGACAATTGGCAACTGTTCCACAGGAATTTGCTCCGCCAGCATATATGCTAAAGCTGGAGATCCGGTTGAGAGCGTAGAAACAAACTGAAGGACGGGACTTTTGAGCAATGCCGTTAATCCTTGTGTTGTCGTCATCTGGAAGGTGTAGTGGTCGATGATTTTGGCGGCGGCGACGATGCGAGTTTCTAGGTTACGCAAAAAGCGGGCGAGACGGAGTTGCTTAGTAGGTGCGATCGCATCCACTAATCCCAACGATAGCGCTTCTACTCCCCAGGCAACTCGATTTGTTTTGCTGTCACCTGTAACCACGGGTAAAACTAGATTACAGAAGTTTCCTAGCAGTTTGGCGCGATACTCAGTGGCTTCGCGAATCGCAATTTCTTTGGGGCGATCGCCCCATTCCCAATCGTAAGGCGGTTGCCATTCGCGGATGGGACGCAGCCGATCTACTTGAGTGACAATCGCGATCGCAGGTAAATCTGCAATTTCTGCTTTGATGTCTTGTAAAAAGTCCACATCCATTTGCAGGGCAGGATCGAGGGCAGGAGTTGCTAACAGCAGCAAATCGGAATTTATAGCATAATCAAGCACCAAATTTCGGAGTTCTGCACGGTTGACTTGTTCGTAACCAGGTGTATCCAAAAGCGTCAGGGTTTCCCCACCTTGAGTCTGCCATTGATAATTCTGAATGCGATCGGTACTGGGTAAAACGTCAACTGCTGCGAGATCCGCCTGAAATAGGGTGTTAATCAGGCTACTTTTTCCCGAACCCGTGCGCCCCACCAGCAGAATATTCACGGGTTTTTGCTCAACCGCCTCAGCTGGTTGAGCTTGAGTCAGGATTTCTCGGAGTGTTTGGGTTTTTGGCTGGGGTAAAGTTGGTGGGGAAGCTACGGTTGCTGGAACTGGTAAGGTGCTACGTCCGTAAAGTGCGATCGCTTGTCGGCATAAGTTTCTCAGGGCAGCTTCCCGAAATAACTGGCTCAAATTCCCCAATAATTGCTGAGTTGCTTGGTTACTAGAACCCTGACTGGCTTGTTTTGCCACCGCCGCCACCGGATTTAAGATCCATTGTGCCCAGTTCCAAACTTTCCAGAATTTCCGAGCCGATGGTTCCAACTTCCGGTAGACCTCATATCCTTGGTATGCTTGTCCAACCGTTACCTGATTGAGGATCGGGGATAACTTTTGCATCCACTTATCCATATCATCCACAGTTCCGCGAATCAGCCCGTAAGCTTGGGGGACGTAGATGTTTAGCAGGGGATATTGAATCTGAGGATTGTAGATATGAGCGATCGCTACGACTAAATCTTGACATCGCGTCCAAAAAGTTTGCCAGTCTTCCCAAATCGGGCGATCGCTTTGTGCCACTTGGAGAATTTCTTGAAGGGCGGCTTCTGCAAGCTTTGTGGTGTCACTTCCCACAGGTCGCCTTACTGTATCCTCTGCTGTCGATTCCAATTCTTCACGGACTTGAGTTAATACAGCTTCCACCTCGTTAACAGCTGGTTGAGTCCATTTGACTAGCAGCCAACGCCAACCCACAAATAAAACGGTGAATACACCCCAAATCCAATTAATGCCCCACGCATGAATTTGTGAACCGGCGGATACCAGTAAGAAAATAATGATAAACGCGATCGGGATTGCTAAGACCACCCACTGCCACAGTTTTAATCGCACCATTGCCCATACCTGCCTTGGTTAGACTTCTTATATTGCTATTGTCGATCTAAATCTTGTGGTGAGTTCTGGATTACCGCGTGTATTAGAGTGTAATCTAGCTACTAGTTCGTGTGATGTGTTGTGGTAAAAGTGGAGATTTGCTTGCCTTTAAGATAAGATTTACGTGAATAAATCACAAAAAACTGCCTTGTGGGCGTTGAATTATGCTTGTAGATTTTACGGTTGAAAACTACCGCTCAATTAAAGAACCTGTAACCCTAAGTGCGGTTGCTCAAAAACAAAGCGATCGTCAGACAAGCCAAAACAGCAAACGCAAACGGGTGAAGTCAGATCATGAAATTGCACCTGGATATCATGTTGAAGGCTGGGACATTGAGCTTTTACCTGTTTTGGCAATTTTTGGAGCTAATGCATCAGGTAAGAGTAATGTTATTCAAGCTCTTGATTATTTATTGCTCATGATGGCTCATGGCACACAGGAAGCAGTAACATTGCAGAGAATTTTTAAATATGCCAAAGTAGACCCTTTTAAATTAGATAGTATCTCTGCTCAAAAACCTACAAAATTTGAGTTAAGAACTATATTTAATAATGCTATCTATACCTATTCTTTAGTACTTAATCATAATCATATACTCTTAGAAAAATTGGACTATACTTTAAATACAACTAAACGTCCACGCCGTTTATTTCATCGTCAATGGGATGAAAATAACAAAAAATTTATTTGGAAAACAGGTGATTATTTTACTGGAGCGCATAATCAACTTCAGGATAATATTAGAGAAAATGAGTTATTTATTAGTACATTAGTCAAATTAAAAGTAGATATAATTCAGTCTTTTGTAAACTGGGTAGCAAGTGGATGGCGCGGAATTAACTTGGGAAGTGAAGATTTTGACCGTGTTTCAATTATGGTTATACAAGATACTAGTATTTATGTATTCAATGAATTCCTTAAACAAACATTAAATATTGTAAAAAAGTTTGACATTGGACTATCTAGAATAGAGTTAAAAAAGAAATCTGATGCTCAGGCTGACTACAACATATATGCTGTGCATAACACTCATGACGGTAACGAAATACAGTGGCTTTTTGATGAAGAGTCTCTTGGTACTCAGCGCTTATTTCAATTGGCATTCCGTATAGTAGTATCTTTGAACATAAGCGGATTGGTAATTGTTGATGAATTAGGCACAAATATTCATCCTAATATTGTAAAAAGCATTATCAGAATATTTCAAAATCCTAAAACAAATCCCAGAAACGCTCAACTGATTTTGACAAGTCATGATAACACGTTACAAAGAAACAACTTGTTACGACGCGACCAAATTTGGTTTACACAAAAGCGAGACGATCAAAGCACTGAGTTGTATCCTCTGACTGATTTCCATGTGCGAAATGATTTAGCGATTGACAAAGCATATTTAGATGGTCGTTTTGGAGCCGTTCCGTTTCTCCCATCTGAAGAGGAAATAATTTTACAAGGTAATAAGCAGTGCCAAGAAAGTTAAATCGTCGCCCACCTAGCAGGAATATTGCTCAGAAAATACTAATTGCTTGTGAAGGAAGTAAAACAGAACCAATTTATTTCAATAGTATTCGCAATGAATTACGTTCGCCAACTTTAGATATTATTGTATTGCCTCATCAAAACAAAACTGATCCACGTAGCATTATTGAACGACTCATCGAAGAACGACAGCAGAGGAAAGATAACCAGCAGTGGAGTAAAGAAGATAAAGCCTGGGCTGTTTTTGACGGAGATGAGCATATTGAAAAAAGTCTGGCAAATTGGCAAAGTGCAATAAATCGAGCTATAAGCCAAAAGATTAATCTGGCAATTACCAATCCTTGTTTTGAACTTTGGTATCTAATTCACTTTCAAGACCATTTTGCACAAATCACTCGTGATAGGTTAATTAATTTACTCGAAAAGCATATACCCGACTACGACAAATCAATGTGCTTGTATCCAAAACCATTGAAATCGTTAACTGAACAAGCGATTCAACGTGCTGAGAAGATGGCAAAGCAGATAGAACGTAATGAATTATCTGAACATTCAAATCCCTGCTGTAGTGGCTTGCCTAAACTGATTAGTAGTTTATTAAGTTTAAAGAATAGTTAGAGAAATTACTTAAAATTATTTTAATCAGTTTTATCTAATTATTGCTTGTTATAAAAACTTCAAATACTCGGAAGCTATGTCTGACGACAAGTCGCTTTGCGTCTATACAAGCAACAATAAAGATAGCGATCGCTTGTCATAAAACCTAAAATACTAGTAATGCTACACTTTTGTAGAATTTAGGAGCAAAGGCTGTGGCTTCCATCACAATCAATATTTACGATGAACAATTGCAGTGCAAGCTTGGCGTAGCCTCTCGTAGAGAAGTTGCAGTCTGCTGTATCTTGAATTTCTCAACGAAGTATTGATAACGAAAGTGCCAGAATTGGACAGCACAAAATTTGTCTGTCAATCAATCGCTCTTAACGTTTTAAATATTTAATATTAGTTAATCTTAAGAGTAGTTGGCAACAAAAAGTTTTAACAGAAGTTCCCAAGCGATAACATTTGCGGAGGATATCTAAGGCAAAGTATGGTACGCGCAGTCGAAGTGGGTAAAACACGGGCAGATATAACCAGTAGTAAGCCTTTTTTAGGTTATTCCACTTTGAGCAAGCTTCTTGATGCAGGAAATCTGATATATCTACAACTAATCCTCTGCCTTGGTACATCATGACATTACGCCCGTGGACATCATGAGGGTGGAGTCCACAACTTCGGGCATAGTCAAGAGCTTCATCAATGTCCTTTATTACCTGCTTGGGAATTAGTAAACCGAAGTGCATACAATCGTAGAGGGTTGTTCCATAAAGCCGTTTCAAGACTAAAAACCCATCCTTGGCGTACAAACACTCAGAAAAGGCTGGATGAGAACCTAGACGATGGTAAACTTCTACTTCCTCTTCAAAACCTGGCCGTCCTGGGGCATAAATCTTAACTACATAGTCAGGGGAATCGGGGTGATAAACTACTGCGGCGTAATTTCCTTTGCCAAGCAGCCGCCAAGGTTGGGGAAGATAGCTTACCTTAATTGGATCGCAGGGATTGACACTTTCAATCTGTAATCTAGGCAGTAGTTCCTGATAAATGTTTTTGACGAACTGTTTTGGGCGCAATTTGTCCATATCAATTCCTTAGCCAATTTACGAGGTTTGGGAATAAGGTTGACTTGAGTGAATACGACCTAAATGACACCGTTGCTACTTACCGTTAACGCTAGAGATGGCAATTTTTATCCAAAACTCATTGCGATATTGATTCTTCTATCAACAATTCCGATCCTGCTTCACCCTCACCCAGGTTATCAGAATTAGCAGATTTAGAAAAACCATCTGTTACATCTTTGATAAAACCAGCTACAGGTACCGCGATTAGCAAACCCAAGACTCCGCCAACATTGGTTCCTACAAGCAAAGCAATTAATACCCATATTGGTCTAATACCAGTAATTTTACCTAAAAGACGCGGTGCGATCGCCTGATCGATTAACTGATCGATAACAACAGCTACCGCAAAAACCTTAGCTGCTAGCCAAAAGTCATGTGACGCTATTATTAAAGTTATTAAAACCAGACTGACGACATCACCAAAGGGAATTAAGCTCAAAAGTCCAACTCCCAAACCAAAGAGCAAAGCAAACTGGACTTGAAAAGCTAAAAACAATAATGTTATTGAAACACCCATCAGCAAAGCCAAAGTTCCCTGACCAATCAAGTAATTTTGGAAGTTTTGCTGAATAGACTGGCTTATTTGCTGGGCAAGATTTCCAGGTAACTTCTTAAATATCGCCTCCCAAATTCTTGGGCCATCTAACAATAAGTAAAAAGTTAGCACTACTGTGATTAACGCCTCAGAAATACTATCAATTGTATCTATAATAATACTTAAAAGTTTATCGGAAACAAACTCTAATTCATTAGGTAATTGGTCAGTGACTTGTGCTAATAGCTGACTTAAATTAACATTTATTTTATGTTTCAAAAACCAATTATTGACACTCTGAAGTTTTTCTTCGCTAGAATCAATCCATTGGGGAAAGACTTTAACCATTTCATTAAATTGCTCTAAAACAATGGGTAGTAAAGTGATACCCAAAGCCACAACAATTATCAATGCTAATATAAAAACTAATGCTACTGCATAGCCGCGTTTAACTCTCCGCTGTTGGAGAATCGAAACAGGATAGTTTAAAACGAATGCAAGCAAAGTAGCCAAAACAAGAATTGTGACGACAGGTTGAAAGTTTCTAACCAGCAAGGATGCTAGCCAAGCATTGAGAAATACTAGAGGAAATAATAGCGTAAAAATTAACCATCTAAGTAGCTGATTCAGTGAAAAATTCATAATTAATTTCAAAGCGAAAATTATTCTAGTTACTAGATTGAACTGAGTAATGAAATCTGAGCAAGAAGAAGTAGACAATAAAAATCTTCCTCGATTACAGACGCATTAATCGTGTCTCTCGCAATTCCCCATTCCCTACTCCCCATTATTCCAATTACTAAATTTCAGCAAAGGCTGAAAATTGTTCTTCATTTATTCGCCCTGCTTGATAGAGAGTATTAGTAATTTCCGAAATAGTTAAAACCGCATGACTGCAATAACCATTTTGCTGTAACCTATCTTTCACCCCCTGTTCGTGGTCGATAAATACCACAATATCATTAACCTTTAATCCGGCTGATTCCAACTTTCCTGCTCCTTCCATAACACTTTTACCACTAATGAGAATATCATCAACCACTACAACTGTTTCACCAGTATGAAAGTTACCCTCAATTACTCTCCGAGTTCCGTGTGCTTTCACCTCTTTACGCGGGAAAATCATCGGACAGTGAAGGCGCAAAGCTAAACCAGTCGCAGTAGGTAATGAACCATAGGGAATACCTGCTAATCTATCAAAATTCAGGTTCTTCAAAATATCCTCATAAGCTGTGAGAACTTGATTAAAAACTTGGGGGTTGGAAATAATTTTGCGTAAGTCGATGTAATAAGGAAATATCGCTCCTGATGCTTGGACAAAGCTGCCAAACATAATGCAGTCAAGATCGTAAAGTTGTAAAATCAAATCTTGATGGGGGTGCTGATTTAGAAAACAAACATCAGGAAACCACACAGAACAAGTAGAATTTTCGTGAATAATTTCAGTTTTAATTTGATTGATTTCTGCACGTAGAGACTGGACTTCTTGTGATAATTGGGTATTTCCCAACATATCTTGAGGAACAGGAATCAGTAAACCATCACCATTACTATTCAAGCCAGCTTCTAAAATTTGTTTCAGGTTTTGACTCTCCGCCCAGATGCTACGCGCCATAATAATTCGTTCAGGTGCAACTGCTCGAATAAGTGCTAAAACTTCAGGATTTGTAGTTCCCACTTCCAAACCCAATTGTTCTGGAGTTCCCCAGGTTTTTGATTCTTTTACTACCTGTAAATAAAGGGGTGATTCCTTTGTAGGATATTGCTGTAGAACTTCTGCACCTGGATTAGAAGTACAGCATAAAATAAACACCGCTTTATCAGGATAGACCAAAAAAGGTGCTACGTGATCTTGTCCTGTATAGGGGCTGAGAGTGATTGCGTCCACCTGCCATTGTGTAAACACAGTCTGGGCAAAGATGGTACTAGTATTTAAGTCACTGTGTTTGGCATCTAAAATCACTGGGATATGGGCTGGAATAGCTGCTAAAGTTTTGTAGAGCAGTTCTAAACCAGGAATACCTAAAGCTTCGTAAAAGCCAAGTGTCGGTTTATAAGCACAAACGTAATCAGCAGTTTCCGCAATAATGAATTGTAACCACTTCTCCAAACCAGCTATCAGTTCTTCAGATTCATAACGCTCAGGCATCATCTCTGGATTTGGATCGAGTCCTACAAATAGTAAGCTTTGATTTTGTAAGATATTTCCATTCAATTTATCAAAAAAGTTCATTTTTTTGTTTAAAAAAGGATTGTTACTTAAAACATTGATTCTGTTAATTCAGTACCACCAGCCTTACGCCCTAATTGATAGTGAATTACTGCAAATAAAATAACTATCGGCACTGAGGCAAAGTGAACAATTCGCAATGCTTGCCAATCGCCAAAGCAATCCACAATCCAGGGAAATTGAGCAGGTTTATACATTCCTATCCCTGTAAATAATGCCAGCAGCAAAATAGGAATAATTGCTGTATAAGCAATCCGATGCCAAGCATAAATTCGACGTTGGGAATTTTGAGTTTTTTGTAATGCTTTCAAGTCATTAGCACCGACAAAGCGATGTCGCCAGCGTCGGGTAATTAAAATGTAAATTCCATACCACAAGAGATTCAGTGAGAATAGCCACATTGCTGCAAAATGCCAGTGTCTACCTCCTGCCAGCCAACCTCCTAAAGTAAATATCGGCGGAATGTGCAAACCTGCACGTCCACCAAAAACAGGGTTGGCGTTGTAAATTTGTAGTCCACTGGTGAGCATGATAAATAGACTAATGATGTTACACCAGTGGAAAATTTTGGCTCCTATTGCTTGAGTGGGTCGCTTTCGAGTTAGAGAGGGAACGGTGGAAGTCATAAATTTTGACTGATAAAATTTGCTGTTTATCTGTCTTGGGTAAATAGCCCAGCAAGTTTAGAGGTGGGCATTGCTTACCTTTATTTTCTCATCATTAGATTCAGTATTCTGACATTAATGGTCTACCATCTGCTGTTTTAACTGTCAGTTTAGGTATGGCTAGGGTTGTTCTCAGCTAAATTACGCCTAATGTGAATTAAATAGGTTGAGACTCCAGTGTTTTGAATTTGATGAAAAACACCTTCTACAGGCTGACGAACACGACTAATAAAACGCTTCAAAGCATCAGAATATTGAAAATACTGGTTGTCACGAGTGAGTGTCCAGATACGATTAAGATTAAAACATCAACAGGTATCAAACATCATTTAAGCAAGGAGAATAAGATGGCTAACACAGATAATCTCACAGGTGTGAGAAATTTGGGTCTTGCGATCGCCGATCCCTTCATTGCTAGCACTGCTCCAAAGACTGCTCAGATATTGGAAGTTACTGGTCAAGGAGAGGTAAATGTTGCTACCACTTTAACTGCTGTAGAATTGGGGATTAAAGTACAGGGAAAAACTGCAACCGAAGTTCAAGAACAAGTTGCTCAACGTTCAACTGCGGTGGTTGATGTACTGCAAAAGCTTGGGGCGCAAGAACTTCAAACTACATCTATTCAACTAAATCCTATCTATAGCTATGAAAATAGTACTCAAACTCTCACCGGCTTTGAAGGCCTCAACACACTTCAGTTTGAGTTACCAACAAATCAATCTGGGGCAGCAATTGACAAAGCTATCCAAGCAGGCGCAAATATCATACAGAATATTAGCTTCACTGCCTCAGACGAAGTATTGCAGCAGGCACGCCTGCAAGTTCTGAGCGAAGCTGTTAAAGATGCTAAAGCTCAAGCTCAGGCTGTTTTTAGTACCTTACAGTTAACCCCCGGACAGATTATTGACATTGATATTAACCCAGATGACAATCCTAGACCATCTCCCTTGGTGTCTAATCTAACAGTAGATAGGGTTTCGGCAGCAGCTAGTACAACTCCTATAATTGGTAGTCCTCAGACGATAGAAGCTAGTGTTTCTCTAGATATCGGTTATTCTCCAAATTCAGCAGGGACTCTTGCTTCGGCTGCTGATAATCTCATCGGTGTGAGAAATCCGGGTGTTGCGATCGCCGATCCCCTCATTGGTAGCACTACTCAGATA
Source organism: Nostoc sp. (assembly GCF_036917315.1). Classification (GTDB taxonomy): domain Bacteria; phylum Cyanobacteriota; class Cyanobacteriia; order Cyanobacteriales; family Nostocaceae; genus Nostoc. Next base: position 84,808 of record NZ_JBALDR010000025.1, on the reverse strand, counting down.
TTGGAAGTTACTGGTAAAGGTGAGGTCAGTGTTGCCACTACTTTAACTGAGGTGCAATTGGGGATTAAAGTAGAGGGAAAAACTGCAACCGCAGTTCAAGAACAAGTTGCTCAACGTTCAACTGCGGTAGTTGATGTACTGCAAAAGCTTGGGGCGCAAGAACTTCAAACTACATCTATTCAACTAAATCCTGTCTATAGCTTTGAAAATGGTACTCAAACTCTCACCGACTTTGAAGGCCTCAACACACTTCAGTTTGAGTTACTAACAAATCAATCTGGGGCAGCAATTGACAAAGCTATTCAAGCAGGCGCAAATGTCATACAGAATATCAGCTTCACTGCCTCAGATGAAGTATTGCAGCAGGCACGTCTGCAAGTTTTGAGCGAAGCTGTTAAAGATGCTAAAGCTCAGGCTCAGGCTGTTTTTAGTACCTTGCAGTTAACCCCCGGACAGATTATTGACATTGATATTAACTCAGATGATAATCCTAGACCATCTTCCTTGGTGTCTAATCTAATAACAGATAGGGTTTCTACAACTCCTATAATTGGTGGTTCTCAGACGATAAAAGCTAGTGTTTCTCTAGATATCGGTTATTCTCCAATTTCAGGAGTGATTCTCGATCTACCTCTTAATGGATTGCAGCAAATTGCTTAATTAGGACTTATGCCAATACGGTTCGGTTAAGGTTTTTTGATGAAAATTCTAGATCGCAATGCGAGAAATCATCACAAAGACGCGATAAATCGCCGTCTCTACAATAATCAGTCGTTTTGTCTTGACGGCGATTCATCGCATCTCTTGCCTTAACTAAAAGTTGGCGTGTTTTCTAATCGCGGCATAGTGTCTTGCTGTTGTATTCATCTCAATCACCAACTCTGTCCCTTGACCTAATTGAGAATTACACTTAAGTTTACCTTGATGTTTTTCAACAATAATTTGCCGACTAATTGATAACCCTAGTCCTTGACTTTTGCTTACTGGCTTGGTTGTAAAAAACGGTTCAAATATATGTTTTTGGATATGGGGAAGTATACCTTTGCCATTGTCAAAAATGCGAATGATAACTTTGTGTTTTTTCCCTAATAGTTTGTCATTTACCCAAGGTTCATGATTATTGACCAATGATAAATGACTGCTAACAACTTCTGTATGAATCAAAATTTTTGGAGTAAAAGAATAATCATGCTTCATCCTCTCTTCTAAAGCATCAATGGCATTAGTTAAGATGTTCATGAATACCTGATTCAGTTCACCAGGGTAACATTCGATTAAGGGTAATTCACCAAAGGTTTTAATTACTTTAATCTCTGCTCTATCAGGTTTTTCTTTGAGACGATGCTGCAAAATCCTGAGAACACTATCAAATCCTTCATGTAGGTCAACCTTTTTCATTTGACTTTCGTCAGAAGTAGAAAAATTCCGCAAAGCGAAAACAATATCTTTGACGCGTTCAGAACCGGCTCGCATTGACCACAGTAATTTTAAAAATTCTGTCTTCACGAAACCAAGGTCGAGGCGTTGCAGTTGTAAGGCTATGACTGGTGTTGGTGTGGGATAGTGATGTTGGTAAAGTTCAATGATTCTGATTAAATCTTCAGCATATTGACTAGCCGGATGGAGATTGCCGGAGATAAAGCTAACGGGGTTGTTAATTTCGTTAGCCATATCCGCCACCAGTTGACCGAGATTAGCCATTTTCTGGTTTTGCAATAACTGCTTTTGAGTATATTTGAGTTCTTCGAGGGTAGTTTCTAGCTGCTCTGATTTTTCCCTAACTTGGTCTTCGGTAGACTGGCGTTGAGCAATTTCGGTTTGGAGTTGTTCAAATAGTTGATATTGTTGGGTAGCGTAGGCGCAGCCCGCACTTCGGCTGCGCTCAGTGACCGTCGTAGACATCGCCTTATCCTGATTAATATCCTTGTGCGTTCCCACCATCCGCACTGGTTTACCGAATTTATCCCGTTGAAATACTTTGCCACAAGTCAAAATCCACTTCCACTCCCCGGATTTAGTCAACATTCGCAACTCGACTTCAAACACAGGTATGCATCCTTGGAGATAATCGTGCAATACCTGGCGAATTCTTGGTAAATCCTGTGGATGTATAAGTTGTTCAAAGGATTTATAATCGTTGTCGATTTCGTCTACTTTATATCCCAGGATGCTTTTCCACTGGGGATCGTAATAGGTTTTGTCAGTTACCAGATTCCAATCCCACAACCCCAAGCCACTAGCGATTAATGCCATTTGTAAGGCGGCTTGTGAGCATTGGCAAGTATCTAAATTTTCTAGAGATAAGTCTTTGGCTTCGGGGAAACTTTGAGAATCTTGTACTGAAAGTGAAACTTCCGATTCATGGGTAGCGGGTTTTTGGATATGCATAGCTGCTGGTACGATGAGGAAGATATTCTGTAGCTTTCTCTCTACGCTGTTTTAGCACCCTGAAGATTCAGTTATGGGCAAATCGCCTAGTTGGTTTATTAGGCTGTAACTTAAGTCAGGGATATATCAGCCCATATCATAAATTGGGATGAAATTTAGAAAAAAGTAAACGGACGAGTATAACCTCTGTTGCGATCGCAATAGCAATCTTTTAGAAAACAATCGCTACATTGTGTGCATCTACATTCTAAGATATGTCTAAAAAAAGTAGTTCAAGTCACATATAATTACCTAAAAACCCCGAAAAATTTGTAAAAAAAATTCTATGATTAAATCACGCCAGATAATTTAAGGATGCAAAAAATTGTCAAGGCTTTTTTGTAGCTTTTTTAGTCAGGGCTGGCTGCTATGCATACAAGGCAGCCGATATTGACTTCCAAAGCTGAATGGTGTGAAAAAATATCATACTGAATTAGAGTCAATGAGTAATGACTATAGATGAACTAGTATTGCTACTAAAAGCCAGTCAAGCAACCGGTTTAACGACGCTCCAAGAATTGATATTGCGTTCTTCGTGGCAAGGAAAAACCTACACCAATATAGCTAGTGAAGCGCACTACGCCGAGGAACGTGTCAAGAAAACCGCTGCTCATTTATGGCAAATACTGAGTAATTTTTACAAAGAACCAATACATAAATCCAACTTTCGCCAGACTCTAGAAAATCACCCTTTTAGCGAAGCACATCAGCAGTTAATTAAGGAATTCAACCGAGCCGCCACAGCGATATCCTTAGAATTCCCTAATGGCCCAGTATCTCTTAATTCCAGATTTTACATTCCTCGCCCGCCAATCGAAGAACTCGCTTACGCAGAAATGGCTGAACCTGGGAGTGTAATTTGCATCAAAGCGCCCAAAAAGATGGGGAAAAGCTCTTTGATTCTCCGGTTGCTTGCACACGCTAACAAGCAAGGCTTTCGCACCGTAACTTTGGACTTTCAGCAAGCAGACAAAGCAGTATTTGCCAGTTTGGATAAATTTTTGCGCTGGTTCTGTGCCAATGTTAGTCGGGAGTTACAGCTAGAAACAAAACTCAATGATTATTGGGATGAAGATATGGGTAGCAAAGTCAGCTGCTCTATCTATTTCCAAAAATATTTACTGTCTGCGCTCTCAAGTCCCTTGGTTTTAGTATTAAATGAGGTGGATTGGCTATTTGAGTATCAGGAAATTACTGGAGAATTGCTACCATTGGTGCGATCGTGGCATGAACAAGCCAAAAGGGTAGAAATTTGGCAAAAATTACGTCTGGTTCTGGTTTATTCAACAGAAATTCTTGTTCCTATAAAACTGACTCAATCGCCATTTAATATTGGTTTGACAATTAATTTACCTCCCTTTACAAAAGAGCAAGTGCAAGATTTAGCACAACGTCACGGCTTGGATTGGACAGATGGTAAAGATGCCGATAGTTTGATGGCAATGGTGGGAGGAAATCCTTATTTGGTGCGATTGGCATTCTATCACCTTGTGGGTAAAGGCGGATTAAAAGGGGATTTAGTGCAATTATTGCAACAAGCACCCACAGAAGCCGGAATCTATAACCAGTCTTTAAGGCAGTATTTATTAGCACTTCGAGATGAGCCAGAATTGGAAGATGCTTTTTATGAAGCGATTAATACTACAAATTATGTGAAATTAGAGCCAAGATTGGCATATAAATTACAAAGTATAGGGCTAATTAATTTAGAAGGCGATCGCAGTACTCCTGCGTGTGAATTATATCGGTTATATTTCCAACAATATCTCACAAAAAGTGAGCATTTCAATAATACTCATGTTGAAGGGTTGAGGCAAGAAAATCAACAGGTTCTCTTCCTCTCTAGTTTAGATGAACTAACTCAATTAGTAAATCGCCGCTACTTTGAAACCTACCTGCGAATTGAGTGGCAAAATTCCGCTATTCAAAACACTCCAATTTCAATGATTTTGTGCGATATTGACTATTTTAAAATTTATAATAAAACTTATGGTGGATCTGCGGGAGATGAGTGTTTACGACAAATCGCTAATACTATCTGTAACTGTATTAAAGACTCACTAAGTCATAGCAGTTTCTCATGCAATAGGAATATTAATTGTTCTACCAGTAGTACTTTTGTGAGTTCACAAAAAGGAGATTTTCGAGACGAAAGCAGTAGAGTGTTAGTGGCTCGTTATGGTGGTGAAGAATTTGCCATTCTTGCTCAAATAGATGTTACTGCTGCAATGGATATTGCCGAACATATTCGAGAGCAAGTAAAAGCTTTAGGGATTAAATGCGAGTATCCTAGTATTGGTGGTTTACCTGCTGCTGTTTTAACTGTGAGCTTAGGGTTGGCTAGCGTGATTCCGCTAATAGGAATTGAACCTACTACTTTAGTTAATGCTGCTGAAAAAGCACTCAACCAAGCCAAAAGAAAAGGACGCGATCGCGTTGTAGTTTAATCTAAAAATTAGAATCAAATAAAGAAATTGAAATTGATTAATAAGGCGATTGTCTCCAACATACTCCGCAAGCTCAAGAATGAAAATAGCGATTGACAAGACTTTTTGTTGCCGATGAAACTTCCATCACCAGCTTGGGAATAATAAATCATGCTTGAGAAATATTTATAATAAATCTCAGCAGATTAGGTGTGTTTACCATCGGCAATCAAAGGAAAATTTGTTAATGAAAGTCAGTTCATCAGGGATTAAGCTAGGTTTTGCAGCTGTTAGCAGCAGTTGTCTTGCAGCAGTCGCGATCGCTATGAGTGGAGCAAGTGCAATTGCTGCTCAATTCATCACAATTGAAAGCACTGGTACATTATCAGGAACTATCGAACTTCCCAGAAATAATCCCAATTTCAATAACAGTATTACTCGTATTGATACGGATGATACTGGAACTTATTACCGGAACTTAGGCACTAATAATAATCCTAATTATGTTCCTGTATACCAGTCAGACTATTTAAAGGTAGAAACACGCTCTGATGGAAGTCTGCATTACTTTGTTGACTTTAAAGGTATTCCAATTGTCTCGTTTGATGGTATTCTGACATCGCCGGTGCTTTCTGGTGGTCAGTTGACTGCCTTCCTCTACCAGGGACAATTGCCAGGAACCACATTTCAAGGAGTAGTTCAAGACGAATTTAATCTCACAAAAGCTTTCTACACGGGTACTGTCACCGACCCAGACACCGGAAAGAAGTATCAAGGTACTTTTGAAGTGAGTGGATATGGAGAGCGATATAGTAATCCCAATGGTAATTTAACTCCCACAGTCTTTGATTTCCAGTCTGATCTTCCAGGTTTCCCAGGCGTAACATCCTTGACCATAACTAACGCTAGTTTGGCAAATTTAAGAATCATAGTACCGATCAATGAAACTTCTATTCCAGAACCCGCTAGCCTTTTCGGAACTCTAATGGTAGCGAGTTTTGGTATCGTTCTGAAAAGAAGAAAAGACAGCGGACTTAGGAAGACGTTTTAAAACTGAAAGCCTGTTGTAAGAAAGCTCACAAGGCTTAGGCTGAATTGTAAAAATCAGTGCCTTGTGAGCAAATATAGCGGTTATCAGTTGAGTGCAATACAGACCTAACCCCCAGCCCCTTCCCTATAAGGTCAGGGGAGTAAGATTCAAAGCCTCTCTCCTTTTAGGAGAGAGGAATGGAAGTGAGGTCAAACTGTATTGCTTCCATTCGAGAACCGCTATAATCTTAGAAAATAAGGACTAAAGTCCTTGCTACGAACTTATTTATCTATCAATTTAAAATAAGCCGGACTTTTGCAAATCCGGCTGAGTTTAATCAATCATCTATACGCAGTAGCTTGCGGTAAAACGGTTGTGGAAAATCGGTTATACGATAACGTTTATAGTTGTCCATAAGTTCAATTAAAAAATTAATAAACTCGAAACTAGCCATCATCAGTTCATAACTCAGGTCAGCATTGCCATCAAACTGAATTCGGCAACGGGTTAAGTCTGAGGGTAAAGTAGCAACATTCCAAGAGGCGACAAAGGGGACATGTTCGCTGGCTTCGATTTTCCGATGTCCTTCCAAGACACCTTTTTGATAAAGACTGATGGCATAGGGTAAGAAATTACGCCTAGCACCCTGAACATAAGGTAAGTAAACACTGGCTTGTTGTTGAGTTGCAGGCTGGAGTTGCTCAATAGACATAGTTAAATATTCCTCAAGTTAGTTAGCAACTGGGGATATTAGTGGATGTTAGTAGTATTCCCCAAAGATGTGTCTAAAGCACATAGTGGTCAGTGAAGAAGGGAATAGGGTACAGATTATTCCCTATCACCTCTCCCTAATTCCAATACCAATGCCCCATGCCTAATAAATGAAGTTACTACTAAGAAATATTAAAATTTCGGTTACAATGATGCTGCATTAACTGTTATCGAATCTGGGAACGGTAACACTAAAAATCCCTACTGTATAGTGGTGGATGCCGTTATTGCAGTTTTTCCCAACAAAAAGCTGCTGCTACCTTGCTATTACTTTACCCAAACCGGAGTTCTCATTAGAGAAAGTCCGACTCTACAAGCTTCCTGCCGAAGTGGCTATCAAAGGAATCAAGCTTCTGTCTAAGAGTAGCAAACGCGGTTAATATGAGGTAATTACGCACAGTGGCGGTGACAACAAAGGTAGTCCCAGCGGCTTTTGGCTTAGGGATAGCGGGTATTGCAGTTTGCCCATTCCGATTAATATCGGGAAAAGTAGCTTAGGGATATTTGTCCGTAAAATTACTAACTGTAGACAAATAGTGGTTTTTGAATCAAGCAACCTAACCTATGCCAGCGAATTCCTGGCCCGAAGAAGATTCTTATCAAGAGCTCGATCCGCTCAACTCCTTGTTGTCTGACCTATCAGTAGATGAGGAGTCAGTGTTAGAGACAGATTCTATGTCTCTACCATCCCGGTTTCAAGGTCGTAGAGGCAAAGCAGCTCTAGTCTTGACTATCGTCTGGAGTGGCACGATCGCTCTACATTTAGTTTCTTGGGCTTCTATTTTTATTCTAGGACTGACCACCATTCTAGGATTTCATGCTTTGGTGGTGGTGTTTACTAAATCCCGTCGCTATCCAAAAGAAATACAGGGAGATTTGCCTTCTGTTTCTGTGCTAGTGGCTGCGAAAAATGAGGAAGCGGTAATTGCTAAATTAGTCAAAAATCTTTGTAATCTGGAATATCCAGGTGGGCAGTACGAAATTTGGATAATTGACGATCGCAGCAGTGATAGCACGCCACATTTATTAGCGGAACTCGCACAGAAACACGACCAACTGAAAGTACTAAGGCGTTCAGCAGAAGCTACTGGTGGCAAATCAGGGGCGTTGAATCAGGTATTGCCGCTGACAAAGGGCGACATTATCGCAGTATTTGATGCTGATGCCCAAGTAACACCAGACTTACTGCAACAGGTAATACCTTTATTTCAAAGAGAAAACGTGGGGGCGGTGCAGGTGCGAAAAGCGATCGCCAACGCTAAAGACAACTTTTGGACTAAGGGTCAAATGGCAGAAATGGCACTTGATACCTGGTTTCAGCAACAGCGGACTGCCCTTGGTGGCATTGGCGAACTGCGGGGCAATGGTCAATTTGTCCGGCGTTCAGCCTTGGAAAGCTGCGGTGGCTGGAATGAAGAAACCATTACCGATGATTTGGATTTGACAATCCGTTTACATTTGGATAAATGGGATATTGAGTGTGTTTTCCATCCAGCGGTGCAAGAAGAAGGAGTGACAAATGCAGTTTCACTTTGGCATCAGCGCAACCGTTGGGCAGAAGGCGGTTATCAGCGCTATTTGGATTATTGGGATTTAATTCTCAAAAACCGGATGGGAACGCGTAAAAGCTGGGATTTGCTGATTTTTATGCTGATTATGTATATTTTACCGACAGCAGCAGTCCCAGATTTATTAATGGCGATCGCTCGTCATCGCCCACCAATGTTAAGTCCGATCACAGGCTTATCCATTTCTATGTCGATGGTAGGGATGTTCACAGGTCTGAAGCGGGTACGTCAAGATCAAAAATTCCCACTTTCTACATATCTTACGATGCTATTGCAAACCCTGCGTGGCAGTTTATATATGTTGCACTGGTTAGTCGTCATGAGCAGTACTACTGCCCGGATGTCGGTAAGACCAAAGCGCCTGAAATGGGTGAAAACCTTGCATACGGGGAATGGGGAATAGCCCCTTTGGGGAATTAAAAATTAAAAATTAAAAATGCAAAATTATTTTTGGTAATTTTGCATTTTTTTATTCATCATCCACGTCTGCTTCTTCTACCCATTCTGGTGTAGTTATAGAGTCGGACAATTCTGGGAAATCATCTGCAAAACGGATAATTTGCCCATTGAAAAATTCTGCTACACGTTGAGCTGCGATCGCTACTTCGTCAGGTTCCCAATCAGTTGCGGGTGTTTGTTTTGGGGCTGGAGGCAAAGTTTGCATCCCGTTTCCATTTGCTCCGTTTCTATTTGCCCCATTTCCATTTACGCCATTTCCATTTACACCATTTCCATTTTTTGCTGCTGTCGATGTTGGTGGTGGATTAGTTGGCTGCGGTACTGACGCTGGAGGCGAAATTTGCTGGTTGTAGCTAGGTGTGGGTGCTTGCTGAACGCGAGTAGAGTCTTTTGGCGGAGGATTTTTTTTGGCTGAGGTAGAGTTTGAAGAAATTCCTTTTTCTATATTTATCTGAATTTCACGCTGGAAAGTCTGCTGGAAAGCTGCCGTAATCATCGGTAGATAAGATTTTCCTTTGTCATACCATGCCTGTTTGATCGCAATTCGAGCCACAACACCGTCGAACTCAATAAGTTGGCTCATTTGACGCAGCATTTCTTGCCTTGATTTTGGCTGGAGGTTGGCAAGCACTTGTTGCCAAATCTGAGTTAAGTCATATTCTGCTTCGCCAACAACTTCTGAAGTTACTGGTTCAACATTCACCGATGGTACAGGAACAGCAACAGGTTCTGGAGTTGGCGGTGAAACTGAGTTAGCACCAGAATTGTGATTTGTTTGCTGTTCAACTGGGGGAGATGAAGTGACGGGCTGATTTTGGGCAGCCGCTTGATGATGGTTTAGAGAATTATGATTTGTTTGCGGTTCAGCTACAGGTAAAGAAGAGACTGGGTGATTTTGGGCAGCCGCTTGATGATGGTTTAAAGAATTATGATTTGTTTTCGGTTCAGCCAGAGGTACAGAAGAGACTGGGTGATTTTGGGCAACTATTGGAGGATAGCTTGGAGATACAGCAGGTGTATTATTAACTCGTGGCGCGAAACTTGAGGCTTGTGGCTGAATATTCGCCGTCGCACTGGGTAACAATCCTAGTAATGTTACCTCCAACCACAAACGCGGCTGAGTGGTATTTTTAATTTGTACTTCAGCTTCTCGCAAGTGTTGCTGCCCCGCTAAAATCACGCTCATATCGAAGTATTGAGCAAACTCAACCAACGCTGTCCAGGTTTGCTGAGTACAAGCAACTAAATTGTGGCGGTGAGGTGCTGTTTTAGCAATCAGTAAATCGCGGTAAAAAGCAGCGAGATTTTGCAGAATAGTTAGGGGTTCTCGACCACGATCTAGGATGTAGTGAGTACAGTCTAGAACTGCTTCCGGTTTATCTTGAGCGATCGCATTTAACAGCCCCAGCAAGTCCTGTTCGCTCACTGTACCAACTAAATCCCAAACTCGCTCTGGTGTGACTTCACCCGCTAACAAACCCAATTGATCGAGTAGACTTTCGGCATCCCGTAATCCCCCCTGAGAAAGTTGGGCTACCAGGGTGACAGCATCAAGTGAAATATGAATGTTTTCATAAGATGCGATCGCACTTAAATGCTTCACCATCGCTTCTAACTGAATGCGTCTAAAATCAAACCTTTGACAGCGCGAAATAATCGTTGGTAATACCCTTTGCGGGTCTGTTGTCGCCAATACAAAAACCACGTGTCTCGGTGGTTCCTCTAGTGTCTTAAGTAGCGCATTGAATGCCTGGGTACTGAGCATGTGGCATTCATCAATAACATAAACCTTATAACGACACTGCACAGGAGCAAACTGAGCTTTTTCAATCAACTCGCGGATATTATCGACACCAGTGTTACTAGCGGCATCGATTTCAATTACATCTAGGGCGTAACCCTTAGCGATCCCCTGACAAACCTCACACACGCCGCAGGGTTCAGCCGTGGGCTTATCGCCTTTGAGACAATTGAGGGATTTAGCCAAAATCCGGGCACTAGAAGTTTTCCCCGTACCTCTTGGCCCGGTGAATAAATAGGCGGGGGCGATTTTGGATGTGCCGATCGCGTTCGTGAGGGTGGTCGAGATCGCCTCTTGTCCCACCAGTTCAGCAAAACTTTTGGGGCGATATTTGTGGTGCAGGGGTTCGTAAGACATGGAAAAATAGACTTCAATGCCTTTCAACGTGAATTAGTAGCACCGAGTCGAGTTGAGGATTCAATTATTTTAAACTCTCGTACCTGGCTTTATTTATCGATGTTGCCATAGCCCAAGACTCAACTAATGCCGTAAATTTTGGCACTCAGCAAAGCAAGTAACTAGAGCTTATCCTCTACTATGATTTCAACATCAATGTATGGGAATTATAGCATACCATTTAGTACATTTGTTCTAATTAATAAGTAGAGAGCAGGGAAAAAACTCTTGACAAATGACAAGTGACAAATGACAAATGACTATACGTTTTATTGACTGAACTAACGCCATAGTCCAGTGCGATCGCTACAATTTTATAGATAAAGTAAAACTCGATGGTGCAGCAGATGCTCAAGCGGCTATTTCAATGGCTCAAAAAGCTTTTTCAGAGCTTGTTTGGTGGAAAACAGACTACCTCAAAATCTAGGGGAAATGTGGAAAAAGAACCAGCACCACCCTTGAGCGATACGGATCTGGAATTTCTCTTCAACGAACTGTTGCAAGGAGTACATCAAGCACGAGGGGAAGCATGGGCACAGAAGTGGCTGCATAATATCGAACATCGCATTACAACTCAAGAGTGGGTTGAGTGGTTAGGGCGCTTTGGCGACAGATTGCTCGCATCTCCGACACCCAATAATGAAATGGCTGCGCGGTTAGTGCAATTGGGTGAGTTGGGCGTCGGAGAAATTGGAGATGTTGCCTATAATATCGGGATGCAGTTGTTGACACGCAATGAAGGCGAACCAGTTTGGGAATATGAAGGGCCAGATGCTTTTAGCACTCCTTTGCCCTCTGAGGTAGTTGCCCCAGTATTAGAGTCAGCAGATGCATCTGAGAACCCCCCAGAGGGAGAATACCAAACTGTCACTTTAGAACAGTTGTTTGTAATGTTACAGGAGGATGAAAATTTACGTCAGCAGATTGCTCAACAGCTTGCCGTTGAAACGGACGATCCACAAGTGCTTGTCCAGGCATTAATTAGTCAGTTATATCCTGCTGGTCAACCGACTACAGAGCAAACTGAAAATTAACTGCTTGCCAGAATCAAATTCAAGAGTGAAATCTGGGAATTGTAACGTTGTAATGCTATGCTCTTGAAGATTTGTATATTTTTTGCTAACCTGCTACGGAAGCGCTGTCCGAATCTAATGGATTTTTACGTAATTGATGATTTTTTTAACACAACGATGGCTACAATCTAGAAAAACAAAATCCAAGAGTGTGGCAGATGCTCAGGCGGATATCGCAGTCGCTTAAAAGGTTTTTAAAGCGCCTCATTGCAAGTAAACAGAACAGTTCTCTCAAGGGTGCGAGAGGACGCAATCTGGTGGGGGTACTACCAGAACTAACCAATGCGGATCTGGAACAATTGTTTATCCAATTGTTAGAAGGCGTGCATCAAGCACGAGGACGACAGTGGGCATTGAGGTATCTGCAACGGATCGAAAATCGCGTTCCGGCTGAACGTTGGATAGACTGGTTGGTGATGTTTGGTGAAAGCTTACTAGCTTCACCTACACCAAATCCTCTTTTAGCAACACAGATGGTGCAATTGGGGGAACTTGGTGTTGGCAGAATTGGAGAAGTTGCTTATGACATTGGCATTCGGCTAATGCAAAACTTACCTACAGAAATAGAAAATTATCAGGACAATCAGGCACAAGATGATGTAGAAATCACTCCTGGGCAAGAACACAATCAGGCACAAGATGATGTAGAAATCACTCCTGGGCAAGAACTGATCCGCGATTTGGGCGAACAGTTATGGGAGCATGATGAGCCAGATGTAATCGAAACTACTCCTGGACAAGAACTGATCCGCGATTTGGGCGAGCAGTTATGGGAGTATGATGAGCCAGATGTAATCGAAACTACAACCGATGAAGAAATTCTCCCAATTTCTCCCGGACAAGAGCTAATCCTTAGCTTTGGCGAACAATTATGGGAATATGATGTGCCAGATGTTGAACCAATAACGTCAGCACCCCAAAATGACTCTTTTGAGGAGACATCGCCCGAAAACTTAGAGGAAGTGGTATGGGAATATGAAAGGGAAGACGCCCAAACCACAATACCAGAAAATATCCCTCTCCCGGCAGAGCAAGATTCAATCAGCTTGTTAACCCAACTTCGGTTCGACGAAGAAGAAGTTGTTCAAATTACAACACCAGCAAATCTCCTTTCCACTAGACAAAGGACTGAATTAGCAACGTCTTCCTCGGTGGAAACCTGGGATAACACTTTGACGAATTTAGAGCCGAATGTGGCAAATACTTTAGATGAGTTGTGGGTGAGGTTGGATCAAAGTACCAATTTAGTCCAGCAACTTGCTTCGGATTTGGCAGTTCAAAGCAGTAATTCCCCTGGTATTATTGAGCGACATAGTGATAATCCGATTACCCACGCTCAAGGGTGGTTTTACCAAGGTCTTCAGCAAGCGAAAACAGGCGATTTGCTAGGCGCGATCGCATCTTATGACCAAGCTATTGAAATGCAACCCGAATTCTCAGAATATTGGTTTAATCGAGGCTTAACGCTGTTCCATTTAGAACGTTTTGATGAAGCGATCGCGTCTTATGAAACAGCCATAGAACTGAAACCAGACTTCTACAAAGCTTGGTACAACCGGGGTGGAACTCTCGGAGAATTAGGATACTTTGAAGAAGCGATCGCTTCTTTTGACAAAGCTATAGAAATCAAGCCAGACTATCAAGAAGCGTGGTCTAGCAAGGGTTTGGCACTGCTGAAATTAGGTTGGTTACCAGAAGCTATTGCTAGTTATGACCAAGCGCTGCAACTCGAACCAGAAGACCAGGAAAACTGGTATCACCGAGGTATAGCTTTAGCTGTCAGCGAACAATTTGCCGAGGCGATTATATCTTACGACAGAGCTATAGAAATTAACCCAGAGTACCACGAAGTTTGGATAGACCGGGGCGTAGTGCTGTTTAATTTAGGCAGGTGGTCAGAAGCGATCGCCTCCTGGGATAAAGCACTTTCAGTTCAAGCTGATTTCTACTTAGCTTGGTACAACCGTGGTATAGCATTAGACAACTTAGGACGGAGAGAAGAAGCGATCGCCTCCTATCAGCAAGCGATCGCCATTAAACCCGACTTCCACCTAGCTTGGTATAATCAGGCAATAGCACTGTTTCATTTAGAACAATTTGCCGAAGCGATCGTCTGTTATGACAACGCTTTGCAAATCAAACAAGATTATTGGGAAGCTTGGATTGGTCGGGGAACTGCGATCGGTCATTTAGTAGATTCTGACGAATTACTGAATTTGTCGAGTAGTATGATCGCGACAAATCCTGCCTTACAACAGGGCGGCTACGAAGGAAAATTAGCCAGCTACGAAGAAGGGTTAAGGCATCTACGGACAGATACCCATCCAGAAGGTTGGGGTAGATTGCATTTTGCGATCGCTAATACTTACTACGAACAAGGTAAAAAACATACCAATACTCGCGATTATTGGCGCAAAGCTGCATCTGAGTACCATCAGGCGCTGTTAACTCTGACATTAGAATATTTTCCCCAGTTGCATTTAGAGGTTTTACAATCTCTCAGCAAAGTGTTGATGGGTTTGGGACAAACCACACAAGTTCAAGAATTGCTGCAACGTGGGACAGATTTATTGCGACAATTACTGAGTGAAGAAACTCGCTCAGATGAAAGTAAAAAACAGCTAGCTCTAAAATTTGTCGGCTTCGATCAATTGGCAGTTGACTTAGCTGTAGAGTCGGGTGATTTAGTAGAAGCTTGGGAAATTGCCGAACAAGGCAAAAATGCTTGTTTAAACTGGCTGCTTTCTGGTTGGAATCATAATATTTACTCGCCTTATTATGGCGCAATTCAACAACTATTCAATCCCACAACAGCAATTATTTACTGGCATATTAGTCCAGTTGCCCTACATACTTTCATTCTCAAAGACCAAGCGCCATCACCAATTCTCCTGTTTACACCCATGCAAGATACTGGGGTAATACCTTTAGGAGAAGATGCTATTCGTCTCAATGAATTGCCTCTACCCGAAGCAGTACAGCGCCTAATTGAATTTGAAATTTGGCTAGAAGATTGGCATCAACAATACCAAGAATATCGCAGCACAGCCCAAGACAAAGAAAGTAAAAGTCATCATTCTTGGCGAGTTGAGATGGAAGAGAAACTGTTGCAATTGTATGAAATCCTGAATATTTCCACAATTGCACAGGAACTCGAAGGCATCACCCAACTAGTCTTAATTCCTCACCGTGACTTGTACAGATTGCCCATTCATACACTTTTCCATCTTTCTTCCCCATCACCAGAAGAGTTACCCAACGTAGAATCAAATTTCAGCGTCACCTATCTACCTAGTGCCCAAATAGGTTTATCAATCAGAACTGAGGATATTTGGCAGTGGCAAAATAAGTTCTTGCTTAGTGTTGAACATCCAGAAAGTACAGGTTATCCCACACTTAAATTTGCCAAACTTGAGTCTGAAATTGTTAGTCAGATGTTCAATAATATCCAGCGAATTCAGGGGGCAGACGCTACAAAAAATACTATCGAAAATGCCTTAGCTGATAATTATAACATCTTGCATTTTACGGGTCATGTTAGTAATAATTTAGCTGAACCTAAAAAATCAGAATTAGTATTAGCAGGTGAAGAAAGGCTTACTCTAGATGAAATCTGCCAACAAAATCTAGATAGTTACAACCTTATTACCCTCTCTGCGTGTGAAAATTTAAGTACTAACAACTACACTATCAGCAGCGAATATGTGAGTTTAGTCAGTGGTTTTGTAACTCAGGGCATACCTCATGTAGTGAGTACTCTCTGGAGTGTAGAATCTTCGGCTAGTGCCTTGGTGACGATCGAGTTTTACCGACGATTACAGCCGAATAAATCAGCCGTTACTGCCTTAGCCGAAGCAACACGATGGCTGAAAGAACTAACTGCTGGAGAACTGACAAAATGGTATGAAGACATCTTAAATAATCTGCATCCAGAGGAAGTAAGAATTCAAACTTATTTAGCGACACAACTATATAGAAATAGTAAAATGTCATCAGATAAAATTCTTTATAACCATCCTTACTACTGGGCGGCTTTTACGATTATGGGTAAACCTAATTAATCCTTTGAAATTGTCAAACATACTTCCTGGGATAATTACTCTAATACAGCTTTGTCTAAACCGATAATTACCGTTCGCCTAATTACACGCGACGAACTTCCCCAACTTTTGGTTTTATATAACCACCTAAATCCTGTCGATGCACCTCTACCGGCTGATGATGTTTTACAATCTATCTGGGATGGGATTTTACACGATCCCCGTTTGTATTACATCGTAGCTGATGTTGATAACCAGCTAGTAGCAACATGTAATTTAACTATTGTTCCCAACTTGACGCGTGGCGCACGTCCATACGGCATTATTGAAAATGTTGTTACCCATCTCGATTTTCAACAACAGGGATTTGGTACAAAAGTGCTACATTATGCCTTAGCTTTAGCATGGCAGCAACAGTGCTATAAAGTGATGCTTCTAAGTGGCTCAAAAAACGAGGAGACGTTGCACTTCTATGAAAAAGCAGGATTCAAGCGTGGGCTAAAAACCGGATTTGTTGCCCAACCTCCAGAGGAGTTGTGAGCAAAATTGATACAGATTAGCCAGCTTCCAAAAATCCTAGTTTATCTTTGGGTTCCGTTTTAGAAAATAGCCTTTTGTAAAAAAATAATTCCTAGCCAAAAATCTTGGCGCAATCCGGCTCGAAATTTTTGATTGCGATCGCTAATTTTCAGTCTAGTATTTGAAAATTTACGCTTAAGGACAACTATCTAAAGAGTGAAAGTTTTTCCTCAAAATCCAGCCCTGAGTTAGTTGTATAATTTCGATTAAAGATTAACAATACATCATATCGCCAAGACGCATTTTATTTATTAAATCTTGCTAAAGATCATGATACATTAAGTTTGACGGTATAAACTCTCCTCGGCAATTATAAAGAGATGGCTATTAAAGGCCAATTATTTTACTGCTTGACTGCAATTTTAGAACTGATAAAATCGCCTACCTGCATTAATTATCTTTATTGTTGCAACAGAAGAGATGACCATAGTATGTCTGCTTCTCTTTAGTGCGATCTGGGGTTCTTTAAAAAACAAATAGGAATCCGATACTACATGTGGTAAACATTTGGATAAATGTTATGAGATATCAGAGCAGCTACTCATAATGTCCCACATTTGAATTTTCCAGAGTTAACGGGTTTCATTTTTGGTTTCCATATCAAGGCGAACCAAGTAATCCTCTGGATATCTATATTCACTTAACCTTACATCCAGTATTTTCCAATAGTCAACCCAAGAAATTGAAAAGAGGATATTTCCATGTCTAGTTTGTTTCGTTGGTCATCAACAAAGGTTACTTTGCTAGTTCTGGGAATGACAGCTGCTACAATAACCCCCATCGTAATTTCTGCCCCAGCTTCATCTCAAACTCCTGTTCCATCTGCGACACCATCACCTGCGACACCATCGCCGACTTCAACAGTTAACCTGTCTGATGTTTCCTCAGATTATTGGGCGCGTCCCTTCATTCAAGCCCTAGCTGAGAATAACGTGATTAGTGGCTTTCCTGATGGTACTTATAGACCAAATCAGCCTGTGACTCGTGCTGAATTTGCTGCCTTGATTCAAAAAGCTTTCAGTACCCAAAACCGAGTCCGGCAATTAAGTGCAGGTGGATTTAGTGATGTTCCTGCTAACTACTGGGCGGCTGCTGCAATTCAAAACGCCTACGAAACTGGATTTTTGGCAGGCTATCCTGGGAATGTGTTTAGACCAAATCAAGAAATTCCTAGAGTGCAGGGGATCGTTGCTTTAAGTAGTGGTTTAGCTTTAACTGGTGGCGATACAAGTACTCTCACTACTTACTATAACGATGCCTCAGCTATCCCAGAGTATGCTGTTGGCAGTGTGGCAGCAGCGACAGTAAGTAATCTTGTTGTCAACTACCCGGATGTAAAACAACTCAATCCGCAACAGTCTTTGACTCGTGCTGAAGCAGCAGCACTTTTATATCAAGCTTTAGTTAAACAAGGACGGGCGCAACCCATTGCTAGCAATCTTCCAGCTAGTCAGTACGTTGTAGCTGGAACTCCTGGCGGTACTGATATTGTTGCTCTAGCGTCATCCAGTAGTTCTTTTACAACTCTGACTTCTTTATTAAAGACAGCTGGTCTAGCAGATATTCTTCAACAGCCAGGCCCTTATACAGTCTTTGCTCCCACCAATGACGCATTTGCTGCTTTACCTGCTGCTACCTTACAACAGTTAGAGCAACCAGAAAACAGAGAAGCGTTAGTTAAGATTTTGAGGTATCATGTGATTCCCGGTGCGGTAACTGCTAGTCAACTCTCGGCAGGGGAATTGACAACCGATGAAGGAAGACCTGTAAATATTCAAATCGATTCCGCTAACAGTCAAGTCTCGGTGAATAATGCCAGAGTTCTCCAGGCAGACGTGAAAGCTAGCAATGGTGTTATCCATGCAATTAACCAAGTCCTGATTCCGCCTGATGTTAACATCAGTCAGTTAAATCAGCCACCAACAGGAAATGGGACACCTGATGTTAACGTAGGTAGAAGTACTCGTGGTGGCAGAAGCTATATCGGAGTTGGTGGTAACATTGGTTTGAGCGGCGATGATACAGCTCTGAGCGACACTAACTTTACAGTGATCAGCAAACTTGGTCTGACAAACTATCTATCAGTGCGACCATCGGTAATCTTTGGGGACAATACAATATTTCTAGTTCCTGTAACTTTAGATTTTTCTCCTCGCAGAGCAGGTTCAGTGGGTGAAAGAACCTATAGTATATCTCCTTATATCGGTGCTGGTATAGCAATTGAAGCTAATGCTGATACTGATATTGGATTACTGTTAACAGGTGGTGTAGACGTTCCTCTCGGTTCTAGACTTACGCTAACAGGTGGTGTAAATGCTGCTTTTGTAGATGATACTGATGTAGGACTACAGTTAGGAATTGGCTATAACTTCAGGTAAATAGAAGTAGAACATGTAATAAGGGCGCACAGCTAGTTGTGCGCTCTTGCTGTATTAAAGTCGCTTTATTGCTAAAGTAAGTCCATCGGCGATGGGGACAAGGGAGAGGGTAACTCGCTCGTCATGATGTAACTTCTCGTTCAGCGCCCGGATTGCTTGGGTGCTTTCATCTTGATTTTGCTCGTCAGCTACTTGTCCAGACCATAAAACATTATCGATCGCAATCAATCCACCTGGACGAATTAATTGCAGCGATCGCTCATAATATCCATCATAATTTTCTTTATCAGCATCAATAAAGGCAAAATCAAAAGTCTCGGCTTGTCCAGTTGCCAATAACTCATCTAAAGTTTCCAAAGCTGGTGCCAATCGCAGATCGATTTTATCGGCAACCCCAGCTTCTTGCCAATATCGTCGAGCGATCGCAGTAAATTCTTCACTCACATCACAAGCAATAATTTTCCCATCAGCCGGTAGTGCCAAAGCTACAGAAAGTGAGCTATAACCCGTAAACACTCCAACTTCTAGGGTTTTCTTCGCTCCAATTAACTGTACCAGAAGGCTCATAAACTGCCCTTGTTCTGGCGAAATCTGCATTCCACTCCGGGGATGATTGGCGGTTTCTTGGCGCAACTTTTCCAGAATTTCTGGTTCTCGCAGCGAAACGGATAAAAGATAATTGTAGAGTTGATTATCAAGACCTATAGACTGTTTTGGCATGGTAGATGAGAAAATTGAGAGAATCTACAGTTATACTATCGCTGATAAGTGGAATCTCAGGAATAACATGGTGCGGTTAGTTTTGACAGCAATATTGCTGGTGCTAGTAACAGCTTGTGGCAGTATTGGACTGCTACCGACTAGCGAGTTAGTGCAAAAAGCGATCGCACTTGGGCTAGAACAAACTCAACAAAAACTTACCCAACAGTTGGATTTAGATTTTCAAGGATTTGAAATCAAGCGGCTATCAATTACCCAAGAACAACCCCTGACGATTGAAAATTTACCAGCTTTCCACGTCCAGGGAACCTACGATTTGATTGTTAAGCTACCAAAACGACGCTTGACGCAACCACAACAAGCATTTGACGTTTACCTACAAATTCAGCAAGAAGGTAAAACTTGGCGATTGCTGCTTCCAGAAAAAGGTAGCAAAGATACTCAATCAATTTGGCGTAGCTATTTAGTTGAGTAAAACTGTATTATCAAAATGCTTTTTTCCGATTGCGTAAGAATTGCAAACCAATAGCGTAAACACCAAATGCCAGTAAACCTGACATAAAATTGGGTTCAGGAACACTAGCAGTAGATATAGAATTGATACCTACAGCAAAGTCTTTATTCGAGTCTACATTATCAGCAAATGAACTGTCGGCAGCACCAATAAATATAAATTTTGCATTAATGGGAACTTGCACAATAGCACCATTAAAATCTACACGTGATATGTAAAAAATACTATTGTCTAAACATTGGAATGGAAGACAACCATTGGGAAGAATTGCATTAATAGCCCCAGGAACTCTATCAGTTGTTGCGCCATTATACTCTCCGCTACTTGGTAGCAATCTATTGTCTGTGCTGAAAGTAGCCCACATTGCACCAAAGTATTCATCAGTCGGATCGCCAAAAGGTGAAAAACTGCCAAACCGTTCCAGTTTAATTGTTTCCCCTGAATTAATTCCCAAGTTTGTTAGAGAAAAAGGCACGCTATCAGGACTAAATGTATATGAAGAAATAAAACTTGCACTGGGGTCGATGTTGAATTTAGCTGCAAAGGCTTGAGCAGAATCAATTTTGAATAATAGTATTAAGCTGAAGGCAGTTTTAGCTGTTACAACTGATAATTTGGTGAATAATTTAGGAATTTTTTGATTGAAAAAAAAGGTTGACATAATGATTTTTTACAAATTGTTAATTACTAGAGTCAGATAGAAATTGATGTCTTAAGTAATACCCAGTTATATTACTGCTTAATTTATAACTGTGAGTATACTTAAAAACTTAGTCGTTAAATTATCTTATAAAAGATATAATCGTCAATCTACCAATAGCTAGTTGACAATTAATTACAATATTGCATACAAGCTTTTATCTACGTTTTGCTTGATGAATTGAAATCTTTTTATAAGGGCAAAAATTCTGCGCTGCCTCTTCCAAATTTTGATAAATGTTACATGAGCTATTGTTCCGAATTCAAAATTACCAAGTCTGCGGATAGAAAAACTTTTTATGGGTAATTAGCACTAAAAAAGTTCAATAAATAAAGCTAAGTTTGTCGCAGTTGAGTAAGAACAACATTAAGGAAGGATTTTTAAATTTTGAATTTTGTAGAGTGGGATATGTGCTACTAGAAAAACCATCACAAGCATTTACGTATAACTGCTAGGGCAAAGTCATGATCGAGGTATAGTTTCACCGGAGACAGGGCAAGATGTATATTAACTTTTTCATCAGTTCTATTGCAGGGATTGTGGTTGTGGTGCTGGCAGCTTTTGGCTTACTGCAATGGTTGCACATCCCTGCTGGTAACTTTCTTGACTGGGTGATTGGTGGTGCTAGTTTTTGGTGGCTGTTGGTAATTGTTACCGTACCGTGGAATGTGCATTTTCAAGCCAAAGAAGTCTTAGCAGAAGCAGCACAATCAACTGAGAAAGGAATTCCAGTTGATGAGAAACAAGTGAAGTATGTCACACTTTTGGCAAAGCGATCGCTCTGGGTTGCTATTGCTTTACACTTATTCTCAGCCATTGGTCTTTATACTCTTGCTGTCACTGGTATTAGTACAGTTGGATATATCAGTTCTGGTGCAGCTTTGTTATTAACAATTCTGCGTCCCGCGATTCGCGCTTACGAGTATTTATATGCGCGGTTAGCGATGATTCGCCAAGAATGGAAGTATCCGCGCGAAGATATTTTTGAACTGCGCGATCGCTTCTCTATATTAGAACAAAAAATCCAGTCATTGGAAGATCAGCTCAACCCAGAACAACCCTATTCCTTATCCGCAACTCAACAACGTTTTGCCGAAGAAACTCGCAGAGATTTAGCTCGAATTGCGGCTAACTTAGAAGAATTACGGGCGACAAATCAAACAGAACATGAGCGTTTGGGGAGAGAAGCCAGAAATGCGATCGCGCAACTTTCCACCGACGGGCAATTTCTCGATCATGTCCGCGAAATCATTCGATTTTTTAAGACAGCTTAATTATTGCTCTAATAACCTGACCGAATTTTAAGTTTTGGATTGTGATAGTGAATATTCATCATCCAAAATTTAAAAAATTTCTTCAAAAAGGGTTAACTATACTCTACAACCAAAAAGGAAAGTTTGATATAAATTGCAGTAATTCGGTATGCAATGTTTCTATATGTTGTAAAAAAGGAAAAAATTGCAAATGTTGGATTCTCTTCTCTTGTTTTTTCTACTAGCCACAATTATTCCTTTTTTTATTGCTCAGATTATGCCGAACAGCAAGTGGCTAATAGGTTATACTATTTGTTTTGGAACTTTTGCTATTTCTCAGTATTATAATCACTTAACAACGCCAATCGAGCAACGAGGAAATGGTTTTGTTTACGCCTGGGCAATGATTGCGAATTATTTAATTAATACATCGGGAACTGTGGGAATAATTGACAGGGCTATTGTATTATACTTTAAGTCAAGAGGGTATAAAATCAATATATGGTTCATAGTTAATATAATTTTTTTTGATTGTATGCTTGTTTACATAGCAGTATTGATAGTTAACATTCCTAAATAGATAGGCATTATTAAACAGAAAACAAGGAAGGATTATCAGGACTAAAGTCCTTACTACAAACTTTAATTTATTTATACCTAGCAACTTAGTGAGTATCTCTTCATTTCTACCTAATTTAAAATCCACTCACTATTGAAGTTCATAGTGTACCTCCCTAGAACAGGAAAGGCTATAGTAAAGCTTACATAACTTCAGGAGTACTCACGGTGAATCAGATACAACTGACTTTAACTATTGGTTACTTATTAATGACATGCTATTTTGTAACTAATTGGTTAATATTTTCCCTACGTCAGACTGCTTCCAATCCAGAAGATAAATTTTTATCGTTTGTGATGTTTGTGGTGACAACTATCTTCTGGCCTCTGATGATTCCGATGTCTTGTTTAGAAATGGTTCAACAAAAGCGAATAGACTTTAGTAAAATGATGCCTGTTCTCTTAGCAATATTTGTATTTAGTATTTCATATTATTTAACCGAATAATTAATAATATCATGTCCGCTTAATTGCTTATTAAACTCGAAGAACCCCACCCCCGCCAAAGCTACGCTTTGTCTCCCCTCCCCACTTGCGGGGAGGGGATTAAGGGGTGGGTTGCAATGACTGTGGTTAACATAACTAATTATGCGGACATGATATAACTCCTCCTCGCAAATTGCATACATATATATAAAGAGAAGCCGGAGGTTTGACTTGTTACCCTCCGGCTTCTTTATGCACAACTACCTTTACTTGTTAGGCAGTCTATTTATTCAACTTGGAATTGATTAACGGCGTCTGCTGCCAAAACCACTTGAGCGGCGGGGTGCTGTACTACGCCCACTACCAAAACCACTACCAGAATTGCGTCTAGGTGAAGTGGCTCTACCAGAGGGTTGCAATGTGCTACCACCAAAACCAGAACCAGAAGGACGGTTATTACCTGTAGTGCTACGCGGTGTATTGCGTATGTTTGAATTTCCAGGATATGACCTTCTAATTGTCCCTGTATTGCGGAAGGCAGTGCGATTTGTCACCGCTGCGGGTGGCGCATTGTAGCGAGTTTGGTAGTTTTGAACTGCTTGGCCATAGCTTCCGCCATATCCACCAAAGCCACTTAATCCTTGTCCTGATTGATAGACAGGGGGTACATAATACTGGGGTCTAAACAACATACTACCAATTGCCTGTCCCGCCAAGCTACCAGCCACAGACCCAGCAAATGGCGCCCAGAAGCTATTTTCTCGACGGACTACAACCGTCTCTTGTTGTCCTGTTTGGGGATTGGTTTTATTCTCGGTAACGTTGTGGACGTACTCAAGTTTAAAGTCTTCCGTCAGATATAAAATCGGTTGTCCTTTTTCTACCTTCAGATAGGTTTTTTTACCCTCCTTAATTTGATCGTCAGTTAACCGCGCCATTTGCAAATTTTCAGTTGAAAAGGTTGGAGGCTTATTGTTTAGTAAAAACAGGTTATACTCACCAGTTGCATCGTCATAAGTCGCTTGTTGTATTTGATACTCGCCATCACTCAACTTTGTATTAGTAGAAGTTTGGCTAACGTTCTTAGCTGGAGGAGTACTTTGGTTCTCGCCACCACAAGCAACAGTTGTGATACACAAACTCAGAGCTAAAAAAACGGCTGTAAATTTACGTACTATGGTCATGATCATTGGATTATTGTCCTATCTCTGAGCTTAACAATTTATCATCTGAGTAGTAAGTACGGACTACCCAACAGATTACAAAGGAATTAATTCTGGGTAATATTGCAACAGTTGATCGCTAGTAAGTTCATCGCCTAACTGTGCTGGTGAGAAATGTACTTGGATTGCCTTTAATCTATGCTTATAATGCAAATTTATCAATGCTTTCAATCCTTCCTTGAGCGCCTGAACGTTAGAAAGATCGGTTTCCAAATCTGGTACTTCTCCTTCGTAAGCGACTGTAATCATCACAATGACGTTGCGGGTTACAGGTATAGATAAAGGTTCATTCAATCCAGAGTCAGAACTGTAATTTGGTTCGCTGAGATATCTTTCGGCAGAGTCAGTAAATAATTCATTCACGTAATCCCCCGCTTCGCCCTCATTAAAAAATACGTCACCTTCGTTGGCAGCAGAAAGCCAATATTCATCATATTGCAGCAGGGTTTGGCTAATTTCTACCAATCCTTCTCCTAAAACTTCTAAGTCACCATCGACATCGATCGCATCTCGTCCAGCACTATTTAATACTCCCAAAATTGGCGCTACTTCACCTCCTCCTAAGTGCAGAAATAGGCGAAACACTACATAGCGAGTTCGACCAATCATTTTATTAAAGGTATCGCGCATTTTTTCCTCCAAAATTTTTGTTTTTTGTCATTGGTCATTTGTCATTAGTTCAATGCCCAATGCCCCATAGCTAATGACTAATATAATGAAATCCTTTGACAAAATCTATGATTATATCTAATGAAGGTAATATATTTTTTGTTGAATCACTGGCTATATCATAAGCTGAAGCATTGAGAGCAGAACGATTAATAAATCTTTTCCCAAAGTTGGGATGGTCATAAACAATCAAAGTGTGGGCGCTGGAATTCGTTAAAACTATTTGGGTTGGGGCTTTACAAAAATTTAACTTTGCGGCTACTTCAATATTTTTTTTCATCTGTTTAATTGTTTTAGCCTGATTCATAGCTCGTTCTAAAAGAGTATTTAATTGTTTCACTATATGAGGCGATTTTAGCGATTTTAAATTTTGGTTTGCAACAACTTCACTGTTAATCATTTCCACTATACTGGAAATATTCTTTTGGGTAGATGCTGCATCTAGAAAGGGAAGAATGACAATGTAAGCAGTGAGAAATAATGCTTCGTCACTATCTACATAAAAGGTGAAAATAGTCCGGCGACGGCCACTTTCGATGCTTGGAGGTTGTTTCAGCCCCCGATATTCTTGAGCAATTTGGTAGTAAGCGCCAGCGATCGCAAAATTAGCTTCGTGTTCTAAGGCTGCATCAACAATAATCCGAATTGTTGGCGGTGTTTCGTTAAAAAAATCTCGTGACTCTTCAGAATGGAAGTTTTGGACAATGGAGCGATCGCCATTTGGGCTAAGATCGACCCATTCACAAACCATGCCTTCGGTTTTTAAACCAAATCTGGAAGTGGCATAAAGCTTGGCTCCCGTTAAAGTTGCTCCTGTTAAGTCAGCACCGATCCATTCTGCCCTAATTAATTTTGCCTGAGTTAAATTGGCGTGGACTAAACTTGTATTTGTTAAATTGGCATTGCTTAAATCTGCGCCAATTAAATCAGCCCCGCTCAATTTTGCACCGCTCAAATCTGCCCATCGGAGATTTGCGCCGCTCAAATCTGCCCAACGGAGATTTGCCCCACTCAAATCAGCCCCGCTCAAGTTAGCATGGCTGAGATTGGCTTGTCTGAGTTCGGCATCTCGCAAATTTGCACCATTCAAGTCAGAACGACTGAGATCGCTGGCGTTTAAGTTAGCCATCTCAAAGTTGGCTCCAGTTAAGGAAGCACCTCTCAAGATAGCCTCACTTAAGTTTGCGTGACGGAGATTCGCTTGGCGCAGTGTCGCCTCTCGCAAATCAGCACCAGTGAGATCGGCCTCCAACAAATCAGCGCGACTGAGATCGGCACGAACTAACTCGGCGCGGATTAATGAGGCTCCTCTGAGTTGAGCGCGACTTAGATCCGCTCGAATCAAATTAGCGACGTTGAGACTGGCGTTATTGAGGATGGCGCTGCATAGATTTGCACCACTCAGTCTGGCTACATTCAGCTTGGCATTGCTCAAGTTAGCTTCACTCAGATTCGCGCCACTCAGGTTGACTATACTCAGATTAGCATCGCTCAGATTTACACCACTGAGTTTTACTCCACTCAGATTGGCTTCTGGGAGGTCAACACCACTAAAGTTTAAGACTCCTGCTGCGTATTGTTCCAGTAATTCCTCTACAGTCATCGATGCTACCCCTTGGATGCCAACTTTAATAGTTGGTAAAGTCATAAAAAACGGAATGTCAAAATCAAAAATGAATATTGGAATTTTAGGATTGGGACTGATTGGCGGATCTTTGGGTTTTGATTTGCGATCGCAAGGACATCATATCTTAGGAGTTAGTCGCCGTGAAGCAACCTGTCAAAAGGCAGTTACCTTGGGCAGTGTTGATGAAGCATCAGTCAATCTGAGCCTATTAGCAGCCGCAGAAGTTGTATTTATTTGTACACCTCTAGCCCTTATTGTGCCCCAATTTGAACAGTTAATCGCTCATTTGCCTACGGCTACAGTCGTCACTGATGTGGGTTCGGCGAAAGCACAGATAGTCAAGGATATTACTCCCCTTTGGAAAAATTTTGTCGGGGGTCATCCAATGGCGGGCAGAACAGACAGTGGGATAGAAGCTGCACAGCGAGATTTATTTGTTAATAAACCTTATGTCTTAACACCGATAGCTACAACCCCAACTAATGCAATTACAGTTGTAGAAGAAATTGTGCGATCGCTCGGAGCTAATATCTATTATTGTCAACCAGAACAACACGATCGCGCTGTGAGTTGGATTTCTCATTTACCTGTGATGATCAGTTCTTCGTTGATTGCTGCTTGTTTGAGCGAAACTGACCCCGATGTTTTGCAATTAGCCCAAAAGTTAGCTAGTTCAGGTTTTCGCGATACTAGTCGTGTGGGTGGTGGGAATCCAGAGTTGGGCGTGATGATGGCGCGGTATAATCGTCAAGCATTGCTGCGATCGCTACAACAATATCGTCAAAACCTCGATGAGTTGACTAACTTAATTGAGCAAGAAAATTGGGCAGTTTTAGAGGAAAAGTTCAAATCAAGGCAACAGGCACGACCTGATTTTGTTTAATAGTTGTTGGGTGCGTTTAGCTATGGAGAGCGCACCCACTTTTAAATTTAATCAGTTAATTAATAAAGTTTGTTGGCTGCTTTTTTGTCAAAACAACTCTCCACAGCTACTCAGAAATTACAACAATAAAATCTTTAAAAATGCTACTCTACAGTCTGATAGTCACCAAACCGATGTACCATACAGATAAATTTACAAAAATCAACAATGGTAGAACGTCCAATTAAGAAATCGGAACGTCAGTCTCAAGGAAGCACTGACAGCAATTCCGAAAATACGGATTCTGTAACCCCTATTGAATCCAACCCCAAAAGCTCAAAACCGAGCCGCGATGCCGAAGGCGGGCTGCGCCAACGTTCGTCTGACAAAGGAAAAAAAGGATCGTCATCTAGGGATGAAGGCAGACAATCGGTGAATCCTGCACTAGCGCGCGGCCCAAAACCCGTTAAACCTCCAGCCCCCAAAGTTAAAACAGAAGAACTTGAAACCGAATCAGAATCTATCTCTGAGGAGTCTCAAGACTAACATTACAAGTGTTGTTGTGTGTGATGTGGGAGGCTATAAGCATATTAAAGACTGGGATTTCTGGCTCCGAAGGCAGCGATCGCGCCCCCCATCACCATTAGATTATTTTTAGCGATCGCGTCTCTCATAGAGTTCCTGTGTGTCAAATGCGCGAATGGGTAGGTGTACAAATTCCACAGCCCTAAAAAAGTGCTTCTATCTCAATACCAGCAAGCATTTCACCCTACTCATCACCCAATTGTCATCCGCGCAATCTCTGAAATGCTTACAAAAACTAGGATGTCAGCCTTTAACTTTTCCCGCCACTCTTCCCAAAGGAATTCTCTAATGCTATGATTGCTCCAGAATCGCGCAACCGCACCTTGAAAACTAAATATAGCTTGGCTTTCAGGCTCCCGCTATTGCAATTCATCAAAATCCCTATTAGGGATTGAAACTATCTCTTCATTCTTTCCTTGACTTCACTTTCTGATATTGCAATTCATCAAAATCCCTATTAGGGATTGAAACTAACCTCTTCCGGTGGCATCAACTCAACCTCCAATTGCAATTCATCAAAATCCCTATTAGGGATTGAAACTTTTCTTTCCCGCCAATCCCTTAGTCCTTTCTGTATTGCAATTCATCAAAATCCCTATTAGGGATTGAAACATCAACCCATTTCCAAGGTGGAGTTGCCACCAAATTGCAATTCATCAAAATCCCTATTAGGGATTGAAACAGATGTTCCGAGTCGTGGTTGATAGTAGCCTTAAATTGCAATTCATCAAAATCCCTATTAGGGATTGAAACATCTAAGGGCGATAAGGCAGAAAGGTTGAACGGGATTGCAATTCATCAAAATCCCTATTAGGGATTGAAACAAAAAAAGGAAGTAGTGGAAGAACAGGAGGCAGACTGGGATTGCAATTCATCAAAATCCCTATTAGGGATTGAAACATGACAGCACCAATTTTCATATCTTCTGGAGTGCTTGATTGCAATTCATCAAAATCCCTATTAGGGATTGAAACTTGAGCAACTTGATGAGCGAATATCTCAGCGTAAATTGCAATTCATCAAAATCCCTATTAGGGATTGAAACTTTGGGGCACGACCCTCAGATTTTCTACCAGCACATTGCAATTCATCAAAATCCCTATTAGGGATTGAAACTTCATGAAATTCGATGCAGTGTTTAAATAGCTTTGGAATTGCAATTCATCAAAATCCCTATTAGGGATTGAAACGGAAGCGGCTACTTCCAACACTTTCACCTAGCGCCGATTGCAATTCATCAAAATCCCTATTAGGGATTGAAACAGTCTTTGACCCTGTGACCAACCTGCCTTTAACCGATTGCAATTCATCAAAATCCCTATTAGGGATTGAAACTTCTACGGGTAAACCACCCCGGAGCATTGCTCGGAATTGCAATTCATCAAAATCCCTATTAGGGATTGAAACACGACGGGATAGAAGTCATCAGCAACCCCACAAATTGCAATTCATCAAAATCCCTATTAGGGATTGAAACCGGGAGAGATGCCAAGGGAGCCTTCGGCGCTAAATTGCAATTCATCAAAATCCCTATTAGGGATTGAAACGCTTGCGTGGAATGGTGTAGTAAGCAGGGAATATTGCAATTCATCAAAATCCCTATTAGGGATTGAAACACAAATCGCAACTTGTCTATTCCGCTGCGGAGTGGGGAAATTGCAATTCATCAAAATCCCTATTAGGGATTGAAACAGGAAGGATAGAAAACAAATTGCCGCACTAGCACAAGATTGCAATTCATCTTTAACACAATTCATACTTGGTGTTTATTGTCAATACATAAAACCTAAAAGATATATTCCTAAAATCAATTTGCTTAATTTACAACATCTCAGTACAGTAAGCTTAAAAGCAGTTTGAAGGTCATAAAAATGACGACTCAAAAAAGGATTGCTGTAGTCACAGGAGACCGATATGGGAGGAGATGATGCTCCGTTCACGGCAGAAGAAGGAGCGCAAATAGCTGTTTATTTGGCAACACTTCCCGATGGAGGAGCGCAAGGACTATTTTTTGCACAGATGCGAAAGTTTGGTGGCCCCATTCAATTACAGTGGTAGGTTAAGATGGAAATTTCCGCAGTTTTACCGCCTATTTACGTAGATACGACCATTGAATTAGCACCTGCTAAAGTGATTGCCTCATTCCCGGTCAATACCTTTTTGGAAAATCTAGCGATCGCACCAGATGGCACAATATTTGTAACTAATCACGAAGTTGGCAAGATTGTTCGCATTAGTCCAGATGGCAATCAGCAGATTCATGCCACTGTTGAAGGTAAAGTAAGTGGTCTTGCTTTCGCTGCCAACGGGGGTTTAGTAACAACAGGCTGGAATGCTGATTCTATACCAGTGGTTTCTTTAGTAGCCAATGATGGGAAAGTAGAAACCTTGCTGAAACTGCCAGATGCAATATTTCTCAATGGCATCACTCCCCTTTCTGACACTCAGTATTTAACAGCAGATTCTTATCGGGGTGCAATTTGGCTGATTGATATCGCTCAACCTCGCGCCTCAATATGGCTAGAACATCCAATGCTTGCTCGTAGCAATTCGGAAAATATCACTCCGGCTGCAAATGGTTTGAAGCGTTTTGGTGATTTTCTCTACGTTTCAAATACGGAAAAAATGTTGCTGTTGCGGATTCCCGTTGATACCGCAACTCGACCAGGTGAGCCGGAAATTTTTGTAGAGCAAACTAATATTGATGACTTTGCCTTCGACATGGAAGGCAATCTTTATGGAGCAACGCACATATACAACAGTGTGGTGCGAATTGCAAGCGATCGCAGTACTACTATTATTGCTCAAGCCGAGGCAGGTGTAATTGGTAGCACAGCCGTGGCTTTTGGCCAAACACAGAGCGATCGCACCGCAATTTATGTTGTGACTAATGGTGGAATGTTTTTACCTCCACCCACTGGTGTCGTTCCTGCTAATGTTGTTCGGCTTGAAGTTGGAAAACCTGGATATCCCTTAGCTTGAGCGTGACCGAATTTTAGATTTTAAATTTGGGATTTTTAATTGAAAATCTCAAATTTATAAATGTTTCACAGCAAGTAAATCGATGCTTGCCCTCCGAAAATCAAGCTACGTGAAAAAATTTAAAATCTAAAATTTATTAGCATAAATAATGGAGATAGAACAGAACGATCGATTTGTAACCGTGGTCATTACACAACTTGTCAAACCAGGATGCGAAACTGCTTATGAAGCTTGGTTGAAAGAGATTACCAGGGTTTCCAGAGCTTATGTGGGTCACATGGGAACAAATGTGATTTGTCCCCAACTTGGGGTAAGAAATGAATATGTGATTATCTTCCGATTTGACAATTATGAAAATTTAGAGGTGTGGATGACATCGCGCGATCGCGAACATTTGCTCAATCAAGGAAAGCATTTAGTTGAATCCGATCCTTATGTTCAAAAAATTAGTGGATTAGAAGCTTGGTTTTCTCTTCCCGGTCAACCATTAAAAACTCCACCACGCTATAAAACAGCCTTGCTAACTTGGGGAGCTGTATATGTATTGATTAATTTATTGAATGCGTTCTTAGTACCCCTCATTCGTGCTTTACCACCCTTGATTATTTCGTTGATTATAACGATTACTATGGTTTTGCTCTTAACCTATGTTGTCATGCCGAGAGTTAGCCGCTTGTTTAGCTTTTGGCTATATCCTAAATCACGAAAAATTTAGGAATAAGCCGAACTAACCCTATTTCAGATCCGAAGACAATCATCGCAGCGATCGCGCCATCACAATTCTGGATTTCTCACTTGTGAGAAATCCAAGGGGTGGGGAGGTGTGGGAGGTGTGGGAGGATGGGGAAGAAGTCTTACCCCCACACTCCCCACACTCCTCTTCCCCCCTCCGCCTACACTATGCGTGAGAAATCCGGGATAATATATTACTGTTCTTCGCCTTTTTTCTGAAGGAGCGATCGCCAATCTTCAATCGCTTTCTCCGTCCACAGCCAATTTTTAGTTAATTTATCTACCTGGAAATTTTCTCGATCGGACTTGAGAACCGTTTGCCGCAATTTGATCGCTTCATTCAAATATTGCGTCTGCTTACCATTAGATTGACTAAGTGCAGATTTATACAATCCAAGAGCTAAACCAGCATAAGAAGTTAAAGCATCTTGAGGAACTGCTGTGTTTCTGGATGTTGATTTTGTGTTCTGTTCTTTGAGAGCTAAATTCAAAGCCTTGAACCAAGAATCATTGGCGCGATTCAGATTGCCTTCTGTGTAGTAAGCAAATCCCAAAGCGTTATTATACAAAAGCGATTCGGGTTTAGCTTTGGCAGCAGTTTCCCAATAACGCCGGGCATCATCGACGCTATAGTTATTGTCTCCAGTTTGGATCGACTGCCACGCCAATCGTCCCTTGTAAAAATTCACAGATGGATCGTCAGCTTGTTTACTGGGAATTAGTTTTAAGGAAGTTTCAGCCGCAGCCAGTGCGCCCCGATTCAGTAGTTCTTCTACAGCCAATAGCCCACCTTGCAAGTCACCCTGGCTCAATTTTTCCGTAGCAGTAGCGGTGACAATTCCAGTCGCTTCTATTCCTAAATCGACATTCGGCTGCTCTTGAATCGGTCGAGAATCAGGTAGAGACTGGGTAGGAATTTCTGGTATTTTAGGCAGTGCTTGGGGGCGATTTTGCCACCACCAATTTAAACCGAACGCAGCAGCGATCGCACCGATCCCCACAACGCCGACAATCGGCCACAGTTTGCGGCGACGGGTACGATTTCTTGGCGGGGGTGGTTGCGATTGCGAAAAATTAGACTTTTGCCAATTTTCTTCAAGGTTTCCAGGAGTTGCAGGTGGCGGTGGTGGAACTTCTCCCCACAAATCTGCTTCTTCTTCTGAGGAAGTCGTTTCCTCTGATATCTGGCTTTGGTGAAGACTATTTTCGTGAATTTGTCGATCCGCTTCAGTTCCAGGTTTTTGATTATCTAGCTGACGAAACAAATCCGAAACTATCGCAGAATCTTCTTCATAGCTTGGGTCATCATACTCAATTTCATCAACTAGATCGCCCCAAGTATCTTCACCCAGCCAGTCCAACCCAGAAGAGTCCCGCGTCAAACCACTAGGAATCATGTCTTCCATTCCTAAAGGCATCTCGCTATCATCAGGTATACCAGGGTACATCGTGGAAGTTACCCCTAAAGGCGAACTATACTGATTCAGCGACTCCCTACTTGCAGAAACCTCAGTTTCCTGACTTAAAAAACCATCAAATTCTGGCTGGAGATATAAAATCGGTAATGCCCAGTACATCTGGTGAGAACCATAAGCAGAAATTAATCCTTGGCGCACCCGACTTACACACAAATCTACTGGATATCCCTGATTTAAATTGCGGTAAAACAATTGTGTGAGCGTCAACGCCACTTCATCAGGAATCCGTTCTGACATCGCCAAAACGCTTCTAATTCCGCGCTTCACCAGACTTTCCGCTAAGTTTCGTTCGCCAGTATCTCCAGAGGGATTGGACGCTGCTGTGTAAGCGCCCAAGCAGGAATTAAACACTGCCATTTGGATATTATTGTTGACGAGCAAACCTGCCAAATCGTCCCCAGTCAAGATTTCCGTTAAGCCGGTTCTGCGACTAACAAGATAAATTTCTCCGCCATTTGCGCCTAAATTACTATGACCAGAGTAGTGGAGAACGTGGTATCTGCCTTGTTCTAGGGCTTGCGTCAGTTCTTCCCGTCCTGGTTGGTCTAGTACAGTGAGTTCAATTTCGGGAAAACGATTCCGACCTTCACCAGGTCGTGACGTTTGACGGTGAAGTTCCGCTTGCAGTTTAATTGCTTCTTGTTTCTGTAAGTCAAGACGAACTTGATCTGAGGGAGAAGCAATTACCATTAAGACTCTGACACCACCTTGTTCTGGCGGTGTGGGCATATTTTGCGACCGCAAAGGAGAAGCCCCCGAAATCCCACTTTGGAAGCGAGAAAAAGCCACATAAGGCCCAGTGGCCAGAGGGCGATCGCCTGCGTGCATCACTTCCCAAGGCAAACGAGCTAATCTAGTGTCTTTTAGCCCCAAGCGTAAGCGTAGTACTTGTTGATGGTTCTGGGCAATACCTTGGGCAGTAATCCAACTATCTCTGAGAGTGCCTTGAAATAGGGCGTTATAAAATTGTTGACCCAACGCCACCAAATTCACAGAGTTTCTGGCGATATCGCTTTCATGCCCGCCAGAGGTAAATGGATCTCCTTGCAACACCGAATTCAACGGGTCATTCATCAAATGCCCAGCAGCCATCAACCAATCAGCTATAGGCCAAGTCACCAATTCTTCTGCCAATGGTACCCCAGGCGCGACTTGTTCCGTCCGCACCAAGTAGTCATTTTGCCCTACTGGGGTTACGGAAATATGGAATTCCTGGGTC
The DNA here is from genome assembly GCF_036917315.1 of Nostoc sp. Taxonomy (GTDB): domain Bacteria; phylum Cyanobacteriota; class Cyanobacteriia; order Cyanobacteriales; family Nostocaceae; genus Nostoc. The sequence continues at coordinate 50,252 of NZ_JBALDR010000025.1, read as the reverse complement.
ACAACTTCTCCTGTCCGCCTCCTGAATCTGGTTTGAAACGCGAAAGTTTCAAGTCGATTTTTCGCTCTCTCTGATAATTTAGATGCATCCTGCCCCTGAATGTTTCTGATTCCGCGCTGTTTTGGTTTTTCCTGCCTTTACAACTTTATCCGGATCGGATTACCTGGGTCTAGAACACTTAATTGGTAGATGCACCTTGATCTTCAACTCCCCTAGTAGGCTAACACCCACTGGGGGTTTTTTTATTTTGGCAAACAACAGCAACTTCTGACGCAGATATTAGACCTCTTGCAAAAGTCCCTTAACACCCCACCCCCAGCCCCTCCCCGCCTGCGGGGAGGGGAGACAAAGCGTAGCTTTGGCGGGGTGGGGTTCTTTCTTATTTTTGATTTATGCAAGAGGTCTATTCTCTACCAGAAAATAGTGCTTAATCCTAGAATACTTGATTAATAGATGGATGTCCCTCGATCTTTAACTCCTATAAATTTAGTTAATATCCACTTTTGTTTTTTTGACACACCACAACAATCAATTTTCTAATAAATTTATCCGGAGCATGGTGGTTAAACCTAGAACATTTAAGTGGTAGATGCACCCTGATAACTAGCTCCCCTTGTTGGCTAACGCCCACTTGGGGTTTTTTTATGAACATTGAGTGCTATTGATTAACCCTGACACACCCATTTTGTAAAGCAGCGCACCGATCGTTTAATTGGTAGGTCTGTCCTGATAACTAACCCCTCTGAGGTTTTTCTTCCATCGACAAACAGTAACAACTTCAACCTCTGCTAATTTATCCGGTAGCGACCCATTTATTTTAGAAAAGATTATTGGTAGATGCACCCTGATAACTCACTCCCCTGGTTGGTTAACACCCACTGGGGGTTTTTTCTAGTTGCATCACCGATAACGAACGCGAATGCGTCTAGTTAAGAAATGTTAGCGAGTCTTTTCCTCTCAGAGACGCTATAGGTAGCTTGCTTCTCCATAAGACTACGAGCTTTACAGCCCATCGTAGACATCGCCTCTCATTTAGTTCTTTTTTCCCGGAAGATGCTGGCTACCCCTAGAAAAGATTATTGGTAGATGCACCCTGATAACTAACTCCCCTAGTAGGCTAACACCCACTGGGGGTTTTTTTATTTAAAAAATAACTGACCCTGATAACTCACTCCCCTGATAGGTTAACACCCACTGGGAATTTTTTCTACTAGTTGCGTTACCAATAGCGATCGCAAACGTGTCTAGTAAAGAAATTATAGCGAGTCTTTTGCTCTCAAAGATGCTTGCTACGCGTAGCTTGCTTCTCCATAGAGGTACTAGCTTTACAGCCCATCGTAGACATCGCCTCTCATTTAGTTCTTTTTTCCCGGAAGATGCTGGCTACCCCTAGAAAAGATTATTGGTAGATGCACCCTGATAACTAACTCCCCTAGTAGGCTAACACCCACTGGGGGTTTTTTTATTTAAAAAATAACTGACCCTGATAACTCACTCCCCTGATAGGTTAACACCCACTGGGAATTTTTTCTACTAGTTGCGTTACCAATAGCGATCGCAAATGCGTCTCATAGAGAAATGTGAGCAAGTCTTTTCCTCTCAGAGATGCTACGCGTAGCTTACTTCTCCGTAGAGGTACGAGCGTTACAGCCCATCATAGACATCGCCATCAACTCTAATTCTAATTTAGTTCATTTTTCCCGGAAGATGCTGGCTCCCCCTAGAAAAGATTATTGGTAGATGCACCCTGATAACTCACTCCCCTAGTAGGCTAACACCCACTGGGGGTTTTTTTATTTAAAAAATAACTGACCTTTGTACAAATTTATCCGGAGTATGGTCTTCAACCTGAGAACACTTAATTGGTAGATGCACCCTGATAACTAACTCCCCTAGTAGGCTAACACCCACTGGGGGTTTTTTTTGCCGTAGACGCGTAGTGGTGAGCCACATAACCGGAGTACATCACTATCACTGTTGCTACTGCTGGTAGACCTTGAGTATCCTCCTGTTGACAGGATACAGCATAACTTACTCAATCAATCTCTGAATCGCTTTCTTTTTATTGTTACCTAGAGATGCAACTCCAAAATGATTGCTATGATATTTAATCACATTCTTAATTTTTTTTATATATTTTAACGAGTTCCCTTTTAACTTTCACAATTTGTCTGCCTCAGCAAACCTTACCTTCTTACTCAGCACAGACTAACAGACTAAGTGTCACGCTACCGCTAACAGCACTCCTGAAGCAATTGAAAACTGCTAGAAGTTCCAATTTTTTAGCTGGTTGGGATTAGACGGTATTTGTGTGGTAAGTAGGCGGTCTAAAATTTCTGATTTCTGTTCTGAACTGAAGTTGTCATAAATATTTTCAAGCTTGTCAACTATGCCGAAATTTCTGAAAGCCTCTAAATTAGAATCTGGTTTTTCAATTAGAGATTTTTGTCTATTCTGGGAATAAGTAAGTATGTCTACTGTATGATTATTATTTCGATGCACAAGCTGCATCAATAAATCCATTGCAACAGTTGGCAGAACGCGGTAGTTAGAAGTCACAAAAAAATCAAAAGTCATATTTCCTAGACGGATGCGATCGCCATCTTTGAGCTTAATCGGCCTAACAGTGCGATTACCATTCACAAACGAGCCATTGGTACTGTTGAAATCAATTAAGTAAAAGCCTTGCTCGTCAATATGCTGAATAGCAGCGTGGCGACGAGACAGATGATTGTCAGCAATGCAAATACCGCTGGTGCGATTACGACCTATCGTCCAGATTTGTTGTGGCTGTCGTAAACTCTGAGTCTGATTGTCGCCCAAGTTAGTCATCAAATAAACAGCAGCGCTATCCACTACACCATGTACGTAACCCGTCGTCTTGACTCTCCTCAACGACGGTTGAGATAGGTTTTCTAGCTGAAGAATTTCATCTAGAAGGCTGCTGTGGTGTTCATACAACTTGAGAAATACTTGATATAAAGTTAATCGCCGTTCTATTTCCGTTTGTGCAAAGTCAGTCATTATACGTAAACCTTATACTACCTGATTTCGATTGTCATATACATCTCCAGTCGACAATCAGGAATAATTGATTTTTTGCTTTTTGCTGCCATCTAAAAAATTTAGTGGTTTAGGAGCATTCTATTTTAGAGATTTTAGATTCCCTGTTATTTATAGCCATAAAAAGCATGTAAATACCCTTAGAGAATTATTATGATGCTTTATTGTTTATTGTAAATAATCATTTGTTATTTGTAACAGATAAAAATTATAAAGATTTCATTAAGAATTGACAATTATCTGCGTATTTTTGCTAGAGATTTGGATATTTCTTAATATTTATGAGAGTGATGGCTATAAAGCAACCTAAACATTATATATTTGGTCAATTCTGAATGAATATAATTTTCCTAGATGCGAGAAAAGTTTAGCCTTGTGATTCTGATAAAATAAGTGTTTTAAAATTGTTAATAAAAATGGAGAGCTTAAAAGCAGGGAATTGAGGCTATTCTGCTAATCTCAAATAATTGACTTCAATAAAAAATATTCATCCGTCAGGATAATCTAGAATCTAAGAGGATGTTTGAAAAGTCATGATTGATGTATAAAATATTTTTTTACCCCATCCTAACCCTCCCCGGTATATTGGTGAGGGAACTAAATTTTCCGGTTTCACTCCAATAGATCGGGGGGATTAAGAGGGGTAGTAATTCAATTAAAATCAGGGCTAACCACTTTTCAAACAACCTCTAATATAGGAGATTATTCGCATATAACTATGGCTACAAAAGAGGATATTCCCGATGAATTAGGAAACTCCATCCGTCTCATCCGTCTATAGATTGGGGTAATTCACACTTTAAAATTACAACAAGCCTCGTTTCCCATTGGGGCGCACGGTCATCCAATTTGTTTTTGCTAGTGCTAGCTGCTCATCTGAAATTTTGGCACTGGTGAGATTAGCACCACACAAATTAGCTCCTCGGAGGTTAGCATTGCTGAGATAAGCATTGCTAAGGTCTGCGCCTCGCAGGTCTGCTCCTTCTAAATCAGCATGGTTAAAGTATGCTTTGCTCAAATTAGCATCCTTAAGATTTGCTCGAGTAAGGCTGGCTCTGCCAAAGTCACTATTGTGAAGATTAGCTCCCTGAAGATTGGTTTTTTGCAATTGAGCAGAATGGAAATTTGTTTGAGATAAATCAGCACCTTGCAGATTTAGCAAATTTAAATTGTGTAAGGCAAAATCTCGTCTTCCCTTCAGATAAGCTGTTAATAAACCTTGGGTATCTAACTTCCGCCCAACTTTAGAATTTTGAACTTGTGAACCATTGCTGTTGCTACTGAAACTCGTTGATTTGGCCATCCCAGAACCCTGGTGCGATCCTGCGGCTTCTGCTGCCTTGGCTCGTCTAGCACGAATCGCTGCCGCTACTTGTGCCACTCCAATACTGGTAGCAGCCGGGTTGTTACATAAAACAGCAGAATTTTCCAGGTGGTTATGTGTTCGCTCTTTAGATCCATGATCGGATTTAATCAGCAAACCTTTTGCTAAACTATCTAAGTATGGTTCTATTTCCAATGCTCTGAGAACTTCTGCCGCTGACTGATAGCGATTACGTACAGACACCTCTAACATTTTTCGTAACACATTGCCCAAGTGATCGCTCACTTGCACAAGCTGCTCCCACATCATCTCGCCAGTGTTGGGATTGTAATCTAAATCTTTAGGAGTTTTGCTAGTCAGTAAATAAATGCATGTTACCCCCAATGCATAAATATCACTGGCGTAGACTGGACGCATAGCCATTTGCTCTGGAGGTGCAAAACCAGGAGTACCAATTGCATACGCAGTTAATGCTGTCTGTCCTGATGGACCTGTCGCACTTTGGCTAATTTGGTTTTTGACGGCACCAAAGTCGATCAGTACCATTCTGGCATCTTGGGTGCGGCGGATTAAGTTGGCTGGCTTGATATCACGGTGAATCACCTTTTGATCGTGGATGTATTGCAACAGTGGCAATATCTCGCTCAAAAATTGCTTGACTCCAGTTTCGCTCAAGATGCCGTTAAGTTTGACCTCCTCTTGCAAGGTGTCACCACTGATATATTCTTGAACTAAGTAGAATTGCTCGTGATCTTCAAAATAGTCTAACAATCTTGGTACTTGGGGATGATTGCCAATCTTACCTAGAGTTTTGGCTTCTCGCTCAAAGAGTTCTCTAGCCATCTGTAAAACGTGTGGGGCGCTTCCTGATGGGCGTAATTGTTTGATTACGCAACTCGGTTCTCCTGGTAAGCCTTGATCGTTGGCTAGGAAGGTCGCTCCAAAGCCACCCTGACCTAATGGTTTGATCACCTGATAGCGATCGCGCAACAGTAGTTGCGAGCCACAAGACTGACACCTTTGGCTATATACCAAATTTTCTGGATTGGAACAGGTAGGATTTAAGCAGTAGCTCATGCACTCTCAACTCGCTGCACGAATAATCACGGGGAGTGTTATACTCCCTTTCAATTATTTAGACATTAATCAACTCTTGCAAGGTAATTTCTGCTGGAAATCCTTTGAAGAGTTCCTAAAGTTTAACTGAGATTACCTAAAGCGATCGCTAAACAAGATTATTTATTATACTTACATTGGCAAATACTGTTTATGCTGCTTTCTACCAATTCCTAATCACGCTCTCTCAAGGCTTGTGGCGTTCATCGCGCTATTATCCCATTCAGAAAATCAGTTTTAATCTGGTTTTTGCATGGGAGAATTGGTATTAAAAGGTATTGGAGGGCAGTGCCCAACGCCAGTTAGTAATTTGGGGAAACCCAGACGCTCGCGGAATCGCTCTAAGCATTGGCGCAGCCTCTCTAAGAGTTGCCATGCCGTTGGCGAACGCGAGTGCGTGTCGCAGATAAGCCTCTCGTAGCACCTTGTGGAAGCAAGCTACGCGTAGCAGAAGGCTTACGCTGCGCTATCGCTTTTAGCGTCTCCCCCTTCTCCCCAAGGGAGAGGCTAACGCCTTTCCTTCGGAACGCTCCGCGAACGCAAAGCGTCTCGTAGAGAAGAAAGAAGACCGCACTGGCTAACCTACAGAAAGTCGCTATAGGATTTTAGATGCCCAAATTGGGAGGCAATTTAGAATCATCTCCATGTAGTCGTTAAGAGATTATTAGCTAGCTTTCATGTTCACACTAGTCAGCTGTTCGATAAGTGCAAAAACATCACTGCGGCTGAGTTTCCCTTTCCCATTAGCAAGGGCGTCAAGAGTGCCGTTTGCCAAGGTGAAGGGGATTTGACAAAAATCTAAGGCTGGCCCGGTAGGAAGGTCTTTGATATAAGCTTCGGCCAGCCCGAGATTGCGTCGGGCATACTCTTGCATATTTTCTGCGCTCCAACCTTCTGGGAAGAATTCTACTCCACGCCCCAAATCTTCAGTGTGGTTACGCAGGATATTGACTGCTTGTAAACCCCGACCAAAACCAATCGCCTGGGTACGGTTCGTTTGTGTTCCATCATACCAAGTCCATAAATCAGAAAGTAACAGTCCCACTGCACCTGCAACTCCAAAGGTATAGCGATCTAGATCGGATTCTGTATAAATTTTCCAGTTTTTTTCTGCCCAATAAGCCATCCGGTCTGCCATTGCAGCAGTGGCATCCCAAATTCGAGGTGCAATGGTGTCTGGTGCTAGCAGTGACCATTCTCTAATCCTCAAAGTGACTTCTTCTAATGAATTCTCATACCCACTAAATCCTGCAAAGAAAGCATCTACCGCGAAGCCATCAACTCCTGCTTGTAATGTCAGGCTAATGGTTCTTAACAGCTTTGCTTTAGTAGCGTTATCTAGTTCGGGATGATCTTCAATTTCATCAATGGCACGCATACACAAATATGCCGATGCTACTGCTTCTTGCAATCCTGGCGGTAAAACACTAATTGGGATATAAAAAGTTCGGCTAGTTTCTTTGAGGATTTGCAATGCATCTCTACGTAAATTCATGTTTTCACTCCCCACTTGATTTTTGCACCACATGAAGTTTGCAGTTTTTTGATGATACTGGATATAGTTTTGACTAAACCTTAAAAACTATAGACTATAAGATACGCTAGTATTTCATCTAAAAATTGATAGTTTTTGGTATTGCAATTAACAAAACTCTTAAATTTATCAAAGTCTAGTCTAGTATAGAGGTTTTTGGGTGCAAAAGTGTTTGAAATGTCGTTTGATATAGCTTTCATAAACTTTTAGCATACATATAAAGAATTATGGTAATATTTGGTTGGATATGACGAAATTGTTCTATAAGCAAACATCCATTTTAGCGATTTGAAAGTGCTTTAAGTCTGCGTTAATCTGACTAACAAAGTGTAATTATTGTATATATAAAGACAATTCAGGAAAAGCTGACAACGGATAACAGCATTTGTACATACCTTTCGATGGGTACAGTGGTTTACCGAAGAGTTGGGGTCAGTCAAATCGGACGACATATAAGGCTGTAATGCCTGAGTTGGACTATACCTAATCTATTGGAGTCAGAACCACCTTACTGTTCAAAGTGACATAAAGTGACCAAAATTCAAAACAAGAAGTTCCCGTATATTTACGAGATTGACAATAAAAAAGTTGGCTGTTTACCGACTTAACACAATATTTGTGAATATTTGACCTCTTATATCATGTCCGCTTGATTGCTTATTAAACCCTAATAACCCCAAAAAGCTTAAGCTACACTTCGTCTCCACTCCCCGCTTGTCTACAGTGTACACAAGCCCTAAAAACCTAAACTTGATGAGGTCTTTCTCATTCCCATGCAGAGTACGGAATGAGAGGACAATAGGAAATCGAGCTTTTTTAGACTTGTGTACACACTAGCCCCGATACAGAGAGGGGATTAAGGGTAAGCATCAAGAAATTAATAATTTTTTAGATTGACCCCTTCTAATCTGCTCTTACCAAGGGGAGGTTGCCGCAGGCAGTGGGGTTCTTTCTATGTGTATTCATGAATAATCGGTATTATAGTCCAGATTATGTTGACACAAAAACAAACCGAACGGTCTGTAAAAAATTAAAAAAATACCGAAGTATTCCTAACTATTAAATTTTCTGAATCCCTTGTTGATACTGTAAATATTTTTTCTGTAATTCCTCTGGAATGGGAATAAGACGATTATTTTGCAGACTGACAAAACCACCCTTCTGGCTAGCCACTGCTGCTAACTCATTGTTAGATAAAATTTCAGCTTGCACAGTCCACTTTAAGCGTCCTAAACCACTCAGCCATAAACGTCCAATCACTCGATCGATAATCTTTATTGGACGTTTATATTCAATTTCAGTTCCAGCTAGAATTGGTGTATATCCTTGCTCAATTTGTTGATTGAGTTGCCAATGTTCATCTAAAAACTTTAGACGTAAATCCTCTAGCCATCTGATATACACAATATTGCTCACAATTCCCATAAAATCAATGTCGTATGTTTTGACAGGAATTGCTAATACTACTTCTAATGGTCTGTGTAAGTTGTTATTTACTAGCATTATTTCTTTTGATATTTTTTAATACTGCTCGGTCTGTTCAATTAAAGTGAATTTTCCAAGTATTGATTCAGGTGATTAATTACCCTATGGATATGAATTGAATCTCCATATAGCTTGCTCATCATTATGCCTCCTTCCAGTGTTGCGATTATGATGATAGCGATTTCATCAGCACTGGCTTCCGGGCGAATTTCACCCTTTTCAATTCCTGTTTCAATAATTCGACAAATTAGATGCAGCCAAGAGTTCATCGCTTGTTGAGCACGTTCTCGCAACGCCGGGTGAGCATCATCACTTTCCACAGCAGTATTCAGCAGTGGACACCCTCCCTTAATCGGTGGATTTTCTGCGAAGCTACTAAACACCCCAATGATTGCTTGCAGACGTTCTACTGCGTGGTGTTTGCTTCGTAATGCAAATCTAGTATGCTGCTTAATGCGAGCGATCGCAAAATCAAAAGCCTGTAGTGCAAGATCGTCTTTGCTTTGGAAGTGATTGTAAATTCCTCCTTTCTGCAATCCAGTTACACGCATAATGTCTGACATCGATGAACCTGCATACCCCTGTTGATTAAACAGTTCGGCTGCTTGCTCAAGAATTCTGGTTTTTGTTTCTTCGCCTTTGGACATTACAGCGATTTTGATAGTAGGGAGTTTATTGAATTGAAAATTGCTGTAAATAAAATATTACCGACCGATTGGTTTTATTTAATTTATCATGATAGGTGCTTGTAAGTCAAGATTTTTTCAGCGCTGGGTACAGAACTAGTACAGTACGGCGTAAATAAACCACCCATTCAAAACCAATTAAATGCTTACGCTGTATTAATTTTTAATTTTTAATTTTTAATTCCGCCTTGCGGTACTAGGCATTGGCTATAGCCAATGTTTGCCAATGCAGACTTCACCTGGTTATAGACGCCGTTAGTTTTGATGCTACCCCACCATAATTAATCAGGATTTTGGCATTATCGGGAATTTCAGCAGCAATGTTGGCGATTTGACCTTTGCCAAACAGGATTTTAACTGGATTGCAAAAAACAAAGTTTTCCATGAGTCATTAAACTAGGGAATCGGAATTGACCTTGAGTATTGTAATCACTTTCAGGATGTTGCCTAATTGCAGAATAATACGATATATCGCGTCTCTACAAAGTTTGGTATTATCCCTATGGTTACTAACTTGTAGGTAAATTTTTGAGCAACCAGTCCGTAGGGAGTTTGACTGACTGCGGTGTATTATCCAGATAATTGAACAATATACAACGCGAATACGCTAGACGTTTAATCATACTTACGAGTAAAATACGGTAAGTGCATCGCCTTACGTGGTTTTATATGTAAAACTGTAGAAAAACCTAGTTAGAAGTTGAGTTTAGCAGAGCGACTGACCAATAAGCAGTTATCAAAGTCTATTTGAGCTAAATGCCAGTTGTCATGCTTACAAAAACTTCCAGACAGGTTTTAAGTTGTCCAGGAATCCTTGAGAAACGCAATAACTTGTCATAACCAGCCCTGTCTAGCACTGGGCTATAGTTTGGCTGAGTTGCTGCTCTCTAACTGCTCGTAGTTAAGTCAGTGAACAGTTATCAAGGCTTCGTTTGGGGAATTAATCAACCCTTACCGACGCTGCTCACTTATGGAAGTGGGAGACTCAACAGGACTTTGATAACTGATAACTAATTGTTGAAACCCCCGAAGAGTATGCACTATCTATTACTACCGTTCTTAAGCTTTTTTGTTGGAATCATCGTTGGTTTGACGGGAATTGGTGGAGCGTCTCTCATCACCCCAATGTTGATTTTTGTTTTTCAGGTTCCGCCTTCTATCGCTGTAAGTTCTGATGTTGTGGCAGCCACTTTGATGAAAATTGTTGGTAGTGTCAAGCATTGGGAACAGAAAACCCTTGACACAGAAGTTGTCAAATGGCTGGCATTTGGGAGTGTTCCAGGCTCATTGTTCGGAGTGGGGATTTTGCACTTCATTAAACATACAGGTGAATATAGCCTGGATAATATCTTGCTCCGTTTGCTTGGCGGGATGATTTTGCTAGTTACAGTGTTAGCACTAGTGCAATTGTTGTTATTGACTTTTTTCCCCAAATTTAATTTACCCGAACTGCCAAAGTTAGACTTAGAAACTAACTTTGGTCGATTTATAACAATTACTTTGGGAGCAATTTTAGGCTGTTTTGTCGGTCTAACTAGCGTCTCATCAGGTTCAATGTTTGCTCTAGTGCTGATTGGGTTTTTCCGCCTTGATGCACGAAAGTTAGTGGGTACAGATATTTCACATGCAGCGATTTTACTGCTGTTTACAGCCCTTGGTCATCTCAGCTTGGGAACAGTTGATTGGAGTTTGGTAGTGCCTATATGGCTAGGCTCTGTGCCAGGGGTGTTACTAGGCGCTAAAATCTGTCAGGTAGCTCCACAACGCCCACTACGGTTTATCATTTATGCCATTTTGATGATGGTAAGTTGGAAATTAGTTCATCAGGTGTAACCAATTTGAAATTTTCAATTCCAAATCCAGCATTCAAAATCCAATATTGATTAACTTCTGATCCAAGGTAGTAGAGTGAATGTACCTCGCTCATACATAATGAATAGACCCAAGCCAATTAACACAAAAGGTACAACAGCGTTACCGTAGCGACTTAAAATATTAGCAATGGTAGGTTGACGGCTTAAAAAATAAGCGATCGCACACCAAACACCTACCATGATAAAAAATATACTTAAAATTACTCCCAAACTGGCAAGATCGTGACCAGCGAACAAAGGGATATATATACTAATATTGTCACCACCATTTGCGATCGTTACTGCTGCCACTTTATAAGTTTGGGGATGCAAAATACTCAAAATAAAAGACAATACCGGGTTAGTAGATGTTGGCTGGTTAAAATCACTACTGACTGTCTGAACTGTTATAGTATCTTCTTCTTTATATACTAAGTGGTGAATCCCAATACCAATTGGTAGCAATCCTAGCAATCCTATCCATTCTCGCTGTATGACCAATCCACCAAAAAATCCTGGTAAGCTAGCGATGATAATGGCTGAAAAACCCAGATATTGACCAAGTAAGATATGCCGCCGCCGAAAATTAGCATCTACTTGTGAAAAAAATATTAACAAGATAATAATGTCATCAATGTTAGTGGCGATGAAGGCAATTATCCCTTCACTGAAGGCTGTCCCTAGCTGACTCATGCTGGATTTTTAGAATCTACGATTTACCACCATACCAAATTCACTCATTCGTAATTCGTAATTCGTAATGACGCTCGTTTCTTGCTAGCGCTACGCTAATGTAATTCGTAATTATTGGCGAAATACTTACGCGTCATTACCAATCACGAATTATTTTAACCTTCTGGCACAACTTAGATTTAAAATGACACAGTAATTATTACTGACTCCTGAATTCTTCTTTATCATAAAATATGAACGAGTTAGTTACTGCAATTACTACAGGGATAATTGCGTTCATTGCCACTAACATTGATGATATTGTCATTTTATTATTGTTTTTTTCTCAAATAAGTGCTAATTTTCGCCCCCGGCATATAGTTGCTGGTCAGTTTCTCGGTTTTACAGTTCTATTAATCCTTAGTCTTCCGGGTTTATTTGGGGGATTAGTTTTATCAAAAAACTGGATTGGATTACTTGGTTTACTACCAATTTCCATAGGTATCAGTAGCTTAGTGAATCGGGAAGAAGATTCATCAAAAAAAGTTGTAGCTGCTACAGAAGAAGCTGAAGCATCAACAATTACTAGCTTTTTTTCTCCCCAAGCTTATAGTGTGGCCGCTGTTACCATTGCCAATGGTAGCGATAATATTAGTGTCTATGTGCCTTTATTTGCTAGCAGCAACTTAGAGAGTTTTTTGGTAATTATCGGATTATTTTTTCTCTTGTTAGGAGTTTGGTGCTATGTTGCATACAAATTAATTAACAATAGAGTCATAGCTGATGTATTGACTCACTACGTTAATTATCTTGTGCCTTTTGTTCTGATCGGATTAGGCGTTTTTATTGTATTAAAAAGCGAAGCTTTAAGTCCAATAAAGCTAGCTGCTAGTGGTATATGTTTGATGATTTTGGTGAAAAACAACGAAAGTGCCGATGAAATTGGCGAAAATTCTAGTAAATGAATGTAACTAGTACGACGGACGTGACGGAAATTTCCGAAAGGATTGATGTTTGAAAAAACTTCTGTTTCTGTATCAGCTAACGACTGTGCGTACACAGTATAACAGCAGAAGGGTGTGCCGAAGCGATCGCTATATTCCAAAAGAATAGAAGAGTAGGCGATCGCTATTGTTAATCAGATGCTCCAGCGTGTATTAATAAACATTGTCTTTGTTCTTGATTAACTATCAAAAATGTAAATCCCCAGAAAATAAAATCCCACAGTTCGTCATCGACATCAAAGGCTGGATTATATTGAAAAACTCTCGCATTCTGGTAATCAATACACTCATTGACATTCCGCCAAAAGCTTGTAATCAGATTGTGCTTTTTGGATTTTTCAACGTTTTTGAATCCGTCAGATGGGTTGATGCGTGCAATAAAACTATTAATTCTGGTAGTCAGTACTGTGGCAGCATGATAACACTCACACATGGTCGCCAGTTCTGGCTTTGCTCCTGGATAAGCCAATTGGATTAATCTTTGCATTTCTAAATCTGGCGTTGCTTCTTGAGAATTTTTTTGAATGGCTAGTTTGTCCAATGTTGGAGATTCTAAATCACCATCCTCAAGCTTTATTCCCTTCGCACTGAACCAGATGACATAGTTGGAACCTTGTAGGCAACAACTCATAGCTTCCATGTATCCATTTAACCTACCCAGTTCTGGTGTATTCTGTATTATCATACTGTTATTGGTTTTGAACGGCTCGAACTTCTCTGTGCCTCCAGTCCAGTATAGTTGCCTTCTTGTACTAAGGAATCAGGATTAAATAACTCCCCAAACTGTAAGGAAGGGCGGATTTGACGATCTAATTAACAGTTCACGATCGTATCAAGGAAACCCGCCCCTACCTAATCCTGGAACTTAGTTTAATTCACGATTCTAAGTTGCCTCATTAAGAGTCTTATCCTGAGAATGCTTACCATAAAGAATCAAACTTTACTCAACCACTCATTCTCTTCTGGGTCTTTGAACAGTGAGGTACTGAGATAGCGTTCGCCGAAGCTAGGCTGGATCATCACGATTAGGCGACCTGTATTTTCTGGTCGTTGTGCTACTTGAATAGCTGCATATAAAGCAGCGCCAGTAGAAATCCCCGATAGTAATCCTTCTTCTTTTGCGAGGCGACGGCTGTAAGCGATCGCTTGCTCATCTGCTACCTGAATCACTTCATCTACCATTTCTGAACGGTAAATTGCTGGGATAAATCCCGCGCCGATACCTTGAATTTTGTGAGGCCCTGATTTACCGCCTGCTAATACCGGACTGTTGCTTGGTTCAACTGCGATCGCTTGAAAACTCGGCTTCCGTTTTTTAATAACTTCTGAGACTCCCGTGATCGTCCCACCAGTACCCACTCCCGCCACGAGAATATCTACTTCTCCATCGGTATCATTCCAAATTTCTTCGGCTGTGGTTTCGGCGTGAACTTTTGGGTTAGCAGGGTTGCGGAACTGCTGCAACATATAAGCATTGGGCGTTTTAGCTACAATCTCCTCTGCATGGGCGATCGCTCCTCGCATCCCTTCTACCCCTGGCGTTAACTCTAATTGAGCGCCATAAGCTTTGAGCATAGATCGTCTTTCGTGGCTCATTGTGTCAGGCATCGTTAGAATGAGATGGTAGCCCTTAGCGGCTGCCACCATCGCTAGCGCAATTCCTGTATTTCCAGAAGTCGGCTCTACTAAAACAGTTTTTCCGGGGTGAATCAAGCCTGCTTCTTCTGCCGCTTCCACCATACTCGCGCCAATCCGGTCTTTCACAGAAGATGCTGGATTCATGCTTTCTAGCTTCACCACAATCCGAGCAACCGCTCCTGAAGCTTGGGGAATCTTGTTTAATTGAACTAAAGGAGTTCGGCCGATTAACTCTGTGATATCTTTCGCTATCCGCATGTGGGTACTCCGTCGTGTCTAAATATAATACATTGGACTCTGCTGGGCGCGAGTTTCTCTTTCCTCGCACAAGTCTTGGAGTGTATAACGACCCAAAACTTCTATTGAGGCAGCGTTAGCTTGCTCCCAAACTTCATAAACCAGAGTCTTTTCCAGAGTCGGAGAGTTAGAAGTATCTTTCTCTTTCCGCTCGCCTTCAACCAAAGTGACAATTTCAAGTATTGTAATCTGCCAAGGTTCGCGAACTAAAACGAAACCTCCTTTAGAGCCGCGTTGACTCTGCACCACACCAGCACGCCGGAGGTTGGTCAAAATTTGTTCCAGATAGCGCTCAGGTATGGGTTGCTTGGCAGTAATCTCGCTCATAGTTAAAGGAAGTTTTTGTCCGTGGTGGCTTGCCAGTTCTAATAGTGCCAGCAGCGCGTATTCCACTTTGGAAGACAGATCCAAGAGAGCGTAGTTTTGGCTATTCAACACTGTACTCAACATACTACGGTGAATTGGGGGACTTATCGCAGTTTATGCGAAATTAATTTTTTTCAACTGTGGAATGTGATAGCATCCCACTTATTACCCACAAAAACACTATACTCTATCGAATTACCGTAGATTCTGATATTACATAATTCCCATAAAGGACTCGATCTTTTTCTGGGAATCATCCTGAGTTTCTGTTTTCAGAGCCTCACCTACCAATAAAAATCTCAACAGAGTATGCTAATAACTGATTTGCGAACCATTTTTGAGCGTGACCCAGCAGCCCGTAACTGGCTAGAAGTATTATTCTGTTACCCTGGACTGCAAGCTCTAGTGTTTCATCGATTGTCACACTGGCTGTATAAAATTGGAATTCCCTTCATACCAAGGTTCATCTCTCATATTAGTAGGTTTTTAACCGGAATTGAAATTCATCCTGGGGCATTAATTGGCCAGGGAGTGTTTATAGACCACGGTATGGGAGTTGTGATTGGCGAGACTGCGATCGTGGGCGACTATGCCCTGATTTATCAAGGTGTCACCCTTGGCGGGACTGGGAAAGAAAGCGGCAAACGCCATCCAACTTTAGGCTCTCATGTGGTTGTGGGAGCGGGTGCGAAAGTATTGGGAAATATTCAAATTGGCGATCGCGTCCGTATCGGAGCCGGTTCTGTGGTGCTACGAGATGTCCCCAGTAACACTACTGTAGTTGGGATTCCAGGGCGCGTAACTCGTCAGAACAACTTGGCTAGCAATGTTCTGGATCATGATAAAGTACGCGACGTAGAAGCTGAAGTTATCCGCGCTTTATTTGAACGCGTCAAGTCTCTAGAGAAACAGTTCGAGCAGTTGGAACAATCAAGTTTGTCCCCAACTGAGCTTGGCGACGAATTAACCGACAACCCTAAGAGCAAAAACTCTGATGGGATGATTGAAGATTTTCTTGATGGTGCGGGAATTTAGGGAATGGAGGGGGAAAGGTGACAGGTGATAGGGAATTATCTGTACCCTGTAACCTGTACCCTATTCCCTTCTTCACTCCCCACTCCCTCTTTAAAAATATCCATAGGTTCTTATAACCTGATATAAATGTAATACTACGGTTAATTTATCGGAGAATAGTTTTATATAGTATGGTGTCTTTGTACACAAGTTTATCTACTTCAAGCAGTAACAATACTAAGCAACTTTTTGCCCGTAGGTCATTTCTGCCGGAGCATCATAACGACCTTTGGAAGATTGAAACGGGTTTCGTCAGGACTTTTAGCTATCTGGAAGATGGTACAACTGTCGCTCTAGGATTGTGGGGCCCTGGAGATGTCGTTGGTAAGAGGTTGTCAAAATTAGAACCTTATCAGATGGAATGCCTAACTAAAGTGGAGGCGACAGTCTTACCTCTAGAGGAGTGGACTGAACTAACAGAAACTCTACTTGCCCATATCCAACAGGCTCAAGAATTGATGATCATTCGTAGCCATAAAAAAGTGGATACTATGCTCATCAAGCTGTTGGCATGGTTATCCAAAAAGTTTGGTTCGGAAGTTGAGAAGGGACGTTTAATAGATATGCGTCTGACTCATGAAGATTTGGCGGAAATGCTTGGTTCAACTCGTGTTACCATCACTCGTGTTCTTGGGCAGTTTGAACAAGAGGGCTTGATCGATCGTCTCTCCTTACATCGAATTGTCCTAAAAGAAGAAGAAATTTGGTACTACGAAATTTAGATTATTTTAGTAAAACCAGCTATCGCCGTCAGCATTCGGCTTACCCACAATTCTAAGATTCAGGGATTCTAGGTAAGCTAAACCGCGAGAAATTTGTGGCACTGTTCCCCGCAGTTCAATGTCAAAGCATCCTTCTCGATCTGTATTTGGTTGTAGCATAGCCTTGGTAATATTAACTACCAAGCCGTAAGTAGAAATTAACTGCGAAATCACGGGTGCTTGCAGATAGCATTTGGGAATATGTATTCGCAGACGAATCTGAGTGACTTGGCTTTTTTCAGAATCTGAAGAAACCAGTGATAATCTGTTTTGGGAATTGGTTTTTTGGTGATTTAGTGCTGCCATTGGATTGTGGTAATTTTATTAATTAGCGTAGGCGTAGCCCGTCGTAGACATCGCTATAAACGCTAGACAAATCTAGCCAAATCGGTAGTCCCAGTTTTTCTAAATAACTCAAGCTAGAGTAGAGTTGCTTTGTTCTCCCCCACAAATCCAAGTCAAACCAGCCGTCATCTTGCGTATCGGGTTGAAGTATAGCACTGGTGATATTGACCGTTAGTCCATAACGAGAAACTAATTCGGAAATCACTGGTTCTTGGTAATAGGATTTTAAGACGCACAGTTGTAAGCGCAATCGATTGGTTTGACCCAGAGAAATCCATTGCTGGAATTGTTGTTGCCATTGATTTGTTAGCCATGCAGAATCTTTAAGACTCAGTTTGCTAGCTAGATTTGGGAAAGGTAGAGTGTGCTGGTTGGATTGAATTTGGTTAGCGATCGCTAGTTGCAGCAAATTCACTCCCAATCCTTGCAAGTAAGATAGGCTATTTGTCAGTTTTTGGGGATTTCCTGAAAGTTCCAAATCAAACCAGCCATCGCTGTCATTGTCGGATGTCAGGGATGCAGCTTTGATATTGACAGTTAAACCATAACGAGACACCAACCGAGAAATTACAGGTTGCCTGTTATACCGTTGAGGCACAAGAATTCGACTGTGGACTGAAGCGGGTTCTACAGATTTACTCTCAGACATCAGATTAATTCCCAATAGCGATGCCTACGGTTTATTAAACTACGGTAACTCTATCGATTTAATGAATTAAATTGTTATGTAAAGGAAAGTATCACAAAGTTAATAAAAAAGCAATCAGCAAATTAACGTAAATCAGGAGCAATTTATGTAGAGTACTTGACGTTAAACGGATTGAGAATTTATTCTATCTGTCTCTTCGGTGATATCGTCATATCTTGGAATCAAAATTGAACGCATCCTTTTTACCCGACCTCACCAAATCGCGTTGCTCCTGTTCGATGGTCTTGTGACAGAATAAGTTACACATAGCGTTTAGGGACTTACACGAAAATAAAATACTAGTTAGAAAAAGCCTAACTACTAAAATCAAGCTAAAAATACTGGTAAATTATAAAATCGCTAGTACAGCACGGTGGAAGTAAACCACCCATTTCAAATCTATGAAACGCTTATGCTGTATTCATTTTTAATTTTGAATTTTTAATTCCGCCTTGCGGTACTAGTCTCTTAAACCCTAAAATATCATCACCTGACCCTCCAACCGTGGAATGTCGGTTACAAGATATGCCTTATGTGAATTAAAAATTCTCAAGCAATATCAAAGGTTTTAGCCTTCAACTCACATAAGGCGTAAGATTTAAGTTTTAATAAGCACTGTATTTATTCACGAGTTCCTCACATTCTTTTTCTAATATCAAGCATCAAGATTGAGGCGCTCAAGTATTGCATTAACTATCTTGAGAATTCACCGCCTTAAACAACTTTAACAACATGAGTACAATCTATATGAACTTTAAAAAATTTGGTGTATTACTGTCTATATCTACAATTTTTGGAATGAACATTATTGCGACCAAGACTTTGGCTCAAGATTTGCCTAGTATTACTTTTGGAGCAATAACAACGGTTGGATGTAGTGTTACAAATACGCTTCCTGGATCTGCCCCTATAACCTTACCGATCGCCTTGGATCAAATCAGTGCAAGCGAGGGTCAGCGTCAAAGGTGTATTTTACGTGCTCAGACTTTTATTCCTAGTGGTTTCTTGGTTGAAGATATACAGATACTGTACCAAGGAAGTGCTACAGTTAGTCCAATGAGTGAAGGTGCTAGCTTAAGCAGAACCTATAGCTTTAGTGGTGGTGCTCTTGGTCAAGCCATATCTCCCATTAAAACTACCAACTTTACATCTAACGGTTCTAATGGATTTGCGGAGCAAGATGATATTACTGTGCTATCTACTTCATGTGGTGGACAAGGACTATTAGGTATTAATATAATTGCACAATCATCACTAGGAAGTTCTATAGACATCTCCAAAATAATAATATCTTCTGGTAAGCTGTCACGTTGCTAAATTTAATAAACTGCATTACTTTCATTTTTAATTTTTAGCTCCCACTTAATCAGACCACCTTCATTAAGCAATTTACTCGACTTATTTGCCAGATATTTAGCGATTGATGTTGGGGAATCACCTCATATAATACCGCCCCTTTTTTATCAACCGAAAGTCTGCGGCTTTCCTGGTATCGTTTTAGCGTGAATTAAGATGGGATTATCCAAAGTTTTTGCCTCTTGGAAATCCTATTTACCTCTTTACATCCGACTTGTGTATACACGGTAGCAAAGAGTGAGCAAACAAAAGAAATGCATATTTCCTTACAAACGGTTAGCAGGGGGAAAGGAGAGAAATAGCTCTTCATTGCCAATAACCGCGGCTTTACGGACGGACACCACTACCGTCACAAAGATTAAACCCTCTTAATACTTAGTTAAATTAAAGACATCAATAAGGATGAAGGCAAACCTCTCGAACGACATGAGCGATCCACACGCAACTACGTGGGACTTAGTTGGTACTAGAGCTAATTATTAATAAACTAACAGGTCAGTGCTGGCGCGATCGCGAAAACTTTAAACTTTAAGTTCATATCCTAAAATTACCTTGTTCTTTACCCTGTTAGGATATTAATCAGCATAAGATAGTCGGTTAATTTCTGATTATAAAGTTTGATGATTAATATTACTAAATTAAATAAAATTGACTTTCTTGTTTTGATTGGGATTGCGATCATTGGTCTTATACATTTACCCTTTCCATTTGACGGAGATCAAGCATTTTTTCGGCTTGGTGCTTTGGAGATGCAACAAGGAAAGTTACTCTATCGCGATTTTTGGGATGTGAAGCAACCGGGAATTTTTTGCTTTTACTTTTTAGCGGGAACTTTATTTGGTTTTAATGAGATTGGCATCCATCTCTTTGAACTTATTTATATGGTGTTTCTGTCTATAGTATTGTTGCTGAGTCTCAAAAGCTATTTTCAGCATCCGATAATCGCAAGTCTAGTACCTTTGTTAACGGTTGGCGTTTACTATACTGTTTCACAGCCTTGGCATCTTACTCAAGTGGAAGCACTGGTTAGTTTGCCTTTATTCAGTTGTATTTTGCTGACTTCTCAATCTTTTAAATGTGAAGGAAGACAAAGATTTTTTCTACTTTTACTGTCAGGTTTGATTGGTGGGATTGTCCTGATATTTAAATTAATACTTTTACTAATATTGCTTTCATTTTGGCTAACTCTTTTAATCTATTCTGTGCTAATCAAACGGGAGCCAATTCAAAAAGTTTTTGTAGAAATATTTATTCCGATTTCTATAGGGATTATATTTCCTATTTTATTTATTGTTAGCTATTTTGCTTGGTTTAATAGTTTACCAATTTTGTATCAAACATTCTTTTTAGATCCACCTCGGATTGTTGCTAATTCCCAATTCGATCCAAGTGGCCTTTTTGCAGGAATAAAATGGTTCTTAAATAATTTTTACCCTCTACTTTTAGCCGCTACTGTTGCAGTAGATGTATCATTGCGTAAATCTAAGAATATATTGACTTTGCTACTTGTTATTTGGTGTATTTTTGCTTGGGGTGTGATTGTTCTACAACGAGGGGCATTTTGGGAATACCATTATTTACTATTGTTTGTACCTTTAGGAATTTTAGCAACTAAAGGATTAGATGTTTTATGGGAGTCTTTAAAAAAATTGAGTTCCCCATTTACGACAATCCTGCTGATATTTTTGTTTTTCTTTCCTTTATCGCACACTCTTCTAAAAAAGAGTGTTGTTCTGGTTAATAATAACTTTGCTTTAACTGAAGATACACGATTTAAATATCAGACTGTTTTTAGAGAAAAATATCCATCTCTTCGTTCCGAGGCTGAATTTATCTCCCAAGCAGGAAGTCTTCCTGGTAAGATTTATGTAGCTGGCGATCCATCTATTTACTACTTCTCCAATCGGACTCAGGCAACATCACTACGTGGTTGGGCACTTGAATATTTTCTGCCTGAGCAATGGACAAAACTTCTAGAAGAGTTAGATTCATCTAAGCCTCCTTATATCTTTATTGATTATATTCAGCAGCCTACTATCAACAAAAATTTTCCCAGAATGCTAGAATTTCTTGAGGGAAGATACCGTATTTTACGTCAAAATAATAATGGTATTTGGTATACCCTTTTGTAGACAAACCACTACAGCAATTCTGAATAATTCATGAGAAACAAGATCCCCGACAACTTTTACGAAGTCGGGGATCTGCGGGTTGCAATTCTTTTAAAACCAGATAAATAAACTGTTTGTGTTGCTATAACCCTTAGAGCATGTCTGAGAAGTATCAAATAATTCTTGCTCCCCCCTAACCCCCATTAAAAAAGGGGGGAATAAGAGTCTTAAAGTCCCCCTTTTTAAGGGGGATTTAGGGGGATCTGCAAGGTTTAGGTGTATACAAAAAAACTTTTCAGACATCCTCTTACCAATCGCTTGCTTTAGTATCATCCCAGACTTCCAATTCCAAGTCGCGGAGATAAGTTAACCCGCTTTGAATTTGTGCATCTGTTCCTTGTAGTTCAAGGTCAAACCAACCATCTCCGACAGCATTGGCTCCCAAAATCGCTGCCGTGATATTCACAATCAGTCCGTAGTCAGACACTAGGCGAGAAATAACAGGTTCCTGGTGGTAATCTTTAGGAATTCTGAGTCGAATCCGTTTATTGGTAAGTGTATTGTCAGTAGCCATATCTGAATTATTTCAATCCCTAATCGGGATTGGTACAGAACTACTCTTAACCCTAACGGTAATTTCCTGATAGGTACTAGGTAGATCGTACCATGTCCCATGATTTGCTTGTATCCTATTTCAAAAGATAACTACAATCGCTTGATTTTTCTATTCAACATCTTTAATGCGGGTTTTCCGTTCTAGAATCTCCTTCAGCACCAAGGTTACTACTGCTAGCAACGCTAACAGTACAGCCGCAGAGAAAGCCGCTTCAGTTTCGTATTGTTTGTAAGCGTCTTCTACAAACAGTGGTAGGCTCTGGGTTTGGTCAGCAATGTTGCCAGATACCACTGAAACCGCTCCGAATTCACCCATTGCTCTGGCATTGGTCAAAATTAAACCATAGAGTAAGCCCCAACGGATACTAGGTAGAGTTACGCGCAGAAATATCTGCCAATCTTTTGCACCTAGTGTTCTAGCAGCTTCTTCTTGATCCTTACCAAACTCTTCTAAAACCGGAATCACTTCCCGCGCCACAAAGGGCATACTCACGAAGGCTGTAGCCAATACCATGCCTGGAAAGGCAAAGATAATCTTGATATCATGGGCTTGGAGCCAAGGGCCAAACCACCCATTCCGTCCGTAAAGTAGCACAATCATTAATCCTGCAACTACGGGCGAAATTGAAAAGGGCAGGTCAATAATGCTCAAAACTACGGCGCGTCCAGGAAATTTATGACGAGCGATCGCCCAAGCTGCACATAAACCAAATACCGTATTTAAAGGTAGAGAAATCACAGCTAACAACAGTGTTAACCAAGCTGCATGGAGAAAAGCTGGCCGTGTCAGATTGGATAGAAACGGCCCAGTTCCTTTGCTGAAGGCTTGGAAAAAAACGTTAATTGCCGGGATATATTGAACTAGGGCTAAATAGGCGATCGCTATCCCAATTAAAACTATTGGCACCCAACTCTTCTGCTCTTTCGGCTTGGTTGTATCTGATACAGATGCAGATGAGTGAAAACTTGGCTTATCTACTGTCATATCGCCTTGCCCATGCTTGTAAGAAATTAATTGCCAATAGCAGTACCAAGGAAATTGATAGTAAAACTATGCCAATTACTGTTGCACCTGAATAGTCATACTGCTCTAAGCGCTGGAAAATCAGCACAGGTGCGATTAAATCTTGATAAGGCGTATTGGAAGAAATAATCACAGTCGAACCATACTCTCCAACTGCACGGGAAAAACCCAAGGCAACACCAGTCAAAATTGTCGGAAATAAAGGTGGCAAAATCACTTTCCAGAAGGTCTGCCATTGAGAAGCACCCAGACACCAGGCAGCTTCTTCAATTTCATGTTCCATTTCTTGAAGTACGGGTTGCACAGTTCTCACAATAAAAGGTAGTGAGATAAATATCATTGCTACCGCTACTCCTGTGCGGGTAAAAGATACCTTAATTCCCAATGGTGCTAGTAGCGAACCTAGCCAACCGTTATCGCTGTAAACTGTTGCCAAGGTTAGCCCTGCTACGGAAGTTGGTAGTGCAAAGGGTAAATCTACTGTGGCGTCAATCAAGCGCTTGAAGGGAAAGTCGTATCGAACCAGAACCCAAGCAATCAGAGTTCCAAATACGCCATTGAGTAAGGCAGCAAATATTGCTGTAAAAAAAGTTACGTTGTATGTTGCTAGTGCGATATCACTGGTTGCGATCGCCCAAAACCTAGATGGAGGTTCTGTAGCTGCTTTCAGAAACATAGCAGTTATGGGGACAAACAACATCACCGTCAGATATGCAATGGTAATTCGCCAAGTCCAAGGAACTCGCCCCAATCTCTTCCAGAATGGCGTTTTGCGTTCAACTTCCACAGAAGGAGATACAGATGTCATAGTGAAAAATTCAAAATTTAAAATTCACAAGGAGCTTTTTGGCAGTGTTCGTAATTGCTAATTCGTAATTCAAGCACAGACCAACTATTTTTAATTCTGGAGAAAAGAAAGTTGTGCAGTCAGAATTACGAATTAAGAATTACGAATTATTTTTTGGCTTGAATCTTGTCAAACACGCCCCCATCTGCGAAGAACTTCTTATCAATTGCTTCCCAACCACCTAAGTCTGCAACTGTACCTAAAGTTTTCAGCTTGGGAAATTTGTCTGTGACTTCCTTGGTTTGAGCTAAAGTCTCATCCACAGGACGGAATCCCAATTTGACAAACTCTTGCTGTGCTTCTGGGCTATAGAGGTATTTCACAAAACCTTCAGCAACTTCGCGGGTTCCATGCTTATCAACGTTTTTATCTACCACAGCGATCGGATTATCAATGGATATATTCACATCGGGAACGACATACTCAACCTTTTCGCCCTTTTGCTGTGCCAGAATAACTTCGTTTTCGTAGTTGATTAAGACATCACCCTGCCCTTGCTTGGCGAATGTATCAGTAGCTTCCCGCGCATCTTTAGGCAAGATAGGCACATTTTTGTAAACTTTAGTCACAAATTCAGTAGCTTTAGCCTCATCGCCACCTGTTTTAATTACAGAATCCCATAGCGCTAAGAAATTCCACTTAGCACCGCCGGAAGTTTTGGGGTTAGCAGTAATCAATTTCACACCGTCTTTGGCTAAATCTGCCCAGTTCTTGATGCCTTTAGGATTGCCGGAACGAGTTACTAATGCTGCAACTGATTTGGAGACAATACCATTGTTGGGAACTTCTTTTTCCCATCCTGGCTGAATCAATCCAGCTTTCTCAATTTTTGAGGTGTCTCCAGCTAGTGCCAGGTGAACAACATCTGCTTCCAAACCATCAATAACGGCGCGTGTTTGGGAACCAGAACCGCCATAGCTTTGCTTGAAAACGACAGTTTGATTATGATCTTTTTTCCACTGTTCTACAAACTTAGGAATAATTGCTTCATGAGCTGCTTTAGTAACTGCAAAGGAAACTAGAGTTAATTCAACATTATCTTTACTTGCAGCCACAGGAGTAGCATTAGCAGCAGGGGTTTCAGAGGAAGAAGTACTCCCAGTTTCACCACCAGAGCAGGCAGCAAGGGCTACACTCAATGCAGTACCTACCAAAAAGAGTGATACAAAGCCTTTGAGCGAATTTAGTCTGAACCGATACGTTCTATATTCAGCGATCGCTTGTAATCTTTTCAGTGAGCGTTGCCATAAACTCATTCCATTTCCTCCACTAAATGTACAGATAATTGATGGGAATACAGTTATATACTGTTTATAATACTGGATGATTCCATGTATCTAGTTGCAAACACTAAAAAACCTCATATTCTTTATCAAGAATATGGTGATTTTACCAGTTCTGTGAAAAATTAAAAATGCTTTTACTTTCAACTATCAAATTGCGTAGGCGCAGCCCAACCTAGGCATCGCAATCACCTATCTAGCACATCAAGCAACTTGCTAGGGAATAGCTAATTTTTAAGGACAGTCTGTTCTTGTGACCGGCTTCGCTCAACGTAGGGCAGCAAAATCAAGTAATGTAGTGGCGTGGCAAGCTTAAAATTACTTATACCAATTCTGTATGAAGATGCGCTAAACCATCTTTAAGTAGAAGAAAGAAAGAAAGAAATAAAGAAATAAAGAAAGAAATAAAGCAAGTAAAGAAAGAGGTTAAAGGGTTTGGCGCAGCCTCACAAAGAAATGGTATTAATATGAACACCATGAAAAACGAAACCCATTTAGAAATAATCTAAATGGGAAAAATCTAACAACTATTTATTATTAACTGAATGCATATTTCAGGGGCAAACCGTCCTGAAAAACTAGTAATTCTCCCGGTTGAATTTGTGTCCAAACTTCATTGTCTGTGAGGGGTGTGGTAGCAATGACAGCGACGCGATCGCGTTCAGTAGTCACTTCTCGAAAATCTACAGTCATATCTTGGTCAATTAAATGGGCAGCGGCAAAGGGCGCTTGGCGAACAATGTAGCTGAGTTTAGTTGAGCAATAAGCAAAAAAGTGTTCTCCATCTGATAATAAGTAATTAAATATACCCAGTCTTGCAATTGCACCAGTAATTTCTTGCAGTACAGGGTATAGTTCCTTTATGTCAGGCTTACCTTTAGGAAAGCGCGATCGTAATGTTTCTAGCATCATACAGAATGCTTTTTCACTATCGGTATCACCTACGGCTTGATAAAAGCCTAAATTTTCTGGATCGAAATCTGGCAAATTACCGTTGTGAGCAAACACCCAATACTGACCCCACAATTCCCTGCGGAAAGGATGGCAGTTGTGTAGGGCAATTTCACCCTGAGTAGCTTTGCGGATGTGGGCTATGACATGGGTTGAGTGGATCGGATAACTCCGTACAAACTCCGCTACCGGAGAAGCAACAGAAGGTTGGGCATCTAAAAACATTCGACATCCCTTTCCTTCAAAGAAAGCAATGCCCCAACCATCGCTATGGTCATCCGTTTTTCCTCCCCGTGCAGAAAACCCTTCAAAAGAAAAGCAAATATCCGTTGGAACATTGCAATTCATTCCGAGCAGTTGGCACATGGATGTTGCAGCTCTCAATTTTTGACTAAGGCCTCAGGATCAAGATACTTCAGAATGCTGCCTTGATTCTGGAGCGATCGCTTCAATCTGAGAATTTAAAGCTGAGATATGCCAAATGATCCCCAAAAATAAAGAGTCTGCTTCTAGTTAGCAAGATGACACTATGCCAAAAGATGGTAGCGGCGAATATCTGGTGCAGCAGTCACTAAACCTTCGAGTTTAGCTGCTGCCGCTTGGAAATGGGGTGAATCTAGATGACTATTCAGGGCTTCATTAGAAGTCCACTCTTCTACAAAAGTAAAATCTGTTGGCTCGTATTGATTTTGCAAAAGTTCATACTTAATCGCACCTGCTTCCTGACGAGTTGGCTCAATGAGTTCCAACAGTAAAGCTTTTAGTTCTTCTACTTTGTTAGGCAAAGCAATAATATGGGCAACAATGTGAATACTTTGGTTTGTCATTTGTCATTTGTCATTTGTCATTTGCCATTTGTCATTTGTCATTTGTCATTTGTCATTTGTCATTTGCCATTGGTCATCAAGTCAAGAGTTAGGAATTCTTTCGCTGCTCCCCTGCTCCCCTGCTCCCCTGCTCCCCTGCTCCCCTGCTCCCCTGCTCCCCTGCTCCTCTGCTCCCCTGCTCCTCTGCTCCTCGGTCACTGAGCGTAGCCGAAGTGCTGCCCCTCTGCTGCTCTGGTGTTAAAACATCTGCTGTAAATATTGCTCATAGCCTAATTGTTCTAGTTTTGCTTGCTTTGCAATTACTGATTCACATAAGGTTTGACGATATTGTTGCACTTTTTCTAGCAATTCTGGTTGATGAGTTGCGAGGATTTGTATTGCTAAAAGACCGGCATTTTTGGCATTACCGATCGCTACTGTTGCCACAGGAATGCCAGCAGGCATCTGTAAAATAGAATACAAAGAATCTACACCTTGTAAGTTCCGAGTGGGTACAGGAACACCGATTACAGGAAGTGGAGTTAAAGACGCTACCATTCCTGGTAAATGGGCAGCACCACCGGCACCTGCAATAATTACCTTGATACCGCGTTGGTGTGCAAGTTGAGCATATTGCACCATACGTTCTGGGGTACGGTGAGCCGAAACGATCGCAACTTCGCTCTCAACGCCAAATTCTTCACAAACTGCGATCGCATCTTTCATAGTGGGCAAATCGGAATCGCTGCCCATGATAATACCAACTAGGGGAGTCATAATAATTCAAAATTCAAAATTCAAAATTCAAAATTATTTGAGCTAGCTTATGGAAGCTAAGTGATGCGGATCATCATCTCATCTATTGGCGTTGTTTGAATTGATTCATTGATGTAAGTTGCATCTAAAATCAGATTTAGCTCTATTCTCGCCAGTGTGATGACCCAAGCAACACAAAATCCTGTAGATATTATCAATGCTAGAGTGACTGGTTACAAAGATTTGCAGATGCTCTTGGTTAATCCAGAGGGCATAATTGAGCAAATCTTTCCAATGGGTGCAATAAAAGCAGACAGCCGTGCATCTGTAATAGATGTAGCAGGCGACTGGATTTCATTGGGTGGCGTTGATTTGCAAATTAACGGTGCTTTGGGATTGGCATTTCCTGATTTGACGGCTGAAAATGCTCATGTACTCCAGAAAATAACGCAATTTTTGTGGGATGTCGGGGTAGATGGATTTTTACCGACACTTGTGACAACTTCAGTAGAAAAGATTCAGCGATCGCTTGCAGTCTTTGCTAATTTTACTCCCCTCTCCGTCAACGGAGAGGGGTTGGGGGTGAGGTCATCTGCCAAGATTCTCGGAGTCCATTTAGAAGGCCCATTTTTGAATTACCAAAAACGCGGCGCACACCCGGCAGAGTACTTATTACCCTTAACAATTGACGAGGTAAAGCGGGTTTTGGGTGATTATGCTCACATTGTAAAAGTCATCACTTTAGCGCCGGAGTTAGATCCCACTGGCGAAGTAATTCCATATTTGCGTTCTTTGGGAATTACCGTTAGTTTAGGACATTCTCAGGCAACATCAGCCCAAGCGCAACTTGCTTTTGAACTCGGTGCAACGATGGTAACTCATGCTTTCAATGCCATGCCACCACTACATCACCGCGAACCAGGATTATTAGGCGCAGCAATTACTCATCCTGATGTGATGTGTGGTTTTATTGCTGATGGTGAACACGTTTCGCCCACGATGCTGCAAATATTACTTCGCGCTAGCTATCAAGAGAAAGGGCTGTTCCTTGTGAGTGATGCCCTTTCACCTCTGGGGCTACCCGATGGCGTGTATCCTTGGGACAGTCGGCAAATTGAAGTTAAAAACGGTACAGCACGACTGGCGGATGGCACTTTATCGGGGACGACTTTACCTTTATTAGTGGGAGTGCAGAATTTGGTGAAGTGGGGGATTTGTGATGTGGAGACTGCCATTTTACTAGCTACAGATGCACCTAGACAAGCAATTGGTTTGCCTGGAATTGCCAAGAGTCAACCCGCTAATTTATTACGCTGGTATTGGGATGAAGCGACAAAAGAATTAACTTGGCAGCGATTCTTGGGCTAAATTTTGCATCAAGGTGACACGGGAAGAAGCGTTAATTATACTCAGTAAAAATGTACATTTATGAAATAGACATTGTAAATCAATGGATATAGCTCTACTCGTTAAATTTCTCGCTCCCTGTCTGCCATTTTTGTTGAATGTGGGTAATAAGGCCGTAGAAGGGGCATCTCAGAAAGTAGGTGAGGATGTTTGGAATAAAGCTAAAGCTATTTGGGCTAAGTTACATCCCAAAGTAGAGGCTAAGGAAGCAGCGAACGAAGCAGCAACGGATGTGGCGCAAAAGCCAGAAGATGAAGATTTACAAGCAAGTTTGCGAGTGCAACTCAAGAAGATTTTAGAAGCGGATACAGTACTTGCAGAGGAAATAGCTAAAATTTTGCAAGCATCGACTGACAAACCCGGAGACAATATTCAGGTCAGTGCGAATGCTTACGACCAAAGTACGGTGAAGCAAGTTGGGAAGATTGACGCCAACCAAGTAAGTTTTTAATTAAATAGGGTGGATAGAGTACTGCCCACCCTAAAAATTTTGATGTTTCGAGTTCCGAACAGGAACGGTCGAGTTCTAAACAGGAACGGTCGAGTTCTGAACATGAACAGCCGAGTTCTAAACAGGAACGGCCGAGTTCTAAACAGGAACGGCCGAGTTCTGAACAGGAACGGCCGAGTTCTAAACAGGAACAACCGAGTTCTAAACAGGAACAACCGAGTTCTAAACAGGAACAACCGAGTTCTGAACACGAACGGCCGAGTTCACAGCCACAATATCAAGCAAAATTTTTACTTAATGTAAGCAATGGCAGAGGAACCTAGCCCCAGTAACTCGAACAACATTGAAATGAATCTCACTGCCTACGGTAACAGTAAGGTAACTCAAGTAGGACAGATAAATGCAGCAGAAGTCAAGATTATTGTTGACCGAATAGAACCAGTACTAGAGCGATTACAACAAATCTCTCAACCAGAATCGCCTGGGGTTCTCAAAGCAGGCAACCCTAACAAAAGTTTGGCTTACTGGCAGGGACGTAAAACAGAAATTGCCCAAATACAGCAATGGTTAACTGATAAAAACACTTTCTTAATTGGTATAGAAGGTATCGGTGGCACAGGTAAATCGATGCTAGCTGCTAAAATTTATGACGAAAATGAGGGTTTCCCTAAGCGATTTTGGGCAGATATTAGTTATGGAGCAGGTTTTAGCGATTTAGCCCGCCAAGTCCTCAGTGAATTTGGCTTTCCGGTTCCAGAACAAGAAGCGCAGTTAGTAGAGGCACTAGTTAAGTGTTTGCGATCTGGTCAATATTTACTCATCATTGACAACCTGGAGAGTTTATTACAGCCTGATAGACAGTGGGGAAGTCAATTCTACAGCGACTTTTTCAATGCTTGGGTAGAATATGGCGGTAATAGTAAAGTGCTAGTCACCACCAGAGAAAGACCAGAATTAAAAGGCTTTGAGTGGCAACCCCTGAAAGGTTTACAACTAGAAGAAGGAGTAGCACTGTTAACTGCATTAGGCATTCGCGGTGATTTAGGGGATTTTGTCGAATTGGTAGATGGGCATCCCCTGCTGTTGAGATTAATAGCAGATTTATTAAAAGAAGAATATCCCCAAGATCCGGATTTAAGACGATTGGCAGATTTAGGCTTAGGGAATTTGCGACAGTTGTTGACAGATTCCCAAGTGGTAGGTGTGCATCGCCGGGAAAATGTGGGGATGGTGTTGGTATTGGATGCCAGTTTTGAGCGATTGAGTGAATTGCAAAAGGCTTTATTGCTCAATATCAGTGTTTATCGTGGTGCTGTTGAGAGTGCAGCAGCCGTGGCGGTGTTGCCGGGAAGTTCAAAAACAGAGATTGAGGAAGAATTGAGGAATCTGGTTAAGCGTTCTCTGCTGTTAGAAAAACTCAATGGTAAGCGGCAGTTTGAGTTTCAGGCTGTGGTGTTGGAGTATGTGCGGTATAAGGCCGGCAATCACACAGAGGCGCATCAACGAGCTATTGATTACTATCTTTTGAATGTTAAACAAGAACCCTGGCAGACTAAAGAAGATATCAAGGAGTATTTAGAAGTTTTTTATCACAGATATCAACTAGAAAACTATGGCTTGGCATTTGATGGACTAACCACCTACTATGATTTTTTAACCTTGCGGGGCTATTATGCAGATCAAGTTGATTTATTGAGGCAGTTAATAGAAGTTTGGCAAAAAACTGGGAGTAGAAAAAACCGGAATTATCAGATTGTTCTTCATTTCTTAGGTGATGCTTATAAATCTCTAGGGCAGTACCAACTGGCTATTGACCTCCACCAGCAATCTTTGGACATAGCAAGGGAGATTGGCTATCGCGATGGCGAAGGTGCTTCCTTAAGGGGTTTGGGTAATATTTTCAGATACTTGGGGGAGTACCAACGGGCGATTGAGTTTCATCAGCAGTCTTTGGAAATATCTAGGGACATAGGTGATCGTAATGGCGAAGGTTCTTCCTTAGCGGGTTTGGGCAATACTTACGACTCCCTGGGGCAGTACCAACGGGCGATTGAGTTCCACCAGCAGTCTTTGGAAATATTTAGAGACATAGGCGAGCAGAATGGCGAAGGTGCTTCCTTAAACAATTTGGGCGATACTTACAATTCCCTGGGGCATTACCAACGGGCGATTGAATTCCACCAGCAGTCTTTGGAAATATCTAGAGACATAGGCGAGCGCAATGGCGAAGGTTCTTCCTTAATGGGTTTAGGCAATACTTACAATTCCCTGGGACAGTACCAACGGGCAATTGAGTTCCACCAACAGTCTTTGGAAATATTTAGAGATATAGGTGATCGCAATGGGGAAGAAAGCGCCTTGGGCAATTTAGGCAATGCTTACATTTTCTTAGGGCAGTACCTACAGGCGATTGAGTTCTACCAGCAGTCTTTGAATATAGCTAGACAAATTGGCCATCGCTGTGGGGAAGAAATAGCCTTGGGCAATTTAGGCATTGCTTACCAATCCTTGGGGCAATACCAACAGGCAATTGATTTATACCAGCAGTCTTTGGATATCGCTAGGGAAATTGGCGATCGCAATTCTGAAAGCTTATCCTTAATGAATTTGGGTAATGCTTACTGCTCTCTGAGGCAGTACCAACAGGCGATAGATTTGTTTGAGCAGTCTTTAGATATAGCTAGAGAAATAGGCGATCGCAATACTGAAGGCAAATCCTTAGCTAATTTGGGTAATGCTTACTTCTCTCTGGGGCAGTACCAACAGACGATAGATTTCCATCAGCAGTCTTTGGAAATAGCTAGGGAAATCGGCGATCGCAATACTGAAGGCAAATCCTTAGCTAGTTTGGGTAATGCTTACTTCTCTCTGGGGCAGTACCAACAGGCGATAGATTTCTCCCAGCAGTCTTTGGAAATATCTAGGGATATAGGCGATCGCAATTCTGAGGGCAAATCCTTAGCTAGTTTGGGTAATGCTTACTTCTCTCTGGGGCAGTATGAACGGGCGATAGAGTTCTATCAGAGGTCTTTGGATATAGCTAGAGAAATTGGCGATCGCAATGGCGAATGTGCTTCTTTAAACAATTTGGGCAATGCTTACTTATGCTTGGGCGAATACCAACGAGCGATTGATTTCTGTCAGCAGTCCTTGGATATATTAAGCCAAATCGGCGATCGCAATACTGAAGCGATCGCATGGTTTAATTTAGGTCGGTCATTAGAAAACATCAATCGAGAATCAGACGCACTGGGTGCTTATCGCAATGCCCGTGAACTATGTCAAGCGATGGGACTTGATGCTAATGTGCAAGATTGCAACAATGCAATTGAGCGTCTTTCTCACCCACAAAAGCCTCTAGTCTATCGTCGTGGCTTTTGGGTGTGGTTGCGTCGGTTGTGGCGTTGGGTACGCAGTTGGTTTCGGCGGTAATATTGATTCACTATCTTATGAAAAGGGAAATAGTCGGCTATTTTTCAACTATATGTTTATGTTGCAAAAACCACTGGCCAGTCTGTTAACTATGGGATTGCTTGTGCAACCTATTGCTGCTCACTCCCAGGCTTTAACCTATAATTACAACAATGCAAGTTTATCTCAGCAATCCTTACTAATAAGCCAATTTAGACCTGGGGCTAGTTGTGAAGCCAACGACAACTTAAGTTTGTTTGCTGATATTTTTATTAGTGTGTGCCGAAAAGCATCTATTAGGCGGGAGTTTCCCAGCGAGTTTCTGAACTCTTATTTAGAAGACATCAAGAAAAACAAATCGGCTAGTGGTAAAAAAGCTTGGAAGTTATTGAATGATAATAGATTCAAAAAATAGCTGGAGAGAACATTAAATGGAAACTAAAAGTGTAAATAAAGCAGAATCTTTCTATATTGCTATAATTCTCTACAAATCATCTTCAGATAAACCCGATCGTCAACCTTTGTACCAAGAAAGCTTTGTTTTGATTAAAGCCGCTTCTTTAGAACAAGCAAAAGTAAAGGCTTTGAATCATGGTAAAAATGAAAGTGTCAGCTATACAAATGAAAATGGAGAAACTATTACTTGGTCTTTACAGCAAGTAGTAGACGTGAATTCAATTTTGTATGATGACTTTGATTCATCTGAGGATATTGTTGATTTATATGCTCGGCATTTTCGGAATTATGAGGCTTACCAATCATTTGAGCCGTTATTGTCTAAAGAGTAATTTGGAGAATAGTGATAAAACCACGCGATCGCTCTTGTCGATTCCCATCACTGAGCCAAAAGCGATCGCAATTATTTTACTAGCGTTGACTGGCACATCACGAATTCGGCTCTCCCAACAACACAATTGAACACTTCAATTCTCGAAGTAACTGCGTTGTCACTTCGCTGACTGCTAATCCCCCGGCTGTGCGATAACGAACGGAACGTAATACAGCTAAATCAAACGCCTGAGCTTCCCGAATTACGACTCTAGCGACATCATCACCCCTGATTGTTTGGATATTCGTATTCACCTGTAACTGGCTTTTAGAAGCGATGTCAGACAATTGAGATACAAATCTTTCTACTCGATTTGGGGGTGATTTGCGATCGCATACGTGTAACAGCACAACTTCCGCCTGATTAACATCAGCCAAAATCTGAGCAAACCTTAAAGCACCAATGGTTTGGCGCGTTAAGTCTCCAACTGGTACAAGAATTCTTTGGATTGTCTTGGGACTGCTCAAGAGGCGTGTAACTGCAACTGGACAGTGAGAAGACCAGAAGACGCTATCAATAACATTACCAAATAAGCGGGCGCGTAAACCTGTTGTCTGCGACCAACCCATCACTATTAAACTAGCATTTTGTTCTCGACTGGTGCGGCTAATTGCCAAAGCTATATCATCATCAATCCGATTTGCAGGTGAAACTTCTACATCAAATTCTTGACTGATTTCTCTAGCTAAACTTAATCTTTGCTGACTCTGGTCGAGCGCTGTTACTAATTGTGGATCGTCCATGTGAATATGCGCTTTAGTAATAGCTAATGGCACAATTTTTCCAGATTCATGACTAGCCAGCAGTGCTGCCATTTCTATTAGATACCGCTGCGTTTGAGGATTGTATATTGGTACTACTACAGTAAATGTATCTTGTTTTTGCTCTACTAGTTGAGCTTCATTAGTTTCCCACCAAGTTGTCAAACTATCTGTTTCAAAATCTGTCTGAGAAAGCTGTAACGAAGAAGCAAACCGTGCTGTTATTATGGGCCCCAAAATTGCAGTCACCAGCATGAGAACAATCACACTGTTTAAAACACCTTCATTAATTAAGCGCTCACCGGCAGGGTTTTTAGTTTGATATGCAACTAAGGCTGCTGCTAGTGTGGCTGCTACCTGTGGTAGTGACAACGACCACATTGTTAGCAATTCCGCCGTATTATAGCGGTATAAAAGTTTGGCTAAGAATGCCGCGATAAATTTGCTGCCAATCAAAGCTACTACAATTACCACAGTCAGCCAAACTGAACTGAGAGTTCTTATAAATGCAGGAATATCAATCAATAATCCCATGTCCACAAAGAAACAAGGAATAAATAAAACACTGCCAATAAACTCTATCTTTTCTTTTACTGGGCTACGTCCTAGTACGTCATTGACTGCTAAACCTGCTAAAAAAGCACCAACAATTTTTTCAATTCCAATTACCTGCGCTCCGACAGATGCCAAAAATAATGCTAGTAATATAAACAAAAACTGGTTGCTTTGTTCATCTCCAGATCGGCGGAAAAACTCTTTTCCCGCCCAGTCAAAGCCAAACAAAACAACAACAGAGTAAATTGCTAATCCTCCTAATAAAGTAGCTAAACTTAAGGCAGAGAATTGCCCTCCATGAATTCCCACACAAATTGCTAACACTAACAAAGCACCTGTGTCAGTAAAAATTGTTGCCCCAATTGTGACGGTTACAGCTTCATTTGTTACTACTCCCAAACGACTCACAATTGGATACGCTAAGAGGGTATGAGATGCTAGTAGAGAACCAATTAGGAAGGAGGCATTCCAACTAAAATTGAATAAACGTCCAACAGCAATGCCAGCAATTAATGGTACTAAGAATGTCAGTATACCAAACCCAATTGAACGATTTTTAGTTTTATGGAACTGTTCTAAGTCAATTTCTAAACCTGCTACGAACATCAAATAAATCTTACCAATATCCGAAAGTAGATTGATAGTTTCTGATTCAGGATTTAACAACTTTAGTCCATTTTGCCCTAAGACTACGCCTGCTACTAACAAACCCACTAATCCAGGTAGTCGCAATCGCTCAAATATCGGAGGTATAGTAAAGATTACTGTTAGGAGAATTGTAAATGCAACGATAGGGCTGTCTGTGAGTGAGTTAAGTGTCATGTGTAATAAATCAGCCTAAATAGTAGATGTACCAAAAACATACGAGATTTTACTGAAATTGTTTGGATATTTCAGTTTAATTGGTTACAGATAATAAAATCTTTAACAGCTTAAATGTTGCGATCGCAATTCAATTCTATCTTAAGGAGGTATTTTTTATATCCATAGATATAAATCTCGATGAGATTTGAGGTTGCAAAAATTATGGGTATTGAAATAGCTATAAATAGTATTTAGCGATCGTGAATTGTGAAACCATAGAAAAATAGCAGTTTTCATTTAAATAAAAAATATTACCTAAACAATTATTTAAACAAAAAAATAATGCCAACAACTTGTGCAATTACAACATCAAATTTGGTAATATAGACTAATCCAAAGTAATTATATAAATATCACGATTTGCTGATTTATTTAAAAGTAAATCGCTGTTATGGGCAAAAGGTATATCTAAAAGCCATAAAACCCAAGTTAAATTCAGTCTTTTGCTTGTTAAGCCAGTACAGCTTCAATTTTGCGCGTCTGGGCTAGAATTCGATAGCCTGAGTTACTCTATGTACGTAAGTATCCTTGCTTATCGCCCAACTATCATCTGGAAAAATCTGGAAGACCGCTCTTATGGGTTCCTATCAATGATAATTTTAAGCATTGGGAACCCCTAAAAATCGAAGTTTATGAACGCAGCCGACGACAAAACGATTGTTCGCGAGTATTTCAATTCCACAGGGTTTGACCGTTGGAAGCGAATCTACGGCGATGGCGAAGTCAACAAAGTCCAATTAGACATCCGCACTGGACACCAGCAAACTGTGGATACAGCTCTCGGTTGGCTGAAGGCTGATAACAATTTACCAGAGCTATCAATCTGTGATGCTGGGTGTGGTGTCGGTAGTCTCAGCATTCCCCTGGCGGTAGATGGGGCCAAAGTCTATGCCACCGATATTTCGGAAAAAATGGTAGAAGAAGGCAGAGATAGAGCAAAGCAAACTTTGGGAAATACCGAAAATCCTACTTTTGCCGTGCAGGATTTGGAATCGTTGAGTGGTAGCTACCATACGGTTATTTGCCTAGATGTTCTCATCCATTACCCTCAAGAAAAAGCCGATGAGATGATATCTCACCTCTGTTCTTTGGCACAGTCGCGGATAATTCTCAGTTTTGCGCCGAAGACCTGCGCCCTGAGTATACTCAAGAAAATTGGCAGTTTCTTTCCTGGACCAAGTAAAGCCACTCGTGCATATCTGCATCGTGAGGCTGATGTGGTGAAAATCTTGGAAAGCAATGGCTTTTCATTGCAACGACGGGCAATGACGAAGACTCGCTTCTATTTTTCTCGCCTACTGGAAGCCACACGCAATTAAAGTTAAAATCGCAGCAAAGGAATCACAAACCTCTTGCTGCGATTTGACAATCTCAAACCTGAGATATGGTAAATATTGCCGTTGGCATCAAACTTTGTTTTTCTCTAAGATGGTTGCCCAATCCCATTGAAAAATTGAGTGCTTTGCTTTCAAATTCCCTTAAATCTCATACCAATTTCTACCTCTTTTTCTGCACACTTAAGCCAGCAAAATTATTCTCATCCGATTAAATGAAGAGTGCTGAGTATTGTAAATGCACAACGCAGCTAGCAAACGTCTACAATTTCAATTTCTCACCGCGAATCGAATAATCTAACAACTCCATCGGGTGAATAACCGAAATCTTCTTACCTTGCGACTGCAAATGCTTAGTAATTTGCAAAGTACACCCAGGATTAGCAGAAGCAATTAACTCAGCACCAGTATTCAACAAATTCTCTACTTTTTGCCGGCCCAATTCTTCAGACACTTCTGGTTGCAGCATATTATAAACCCCAGCACTGCCACAACACAAAGCTGCATCTATTGGTTCTCTCAACTTCACCCCTGGAATTTGTCGCAACACCTGACGCGGTTGGACGCTAATCTTTTGTCCATGCAATAAATGACAAGCATCTTGATAAACTAAATTCAAGGGTTTATCTGTCAGTGGGGAAAGTTTCGCTGTTAACCCAACAGTTGCCAAAAATTCTTGAGCATCTTTAACTTTAGCTGCAAAATCCTTGGCCTTTTCCCGATATTCTAGGTCGTCTTCTAAAATATGACCGTACTCTTTTAAAGTATGACCGCAACCAGCAGCATTGATAATCACGAAATCTACATCTGTCTTGGCAAAACTATCAATCATCTGCCTTGCTAAAGCTTTCGCCTGTTCTGTTTGTCCTTGGTGTTCGGGAAGCGCCGCACAACAACCTTGAGATTTGGGAATCACAACTTCACAACCATTCGCTGTTAAAACGCGCACCGTTGCTTCATTCACGGGTGAGAAAAACAGCCGTTGGACGCAACCCAAAATTACCCCGACTCGATACCGCTTTTCACCTTTAGCAGGAATCACACTAGGCAAATTATCTTGAAAAGATTTGAGAGTAATTTCTGGCAGAATTGATTCCATTGCTGCCAAACGGGGCGATATTTTATTCAGTAAACCCGTAGCCCGAAATAACTTAGCAAATCCTAACTTTTGATAAACTAACAACGGAACTAATAAAACCCGTAAAAGATTAGGATAAGGAAACAGAGAAAATATCAGTTGACGAAAAAATTGATCTGGTAAACTGCGGGGATAATTTCGTTCAACTTGATGGCGAGTTGCAGAAATTAATTTGTCATACTGCACACCAGAAGGACAAGTACTCACACAAGCAAGACATCCCAAACAAGAATCAAAATGTTCTACTGTTGCCGTATTGAGGGCAATTTCACCCTCATTAATTGCATCCATTAAATAGATGCGTCCTCTAGGAGAATCCATCTCCTTACCCAGCACGCGATAACTGGGACAAGTCGAAAGACAAAATCCACAATGTACACAACTATCAATTAACTTCGGGTCAGGCGGATGACTCTCGTCAAAGCCTTTCAAATTCTTTAAACTAGCCGTATTATTAACAGAATTTTTTGAAACTTGCATATTTCTCTTTTTCCCCTCTCTATCTTGGTGTCCTCTGTGGCTCTGCGGTACATTTTCTTAAAACTAAATCCCACCCACAAAGCGACCAGGACTTAAAATATTCTTACTATCAAACTGTTCCTTAATACGGCGCATCAAAGGCAAAGCATTCCCCGTATAACCCCAAACATCTATTTGTTCTTTAACCGCCACTGGTGCTTCCAGAATTGTTAAAAAACCACTATTAGCTTGAGTGCGATCGCGCACCTTCAAAACTTGATTTTTACTCTCTAATTGTAACAAACCTAAACCACTACTAATGTGAATTAAACCTAACTCCACCTGAGTCAAAATCTCCACAGCAGCAGTAGGTAACACTCCTATTTTGCAAGTAATTACAGATTCTGTAGCAGTAGTATGTATTCGTTCTTGCAATCTCTGCCATAGATTAGCTTCATCACCATCAGCAAAAATTGCCCCATTTAAGCCTAGCTTTTGCCCTACTTCCAAAACTCGGTTTGACTGTTCCTTAACACTCTCACTAATACTTTGAAACCGAGCAATTAATCCCAGTCCTTCACCCAATCCTAAACTAGACACCAATTTAGTTGATAGTAAATCAGCCTGAACTGGTGTTAACGCCGAACCTCGAAGGATATCAGCCGCTTGGGATACAGCCTCAGCTTTACCAGTCAGTACCACTGTTCCCGATGCCTCTGCTAGCGGATACAGGCGAAAAGTTAGTTGACTAATAAAGCCTAATGTGCCATAAGACCCCGTAAGCAACTTCATCAAGTCATATCCGGCGACATTTTTAACTACTCTTCCCCCAGCTTTGGCGATTTCTCCATCAGCACGAACAAAGGTAATACCTAGTAACTGGTCGCGCACACTGCCATAGCGTTGCCGCAGAGAACCTGTATCACCTGTGGCAACAATACCGCCAATGGTTGCCGACTCTGGTGCTGTGGGGTCAAGGGCGAGAAATTGCCGCGATTTTGCCAAAAGTGCTTGCAAATCGGAGAACTTCATCCCAGCTTCTACTGTGACAGTCAAATCGCCAACAGCGTGTTCAATCAGTTGGTTGATGCGTTCTGTACTAACTACAACATCAATGCTTTTTGCTAAACCACCCCAGCTAAGTTTACTGCCACTACCACAGGGAAGGACGCGCCAGTTATTTGCGTGAGTTGTGGTAATGACTGCGGCTAGCTGTTCTTGGCTGCGGGGATAGACAATACAACTGGGTGATTTTCCAGAAGCGATCGCCTGTTGGATAAGTTTTTGCTGACTGAGTTCGATATTTTCCCAAAGGCAAATAGCATTTTCTTCACCGACGATAGATGCAAGTTCAGAAGCGCAGACGCCTTGCGGCTTGTCGTTAGACATCGCTTTCATTGAGTTTATTTTTTTACGCCCTACTTCTAATTTACTGGCTAACCTGACCAAAAAAGCGCATTGCCATTAATCGGTGGCTTTAGATTCCTAGGGCTGGTTGCGCCAACGATAGCTTGTAATTAGTGCCAAATAAAAGAAAGTTTGTTTTTCAAGCGATCGCTACTCATTTACAATAAACTTTTTACCGCAGTCTGCAACTTTAACGTTTATGACTAATAATCTATTGGGTAAAAACTTGAGCTTTGTTAAAGCTCAATAAAGTTGTGATGCTCTTGTATTAAAAGCGATCGCACTTTGGTTGGTTAAGGTATTAGCCTTATCCAACCTATATTTTTGTGAATTTGTTGATAAACTTTGAAATTTAATTGGAGAAAATAGTAGATGAGTAAATTTCACTCATCTACTACAGGTAGAGTTAGGAGACAATTTGCATATATACAAGATATTTTATAGAAAAAATAATAAATTATAGCCGTGTTAGTTGAATAGACTATAGAAGTTGGGAGATAAGTATAAGTGTAGTCTGTAAAGAATTTTAATATTGCAATAAAAGTGCAATTTTTGAGAATAAATTTATATTATTCTGATTAACTTTAAAAAAAAGTAACAGATGGGTAAAAATTACCCCTCTGCTACAAGCAAACGGAGGTATAAACTTAATTATTTAATTGGCATGAACCAATTCTTGAGGCGCTGCGGCATCATATTCTACAGCTTTCACAAATTCCTTGAGAACGTCTTTGAGTCTTTGCTCAATTTCCTCATCTAACAGGACGCTGTTATCGGGTTGGCGTTGAATTTGTTTGTCTACCGCATAAATAGTGGCTAGGATATGCCGCGCTCCTAATTCAGATAACACAGGTTTTAGAGCATATTCAATTGCCAATAAATGAGCGATGGTTCCACCCAATGCAATTGGTAATACGGGTTTACCTGTTAATGATTTTTGTGGCAGCAAATCTAGAAATGTTTTTAGCACTCCTGTGTAAGCAGCTTTGTAAATTGGGGTGGCAATAATCACACCATCTGCCTTTGCTAATAAAGCTTTTGGCTGTTCTAAAGCAGGGCTATCGTAACGTCCAAAAACTAAATCTTCAGCAGGTAAATCTCGAACTGAAATAATGTCTACATGCAAGCCTTCTTGTTGTAGAAGCTGGGCAGTGTATTCGACAACACCATAGGTTCTAGATGGGTGGGTTGGACTACCTGCGATCGCTAAAATATTTGTCATTCAATTAAACTCCCAATTTCTAAAACGGGTTCAGTATGTTTTGTGGTTTTGGTATTCATAGCTGATGCTGTGTTGACTTTCTCACTCAGGCGTTTGTAAGGATGGCGCAAACTCATACTCTCTACTTCCCAGATGTAGCCATGAATAACTACATCTTGGGGAATTAAAGGAGAATTCCGCAGTAATTGCACTTGCTGTGTGCAGATTTCATCCACATCGGTAAAGGTTTTGATCCATTTGGAAAAAACGCCTTTTGGTAGCTTCAATTCTGGCAAAGCAGGATCGACACTAACTCGATCCACATCAATACCTTGATTTCGCAATACCTCACTGAGAAAGTCTCCTGATGCTGTCATCATGCCACATTCGGTATGATTAATGACGATGATTTCTTTTGTGCCAAAAAACTGTGTAGTTAACATCGCTGACCGAATTGCATCATCTGTAACTAATCCCCCAGCATTACGGAAAATATGAGCGTCTCCTTCACCAATTCCTAATGCTTTCTCTACTGGTAAACGTTCATCCATGCAAGCTAGCACCCACAAGCGTTTATTGTTAGGTATTCCCAACTGACGACGCAATACCCACGCTTCTTTTTCTGAGATTTTTTGGTCGATTTGTTGGTGCAGCATTGCTGTTAATCTCCTAGTTCTTAATTACTAGGATATGGACGTTGCTCTTTCTTGAGGCTTTTGCTTAGGGAAATCTTCATTTGCCACAATCTCACCAAATGGACTTAAGACGTGTTGCTTTTCCACTGCGGGTAAATTCTCTAATGGCAAATAGGGAAATAGAAGTTCTGCAACTCGATAAGCTTCTTCTAAGTGGGGATAGCCAGAGAGGATAAAGGACTCAATACCTAAATCTGCATATTCTAATATCCTGGCAGCTACGGTTTGGGGATCGCCGACTAAGGCTGTTCCCGCACCACCCCGGACTAAACCGACTCCTGCCCACAGGTTCGGGCTAATCTCTAATGCCTCACGATTACCGTGGTGTAATTGAGTCATTCGCTGTTGTCCAACTGAATCCATTCGGGCATAAGTTTTTTGGGCTTTAGCGATCGCTTCGTCATCTACATACTTAATCAATTCATTCGCCGCATCCCAAGCTTCACTCTCGGTTTCGCGCACAATCACATGTAGGCGAATCCCAAACCGCAAAGTCCGGCCTTGTGTTTCTGCAAGTCTCCGAACTGCTGCAATCTTCTCGGCTACTTGCGCCGGTGGTTCGCCCCAAGTTAGATAGACATCTACATGTTTAGCAGCAATTTTTTGAGCAACAGGAGAGGAACCGCCAAACCACAAGGGCGGATATGGCTTCTGGACGGGTGGAAACAGCAGTTTCCCATCCTGAATGTTGAAATAGTCGCCTTGGAGATTGGCTTGTTCTCCACTAGCGATCGCTCGCCATACTGTTAAAAATTCATCTGTTAATTCATAGCGCTGATCGTGATCCAAATGCAAGCCATCTCCCGCTAACTCCACGGGATCGCCCCCTGTCACGACATTAATCAGCAAGCGTCCCCCAGAGAGGCGATCGAAAGTCGCCGCCATCCGCGCTGCTACTCCAGGCGATACCAAGCCGGGACGAATTGCCACCAAAAAACGCATCTGTCGCGTCAGGGATACCAACGTTGACGCTACAATCCAAGCATCTTCGCAAGAACGTCCCGTGGGCAGCAATGCCCCTGTATAACCAAGGTCATCCACCGCTTGGGCAATCTGCCGCAGATAAGGAAAGCTTACTGCCCGTCCGCCTGTAGCAGTTGCAAGGTAACGTCCGTCGCCATGAGTTGGGATGAACCATAGTAGCTGCATGAATCCTGTCCTTTTAAACTCCGGCAAATCGATAGAAATACCGTGCTTTATTTATAGTTTTTAGAGTATCACATATTCCATTTAAGTAAGCAAGAAGTTTTCAGAAAACTCCGGTATTCCTACCAGACCAATGTATATTAGGCAGTGTTCAAAAAACTAGCGTTGGGTATTGATTGACATTAGGCACAAGAGGCAGAGGTGCAGAGGGAAAAAACTTACTGCAACTTCTCCCCTGCTCCTCTGCTCCCCTGCTTTCCCACTCCTCCCCTGCCGCCTTCTTTCTATCTCTAGGAAGAATCCAGCAATGGTAGCTTTGTGTATATTGGTTTACTTATCTATAACCTTTTGTTAAATTAACCTTAATGTACTGAACACTTATTGATTTGCTGCGCTTAAGTTTTCAGTGACAAAAGTGGGTAGCCATCCAGCCCACTGCCAATAGGTGCAAAATTCTGTTCTGTCTCTAGGAGAAATAAAGCAATGGGGCCGATGTTTATTGCTGCCAACGATTGGCCACATATAGCGTTTAGATTGTCTTTGGCGCTCCTGGTTGGTTGCTTGATTGGATTTAACCGTCAGCAAGGGGGTAGACCAGCAGGGATGAGAACATTCATGCTCGTGAGTATGGGAGCAGCATTATTTGTGATGATTCCTTTGCAGGCTGAGGGCGAGAGTCCCTATGCTGCTACCAATGCACTGAGTCGCACAATTCAAGGTGTAGCTACCGGGGTTGGATTTCTTGGAGCCGGATTGATTTTACAAGAGTCTCCGAGAAAATCTGCAACGCCAAAAGTAAAAGGTTTAACTACAGCCGCCTGTGTCTGGACGGCGGCTGGGTTGGGGGCTGCAATTGGTTGTGGTTTGTGGCAAATGGGATTATTGGGAGGCTTACTCACCCTAATTACCTTAAGTGGGGTGAAGCGGCTCAATCGCGCATTTGTATTTCTGACGAATCAGGGTAAACACGGTACTACTCAGGATCTCACAACCATCTCTGATGAAGACGATTGATTATCTATCGTTATGCTCTAGTTGAAAACTATACTTGCTATTGTCCAAAATTAGGTCAAATCG
Organism: Nostoc sp.; assembly: GCF_036917315.1. Taxonomy (GTDB): domain Bacteria; phylum Cyanobacteriota; class Cyanobacteriia; order Cyanobacteriales; family Nostocaceae; genus Nostoc. The sequence goes on along the minus strand of NZ_JBALDR010000025.1, from coordinate 5,862 downwards.
ATCCGATGGCCGCCTAGTATTTTATTGAAAAATAATTTGTTGTTTCTTAGCCAATTTTAATCAGTTTATCAGGGCTAATTCAGAGCGATCGCTGATTATAGTCATTCATGTAGGGAATCCCGTACTGGAATTGATTGCCCAGTGAACCGGAAAATAGAAAATAATAGATATATGGACAAACGCTATTTTTTACAGGCTGGTGCAGTCATAGTCGGCACAGCATTGTTATCAAGGTATATCAATTGGGGGTCACAAGCAATGACAACTTCTCAAAGTGGATTTGAAGTTACCAAACCAGAGTCAGAATGGCGCACGATTTTAACGCCAGAACAGTTTAATGTATTGCGTAAACATGGGACTGAACGCCCTCACACCAGTCCATTAGATAAGGAATACGACCAAGGCACTTATTATTGTGCCGCCTGTGAACTACCACTGTTTACATCTGATACCAAATTTAATAGTGGTACTGGCTGGCCTAGCTTCTTTAATCCAATTGAAGGTGCGATCGCCACAACTGTAGACAAGTCGTTGTTTATGACCAGAACTGAAGTGCATTGTAGTCGCTGTGGTGGTCATCTGGGTCATGTTTTTGATGATGGTCCTGCACCCACTGGGAAGCGCTACTGTATGAACGGTGTTTCGCTAAAATTTGAGCCTGCTTAATTAAGTTGCGTAGGCGTAGACCTTCGTGACATCGCATACACAACCTAAATCATCAGATTTGGGGCTTGACCAAGGGTGAACAAATTTTTGACAATAACTTTTCCTACTCAATGCTACTGGACGAAATATTGTCAATTTTAGGAAAGTGCAACTCTTGGTCTTCGCTAAAGATAACCTAAATTACCCTATTTGTTTGGCTCTTTTTTCTCCTTTTTGTCTTTAGGATCTTTTTTAGGTTTTTTAGCTTCTTTATTACTTTTTCTTTCCTTAGACATCAGCGTTCTCCAACTAGGTTGATCGTTAAAAGCCTTCGCATTCTGCCGTCAGGAAATCAGGATATTACTTACCTGATATTCTTTCTTTTATGGCAAAAAAGAAACTATCAGACATAAATGCTACTAACTACCATGATACGGTGTTGTTTGATTTTCTTCTGACAGCCTTTTTATCTATTTGAACTACAATCGCCTGTAGGGTAGCATAGCTAGCTGTGCTACCCCGATTATTTACAGCGTTGCTACCAGATCCTTTAAGCGATCGCGTCCATCCCGAAAGACGGGCCAACCATCCCCCACCAGCACTGCTTCTACCCGACTCAGTTGAGCCAACCTGCGAACAGAAGCAACAGCCTCCTTTCGATTCAGCAGCTTGTCATCTGGTAAAATCGTCAAGCTACCTGCTTTACGTGCCCGGACTAAATCCCCTGTAATTAAAGTTGTCTCTTCCAGTAACAAAGCCAACTCACCGGGAGTTTTAGAACCATTGAGTTCAATCACCTCCAGTCCTGGGACAAATTCTTCACCATCAGATAGCCAGCGATCGCAAGGTATAGGAAAAGTGTCTTTTTCTGCAATTGGGCCAGCAATCTTAGCATAAGTTTGATCGGCAATTTCTTTACTTGCCCTGACATGCTCAGAATTCGTCAGCACAATCCAAACCACACCACCGAGGGATTTTAGATGATTCCAATCATGGTTTGATAGGGCTACTGGGTCAATCAAGATGTTGCCATCTGGGCGAATCCAGGCAATCCCATTGAAATCAATATTTCTTGCCGGATTGAAATTAGACCAGCTATAAAGATCGGGACGGTGCAAAGATTTCATGATGATTCTGGATCGGTACTTCAATAATTGACTATTAATCTCAATAATTAAGTATATAGATTATGAGGTTGCATTCCCTCTGGATCGGAAATTTGAGTATACTACGATAAATCTATCAACATTATGGATTTTATCGGGATTGCAGAAATTTTCGGTTAACGGCAATACGGAGGTATAGGGGTGAGTAAGATTGGGCGACAAAAAATATCAGCGAAGGCAGAACAGTTTACAGAGTCGGTGATTCGAGAAATGACCAGGGTGGCGCTGCAACACGATGCGGTGAATTTGGCACAGGGGTTTCCTGATTTTCCTTGTCCCTTGGAGTTGAAACAGGCAGCATATCAGGCCATAGAGGCAGATGTTAATCAGTATGCCATTACTTGGGGCGATCGCCCATTTCGTCATGCGATCGCCAATAAAGTCCGTTGGTATCTCGGCTTAGATATCAATCCTGAAACCCAAATCACTGTTACCTGTGGTTCCACAGAAGCAATGGCATCTGTGATGCTAGCGACAGTCAATCCGGGTGACGAAGTAATTGTATTTGAGCCATATTATGAAAACTACGGCCCCGATGCGATTTTAGCTGGTGCTATACCCCGCTACGTGACACTGCATCCTCCTCATTGGACATTTGATGAGGCACAGTTGCGTCAAGCTTTCAATGCCAATACCAAAGCAATTATTATCAACACACCCCACAACCCTACAGGTAAAGTTTTCACCCGTGAAGAACTCACGCTAATTGCTGAACTTTGTCAAAAATGGGATGTGTTAGCGTTCACTGATGAAATCTATGAACATATTCTTTATGACGGCACTCAACATATTGCCCTAGCGACTCTTCCCGGAATGGAAGAACGCACTGTTACTATTAACGGTTTATCCAAAACTTATAGCGTCACTGGATGGCGAGTCGGCTACATTTTGGCAAACCCGGAATTGACAGGGGCGATTCGCAAAGTCCATGATTTTCTCACTGTTGGCGCACCTGCACCATTGCAACGAGCCGGAGTCGCCGCCATGCAGCTGCCACCATCCTATTATCAAGAACTAGCCAAACTTTATCACCAGAAACGAGATAGCATTTTACAAATTCTAGACCTAGTTGGAATTCCCTATTTCGTTCCCAAAGGAGCCTATTATGTTCTTGCCGATATTTCAAAGTTTGGCTATAAAACAGATGTTGAATTCACGTACCATCTGATTAAAGATATTGGTGTTGCCGTAGTTCCCGGTTCCAGCTTTTTTAGCCAACCAGAAAAAGGACATTCGTTAATCAGATTTTGCTTTAGCAAAAGACCTGAGACATTACAAGCAGCGAGCGATCGCTTACTCAAATTAGAATCAAATCTATAACCGACATCATAATTTATTTTCCTCTCTTATGTAAGTTGTGAAAACTACTTTTTTGTGACGCACTTTTGTTTGAGGTGCCGTTTAAATTCCATTATGAATTACAAATTTATCAGACCATATATTTTCAAGTTAATATAAATTAATGAAACCTAGATTAATATAATTTTACAAATGCTTGATTTAAGCATTCATTTGTTAAAAAAGATAACATCATTTTCGAGTTAAATTTAACTCTAACTTTTGATCCCCGATGTAAAGTTGACTTTTAAAATCAAACCCCACTCCGAAGCGAGGGTTTATAACCCTTAATATATAGTATTCTCCAGAAAAACAACACCAAACTAGTGTAGAATTTATTCAATTTCCCGGTAATTATATCGGGATAGTAGGCTTAAAAATTCTGGATTAAAAACCCCATTGACTCCTTAAAAAGATAAGACTAATGTGATGAGTAGTCCTTTCAAGGACACTATTTATCCATCAAAAAATCAGGAGGTATTTCCGATGATGATGATGATGATGACTGAAACCATGACTCCAGAAATGCAGACTTGCATGGATGTTTGTATGGACTGTCATAAAATGTGCATGGAAACCATGACTCATTGCATGAGCAAAGGTGGTCAGCACATGGATAAGAACATGATGAGCATGATGAGCATGATGCGCGATTGCTCTGAAATGTGCATGATGTGCATGAATATGATGATGAGCGGTTCTGAGTTCATGGAACGCACTTGTATGCTTTGCGCTGAGATGTGCGATCGCACTGCAATGGCGTGTGAGATGATGAGCGATGACGCGAAAATGATGGAATGTGCTGCTGCTTGCCGTAAGTGTGCAGAGTCTTGCAGAAGTATGCACATGATGCCCGCATAATTCTACAACAATCTAGCAGAAGTTTCTCTGCAACCTAATATTCAAGCGCTCAGACTCTTTGAGTCTGGGCACTTGAAGTAAAGACTTAACTAATCATAGACGCGGTTTTTAACCGCTGATTTGATGTTAAGTTGACAATTAAATAGCTAACCAATACTCAAATTGACATGCACAATCATATCGTTGAAATCTTTGTCACCACCCTTTGCTAAATCCTCAAAGCCAAAGGTGTTTTTTTCTAACAGACGAATGTGATCTGTCTTGTCTGAGTTAGCGCCCAAAAATGCAAAGTAAACCGCTGGATTGTTATTAGCATCGACATCGAGAATGGCATCGGGTTTACCATTAACAATAATAAAGGGTGCAAACAGAGAATCAGGCTCAAGATTCCCGGAGTAACTTGCGCTACCTTGATTATTCACCATCAAGTCAATGCCTGCAACACGTCCACGTATAGCAGCTTCAGCATAACCAGCTTGCCCTACTAGAATATCTGCTGTACCATCGTCGTTGGTATCGATACCACCATTTTCATTAGCCACTTCATAGAAACCGACAAAATTGTCGTATGCAGCTTCTCTATTGACGACAAAATCAGCTTTTATCTGTTGTGTCACACCACGTAAATCAAGGAGTTCTCCTTGTTGCTTTCCTTGGGAAGCTACACCCAAAGGCAAATCTTCATCTGTTGCCTGAATTGTTAGCATCAAATCCTGAAATTCAGAACCGTTGCTAGCTTTCCAAGACAAGGAGAAGCTATTATTACCCAAGCTTGTGATTTTAACATTTGTCGGATCGGAAAGCAGTACATCTGTAAAAGCAGCTTGTCCAGCCAAGATACTATCAGTAGTGCTATCGCGTACCAAGCAAAATCTTAGCTGTTGACCAGAATTAAATTCCTCCAAACTAGCTAAATTAGTATTAAATCCAACAGGATAATTGGTAAGTGAGGAGAGAATTACCTTGGATCGTTTCAAAGCTGCTTCAGTGTAACCAGCATCGCTAGTGGCAATACCTTCAATCTTCCCTTGTTCATCATCTACAGCAAAGACTCCCAATTCATAAATATGCTTAGAACTCTGTCCCGTCAGCTTGACTGAGAGTGTTGCTTTGTCACTGTTACCTTTACCTTGGATAGTAAAGATATCGTTAGTATTCTTCGTCAGGGTTGGTATATCGTTGACACCACGATCGTCCAGATTCTTAACTGCGATCGCTAATGCTTTTTCATAAGTAACTCCACTTGCATCAGTTGTCCGAACTCGGATATTGTAACTAGATTTAGCTTCAAAGTCTGGGGAAGTGTTGATTTTGAGCTGATTGCCATCAACTGTGAATGCAGCATTGTCGGTATCGCCAGTCCCCGGTACTAAAGTGTAGGTGAATGTGTCGTTTGGATCTGGGTCGCTAGTGGTAAATGTGCCAACAACTGTCCCCGCAGATACGTTCTCATCAACAGCTAGCTGACTTACTGTCAAATCTGTGGGTGCATCGTTAACACCAGGATCGTTGAGATTGTTAACTGCAATTGTTAACTCTTTGCTATAAGTAACTCCACCCGAATCAGTTGTCTGAACCCGGAGGTTGTAACTAGATTTGGTTTCAAAGTCTGGAGAGGCGTTGATTTGTAACTTATCGCCAACAATTGTGAATGCACTATTATCGGTATCGCCTATCCCGGTTACTAAACTGTAGGTGAATGTATCGCTTGCATCTGGATCTGTGGTGCTAAATGTGCCAATTTCTGTTCCCGCAGGTACGTTCTCATCAACAGCTAGCTGACTTACTGTCAAATCTGTGGGTGCATCGTTAACACCAGGATCGTTGAGATTGTTAACTGCAATTGTTAACT
>NZ_JBALDR010000024.1:0-40831 GCF_036917315.1 Nostoc sp. | reverse complement strand
AGGCAAATACAGTACAAAACGTATTAAATTTAACTCTAGTCTTTCTGGTTAAGCTTTCGTTACATAGTTAGAAATTTTCCCGCCCACCTACTTATATATAATGCTTAAAGGTAGTGATGTTATCGATAAAGTGGTCGTCACCTACGACACAGGTAAGAAAATTGTCCGAATTATAGATTTAATTTTTGATCGGGAACGCAATCAACTTTTGGGTTTTCTCGTTGCAGAGAAGGGACTGTTTCGAGACGCAAAAATAATTCCCCTACAAGAGGTACAAGCGATCGGGTCAGATGCGATCGTAGTTAACTCGAAAGAATCTGTTGTGAAGGCATATCGTGTCCCTGTAATTAAAGAGATTCTGCACCAAAATATCGTGCTGAGAAAAAAGAGAATTCTGACTACAGAGGGACTCGACCTCGGTGGATTAGTCGATTTGTTCTTTGATGAGCATAGTGGACTGGTGGAAGGATACGAAGTTTCTGGCGGTGTATTTGCCGATGCTTATTCCGGGCGATCGTTCGTTCCTGCTAGCGAAACACTGAAAATTGGTGACGATGTTGCCTTTGTACCTCCAGAAACTGCTCAACTGATGGAAGAACAGGTTGGTGGTATCCGAGGAGCAGTTCAGGCAACTGGAGATAAATTGCAGGACTCAGCCCAGACTACTAACCGCAGACTGCAAACAGCAGCTCAAACTGTGAATGAGCAACTGCAAAGCTCGGTAGAGAAAGTGAACCGGGGGCTACAGTCAGCAAGCCAGAATGCAGGTGAGCAATTGCAAGCTGCAACTGATGCTACTGGCAGCAAACTCCAAGACTTCAATCGAGATGCAACTGCCTCCCTGACAAACAATTTGGTCGATCCTGCCGAACAAAAGGTATATGTGATTGGCAAGTGTCTCGATCGGGATGTGCTGACTCCAGATGGGAATGTACTGCTACTAAAGGATCAAGAAGTCACCCTAGTCAATGCAGAAGCGGCCGATCGCCTGGGTATCCTTGATGAACTCTATCGAGCCACGGGTGGCAGTCTGACTGCCAACATCAGCCGCAATTTACAAGCAGCAACAGCATCTGTTGGCAATCGAATTGGCAGCGTAACTCAGAACAGCACCGCTAGTCTGCGTCACTCAGTTGATTCCTTGACAGCAAATGTGGCGATCCAGCAGGCAAGAGGGCGTAGAGTCCTGCGAACAGTGCGTACTGACGATGGCTTAATTATTGCGGCATCTGGGCAGATTGTGACAGAATCCCTTGTCGATCGCGCTCAGATTTACGCTAAAGAAGCAGAATTGCTGAACGCTGTCGGTCTGAATCTGGCAACCGCAGTCCGTTCTACTGCAAGTGACAGATGGTTAGAAAACAAAGTTCAACTGGGCGATCGAGCAAGCATCGCTCAAGAGAATCTCAACACTTTCTGGCAAGCCTTGAAAGCGAAGGCAGAAAAGTTACAAGGACGCAGCAGACGGGCAATGAAAAATCAACGGATTGAACAAGCATTGGGTCGTCCAGTTACCCGTGTCATTCTTGACCCAGAAGACAACGTGATACTGAATGTAGGTGAATTGATTACACATCGCGCCGTCAGTCAAGCTGAAACAAGTGGAGTTCTGAATATCTTACTAAGTTCGGTCTATAGCAAGGAGCCGCAAATCTCTGACAAGGAGTTACGTGCTTCAGAACATGGAACAGCAGCCTTAGTACATCATGGTAATGGGCGAGCGATCGCAACTTGAATCCAAATCGATCTTGTGACTTTGGCCATAAAATAATCAAACAAGATGGTTATTTATCGCGTGCAAGTAAATTATGTAGGGGACTTCCAACAAATAAATTACTCAATCTTGTGGGGTGGGCGACACGAGAACCCTTGTATATCGGCGCTCGTGTTGCCCACCCCACAAGAAGTAGTTGAGTATTTTTTTATTTGGAAGTCCTTAGAACAAAAATATGCACTAACGACTGATTTCTGCGAAGACATCGCTAGCAGATAAATCGCTATAATTCTGGTGAGCCAAATAGAGCCAAATATCCTTTGAGTTTTGGGGAAACCAGCCATGTTAGAGTACAACTTGCCAAGGTACTTGCCCTCAGCCGAGGAACTACCAGACTCTGATGAAACGCCTGTGGATAATGAACTGCAAGAATTAATACCAGGCTTGCTGAAGGCGATTCTGCTGATACTTTGGTCAGAACGCATGGATTGGCTCTTTGCCATAGATATGGGTATTTATTATCACCCCGACAAACCGCCCATTGTGCCAGATGGGTTTTTGAGCTTAGGGGTAGAGCGGTTTTATGATGAGGAACTGCGTCCCAGTTATGTGCTGTGGGATGAAAATGTTGTACCGATTTTCGTCCTAGAAGTAGTTTCCCAAAATTATCGCAAGGAATATACTAGTAAATTGGCTGAATATGAGGCTTTGGGTGTACTTTATTACGTAATTTATTCCTCTCGTCGCCGCCGCAAACCGCATCTGGAAGTACATAAGTTAGTTAATGGTAAATATGAATTGCAAGAGGTAAACCCTGTTTGGCTACCAGAAATTGGCTTAGGAATTGGTTGCGAAAGGGGCAACTATTGCGGCGTAACGCGGGAATGGATGTATTGGTATGATGAGCAAGGACAACGGTATCTCACGCCCGCAGAACAAGTAAAACAAGAGACACAACGCGCTCAACAAGAAGCACAACGCGCTCAACAAGCAGAACTTCGGGTGCAACAATTGACAGAACAATTAAGAGCGTTAGGAATAGATCCAGATAATCTGGGTTAACTGAAATATTTTGCCATATTTTCAACAAGACTGAAAATCAGGTTTTTCAGATTTATGCATTTGCCATAAATCAAGATTTGCTACTGGAAGCTTTCAGTAAAAAACTATTGCTTTTTAGGAATAACGTTCCTGATTCCACTTTTAGAGCCAACAGTATCACCTTTGTAACGAGGGATGATATGAATACTGGCGTGCATAATATTTTGACCTGCGGCTCTATTGATGTTCATTCCTACATTAAAGCCATCGGGTTCAAATTCTGCTTTGAGAATTTCTTGTACTTTGTTCACCATGAACCAGCAAGCAGATTGTTCTTTAAATGGTAGTTCAAAATAACTACCGACATGACGTTTGGGAATAATCAAAATATGTCCTTTGCTTATAGGATAGCCATCAAAAATAGCATAAGCAGTTGCTGATTCAGTTAATAGTTTGAGACTTTTATGAGGATTACAGAATATACAATAATTAGATGAATTACGCTGATGATTATAGTGAATGTACTCATATAACTCACGATGCTCATCTAAACAAAGTGAAGTAAAAGGAAGTTTTACAAGACATTGATAGGTAGGCTTTTTGTGGACATAATGTTCTCGAAATCCTTCTCTTTTGATATCCCTTCTCACAGCATAATAAGCTTTGCCTCCTGGTTTTAATAAATGTGATATTTCCATAAGAACATTAGTTTGTTCTTCTGTAAATAAAACATTTAAAACATAAAAGCAAATTATTGTATCGAATTTAGTATCAGGATATTCTGGAAAATAATAAGGGTCGTAGCCTGTAATATCACAGCCTTTTTGGCGCAATATTTTAACATCATTACCAAGACCACAGCCAAAGTCTAGTATTTTGCCTTGGAGAAGGTTTTGATTTAATAAAAACTGTGCCGGAAATGATAGATAATTTCTTTCGATCGCAGTAAGATGGCTGAACTGATTTTTTTGCTGTTTCATGGAATGAATTTTGGTGCTGATGTACCAAAATTATTATTCCCAGCATTTGTTAGGTTATGCGATATCTACAACGGGTTACGCCTACGCATCAGGGTCAATACCTAGCTCACGTAACTTAGCTGCTAATATATCAGCACGCTGGCGTTCCTGTTGGGCGCGTTGGCTTTCCTGTTGGGCGCGTTGGCTTTCCTGTTCAGCACGTTGGCGTTCTTGTTCAGCACGTTGACGTTCTTGTTCAGCACGTTGACGTTCTTGTTGGGCTTGTTCACTACTCCACAACAGCAAATTTCCTTCTGTATCCCACCAGCGCAGCCAATTCATGGTTTGGCATAATCTTTCACCTTGCCAAATTCCGAGAAATAACTCTAACTCAGGAATCCAGTAACGTCCATTAGCGTCTGCTTGCTGCAAAGTATATTGTCCATTTTGCAAGCATCGTATTTCTATGCTTGGTTCGTAAGGGTCGTAGGTTACGTAGGTTGGAACTTGGAGAATCTTTTCGTAATAATAGAGTTTACCGTAGGGTGGAGTTGAACGGACTGAGAGTTCTCCCCCTTCTGTGTCTGAAAGAAATTCCATCACCACAGCCACAGCAGCGCCTTCTAAATTCGGGGTATAACTGCGACGAACTACATTTGTTCCCACAGACTGCACTTGAGGAACATAAAACCAGTCTGGGGCTTTGACAACGATTTTTTTGTTGACTGTGGCTACAAGTCCAAAATTAGAGCCAATCAGCATCTGGGGTTGGATGCGTGCTGCGGTTCCCAAAGCATCGGTAAGCGCAGCAGCGATCGCAGGTTGTTGAATATTTTCCACTGGATCGTCTGGTAAAATGAAGTCGGCTGGAAGTGCTTCCCAAGTAACAATTGGTTCTTTTTGGATGGGGTTAACTTGTAGAACCATAAAATTACTCCTAATATCCATGCACACTATATTAGTTATTTTTAACAAATCTTCAGCCAGCATCGCTTTTAAGTTAAAAACCCACAAATCTGGAAAGATTTCTCTGGCGGGTGTATATACTCGTAGTCAAGCACTTAGCAGGCGTGAGTATGATAGTTGAGTGGTTCACTCTCTGGATAGGTCAAAAAGCGGTTGGATTTCTTGTCAAAACTATTATTAGCGAAGAATTTTTCAAAGATTTAGTCAAGGACTACGCTAAAGATTTTTTCAAAAATATCTTTAATAATGCTGCAACCGCTCCCTTCAAGCAAGAACCGCTTCAGAAAGCTGTAGTTATGGCGCTGACAGAATTTTTGCAAGCGATGCAGCAGCAGTTAAAGGTTCGTTGCAGACTTTCTGAAGCTGAGATTCAAAATTACGCTGAAGATATCAATAAATTTATCCGTGATAAATCGGTTAAAGAAATTCTTGGTCAGGCTTTTGATATTAAATGTGATTCTCTAGATTTTAAAACACTAGCAGATAGTTGGAAAAGACTTCAACTCCAACCTCTACCACCTAAATTAAACTGGCAAACAATTATAGAACAGTATCTCATACAAGTTCAAGATATTCTTTCGGATTCAGAAGAGTTACGCTATATCTTGGAACTTCAAAAATTATCCAGTATTGATAAGACTTTAAAAGAAAACGCTGATATTCCCAAGGATTTTAATTTACCGCAATATTTAGAAACTATTCGTGAACGCTACGGCAATCTGAAGTTAGATAGTTTAGAAACTACATCCCGCGAACATCCGGTAAACTTATGGCAAATGTTTATCCCGCAAAATGTTCGTCAAGTTTATCAGGTTTTACCCGAACTGCCTAAAGAACATCTCCGCAGGTTACAAGAAAGTAACCAATTAGATGCGGAATTTGAAATAGAAAAGCTCCAAGAGGAAACAGAACGTTATCAACGCACTTATTTTGAACAGCCAATCCGTTCAGTATTAGATGTGCTCCGAGATAAGCAACGTAAAAATTATTTAGTTATTTTAGGCGATCCTGGTTCTGGTAAGTCTACATTGTTGCAATATCTAGCGTTGGATTGGGTAGAAAAAACTCTCGAACAGAATGATTTTAATCTGCCAATTCCTTTGCTAATTGAATTACGCAACTATATGCGCGATCGCGATGCGGGTAGTTGTAATAATTTTCTCCAATTTTACCATAATAGTCCCAATTGTTTTTATCACCTCAATCAGCATAAATTGCATGAGCAGCTAAAGGCTGGTAATGCTTTAGTCATGTTTGATGGTTTGGATGAAATATTTGAATTGGCGAAGCGGGAGGAAGTAATTACCAGTATTCATCGCTTCACTAATGAATATCCCGATGTGCAGGTTATTGTCACTTCTCGGATCATCGGCTATAAACAGCAACAGTTGCGAGATGCAGAGTTTCGCCACTTCATGTTGCAAGATTTAGAACCAGCACAGATTCAAGATTTTATCGAACGTTGGCATGATAAAACTTTTAGTCAAGCCGAAGAAAGAGATAAAAATATCAAACGTGAGCGACTGCAAAGAGTAATTAATGAATCAAAAGCAATTGCAGAACTAGCACAAAATCCTCTGTTGTTAACCATGATGGCAATTCTCAATCTCAAGCGAGAATTACCCAGAGATAGAAGTGAACTGTATAAAGATGCTTCAGAGGTTTTGCTGCATAATTGGGACGACGGACGCAATTTAAAGCCGGATGAACGTCTGGACATTATTGATTATAAAGATAAACAAGCAATGTTGCGTCAAGTTGCTTATCAAATGCAAACCAGTGAAAAAGGTTTAGCTGGCAACATTATCTATGCGGATGATTTAGAAACAATCTTCACTAAATATCTGCAAAGCATACCAGTGAGTGATGCCAGAGATAAAGCCAGACGGTTGATGAAACAACTGCGCGATCGCAATTTTATTTTATGTTTCTTGGGTGCAGATTACTATGCCTTTGTGCATCGGACATTTTTAGAATATTTCTGTGCTTGGGAGTTTGTCTGGCAGTTTGAGAAGGAACGCAGTATTACAATTGAGTTTCTCAAAACAGAAGTTTTTGGCAAACACTGGCAAGATGAAACTTGGCATGAAGTATTGCGGCTAATTGCGGGAATGATTGATGCGAAATTTGTTGGTGAAATTCTTGATTACTTAATGGTGCAAGATGGGGAAGAGGAAAAGTTTATCAACCTGTTTTTAGCGGCTAAGTGTCTTGCAGAAGTGAGAAATCGCTCGGTGATTGCGTCAATGGCTAATAAATTACTTAACGAGCTACAAAGCTTAACTAAATATGACCTTTGGTACTATTACAGAGCCGATCAATATGAAGAAACTAAGTTAGTTCAGAAAATTCGCACTCAAGCAGTTGGAACAATCGCCGCAATTTGGAAAGATAACAGCAATACCTTATACTGGCTCAAAAACCGCGCCACTACTGATAATGCATGGGATGTACGAGGTGCAGCCATCAAAGCATTAGTCAGCAATTTCAAAGATGATCCAGACACCCACTCGATTCTCAAAGACCGCGCCACTGCTGATAATGCATGGGATGTGCGACGTGTAGCCATCGAAGCGTTAGCCAGCAATTTCAAAAATGATCCAGACACCCACTTGATTCTCAAAGACCGCGCCACTGCTGATAATGCATGGGATGTGCGAGGTGCAGCCATCGAAGCATTAGCCAGCAATTTCAAAGATGATCCAGACACCTGCTCGTTTTTCAAAGACTGCGCCACTGTTGATAATGATAGGAATGTGCGACGTGTAGCTATCAAAGCATTAGCTAGCAATTTCAAAGATCACCCAGATACCCGCTCGATTCTCAAAGACCTCGCCACTGCTGATAATGCATGGGATGTGCAAGGTGCAGCCATCGAAGCATTAGCCAGCAATTTCAAAGATGAGCCGGACACCCGCTCGTTTCTCAAAGACTGCGCCACTGTTGATAATGATAGAAATGTGCGACGTGCAGCCATCGAAGCATTAGCCAGCAATTTCAAAGATGAGCCGGACACCCACTCGATTCTCAAAGACCGCGCGACTGCTGATAATGATGAGGATGTACGGCGTGCAGCTATCAAGGCATTAGCCAGCAATTTCAAAGATGACCCAGACACCCGCTCGTTTCTCAAAGATCGCGCCACTGTTGATAATGATAGGAATGTGCGACGTACAGCCATCGAAGCATTAGCTAGCAATTTCAAAGATGAGCCGGATACTTGCTCGTTTCTCAAAGACTGCGCCACTGCTGATAATGATAGGAATGTGCGACGTGCAGCCATCGAAGCATTAGCTAGCAATTTCAAAGATGAGCCGGATACTTGCTCAATTTTCAAAGACCGTGCCACTGTTGATAAATCTGGTGGTGTGCGACGTGCAGCCATCGAAGCATTAGCTAGCAATTTCAAAGATGAGTTGGATACTTGCTCAATTTTCAAAGACCGTGCCATTGCTGATCAATCTGGGAATGTGCGACGTGCAGCTATCCCAGCATTAGCCAGCAATTTCAAAGATGACCCGAATACCCACTCGTTTCTTAAAGAACGCGCCACTGCTGATAATGATGGGGAAGTCCGACGTGTAGCCATCCAAGCATTAGCCAAACACTTCAGGAATCACCCTGAGTTGTTTGAGATTTACTACAACTGCGCTGTGAATGATTCCTTTGAAGGTAGTCATGACCCCTGGTCGCACCCCAACCCTCGGCGCATTACACTGGAGATAATTATTAAGCAATTTCCTCAACATCCCCAGACTCTAACACTGTTACGCGATAAAGCAGAGAATGACCCAGATGAGCAAGTGCGAAAGTTTGCTCAACAGAAGCTGGCAGAATTAGAGAAGTAAAAGAGTTTTAAAAATATGAACAACACAGAAGTTCGTTAACAAATCAACCAATATCTAGATGGATTGTTTTCAGAACGCCTCGAACTGGTTGCTGACTTCTTAGCTTACCTAGCAGATAAAGAAAGTGAAAATGCTACCCAATAGTTAGTTGATATTCCTGGATTTATTGAATCTTTCGAGAGGGGTAAAAGAAAAGCCTTTAAAATAATTCATAATTCGTAATTTTTCAAATTAGAGAAGCATACGGCGATGCCTTCACGATAGGCATCGCGGATTTTAGATTTAATCTAATCTAAAATCCCAAATCGAGTTACCGATTCACCGCCGCTGCTTCTCTTGCTGCTGCTGCTTGATCTGGGTGAATACCCAAACGAGTGAGATTAATGCGACCTTTGTTATCAATTTCGCGCACTTTGATAATCACTTCATCGCCTACCGCTACTTCATCCTCAACTTTGCCAACGCGGTAGTCAGCTAGTTGAGAAATGTGAATCATGCCTTCTTTTCCTGGCAAGAATTCCACAAATGCACCTATCGGTATAATTCGAGTAATGCGTCCTGCATAGACATCCCCTTCGTGCAACTTGCGGGTCATGCCTTGGATGATATTTCTGGCTCTCTTCGCCTTGTTCTCATCCACAGCGGAAATTGTCACGGTGCCATCATCTTCGATGTCAATTTTTGCACCAGTTTCCTCTGTGATCCCCTTAATAGTCTTGCCTCCAGGCCCGATGACCAAACCAATCATGTCTGAATCAATCTTGATTGTTAACAGACGTGGGGCATAAGGTGAGGTTTCAGTCCGTGGTGTGTCAATGCAGGCGAGCATTTTCTCGAGAATGTGCAACCGGGCTGCTTTCGCTTGGTGGACGGCTTGGGCTATAACCTCCAACGACAAACCAGAGATTTTCATATCCATCTGCAAGGCGGTAATCCCGGTATCCGTCCCGGCAACTTTGAAGTCCATGTCGCCCAAAAAGTCTTCAATGCCTTGGATGTCGGTCAGGACTCGTACTTCGTCCCCTTCCTTAATCAGACCCATTGCCGCGCCACTGACGGGTTTGAGAATTGGTACACCAGCATCCATCAGGGCGAGGGTGGAACCGCAGACTGAACCCATTGAGGTGGAACCGTTGGAGGAAAGCACTTCCGATACGATGCGAATCACGTAGGGAAATTGTTCTTTGGACGGTAACACAGGTATTATCGCTCGTTCTGCCAATGCCCCGTGACCAATTTCGCGCCTTCCTGGGGCACGCATTGGCTTGGTTTCACCGACTGAGAAGGGCGGGAAGTTGTAATGATGCAGGTAACGCTTGTGCTGATCTAGCTGCATGTCATCGTTGAGGTTTTGAGCATCCCCAGGTGTACCCAGAGTACAAGTGGATAATACCTGAGTTAGTTCTCGGTTAAATAAACCGCTGCCGTGGACTCGCTTTGGTAAAACATCAACTAAACAAGAAACGGGACGCACTTGATCGAGTTTACGACCATCAACGCGGACGTTATCTTCGATGATTTGTCGCCGCATGAAGTGTTTGGTAATATCTTTAAAAGTGTTACCAAGTGCCTTCTTATTTGCAGTTGCAGCAACTCGAATGGGGTCTTCTTCTGACAGTTCGGTAATCGTCGCGGCAATTTCATCCTTGACGACATCTAAAGCTGCATCGCGTTCGGGTTTGGTCAAACTAAATTGAGACAGGATTTTCTTAATCTGACCGTTGGCGCGATCGCGGATATAATTTTCGAGTGTCTGGTCTACTGCTGGTGGTGCTTCTTGCACTATTACTAGACCCAATTCGGCAATTAAATCTTGCTGCGCTTTGATTAAATCCCGCACCGCTTCATAACCAAAGTCAATCGCCTCAAGAATATCTCGCTCTGGCAACTGATTGGCTCCCGCTTCCACCATGATCACGCCATGTGGTGAACCTGCTACTATCAGATCCAAATCTCCAGCTTCGGTTTCTGCATAAGTGGGGTTAATAATGAAATCATCTCCCACTAAACCAACCCGCACTGCTGCCATTGGCCCATTAAAAGGAATCTGGGCAATCAGGGTAGCGATGGAAGCGCCTGTAACTGCTAACACATCGGGTGGAACTAACTCGTCCATCGACAGCGTTAAGGCAATAATTTGCAAGTCATCCCGCAACCATGAGGGGAACAAAGGACGCATGGGACGGTCTATAAGACGGCTGGTGAGAATTGTTTTTTCTGGTGGACGACCTTCGCGCCGCATGATCCCGCCGGGAATCCTACCAGCGGCATATAGCCTTTCTTCATAATCTACAGTAAGGGGAAGAAAATCAATGCCTTCTCTGGCTTGCGATCGCGTAGCCGTCACTAAAACGGATGTATCCCCTGATTCT
Organism: Nostoc sp.; assembly: GCF_036917315.1. Taxonomy (GTDB): domain Bacteria; phylum Cyanobacteriota; class Cyanobacteriia; order Cyanobacteriales; family Nostocaceae; genus Nostoc. The sequence continues at coordinate 29,931 of NZ_JBALDR010000024.1, read as the reverse complement.
ATCAAAACCGACCCACCTGCCTGGGGAGCTAATAGGCCTACTTTCAGTCGAATATCCCTTCCATCGAAGGATATTGACTTATCAACTTCTGCCATTCAGTTTTTTTTCCTTCTCTTTCGCTATTCTCTTTCTGTGGCAATCCTAACATTTATGCCTTATGGCTGACTTCTCGTACATACAAAGATAAACAAGTCGTTCAACACAAAGTGTGATACAAGATTAGCGCATCTACCACCTGCCCATTCTCTAGCTTCGCCGCACCCGGAATTCGCCCAATAATCTCAAATCCTAACGACTGCCAAAGTGTAATTGAAGGTATATTAGTCTCAAAGACCAAATTAAACATCACTGCTTCGTAGCCCAGGTTTGCTGCGATCGAAAGCATAGCCTCTCCCATGAACCGTCCTAAACCCTGACCGCGTAACTCAGGTTGTACAATAAAACCAGCGTTGCAAATATGGCTACACCGACCGGGAAAGTTTGGCTTTAAATAAAACGCCCCTAATATTTCTTTTGGCTTGTGTGTAGGATCTACAACAGATGTCCTGACAACAAAGGCATCCTTGCTTAACCAGTAAGCTGAAAATTCTGTAGGAGAGAGAGGTTGCTTTTGGGGATAGGTTTTACCTTCAACAATTACAATATTGAGTAACGATCTTACAACCTCTTGTTCTTGAGGATGCATATAATCGAGTTCCACTAACATCCCATTTTTTAAGACTTTAATTAGGGGAAAATTCATTATTAACAATGTTTATGTGGAATAATTAGTTAAATATTTATTATATGAGAAACTTGGCTCAGAAATCTTCTTGAGAAGATGCAAAAAGTAGAATAAATGTGATTTTAATTTTAGAGTTTTGGAAAAATATAAGTAGTTAGCAAATGGCGATTTTACACTGTAATTGGTTACTAGAAAATCAAAATGGTTGTTTATTTATTTGGGGGGAAACTTGGCGATCGCCACGAGTGAATTCCGAGTCTAATGGATCTGGTGATATACCACTACATCCATTGGCAATGACATCGGTTGAGTTGAGTGAGTGGTTGCGTTCCCAGAATATGGCAATGACCAACTTCATCCAGAAACCCCAAGTTGCGATGCCTGCGACGGGCAAAGCGATCGCAACTACTGGGCGAGCCTCCAAAGGAGGAGCTACGCTAACGCGCAAAGCCGCCAGTGCGCCTGAGATCGGTTTGCCAACGCACTCTCAAATCATTGCCCTACCAACTTATATCCCAGAAGCTAATAGCGAAGGAACAGCAGCGATTTTCCCTTTACATTCTGCCAGCTTGGGGGAAAATACAGACTCCCCGCAATATTTGCACCCGTGGCGAGTTGAGGGTTTTTGTCTCAACCCCAGCGAAGCGGTAAAATTTCTCGCTGCTGTTCCCTTAAATGCTGCTAAAGGGGAAGATGCCTTTTTAGGTGGAGATTTACGCTTTTGGTCGCAAGTTGCCCGATGGAGTTTAGATTTAATCTCACGTTGTAAGTTTTTACCTACAATTGACCGAGAATCAGATGGTGCATTTGTTGCCAAATGGCAAGTACTCGTAGATAGTGCAATAGATGGAACCCGCCTAGAAAAATTTTCTGCAACCATGCCGTTGGTTTGTCGCACTTATCAAGAGGGATTGGGTGGAGAAGAATTAATAACTAATGCCCCATGCCCAATCTATGTAAACTTCCCCACCGAACCTCAAGAATTACTTTTGGGATTTCTTAACAGTACAATAGATGCCCAAGTGCGAGAAATGGTAGATTCTCAACCTGCATCTTTACCAGCTGGGGTGCGACAGTGGTTGCAAGCCTTAACTAGTGCATCTCATACAGTCAATGCAGATGCTATTGAAGTGGAAAGACTGGAAGCGGCATTGAAGGCTTGGACTATGCCGCTACAATCCCAATTAACTCTTAAAACTCTATTTCGTACCTGTTTTCAACTGCGTTCTCCAGAGTCTGGCGAAACAGATTGGACATTGGCATATTTTCTGCAAGCGGCTGACAATCCTGAGTTTTTAGTGGATGCGGCGACTATTTGGAACAATCCAGTTGAACGATTGGTTTATGAAAATCGGACAATTGAGCAACCACAAGAAACATTTTTGCGAGGTTTAGGGGTAGCTTCCCGATTATATCCAGCGATGTCTGGCGACAAGGCGCAAAGCGCCTACGCACCCAGCTTAGAAACCGAATATCCCCAATCTTCTCGTCTTACCCCCATTCAAGCTTATGAGTTTATCAAAGCTGTAGCTTGGAGGTTGGAAGACAGTGGTTTGGGAGTTATTTTGCCTCCCAGTTTAGCGAATCGTGAAGGATGGGCGAATCGTTTGGGTTTAAAAATTACTGCCGAAACCCCAAAAGGAAAGCAAGGACGTTTAGGGTTGCAGAGTCTACTAAATTTCCAATGGCAATTAGCAATTGGCGGACAGACTATTTCCAAAGCTGAGTTTGATAAACTGGTGGCTTTAAATAGTCCGCTAGTGGAAATTAATGGTGAGTGGGTAGAATTGCGGCCCCAAGATATCAAGACAGCCCAAACATTTTTTACCACTCGCAAAGACCAAATGGCGCTTTCCCTGGAAGATGCTTTGCGTCTGAGTACAGGGGATACTCAGGCGATTGAAAAATTACCAGTGGTTAGCTTTGATGCTTCTGGGGCATTGCAAGAGTTGATTGGGGCGCTAAACAATAATCAGGCGATCGCACCTTTACCCACACCAGCAGGCTTTAAAGGACAGTTGCGACCTTATCAAGAACGTGGTGCTGCTTGGCTATCCTTCTTAGAACGTTGGGGCTTAGGCGCGTGTCTCGCCGACGACATGGGATTGGGTAAATGCGTAGCGAATGATACTCTAGTAAATGTAAATGGACTGTTACGCACAGCCGAGACAATCTGGACAACTCACGCTAGAGAAACAGAGTTTGACGGCGAAGGATTTTGGACTAACCCCACAGAGGAATTAATAGTTAATTCCATAGATGAAACAACGGGCAAAATTATCCCAGCTAATGTCAGGCGGTTGTATCGGCAGCAAGTCTGCGAAAAATTACGAAAAATTACCCTAGAAGACGGTAATAGTATCACTATTACTCATCGTCACAAGCTGCTGACAAGTAAAGGTTGGACAAATAACTTACAGATAGGTGATTACGTTTGTGTACCAGGTAAAACCCTTTGGAATGGGCAACCACAAGACCCTGATTTAGTCAAGTTTATCGCTTGGCAGATTGCTGAAGGGCATGAATTACCCGATGTGGGAAGAGTCACAATATCCCAAAAAGATACCAGAGTATTAGAGGATTTACTCCAAACTTGCCAACGCATCCAAAAGCGCTATAACCTCAAAATTAACAGCCCTAATATCTCTACCTTCCCTAACAGAGTTGCTTCTCTTCGAGTTAATAGCCAAGCCTATCGGGAATTCTTAGAAGCTAAAGGTTATGTTTGGGGTAAACTATCGGCAGAAAAATCTATTCCGCCCTTCATTATGCAGGCAGACTTAGATAGTGTGCGGATATTTTTACAAAATTATTTTGATGCTGAATCTGCTGTTGTTTTGAGTATGGGGAGTATTGAAATTGCTACAGCTTCAACTTTACTGATTCAGCAACTTTCTGCACTGCTGCGTCGTTTCGGCATTTGGTTGCGAATATCACCCAAACTGAAGTGTGCCACGAATGGAACTCGTACTTTACGCACTTACTATATTGGTGTAATTGGAGGAAATTCTGCCCGCAGATTTATCCAAGAAATTGGTTTTAATAACTCAGAAAAACAGAGTAAATTAGAACAACTTTGTCAACTTGTCAGCAACACAAATATTGAAGGAATTCCTGCTTCTGATATGGTTGCCCAAACAGTCATAGCAACGGGACTACCGTTGCGGCATTTTGGGATGCATAATACTGTTTACATTAATGGTTCACAGCAATTTTCTAGAGATAGCTTACAGCGAGTAATAGCTGGAATGAACCGTATGATTAGTGGAGAAGCCCAAGAACAGTATCAGCTACTAAAACCTTCCAAGTGGACAAATCAAACCCTGACGGCATATAGCAACCTAGATGTAGAGCAGTTGAGCTTAACAAGACAGTCTTTACAATGTCTTCTCGACCAAGAGGTATTTTATTGCCGGATAGAATCAATAGAGGACATAGATTATGATGGATGGGTTTATGACTTTGAAGTTAGCGAACATCATAATTTTGTCGCTAACAATATTATTTGCCATAACACTGTCCAATTCATTGCTTTTCTGCTGCACTTGAAAGAACAGGATGCACTAGAAAATCCAACTCTATTAGTTTGCCCAACTTCTGTTTTAGGTAACTGGGAAAGGGAAGTCAATAAATTTGCACCAAGCCTGAAAATTTTGCAATATCACGGTGACAAACGCCCAAAAGGTAAAGCCTTTTTAGAAGCCGTCAAAAAACATGATTTAATCGTTACTAGCTATTCACTGCTTCATCGAGATATCAAGTCATTGCAAAGTGTCTCTTGGCAGATAATTGTTTTAGATGAAGCCCAGAATGTGAAAAACCCAGAGGCGAAGCAGTCAAAAGCAGTGCGGGAATTAGAAGCGACGTTTCGGATTGCATTAACGGGGACACCAGTAGAAAATAGATTGCAAGAACTATGGTCTATTTTAGATTTTCTCAATCCTGGCTATTTAGGCAATAAGCAATTTTTCCAGCGGCGGTTTGCTATGCCAATTGAAAAGTATGGTGATACGGCTTCTTTGACTCAGTTACGTTCATTAGTTCAGCCATTTATACTGCGGCGATTGAAAAGCGATCGCGACATCATTCAAGATTTACCAGATAAGCAAGAAATGACCGTATTTTGCGGTTTAACTGGCGAACAAGCTGCACTTTATCAACAAATTGTCGAACAATCTTTAGTAGAGATAGAATCTGCTGAAGGATTGCAACGTCGGGGAATGATTTTGGCTTTACTAATCAAACTCAAACAAATCTGCAATCACCCAGCCCAATACTTGAAACAAGCAACATTAGAGCCACATAATTCAGCCAAACTGCTGCGGCTAGAAGAAATGTTAGAAGAAGTTTTAGCAGAAGGCGATCGCGCTTTAATCTTCACACAATTTGCTGAGTGGGGTAAATTACTTAAACCCTATTTAGAAAAAAAGCTAGGGCGAGAAATATTCTTTTTATATGGCAGCACCAGTAAAAAACAAAGGGAGGAAATGATCGACCGTTTCCAACACGATCCTCAAGGGCCGCCAATTATGATTCTTTCTCTAAAAGCAGGTGGAGTAGGACTGAATTTAACACGAGCAAATCATGTATTCCACTTTGATAGATGGTGGAATCCAGCGGTAGAAAATCAAGCCACAGATAGAGTATTTCGGATTGGTCAAACTCGCAACGTACAAGTACATAAATTTGTTTGCACTGGCACTTTAGAAGAAAAAATTCATGACATGATTGAAAGTAAGAAACAACTAGCAGAACAAGTTGTAGGTGCTGGTGAAGAATGGTTAACTGAAATGGATACAGACCAACTTCGCAACTTACTATTACTCGACCGCAGTGCAGTAATTGACGATGATGCAGAATAAGTTTGTAATAAGGACTTTAATCCTTGATTTTAGCGCTAAAGCGCTCACTACAAAACCGTCTAAATTAGTGTGGCACACTACTAAGGTCTTAAATTTATTATGACTAATGACACATTACAAGCAAGTCGAGAATGGTGGTCACAACAATGGCTAGATTTGCTAGATTCCTATCGTTTTAAAAAGCGTTTAGAACGGGCAAGAAATTATGCTCGTCAAGGAAATGTTTTGAGCATCGAATTTAAAGGTGCAAAAGTATTAGCTAGGGTACAAGGTAGTGAAGTAGAACCTTATAAAGTTTCTCTTTCCCTTGAACCATTTACCGATGAACAATGGGGTTATGTAATTGAAACCATGTCCCAAAGGGCAATTTTTGCTGCCAAGCTACTAGCAGGAGAAATGCCACAAAATATAGAAGAAGTTTTCACGGCTAATGGTCTTTCGATATTTCCATTTACCCTTGGTGATGTCCAGAGTAAATGCTCTTGTCCTGATAAAGCAAATCCCTGTAAACATATTGGTGCTATATACTATCAGTTAGGCGATCGCTTCAGTGAAGACCCCTTTGTACTATTTCAATTACGCGGACGTTCCAAAGAGCAAATTATCAGCGATTTACGTCAATTACGTAGCGCCAAGATTCAACCTAACACTACAGAAACGCCCGATATTCAACAGTCAATTCCTAATAATAAATACTCGGTAAAAATTGATTCTTTCTGGCAATACAATGAGCCACTAGAGTCATCCTTGGTAGTGATTGCGCCGTCCACGACTGAGACGGTATTAGATGTATTAGGAGCAATCCCCCTTGCAAAGGAAGAGGAAAGCGCAGTAAATTCAACTTCAAGTGATGTGGTAATGAAGTATTTAAATACAGTTTACAGAGATGTGAGTCAAAAGGCTTTTTTAACAGCGATGAATGTGGGAGGAAGCCGATCGTAATTCGTAATTCGTAATGGGCTACGCCCCGCTACGCTAACGTAATTCGTAATTATGAATTAAGTTGATTGGGTAGTTCAATCTTCACCCACTTCCGCACTGCCCGACGAATTGCCCGTCTGCCATCTGCCCGATTTTGCTCAATTAGTTTCGGCAGATCCCGGATTGCTAAAGTAGGAAATATTAAACTGTTCTCTGATTCGATATATTCCCCATCTTGCAGGTGGTAAATCTTTAGTTCACCGGAATCATAACACCAGAGTTCTGGTACTCCCAGGCGGGCATAAATGGGAAAACGATTTAAAGACTTACTGGTAACATCAATTTCCAGTCCCAAATCAGGCGGTGGATCTTGTCTCAAGTCCAGATCCAATCTACCCCGAACCGTAGCTTCATTCTGGAAATAGAAGCAGTTATCTGACTCTAACCCTGCCATTCGGCTTTCTCGTTTCCAAGTAGTCGAGCCATAACTTTCATAGTCTAAATCCAGCACATCAGCGATTTCTTTGACTAAATCACTAATTACCTCTTTGTAATGTTCGCGTTCAGGTAAAGGTGTCATAATCTCCAAAGTAGTGCGATCGTAAGCTAACCTTGCTACCCGATGCTCTCCCAAGTCTTTTAGAAGATTTTCAAACTGTTCCCAGCTAATGTCATAAAGCATTACTCGGTCTGCTCGATTTTTGGCGACTGTCATTGTTACGACCTCCAGAATGTTTTATTGTCCAAACTCAAGCCTAGCCTCTTCTACTAAATCAGCAGTCACAACCTCTTGACCTGCTTCACGAGCCAGCTGTTCAATTCTGGCTTTAGCTTGAGAGCGGACAAAAAAGGGAATATTTTGTAACTTTTCCTTAGCTTCGGATGTCCATCGCAAAGCATCAATAAAATTGGCATCATTCATAGATTAGTTACCTTGGCAAATCGCTCACTTTTATTAATAGATTACTAATTTTCTTATAAAAAAAGCCCTTGCTTTTATGCAAGAGCCTTTAAATTAATAGTCCGTGATGAAATAAACTTTACAACCTAATCTAGGTCGTCCATAAACATCACTGGCTCAGTATCGCGGTTAATTCCTTTCTCAAAACCACCAGCAGCAGCCCGTGCGCGACCAGCGTGCCACAAGTGACCAACTAGGAAGAAGAATCCTAGTACGAAGTGAGAAGTTGATAACCAAGCGCGAGGAGATACGTAGTTGAACGAGTTAATCTCGGTAGCCACACCACCCACGGAGTTCAGAGAACCCAGAGGAGCATGGGTCATATATTCAGCGGCACGACGAGCTTGCCAAGGCTGAATATCGTTCTTGATTTTTTCCAAGTCAAGACCATTGGGACCACGTAGAGGCTCCAACCAAGGGCCGCGGAAATCCCAGAAACGCATGGTTTCACCACCAAAGATGATTTCACCAGTTGGAGAGCGCATCAGGTATTTACCTAGACCAGTAGGGCCTTGGGCAGAACCGACGTTAGCACCCAAACGTTGGTCACGAATCAAGAAGGTCAAAGCCTGAGCTTGAGAAGCTTCTGGACCAGTAGGGCCGAAGAATTCGCTTGGATAAACGGTGTTGTTAAACCAAACAAAGATTGAGGCAATGAAGCCCATCAGAGAAAGAGCGCCCAAGCTGTAGGAGAGATAAGCCTCACCTGACCAGATGGATGCACGACGCGACCAAGCAAAAGGCTTGGTAAGAATGTGGAAAATACCACCAGAAATTAAGATAAAGGCAATCCAAATGTGACCACCGACCACATCTTCCAAGTTATCGACGCTGATAATCCAGCCTTCGCCACCAAAGGGAGACTTGATTACATAACCGAAGATAACTGCTGGGTTCAATGTCGGATTGGTAATAATCCGAACATCACCACCACCTGGTGCCCAGGTGTCATACAACCCACCAAAGAACATTGCCTTTGCTACCAATAGCAATGCACCGAATCCCAAAATAATCAGGTGGAACCCGATGATGTTGGTCATCTTGTTCTTGTCTTTCCAGTCGTAACCAAAGAAAGAAGAATATTCTTCTAAGGTTTCTGGGCCACGAACGGCATGATAGATACCGCCAAAGCCAAGGACGGCTGAGGAAATTAGGTGGAGTACACCGACAACAAAGTAGGGGAAAGTATCGATGACTTCACCACCAGTACCAACACCCCAGCCCTGAGTGGCGAGGTGAGGTAACAGGATCAAGCCCTGCTCGTACATGGGCTTTTCAGGAATAAAGTGAGCGACTTCAAACAAAGTCATAGCTCCAGCCCAGAATACAATCAAACCAGCGTGGGCAACGTGAGCGCCCAGCAGTTTACCAGATAAGTTGATTAAACGTGCGTTACCAGACCACCAAGCAAATCCAGTGGATTCTTGGTCGCGTCCAGCACCGCCTAAGATATTTGGTCTATTAGAGAGCGTTACCACGTGGTAATACCTCCTCAGGGAATACAAATTGTTCGTGGGGTTGATCTTGAGGAGCCATCCAAGCGCGGATACCCTCGTTCAGCAAAATGTTTTTGGTATAGAAGGTTTCAAACTCAGGGTCTTCCGCCGCCCGTAATTCTTGGGAGACGAAATCATAAGCCCGCAGGTTGAGTGCTAGACCGACGATGCCGACGGCGCTCATCCACAAGCCTGTAACTGGCACGAACAACATAAAGAAGTGCAACCAGCGCTTGTTGGAGAAAGCAATACCGAAAATCTGTGACCAGAAACGGTTTGCCGTCACCATTGAGTAGGTTTCTTCCGACTGGGTAGGATTAAAGGCGCGGAAGGTGTTAGCACCATCACCGTCTTCAAACAAGGTGTTTTCTACTGTCGCACCATGAATAGCGCACAATAAAGCACCACCTAATACGCCAGCAACACCCATCATGTGGAAGGGGTTGAGTGTCCAGTTGTGGAACCCTTGCAGGAATAGCAGGAATCGGAAAATTGCAGCCACCCCAAAGCTGGGTGCAAAGAACCAGCTTGATTGTCCCAAGGGGTACATCAGGAATACACTGACGAATACTGCAATGGGAGCTGAGAAAGCCAGAGCGTTGTAAGGGCGGATGCCTACTAGACGCGCAATTTCAAATTGCCGCAACATGAAGCCAATCAAACCGAAGGCTCCGTGCAGGGCAACGAATGGCCACAAGCCACCCAATTGGAACCAACGGGTGAGGTCGCCTTGGGCTTCTGGGCCCCATAACAGCAATAGGGAGTGTCCCATGCTGTCGGCGGGGGTGGATACTGCCACTGTCAGGAAGTTCGCACCTTCTAGGTAGGAGGAGGCTAATCCGTGGGTATACCAAGAGGTGACGAAGGTGGTGCCGGTCAGCCAACCGCCTAGTGCTAGGAAGGCGCAGGGGAATAATAGTATCCCTGACCAACCTACGAATACGAAGCGATCGCGCTTGAGCCAGTCGTCGAGAACGTCAAACCACCCTCTACTGGGGGCGCGTCCAACTGCGATGGTCATCGGACTAAAATCCTCTTTTTTTACTAAAATTGCAACGTTTCTAAGGCATTACGGAAAGCCAATGTAACCGACTGCCATGAGGAATTAACGTTTTTTTTGACAATCTCAACTGCTTTTAAGTAACTGAGATTCTGAGAGCTTACTGACTAGTTAAGTCATTATTTCTCAGGCTTATGACATTACACGTACCATCGGCTAGCAATCTAGCTTGTGGTAACTTAATGATTCTTAACTTATCACACTACTCAGGGTTTTTGCCTGATAGACAGAAGCAAATTAGGCATGAAACACGAACCTTATAAATAATATGAATATCAGAAATTTTACAATTTGACACAACTTTTCTCAGAAATCTGAAAAAATTTAATGCAGATAGACGTAGGTAGGTAACTCATTTCAAGAGGTCAAAAAGAGGCAGGGAGAGGATAGCAGGGAATAAGAGGGTCAGAAGGACAAGGAGAAAGAATTTTGATCGGCCATTGAGTGAAAAAATAGTACAACATTCCCTAAAAAATTATATCGGTAGCAGGAACATGGAAGGGCGCAGTTGAGTTTTTGTCAACGATGTTTGGTAAAATGCGGATAGTCACTTCGCCGCCACGGTCGTTGATACACCTCTAGAAAACCTATGTGAAACGTTAGACAAGGAGAAAGAAAGTTGGCACATCTTGACTAAATACAAATAGCCTAAGTCGTTTGTCCCGTAGTACAAGTAAACCAGCATCATCCGGGACAGTAAAATTTGTAGGGTGCAAAGTGAAAAATTTATAGTCTGCGGCAGGGTTCCCGTGGACTTCAAACATAGATAGCTCTGGGTGCCTCCTAAGCAATAGCTGGATTGGCACAGGAACCCACCACTCTATGCAAAAGCATTCAGTGTGCGAGTATGTTACAGCGAGTATCTCACGGGCAATGGTAGTTCAATGACGACATCAACAACGATTAACAAAGGCGATCGCCTCCTGCACCAAAATGTTCTCGGTTCTCGTCGGTTCAGTAACTACTGGTGGGCAACTATCGTTACCTTGGGAGCAAGCGGCTTCTTATTGTCTGGAATATCCAGTTATTTAAAAGTTAATTTACTCATAGTTTCCGATCCCACTCAACTGGTATTCGTCCCCCAAGGATTAGTTATGGGGTTATATGGTGCTGCTGGCTTGCTATTAGCCACATACCTATGGCTAGTGATTGTATTGGATGTTGGAGGCGGTTACAACGAATTCGATCGGGAAACTGGCGCAATCAAAATCTTCCGCTGGGGGTTTCCTGGTAAAAACCGCCGAATTCAGATTGATAGCCGCATAGAAGATGTCCAATCTGTACTAATAGACGTAAAAGAAGGTCTTAACCCCCGTCGCGCCCTCTATCTACGCATTAAGGGACGGCGAGATATACCCTTAACACGGGTTGGACAACCGTTATCTTTAACAGAGTTGGAAACAGAAGGCGCAAAGTTAGCCCGCTTTTTGGGAGTGTCATTAGAAGGACTTTAAGGGAATGGGGTAAGAAGCCTGGGAGTAGGGGACCAGGGGGCAGGGAGCAGGGAGCAGGGGGCAAGGGGGAGAATAAAAATTAAATTACCTCTTTCGCCTCTGCTCCCTTGCTCCCTGCCCCTCTGCCTCTTATGCCCAATGCCCCTCAAAACGATAAGATACTCTGGTTAAATCGGTAACAGGCAATGCGGTTAAAAATTTCACAATTTTTGCTTTCTCTTGTGATTATCAGTGCCTTGATGTTGGGAGGATGTTCAACACAGCAAGTCGCTTCTAATGCGTCTTCTCCAAACTCGACTGCTACCTCGACCACAAGCGAGGCAAGCACCAAGGCAACTACTGAAGCAACTTCTGTATCTCAAACTATTAGTGAGAGTATTCCTGGAATAACAGATTTACCGCGCCTCGAAGGCAAGGCTACTGTGGTAATCACGGTTAAAGGTTCGCCGATTACTATCGAAGTAGACGGCACCGATGCCCCCATTACAGCTGGCAACTTCGTAGATTTAGTGCAAAAGGGTGTGTACGATGGTTTAGCTTTCCATCGAGTTGTGCGCGAACCCCAACCGTTTGTAGTTCAAGGGGGCGATCCCAAAAGCAAAGACCCGAAAGTTCCAGCAGATCAACTAGGAACAGGTAGCTATATTGACCCAAAAACGGGAAATGCTCGTTACATACCTTTAGAAGTTAAGGCTAAAGGTTCAGATACTCCGATTTACAATAAACCATTTGATGCTACTGCTCAAGCTGTCGTATTGCCCCATAAACAGGGTGCAGTAGCGATGGCGCGATCGCAATCACCAGATTCAGCTTCTGCCCAGTTTTACTTTGCTTTAGCAGATTTGGCGTTCTTAGATGGTAACTACGCCGTGTTTGGCAATGTCACTCAAGGCTTCGATGTAGTAAACAAAATTCAGCAAGGCGATCGCATTGACTCCGCTAAAGTTACTCAAGGTGCTGAAAATCTGAAAACACCTGGAAAGTAGGAGAAATCAATTCAAAATAAAGAATTGAATGTTTGAATAGCGGAAGATTCTTTACTCCTAAAATTCAGATTGGTTAAGGTTTGTGTTACTGGTATTGGTCTAGTTTCCGCTTTGGGTGGAAGCTTAGAGAATAGTTGGCGAAATTTAATTGCAGGTAAATCTGGAATTCGGTTACATCAACCATTTCCAGAACTTGCACCACTTCCTCTAGGTTTGATCGATCAACAACCATCTGAGTTGACAATGTTAACTCAAATGGTTGTAGCTTCTGCACTGCAAGATTCTGGGTTAGTTGCCCCTTTAGCTGATTGTGCTGTAGTCATTGGATCGAGTCGCTCTTATCAAGCTTCTTGGGAAAAGTTCGCACGGCAAATATATAGTGACGCAGAAAATTTTCCTGTGTCCTCTTTTGGAAATTGGCTAGATACATTACCTCATATCAATGCGATCGCAGCTGCAAGGCAAATCGGTGCATCGGGGATAGTTTTGGCACCGATGGCAGCTTGTGCGACTGGAGTTTGGTCTATTGCGCAAGCAGCTATGCTTATCCAAACTGGGCAATGTCAACAGGCGATCGCAGGTGCAGTGGAAGCACCAATTACACCCTTAACTTTAGCTGGGTTTCAGCAGATGGGTGCTTTAGCAAAAACTGGGGCTTATCCCTTTGATTTGCATCGGGAAGGCTTAGTCTTGGGAGAAGGTGCGGCTGTGTTTGTCTTAGAATCAGCAGAGTTTGCAAAGCAGCGTCAAGCAAAAGTGTATGGTGAAATTCTCGGTTTTGGCTTAACTAACGACGCATATCATAGTAATTCACCAGAACCTGAAGGGAAAAGTGCGATCGCAGCTATCAAACAATGTCTAGAACGTAGTTGTTTATTACCAACCGATATCGATTACATTCATGCTCATGGCACAGCTACCCAGCTAAATGACCAAATGGAGAGCATCGTAATCCAGCGTATGTTTCCCCAAGGCGTGGCAGTTAGTTCCACTAAGGGAAGTACAGGTCATACATTAGGGGCATCTGGAGCTTTAGGTGTAGCTTTTTCTCTCATGGCATTAAGGCATCAAATATTACCGCCTTGTGTGGGATTGCAGCAACCAGAGTTTGATTTGGATTTAGTTACGGCAGCACGTCTCAGTAGAATTCGCCAGGTATTATGTTTAAGTTTTGGCTTTGGTGGGCAGAATGCTGCGATCGCTTTAGCAAGGTAAAAACTTGTGGGTTTAACTATCTGACCAACATAATATATTAATTTTTATTAAGGCACACAGCTGCACGTCTTTAGTAAAGGTGATTTTTGAATAATTTTCACATATCAGAATACAAAATATAAAACTGTAACAAAAACTACAAAAAACTTGTTTTCCCAAAAAAAAAGGATAAGCTTAAGTACAGATGAGATCCGGTTCGCAAAGATACCGTGATTAGGAGAAAATTTATGATTTCAAAATCTTCGTTGCTGTCAGAACCTGCTTCTCCAGCGCATATATGCCCCTTTGACCAAGCCTGTAGTTACTTAGAAGCGGCAGCTAAAGAATTAAATTTAAATCAGGGTTTGCTAGAAATTCTCAGCCATCCGCGTAAGGTTGTCACGGTTTCCATTCCCGTGAAACTAGATGATGGGGAAATACAAGTTCTCGCTGGACACCGGGTACAGCACTCTGATGTCTTAGGCCCTTACAAGGGTGGAATTCGTTTCCATCCGGCTGTGACATTGCGCGAAGTATCCGCTCTAGCAATGCTGATGACCTGGAAATGTGCCTTGTTAGGTATTCCTTACGGTGGTGGGAAAGGTGGCATTGCTATAGATCCCAAACGTTACAGTGTTGGCGAATTAGAGCGAATCAGCCGCCGTTATATCAGCGAGTTGATTAAAGATATTGGGCCTTCCGTAGATATTCCGGCGCCAGATATGGGTACTTCTGCCCGTGAAATGGCTTGGATGATGGACACTTACTCTGTAAATGTTGGTCATGCTGTACCAGGAGTTGTAACTGGGAAACCCCTTTCTATTGGTGGTTCTCTGGGACGGGAAATGGCAACCGGACGTGGCACGATGATTATTGTCCGTGAGGCGTTAGCAGATCGAGGTAAATCCTTGGTAGGAGTGCGAGTAGCTATTCAGGGTTTCGGTAACGTCGGCTGTGCCGCAGCGGAATTATTATATGAAGCAGGCGCGAAAATTATCGCTGTTTCAACTGGTGCTGGAGGAATATTCTCCGAAGCCGGTCTTGATATTCCCAAGTTAAAAGTCTACGCCGCTGAAAATCGCAAGAGTATTGTGGGTTTCCCGCAATCTGTACCAATTAGCAATGCAGATTTATTAACTCTACCCTGCGATGTCTTAATACCAGCAGCTTTGGAGAACCAAATCACTGAAGAAAATGTGAATCAGGTACAGGCGCAGATTGTTGCAGAGGCAGCTAACGGCCCGGTTACTCTTGAGGCTAACTTGGCGTTAGAGGCGCGGGGTGTGACAGTGCTACCGGACATCTTGGCGAATGCTGGCGGTGTAGTAGTCAGTTATTTAGAGTGGGTGCAGGGTCTTTCTTACGTATTTTGGGATGAGGAGCGCGTCAACCGCGAAATGGAGCATTTGATGGTGCAAGCGTACCGTAAGGTGATTCATCAGTCAGAGGTGCGCCAAATTTCTTTAAGGTTAGCAGCTTACACGCTGGGGGTAGGTAGAGTGGCTCAAGCGCTGACTGACAGAGGTCTTTATCCTTAATTTGTTTTGTTGTTCATGAGGCAGAATAGATCGTTGTCGGCAGTAATTTTACTTGAACCGCCAGCGATCTATTTGCCTTTTTTTATTGAGCGATCGCTATAACATGACTAGTACACGATGGCGCAAGTCTCACCACCTTTGGCCAGTTATTTAGAGCAACTTGTCTTACCAAGCTGATATTATTTGGTCAAAAATATTTAAAGCTACCTTACGACTCGCCAGAAGGTGCAGCAGCGTGGATCAAGTCTGGCTTCTCGTCATTAGGAGGATGCTCAATAGTTTGATCTGATGTGGGACGTTGATGGCGATTGCGAGTTTGGATCTGCACAGGTTGACCAGTTTCAATTGACTGGTAAAGCGCTTGAATGATACTAACATCAATCAATCCTTCCGTCCCAGATGGTTCTGGGTCTTTATCTTGCAGAATACAATCAGAGAAGTAGGTAAATTCAGCTGCTAGTTGATCGTGACCCTCAAAGGTACGCTCTTGAGTTTCACTATTAATTGTTAAATAATGCTTGATTTCTCCCTGCCAAGGATATGCAGGTTCTACACGTAAATCGCCTTGAGTTCCGACAATCTGATAGGTTGAAACACTTGCCCCTCCAAAGCTACAGGTAAATGTTGCCAATCGCTCATTGGGGAAACGTAATATAACGCTAGCCATTTCTTCCACTTCGCTGAAGCGTTGTTCTCCGTTATTGGCAGCTACAGCAAATACTTCAATTGGTTCATCTTGAAATAGGTAACGTGCAGCATTAATGCAGTAGATGCCAATATCGTAGAGCGTGCCACCACCTGTAACATCTCGTAAACGAATATTGCCTTCTTCTACTTCCTGGGTAAAAACCGAATTGAAAATCCGTGGTTCACCAATTTGCTTTGAGCGCAAAATTTCAACTGCTTGTAAATTGGCTTCTTCTAAATGTAACCGGTAGGCAATCATCAACTTCACATTATTGTCATTGGCAGCTTGAATCATTATTTCACACTCTTTTTCTGTAACTGCCATTGGCTTTTCACATAACACATGAATTGCCTGATTAGCAGCCCGCACAGTGTAGTCACAATGCAAGTGATTAGGTAGCGCAATATAAACTGCATCAACCTCGCCACTTGCCAGACAGTCCTCATACTCCTCGTAAGAATAAGTATGGTTGATACCGTACTTTTTGCTTAGTTCTTCGCTTTTTGTGGGGTCATCTGAAACCAGTGCGACTAATCCCGAGTTTTCAGCGTGAACAAAGGAAGGTAAGGCAGCTTGTTGGGCAAACCAACCTAAACCAACAACGGCGTAACGAATTTTGTTCTTACCATTTGTAACAGTCATTTTTCTACTCTTTGATGAAGGTATATTTGGGTAATTTAATTAATGCCCTAATTACGTGTAAAATCTAGAGAACTATTTATGCAAACATTTACAATCAAGTGCATTACTACATTGCTAATGCAGCTTCTACATTTGACACCAACTTAGCTTTAGTTTCTTGAAACTCCTGTCCCAATTCAGTTAGTTCCCGATCGCTCATACATTCGCGCACAGCATTAAAAATTTCGCTTTCTTCTTCTTCTACATGATGCTCAAGTGTTTCTTTCAATTCGCTCATTTTTTCTTTAAACTCAGGTTGAGTAGGCTTAAGCGCCTTAATTTCTTCTAAAATAACTGAAATTTCTTCATGTTCTTCTTCAGCTTCTTCAACATATTGTTCAGTTTCTTCGTATTCTCGCAAAGCTGGATAGAAGACTAATTCTTCAGTTCTTGCGTGTAAGATCAATGCCATATATATTTGATTGAATTGCTCAACCAACTTTGCACCCTTAACTTTTTCTGCTTCTGCAAAAAGTTTCTCAACTTGGCGATGCTCTGCTTCAATTAATGAAAGGATATCTGTTGATTTAGCTTTACTTTTAGCCATTTTTACCTCAGTAATAATCGATTTATCAGACTGATATTTGGAGGTTAATGAATGGGAACTCGTATATTCTCAATGACTTGGGAAATGAAAACCTCATTCTTTGAGTAAGCTTTAATTTAGACTTAAGGAATATTTTCGGTATTGCACCTTGACTGAAATTCATAACCTCAGCATGAGGAATGCTGAGTACATACCATTAGCAACTCAAGACTACAACCCAAACCTCGAACATCGGTTAAAGATTCCCACACAGTAAACTACTAAATTGCTCTTGCACCTTAGATAGACTCGATCTATTTTTACTGAAACACCAAAGCTAACGCTGAAACCTTTATACCAATGCTCTATGAAGATGCACAGAATGAACAGCCTGAAATCACTGCTAGATAAAGAGGCTTCTATGCAGGCTTATATAGAATTGATATTAGTGGTATAAGTCTTGAACACAACTAAGTTCTGCTTGTGTTTGATGTTACAACAGAAATGACATGAGCTAGAGTCAGAGATCATAGGCAATTTTGGATAGAAGGTCAATTGAGCTAAATTAAAAAAAATAGTAGGAGTTCGGTTAGTGTATGGTAAAACCAATAATCCAATCAGTAACTCAAACCTTATACGACCAAGATTATTACCTGTGGCTGATGACAACCATAAACCAACTTCGCACTGGACAGTTTTCTGCTGTTGATTTGGAGAATTTGTTAGAAGAGTTAGAAACTATGGGTAGAAGGGAGAAGCGAGCAATTGAAAGTTTATTAATTAAGCTTCTTCAACATCTACTAAAACTCAAATTTTGGGATGAAGAACGAGAACGTAATCAAGGACATTGGAAAGGGGAAATCAGGACTTTTCGTAGAGAAATTAAAAAAGCTTTGAAAGATAGTCCTAGCTTGAAACCTTACATTTTAGAAATATTTGATGAATGTTATCAAGATGCAAGAACAGAAGCAAGCGATCGCTCTCAACTTCCCATTGACTTATTCCCCGTTATACCCATTGGTTCTTTAGAACAAATCTTAGATGAAAACTGGTTTCCTGAATATAACCACAATCATCACGGTAAACCCGATTAAAATGAATACGCAACTTGGGTTTCCATAGGAGTATGCAGACGTGCAGCCGGACTTAATAGGCTTGGAAATTAGTAAGGGCGAACTGAGACGTTTGACTGGGTTCGATCCAGAAGACGTTTTTCGGCCCTCGGTTTTGCGAGATGGCAAAAAGCGATTAGGCTTTTTTATCAGTGAAATGCTGGTGACGCTGGCGCTAACGCCAATAATTGTGGGCTTTGTTTACGCGTTTATTATTCTGCCAACAATTGGTTCTTCAGTTCGACTAGGAATTCTTTTACTAATTTTAGTGCCAATGCCGATATTAGTGGGACGATGGCTATGGCGACAATTAACCTGTCCTGAAGGACTGACAATACTTCTAGACGAAGTTGATAAATATCACGATCTGGTTGCTGCTATAGATATTAATGACCAATTAGCAGCATCAGGAAACGTAGAAAGCAGTATCCATGACCGAGATAAAGTAACCTCCGCCTTGCAACTGATTCGAGAAGATTTAGTCCGCGCTCTGAAAACGGAACGAATTTTGCGAGATAATAAAAAATTGCTTGCAAATAATCAAGAGCTATTTGTGAATAATTTACCCAGTCTTCGAGCTTTACAAGTTAGTAGTCAAGCAGGCGAATATGCTCAACTGCTAAATCAATCATTGCAAATTGCGATCGATGTGCAAGCAGAAATCAGAAAATTGCAGAAAGGCTAAGAGAATGTTTGTAAAAGCGGTTACACGAGAATTTACCTGCCTCCACAGGTTAGAAAACCCTTGATTTTGAATTAGTTCACGGAGGTGGACTTTACTCATGTAGTAGTGACTTCTAGTCGCCCAACACTTTCCCAGAAAACAATCGCCCCGTTGACTTAAATGAGCAACAAACCCAAAATAATTGTCCTGGATGATGACCCTACAGGTTCTCAAACAGTCCACAGCTGCTTGCTGCTAATGCACTGGGATGTGGAGACTTTACGCCGTGGGTTGCAGGATGATTCGCCGATTTTCTTTGTGCTGACTAATACTAGAGCGCTAACGCCAGAGTCAGCTGCATCTGTCATCAAAGAAGTTTGCCATAACCTGAAAATCGCTTTGAAGGCTGAAGGAATCGACGATTTTCTAATTGTCAGCCGTTCTGATTCTACTTTGCGGGGACATTATCCGATTGAAACAGATGCGATCGCACAAGAACTCGGCCCCTTTGATGCTCATTTTCTCGTACCAGCATTTTTTGAGGGGGGACGCATCACCCGTGACAGCGTACATTACTTAATTATTGGCGGTGCAACCACCCCAGTCCATGAAACCGAATTTGCCCGTGATTCCGTCTTCAGCTACCATCACAGTTACTTACCCAAGTACGTCGAAGAAAAGACTCAAGGACGAACTAGTGCCGAAGTTGTAGAAAGGTTTCTCCTGGCCGATATTCGCGCTGGTAGTTTGTCACGATTGTTACAACTTCATGGTAATCAGTGCGCTGTCGTCGATGGTGAAACTCAAGCCGATCTCAACCGCTTTGCAGTAGATATATTAGCAGCCGCCAGTCAAGGCAAACGCTTTCTATTTCGCAGTGCAGCAAGTATTTTAACGGCTTTAGCTGCTTTACCACCCCAACCCATTGCTGCCGAAAAGATGGGGCAGTACGTGCGCCAAGGCAAACCAGGTGCGGTGATTGTTGGTTCCCATGTGAAAAAGACTACCCAGCAATTAGAGGCGCTGTTGCAACTAGAAGGAACTGTGGGCATCGAAGTGGATGTAGCGCGATTACTTGATGAGACAAATCAATCTGCGGCATTACTAACTGAAATCCAAGAAAGTACACGGGCGGCACACGAAGCTGGCAAAACACCAGTGGTTTATACTAGCCGTCAGGAACTAAATTTTAAAGATGCCAAGACACGATTGGAGTTTGGGGAAAAAGTTTCAAGTTTATTAATGGATATTGTGCGCGGTTTACCATCTGATATAGGATTCTTGATCGGTAAGGGTGGCATTACTTCAAACGATGTCTTGAGTAGTGGACTAGCTTTAACTTCAGCCCGTTTACTCGGTCAAATTTTAGCTGGTTGTTCAATGGTGTTAACGTCATCCGATCATCCCCAGTTTCCTGATTTGCCTGTGGTGCTGTTTCCAGGTAATGTCGGCGATGCTGATGCCTTGGGGACAGTTTATCAGAGGTTGACGGTGCCAATTTGAGATTTTAGACTTTCCTGCGGAACGCTACGCATAGCTTGCTTCCCCGGAGAGGTACGGCTACGCTCAGTCGAACGATTTGAGATTAAAGAGTCTTTTGTTTAATGTCGGACTAATATCCCGTTACGCCAACACCCTTGTGAGTAACACAAATCCAAAATCCAAGTTGCGCTGTCAGCGCACCAAAGGTGCGACCCAAAATTGAAAATCTGTTGTCTTTTGGCTAGTACTGCATGACTTCTGATTCTGCGATTCCCAATCTAAAGTCAAATTCTGCACTTCCTAATGCAGAATCAAACTCTATCCTTTCTGAGGTAGAGGCAAATCCTACTGTTTCTGATGTAGAGTCAGATTCTATCCTCCCGGATGCTGAGTTAAAATCTGTCCTCCTTTATTTAAAATCAAATACTGTTCTTGGGGATGCAGAGTCAAATCCTGCTGACCCAGATTTAGAGTCAAATACTGATGCCGGATCGGATTTTATTTTGACTGACTTAAATCCCGATGAGTTAGCATTACCAGGGCATCGTGTAAATGACAATAGTCAAGTCCAGTTAAAAAGTAAGGAGGGACGACTGTTATTAATTTTGCCCTCAGAATCTCAAGTATCTGCCTCAGAACTTACTTGGTCTGATATTTGGCAACAAATCAGGCAACGTCTGAGTGCAGGCGATCGCTTCCGGGTATCTAATACACCTGTGCATTTAATGGCACAAGACCGTTTGGTAGATACCAGACAACTCCAAGAACTCGCCGAAGCTTTGAGTGAAGTCCAACTCCGACTGATATCTGTCTCGACGAGTCGGCGGCAAACTGCGATCGCTGCTGTAACTTCTGGGTATTCAGTAGAACAATTACAGCCCGTAACTTCCCTAAGTACCGAGCCAACAGCTACAGCGATCCCCCAAGAAGATGCTCTCTATTTAGAAATGACAGTCCGCTCTGGAGTAGAAATTCGTCATCCTGGGACAGTAATTCTCTTGGGAGATTTAAATCCAGGTGGTATTGTAATTGCAGATGGAGATATTATTATCTGGGGTCGTTTGCGTGGAATTGCTCATGCTGGGGCTGGAGGCAATAGTGAGTGTCTGATTATGGCCTTGCAAATGGAACCAACTCAACTGCGGATTGCAGATGCTGTAGCTAGAGCACCAGAAAAACCGCCAATGCAGTTTTCTCCAGAAGTGGCACATATTACGCCCCAAGGAATTCGTATCGCTAGGGCGACTGATTTTTCCAGAAACCAATTCACCAAGAGCAATCAAGAACCATAAATATTTACTTAAAGAATGAAGTATATAAGTAAAGATGAAATAAAACAAATATTCATGCCTCACCCTCATCAGGGAGAACAGATATTTCTTCATACTTGATACGATACTTCATACTTTATACTGCAATTTACTGTTTTATATTTCCTGAACCCTCATTGACCGCATTTCTATCATGACTCGCATTATTGTGATTACCTCCGGTAAAGGAGGAGTGGGTAAAACCACAGTTTCAGCAAATTTGGGTATGGCTTTAGCCAAAATGGGGCGTCAAGTTGCTTTGGTTGATGCGGATTTTGGTTTGAGAAATTTGGATTTGCTCTTAGGGCTGGAAAACCGCATCGTTTATACTGCGGTAGAAGTTTTAGCCAGAGAGTGCCGGTTAGAACAAGCCCTGGTGAAAGATAAGCGCCAACCCAATCTCGTACTCCTGCCGGCAGCCCAAAATCGCTCTAAAGATGCAGTCACACCCGAACAGATGAAGTTATTGGTGAATGCACTAGCACAAAAATATCAGTATGTGATTATTGATAGTCCTGCCGGTATTGAAAATGGATTTAAAAATGCGATCGGCCCAGCCAAAGAAGCGCTAGTTGTCAGCACACCAGAAATTTCTTCAGTTCGCGATGCCGATCGGGTAGTAGGGTTACTAGAAGCACAAGGTATCAAGCGTGTTCATTTAATAATTAACCGCATCAGACCCGCAATGGTGCAGGCAAATGATATGATGTCAGTGCAAGATGTTCAGGAACTTCTCGCCATTCCCCTGATCGGGGTAATCCCTGACGACGAGCGTGTTATTGTATCTACCAATCGTGGCGAACCCTTAGTGTTAGCAGAAAATCCTTCTTTAGCTGCCACAGCCTTTGAGAACATTGCTCGTAGATTAGAAGGGGAAAGTGTCGAATTTCTGGAGATCGACTCGTCCCAAGACAGCATCTTCGCCCGCCTACGAAGGTTGTTGTGGACAAAGATTGTTTAACTTACCTTTCCAGTCTCCGCGCCAGACCTATTCGTAATGATTGAACTTCTAGAAAAACTTTTTTTTCGCGGCCCTGATAGCAGTCGAACTCAAGTTAAACGTCGCCTGCAATTGGTGATTGCTCACGATCGCGCTGACTTAGATCCTCAAACGTTGGAAAAAATGCGGAAGGAAATCCTAGATGTAGTCTGTCGCTATGTAGAAATTGAGACAGAGGGCTTGGAGTTCTCCTTAGAAAGCAACCAACGAACCACAGCTTTAATCGCCAACTTGCCCATCCGTCGGGTGAAGGGTGCTATACCTGAATGGGAAAGAGGTGATAAGCCTCTCTAGCTTTAATTTTAAGTATTTTTATTTATAATTTAGTCAAATTGTTCGCTCGTAGCCAGGACTAAAGTCCTTGCTTTGATGACTAAAGTATCCACTACAAACTATTTTATAGATGGTTTGGCAGATATTATATTGCTGATTGAAAATATGAATTTGTCTCACCAAAACAGTAAACATTCAAGATATCCAACCTCTGTCACTCTCCGAAAACAGGGATAAAAAAATCCCGTTGTCAGCAGTGACGACAACGGG
Source organism: Nostoc sp. (assembly GCF_036917315.1). Classification (GTDB taxonomy): domain Bacteria; phylum Cyanobacteriota; class Cyanobacteriia; order Cyanobacteriales; family Nostocaceae; genus Nostoc. Next base: position 6,729 of record NZ_JBALDR010000024.1, on the reverse strand, counting down.
AGTATGTAGGGTTTTTTATAATTTATCGGTAGGCAACTTGTGGCCCTGCCCAAATTTCTGTCACCTTTTTACCAAAAGTAATCGGGCGATCGTTGTCTGTTGTAGTGATAGTCTTGCCATCATTAGCAACTTGCATTAATGGCCAGTTTTCCTCGCCCAATTCCCCCGCACGGAATAACACGCGATCTGGTTGGCTTTTACTCCAGCCTAACAATACGGCAATTTTTTCATGTTCTTCCTCACTCACAGGAGCGACTGTGTTAGCGTGATTTTTTTGCCGATCCCAAATCACTGCACTATCTGTAGAATCACCCGTGTTAAATATACCATCAAACTTGCGTGCTAAGAAGCGATCGCCTTTTTCTGACCAGCTAACTGGAACTAATACCCCAATCTTTCCACTCGGATCATTTTCTTCTGAAGACTCTCCCTTTACAGCCTTTACCTTTAATAAAGGATCGCTAACTGGAGTCGTTGAAGCCATCACCCACAATTTCTTAGTGTGCATATCTTGGACAAACATGACGCTGGTGACACGGCTGTTGTACATTTGGGGTTTTACCTCCAGTTGCACTCGGCTATAAACAGCATATTTACCATCTGGAGAAATCACGGGTACGCTGCGATAGTGACGCACTCCAGAACCACCATTAGCAGCAACAGCTTCTTGAGTTGCTGTAATCCATTTCCAAGGAATCGGATGAGGACTACCGATGGGATCTATTTGTTCTGCTTGGGACTCATTAGCTGTTTCCACAACAGGTATTTCCGTCGTTGTGGTTGATTGAGATTCTCTAATAGCTGGTGCTACTTGAGTTGCTGTCAATGATTCAGTAAAAGACTTTTCTCTAGAGAGATAATTTTCTTGTCCTCTCAAAGACTTGACATTAGCAGCTTTAAGTTTGCGTATTAAATTAAGTTGACTAACAGGAACATCTGTTGATGGTGCGAGTTCAACTGCTGCCAAAGAATCGGGAACAGTTACATCACTTACATCTAAATCGCTGCTTGAGAGATAATTATCTACTTCAATTGAAGACTCAATTTTATTTTCTGGTAATACTTGCGGTTCCTGAACAGCAGTACTTTGTGTTGGTACAGAGTCAAATTCTTCTGTTATCGATTCGATTTGATCTGTTTTTAATGTTTCAGCTATCTCAGGTTCCCCAACTAAAGCTATTTCCTTTGATACGGAGTCAGATTCTCCAGGCATCGAAGTTAGTTTATGTACTTCGGATCTTACTGGGATCGAGTGAGCCGATGCTCCTAATAAGGGTGCAATCAGCATCACAACGACAACGTAATTGAGAAATGGTTGTGTGCGGAACCATCCTGACAGCAAAAGGGGTTTAAGCATTTGTAGACTCTCTAGAGGGGGCAATTGCTATGTGAGAAGCAATACATCAACAGCGATGGGGCAGGTGGTAGTTATATGTATAACAAGAAACTAAAACTAATGACGAAATAATATCTTCAAAGTTTGCAGAGGTTTACAAAAATTAAGTATCATTGTCTACACCTTTTCTTAATTAGGTACGGAATATTTTTTTGCAAAAATATGCGAGTATAGTAAATATGCTGAGAACTCAGTAATTACTACACGATATATAATGTTCCTATACCCAAACACACCAAAAATAAGTCTTGGTTAAGGAATATTAGGATATAGTTTGGGGAATGACGCTGGGGAACAAGAGTTAGATAACTCAGCTATTGGGGATCGTACTAGCGATCGCTAGTACACAGCAACTAAGCTAGGTTACACAGCAAATATAACAGCGCAAACCCTCATGATGGTAAACGTGAGGCGTTAATTAAAAACCTGGGAAAGCGGAAGCATAATACATCATACTCAGAATATATTGCTATCAGCAACCCAAAGTTATAAATTGCTATCTAAACTACAGAAGTAGTTAGAAGACGCAATAGTTTTTCGGAAATTTAACTACATTTAAAGTTAATTTCGGGAAGACGATCGGGAACACAACAAAATTCACTCGGTAGATGCTCTAGCGACTCGCAAAGAAAAACCACTAAGTGATTAGTTTCACTAGAGGCAAATGCGGCTGATACTAGCTGTTACGCTTGTTAACTTAACCCGGCAAGTTAATCAAGCAGCCTTTGGTTTCATGAATACGAAAGTATTGTACCACCAAACAGCCAATATTATTTACAGCTAACAACTGTATTTTGCAACTGCGTCCCGAATAAAGGAACCTGCTAGATGCTGGCTTATTAAATGTTGTCAGTTATGAAGGGCGCACTTACGATTAACTAATGACTCACGACTAAAAACTAGTAATTATTAATGAAAATTGTATTTTTTGGTACACCTCAATTTGCTGTACCCACCTTGGAAAAATTATTGAATCATTCAGAATTTGAGGTGCTGGCGGTTGTCACTCAACCAGATAAACGCCGGGAACGCGGAAATAAACTTACGCCAACACCCGTAAAAGCGATCGCCACTGCTCACAACTTACCAGTATGGCAACCCGAACGGGTGAAAAAAGACACTGAAACTTTAAGCAAACTCAAACAATTAGATGCAGATGTGTTTGTTGTTGTCGCTTATGGACAGATTTTATCGGCAAAAATCTTGAATATGCCAAAATTAGCTTGCATTAATGTGCATGGCTCGATTTTACCCAAATATCGCGGTGCAGCACCGATTCAATGGTGTTTGTATAACGGAGAAAAAGAAACGGGGATCACCACCATGTTGATGGATGTGGGGATGGATACCGGCGCAATGCTCCAAATAGCCACTACACCGATTGGATTACTAGATAATGCCCAAGATTTAGCCGACAGACTAGCAGAAATCGGTGGGGATTTGTTGGTGGAAACTCTGTTGAAGTTGGAACGTAAAGAAATTCAACCAATTCCCCAAGATAATTTAGCAGCTACTTACGCCTCTCTGATTCAAAAACAAGATTATGCTTTGGATTGGTCAAAAAGCGCGATCCAATTACACAATCAAATTAGAGGCTTTTACCCGAACTGCACGGCTACTTTTCGTAACAACCTGTTGAAAATCACCGCTTCTGCTCCCCTTGGTTCAGTAAGCGATGTCTGGCGACAAGCCGCTCCGCGTCTACGCGATCTTCCACCAGAATTGCAAGAATTGACTCATAGATTACCTGATTTGTCAAGCACATCAGATAAACCGGGAGTTGTAGTCAGCATTGTCAAAGGAATTGGCGCGATTGTCCAAACTGGGGAAGGTTTATTGCTGTTGCGAGAGGTTCAGTTAGCCGGTAAACGTCCCCAGTCGGGATGGGATTTTGTGAATGGTACCCGCTTAACTGTAGGAGAAGTTTTTGGTGCCGGAAGCTGACAGGAATGGAGGAGATGAGGGAGAATAACTTTTAACTCCTCACTCTTAACTCCTAACTCCTAACTTCTAACTTTTCATAAAAGCGGCAAGATTCGCAAGGCCCATCTGGGTTGACTGCACAGCGAATGAGTTCTGAATGAGCGTTGTAGCAGCAAGTGGCATCACCGATTACCCAACGTCCCGCTACCAAACTTTTCTCAGATGGTCGTTTAGCAGACTGTACATAAATGGCAATATTATGCAAGCGGTAGCGCCCAGCTTGAAGTTGATATCTATGGCGGCGCTCTAAAACCGCGTAGGTTTTACCTTCAAAATCAAGATAGTTTCCGGGTTGGGGTGTCCAATCAAGTTGCACTCTACCAAGGGACTCACGCGGGTGCGTCAGAATCACCTCGGTTGGTAAAGAGTCTGGCTCCATAAGCTTATGTGATTTGATTTACATTATAAGGATAGTATCGCGATCGCTTTCTTTAGCTTACCGAATTTAGATTACAATTAGCGATTGACTAGATTGGCAAGAAATATACTGCGGCCCCACAGATTATGGCAACCAAAAGTTAGGTAGGATAGATTTGCCTAAGTTACGCAAAGTTTGGTTGAGCGATCGCGCCACTTGGATATGCACTTCATCCTCTTCTACAGCTAAAATCTCAGATGGCTGACCTTCTCCCAAATAAGACACCACCAAATTCGCCGCCTCCAAACCAGTAACATAAGCTTTTTCCTGCGACCAGGAACCATGATGGTTCACAATCCAATCGCCACTCATAAATACATTCTCAAAGCTTGTCTTAGCGGGCAACATATAACGATAGCTGCCAGGTGCAAAGTGAGTCACAGCTTGATGTAGCCGAATTACACTGCTATCAATTATCTTTGCCTGCTGAAACGCTGGTACACAAGTTGCTAAATAACCCTGAACAATTGCTAAAATCTCCTCATCACTCAAACCCAGAAACTGATTTGCGTGATAGAAATCAGCTTCAATCACTGTTCCCGGTTCATCCCGATATTCATCATGTAGAGCATTCAAATCAAAAAACGTCCAACCTGTACTTGCATCGAATCCAAAGCAAGCATTAGAAGGACGAGGAATATCAATTTTGCGGTCAAACCATAGTCGCGTGGCTAAAACATCAATTGCTCCTAAATTGCTCAAATTACGGAATTCTTCACGACTTTGTAAACTAGGACTAGTTGAGACAATTTTCTTCATCCCCGTGATTCCAACCGCAAAAATCACGGCATCTGCATCAAAAACTTCATCACCGCAGACCACACCCTTAACTTGATTAGTATCAACAATTAAGTCTGTAACCCGACGCTTGGGCAACACTCGCACACCAGCTTTCTCAATTCGTTCCACCCAAGGACGAAATATCTTTTCTCCGACAGTTCCCCGACACCAAACCACATCAAAATCGGGTTGATGAGCCAGAATAAAAAAGTAAAGCATCCCTAAAGTTGCGGCGGCTGAACACTGTTCGCCAGGGGCAAACAAGCCCACTAATAACATCGGTTCAAAAGCCTCGCGGTAGAGTCGTGCAGAAACGTTAAAGTCTTTGAACAATTCACGGGCAGTTACAAAATCATAGCGCCGCCAAGCTGCATCGGAATTGTCAAAATCAACGACAGCATAAAGTAAAGGCAAGGCGCTGAGACGGTCAATTAGTGGCAGCCGCTTAAACTGAGTGTAAAGAAAAGTTCCCAGTGGCGAGGGGAGTCGCGGTAAATCTTGAAAAATTGGTGATTCAACTTCCAAACCTGCTGGCGAATATTGCGAAGAACGAGTCCAAGTAGTAAAAGGATTAATTTCTAATTCATTGATTAAGGAAAAAATATTTTTGTAAGGATACCAAAACCCATGAATGCCAGCTTCAACAGATTTTCCAGCAGATGTTTGCCAACCTGCCACCAATCCACCGGGATAGGGGCCGGCTTCGAGAAGTGTCACATCATAACCTTGTTTTGCCAAATGGTAGGTTGCGCCTAAACCAGCCCAACCAGCACCTACAACTACCACCCGTTTTTGTTGTAACCCTCCTACCATCGCAGCCTCCAATTGTTGCAGTCCATCAACTAATGTATACGAACTTGTGTTTCGATCGAGCAAGGGTTGTTATTATAGCGGTTTTCACTTGGATGCAATAGGCGCTTTGCTAGCACATTCCATCGAATTTAAAATAGTTATAAACTTTAAAAAAGGCTTAGGGAAAGCCGTTCAGTAAAAATCACTTGCGGTTAATGCTGAGTTAAGAGTATAACAGAAAACAGACTTGACTATTGATGAGGATAATCATAATGTCTCAATTAGCAAATGTAAAATCCAGTCTAAATGACTTTGAATTACGAGATGGAATTTATTTTCCTAGCGACTATGAACAATTAACTAATACTCAACATAAAAAAACATGGGATGCAATTGGTAAAACATATTATGGCTCCCAAAAAATTGAAAAAATTGCAGCGACATCACCCATTAAACAAGATTATACTCTGCTAACTGGTACGCCTGGAGGTACTTGGAACAAATTTCCGTTGAATAAATCTGTTGGTTCTATCCTAGAAATTGGTTCTGGTTATGGTCGCGCACCTTTACATCTCTCGAAAGCGAAAAATCTGAAATGCGAGAAATATTACGGCATTGATATTTCTGAACCTTTATTGCGGCGGCTAATCAAAGTTAAACAAGAATACAATTTTTTTCCAGAAGCGGAATTTAACTTGATTTGCACTTCTGCTGAAACATTGCCTTTAGAAGATAATTCTATAGATTTGGTAATTTCTAATTGCGTTTTTATGCATATCCCAGATGCCCAATTAAGAAATTTATTGGCTGATATCTCTCGTGTGCTAAAACCTGGTGGAATTTTTGTTTTTAATCATTCCTTTCACAATAAGTCTTGTCCTTCTCATATCATCCATAATTTTATCAGAAGGCTGAACCCATTTGTGAGAAATCCAGTATATCTCAAGCAATACTCATCTGCTGAAATACAAGAAATGTTAGCTAATGCTGGGATGAAAGCCAAGTGTCCAGAATACATTGTCGAACCAACAGCAGAGTATGCAATTTTGCCGGAAACTATCAAAGGGATTCCCGTGCCGTTTGCTAATGCCATCAACAGAAGTCTCAAGCCATCAGATAATTTAAAAGAAACTTTGGCTTATGGTTTTAGTGCCTACAGTACTCAACTGGACTGAGTAAGAAACTATCTGGTTGTCACAATGAACTGAATACAAATAATCTACAAAAGCACAACAATGTTGTGCTTTTACTTTTACAATAAATGCCTAAGTAGGTGGGCGGGAAAATTTCTAACTATGTAACGAAAGCTTAACCAGAAAGACTAGAGTTAAATTTAATACGTTTTGTACTGTATTTGCCT
>NZ_JBALDR010000023.1:0-842 GCF_036917315.1 Nostoc sp. | reverse complement strand
TAGGGCGTGTCATCAATTAGGTAAACTGGAGTCAGTGGTGCTTGGGATGATTAAGCAAATAGAGAAATAATGACTCGACGTTATGCGCTGCGAGATGACCAGTGGGAGAGGATCAAAGATTTGCTGCCCGGAACACAGGGGTATGTGGGAGTTACAGCCAAAGATAATCGGTTGTTTGTGGAAGCAGTGCTGTACCGCTATCGGGCAGGGATACCCTGGAGAGACCTACCGGAGCGCTTTGGGAATTTTCGAGTGATTCACACTCGCTTTACTCGGTGGTCAAAGGCTGGGGTGTGGCAGAGGGTGTTTCAGCAGTTAGCAGACGATGCTGACAACGAGTATGCAATGATTGATTCCACGATTGTCCGCGCCCATCAGCATAGTGCGGGTGCAAAGGGGGGGAGCCATCTACTGAAGCAATTGGTCGCAGTAAAGGTGGATTAAGTACCAAGATTCATGCGACGGTAGATGCTTTGGGCAATCCCTTGAGTTTTCATCTAACCCCAGGGCAAGCCTGCGACTTGGATGGAGCCGACCAACTGCTACCCAATATTGTGGCGGACACAGTACTGGCAGATAAAGGCTATGATGCCGATGAACGAGTAATTGAGCGACTTCAGGCACAGGGCAAAACCGCAGTGATTCCTCCCAAACGTAACCGTACTATACTTCGTGACTACGACCGAGATTTATACAAAGCCCGTCATCTCATTGAAAACTTTTTTGCTAAACTCAAGCAGTATCGAGCGATCGCAACTCGCTATGATAAACGGGCGACCAACTTTCTCGGTGCAATTTATCTAGCTGCTTCTGTTATTTGGCTCAATTGATGACACGCCCTA
>NZ_JBALDR010000022.1:0-7837 GCF_036917315.1 Nostoc sp. | reverse complement strand
ATCTGTGGTGCTAAATGTGCCAATTTCTGTTCCCGCAGGTACGTTCTCATCAACAGCTAGCTGACTTACTGTCAAATCTGTGGGTGCATCGTTAAAGTTATTAACCGCGATCGCCAATGCTTTCTCATAAGTAACTCCACCCGAATCAGTTGTCCGAACTCGGAGGTTGTAACTAGATTTGGTTTCAAAGTTTGGGGAGGTGTTGATTTTAAGCTGATTACCAACAATTGTGAATGCACTATTATCGGTATCGCCAGTTCCGGTTACTAAACTGTAAGTAAATGTGTCGCTTGCATCTGCGTCTGTAGTGGTAAATGTGCCAATTACTGTCCCATCAGGTACATTTTCATTAACATTTAACTGGCTCAATCCCAAGTCTGTAGGAACTTCGTTGAGATTGTTAACTGCGATCGCCAATGCTTTCTCATAAGTAACTCCACCCGAATCAGTTGTCCGAACTCGGAGGTTGTAACTAGATTTGGTTTCAAAGTTTGGGGAGGTGTTGATTTTAAGCTGATTACCAACAATTGTGAATGCACTATTATCGGTATCGCCAGTTCCGGTTACTAAACTGTAAGTAAATGTGTCGCTTGCATCTGCGTCTGTAGTGGTAAATGTGCCAATTACTGTCCCATCAGGTACATTTTCATTAACATTTAACTGGCTCAATCCCAAGTCTGTAGGAACTTCGTCAACCAAGTAACGCACCACAGCAAAGTCAGTACCGTCAGTTCCAGCGACGATAATCTTGCCATCGGGTTGTTGAACAAGTCCATAGGCAATGTCAAGGGTGAGTAAGCCTAAATCAGTACTGACCTTGCCATCATTGTCAAAAGTGGTGTCGATTGAGCCATCGCTGTTGTAACGCACTAGAGCAAAGTCATTGTTGCTCACTCCTGCCACAAGAATCTTGCCATCTGCTTGTACAGCAAGGCTGTAGGCAATTTCGTTGGGAAGAAGGCCGAAATCAGTAGTAACCTTACCATCAGTGCTAAAGCTCGTGTCGAGTGAGCCATCGCTGTTGTACCGTGCTAAGGCAAAGTCACCGTTACTCTCTCCGGCGACGAGAATCTTACCATCTGCTTGTACAACAAGGCTGTAAACGATGTCGATGGCAAGTACGAAATCAGTAGTAACTTTGCCATCACTACTAAAACTAGTGTCGAGTGAGCCATTGCTGTTATAACGTGCTAAGGCAAAGTCACCGTTACTCACCCCTGCGACGAGAATCTTGCCATCTGCTTGTACAGCAGTGCTGTAAACGATGTCAATGGCAAGTAAGCCGAAATCAGTAGTAACCTTGCCATCACTACTAAAACTAGTGTCGAGTGAGCCATCACTGTTGTAACGCGCTAGGGCAAAGTCAGTGCCATCAGTTCCGGCGACAATAATCTTGCCATCTGCTTGTACAGTAGTGCTGTGGGCGATGTCGATGGTAACTAAACCGAAACCCGTAGTAACCTTGCCGTCACTGCTAAAACTAGTATCGAGTGAGCCATCGGTGTTGTAACGTGCTAGAGCAAAGTCAGTGCCGTTAGTTCCGGCGACGATAATCTTACCATCCGCTTGTATAGCAAGGCTGTAACCGATGTCGATGCTGAGTAAGGCTAAATCAGTAGTAACCTTGCCATCACTGCTAAAACTAGTGTCAAGCGAGCCATCAGTGTTGTAACGCACTAAGGCAAAGTCACCGTTGCTGTCTCCTGCAACGATAATTTTGCCGTCGGTTTGTAAAGCAACACTGCGGCCGATATCAATAGCAATAAAGCCTAAATCAGTGGTGACTTTACCATCACTGCTAAAGCTGGTGTCAGGAAGTACTACAGCTAGTACTGAAGCGTAGGCTGCCATAACTTCTGGCTGGAACGCTAAAGAAGGAGCAACTATCCCCATGTTCACTTCCAGTGCCCAGTCACCGCCTAATGCAGCACTGCCCGTTAAATTATCAGATGCCACTACTACTACACCTGTCAGTTCGCTCAGGCGCTGGACAAATGCCATGCCTTGCTCTGTTTGAGCTACTTCACAACCGTACAGTAGGAGTTGTGCATCTGCACTCAACGCACTTGCCCAACCCATCAGTTGCGCTGCATAACGATTGAGTGTTTCGTAGCTGAGTTGACTGTTCCCTAAATAGACTCGTCCTGGTGCGCCGTGAGAAACAATATGCAGACTATTGATTCCCTGATGCAATGCCAGCACTTGACTAATTTGCTCAATGCCATCCCGGTCGTTATCTAGAACTACGACAGAAGTATTGTGCAAAACACCTGTTACCAAGGTTTGGTAGTTGTCCACCTGTGAATCGATGAAAACTAGGCGATTAACAGAAATTCTCTTATTCAGGTTTTGAGTAGACTTGGTAGCAATCTTGGTAGGTATTGGGTTAAACATAATTTATCTTACAAAATGCACAGTGTTTATGTTTCTTGAGAGAAAAAAGATGCTGAGTTTGGATCTTTTTCAAAGTCTCGCTTCCTCGGTAAATATAAAAAACTCTTGTTTGTAACCAAGCTCGAAAAAACAAGGTTTTTAATATTCTCTAATGAGAGTAATAAAAGAGCATTAATTATGTTGGGTTACATATCACAAAGTAATCAAACAAAAGCAACGATCTTTTGGCAAAGCGGGCGAGCTAATCAACCTAAGACTATTTACAAAAACTAATGATTGCCACAGTAAAATTACCGATTTGCAATACGTATAAATTATTAAATATTACAGAAAAGAGCGCATTCGGCAAGTTAATTTTAAAATCTTGATATTTTCTCTAATCCAACTAGAATAAAGCTTTCAGGCATTGAAGCTCAATGAGACATTTCGCGATCGCTTCTAAAGCTCATGTCCAAATTAGCCTTATTGACACTATTATCAATAATTTAAGTAAGTCTGAGGCTAAATGCTTTGAGCACCTTCATAGATAATAAAATTGTGATGGTGCAAGGTATAATAATAGTCCGCATCAAATTCAAGATTATCTAGATTCATCAAATCCTGAATCTGAAAAAGAACAATGCTGCTCATCTGCTTCAAATTTGCCCCCAATGCACTACAAAAGAATCCTGGAGAAGATATTTTGCTGTAAGCAAAACGATTGTAAAAAAACTTTATTCTTCTATCATTCTTTTACTGGAGTAAATGCGTTATTTAAACTATCAATCCATTTTCAAATTTTTGACTTTTCTAAGCTCAAGGAGTATGATTTTTTTCATAACCCGTTATAGTCAATTGATGACTATTTAGTTTTGCTAACCCCATACTTTCTAACTTGTACGCTAGTATATGGTCTAATTGCAAAATATCAGCAGCGATCGCCTTTTAGCCGATGCAATTCTTGTTTTACAGTGAACTAGAGTACGACGGTTTTCAGGTTGTAGTCTAACCCAACCCTCCACAAGCATTTTATGCAACGTCATCTGTTACATATATCTCTGCGTTCACTCCATCAAAATCAAGCGCAGAGGATCTAAACGCACATACCAAGGAAAAGGTTGGTCTTTCATCGTCGCCCATTTTTCTTTGAAGACTTCAGCTTGCAGATGGTAATCTTGAGAATTCATGCCAGCCGAATGTAATTTGAGAAACAACGTTATTCGATGAGGCGTTTCACTGGTTCGTACTAACCAACAGGGAAAGGTATTTTCCTGTGATGAGTCGTTGGTAAAAATGAACTGATGGGCACGAATACCGACGTGAGATAATTCGCTCTTAACTGGCTCAATTACTTGCAGAGTACAACCCCAATCAATCGCTTCTATCTGTTGTGATGACTGGAGAACAGCACGGGAGAAGTTTTTACATCCGGTAAGTTGAGCGACATTAACGGTAGCAGGATGCTGGAAAATATCATATTTGCTGCCATAATGAACGGCTCTACCATGCTCCAATACCAACAGATTCGGGCAAATCCGATAAGCTTCTTCCATATTATGAGTGACAAATAAAGTCACACCTTGGTAATCAGCTAGAGTTTCTGTCATTTGCTGCTCTAATTGACTCCGTAGATGGGTGTCAAGTGCCGAAAACGGTTCATCCAAAAATAATGCTTCCGGTTGACTTGCTAATGCTCTTGCTAAGGCTACCCGTTGTTGTTGTCCCCCTGAGAGTTGGTGCGGATAGCGATCGCCTAATCCCTGCAACTGCATTGCTATTAGTTGCTCCTCCACCTGCACCCGAATACTCCCAGCAGATAGGTTTTTGGGTAAGCCGAAAGCGATATTTTGCGCCACACTCATGTGGGGAAACAGAGCGTAATTCTGCACTAAAAAACCGATGCGGCGATCGCGGCTGGGTAAATTAATTCCTTGTTCTGAGTCAAACAGAACTCTGTCATTTAAAACTATGCGCCCGACTGTGGGCGTTTCTATCCCCGCAAGGCAGCGCAAAATCATACTCTTACCTGCTCCAGAACCCCCTAACAATCCCAAGGGTTGCTTATCAGTAGTGAAAGCAACTTTTAAATCAAAGCTAGGAAGTATTTTTTCAATGTTGACAAATAATCCACCAGATTCAAAGCTAGATTGCGAGGTATAAAGATTATCTCCCCCTGCCCCCTGCTCCCGTTCGGCTACGCTCACGGCAAGCCTGCTCCCTGCTCCCCCTCCCCTCTTTTCCCTCAATTCTTGCCAGAAGTTGACTGCAATAATTCCAGACAGAGAAATCACCATAATTGCGATCGCCCAAAACCACGCTTCGTTCATTGCTCCCGCTTCCACTGCAAAATAAATCGCCATTGGGATTGTCTGCGTTTGTCCGGGAATGTTACCAGCCAACATCAACGTTGCGCCGAATTCTCCCAAAGCACGGGCAAAAGCTAACATTGTGGCGGCGACAATACCGGGTACTGCTAAGGGTAAACTGATGCGCCAAAAGATTGTAGTTTCAGTTGCACCAAGGGTTCTAGCGACTCGCAGCAGATTACCATCTATCTGTTCAAAGGCTCCCAGTGCAGTTTTATACATTAAAGGGAAAGAAACTACTGTGGCTGCGATCGCTGCACCATACCAAGTAAAGACGATGGTGAAGTCAAAAGCGCCCATGAATTTCCCTACAGGGCCATTTTTGCCAAAAAATAGCAGTAACAAGAACCCAACAACTGTAGGCGGTAAAATTAGAGGCGCAATCAAGATACTCTCAATCAACGATTTACCTTTGCCACGATATCCCAGCATCCAGTAGGCAGCAGCGATGCCCAAAAAGAAGGTGATAAATGTGGCAAGTAATGAAGTTTTGAGTGATATCCAAAGAGGCGATAAATCCAATGGCATAGTTGCGTAGGGGAAAATTAGCTCAACTAATCCCTAATTTACCAACTTTGGCTTTAATATGTTGTAAAAAGTTGGTAAATTACATCACAATCAATCAAGAAAATCCCAAAAACTATCCAAACTGTAAACAAAATTCGTGTTCAGTTAGGTATCAAATATTAGAATTAGATACGGTTTGTTATCATTTGATACTCATCTTAAAACCAACTGGTAAAATTGTTGGAAATTACCGAAGTGTAAAAATCCTACTAAACATATCCTGTTAGCAGTATCTAATGCTACCGTCAACAGAAAGTGCATTCCCCTCCTACCAGCAATCAAAAAAAACCCCAAGACCTTTTCTTAGTATGCGGACTCAAAAGTTTAGGGCAGCATTGCGTTGCAATCCTCAAAGAATATGATGTTAAAGTCAGCGCCATCGAGGATGTGCAGCCCGAACATTGGGAAGTCCCAGAAGTACCTAACTTACTAGAAAAGTTAATCGTAGGAGACTGCCGCCAGCCAAGTATTCTAGAGCAGGCAGGTATAAGGCAGTGTCGTTCAATACTTTTAGTAACCAGAAATGAGCGGATAAATATAGAAGCTGCCTTTGCAGCACGCCGTCTTAATCCGCACGTTCGCTTGATTGTACGTTCTGACAAACAAAATTTCAACAAACTCTTGTGGGAAAATCTCGGTAATTTTGTTGCCTTTGAACCTACTCATCTTTCCGCTCATGCCTTCTCTCTAACAGCCCTTGGTTCTGAAGCTATTGGATATTTCACCTTAGAAGGGCAACTGTTGCAAGTGATAAAGCACCAGGTACAAGCGAAGGATAGCTGGTGTAATGGCAAGCCAGTACATAGACTCAATCTGACAACTCGCCGCATCTTGAGTCACAAACCTGTTTCATCTAATCCAATCAAAGAATTGTTTGGCTGGAACCCAGAGGCAGAAGTGCAGGTAGGAGACACGCTAGTTTACATTGATGTGGCATACGAACTGCCTTTATCTGAGCAATATCAACAATCTCATACCCAAAAGTGGCAGTGGCAACAGTTTATTCAAGGTATAACAGCGAGAAATCTCAAGGATAAAATAGTGCAATTTTGGCAATCTTACTACCAAAGCCAAAATCAAATCCGGCGAATTGCAACAATCTATGCGATTACTGTACTCATCCTGTGGCTTGTTGGGATAATTCTTTACCGCTTATATTATCCTGACATCACCATTCAAGAAGCTTTCTATGCAACAGCAGTTTTGCTTTTGGGAGGATACGGAGATTTATTTGGTGGTGTTGAGTTTGCATCGCAATCAAAGCCCTCAGACGCTATCCCTTGGTGGTTGCGGTTTTTTAGCCTGGGAATGACGTTGACAGGTCAAGCTTTCGTGGGAGTATTGTATGCACTGCTGACTGATGCTCTCGTCACTTCAAGATTCCATTTTTTCAACTCCCGTCCTCCCATCCCACAACGCAACCATCTGATAATTATTGGCTTAAATCGCTTGGGACAGAAAGTAGCTGCTCTTTTGCAAGAACTCAACCAGCCGTTAGTAGGAATTCATCCTACCACTCTCGACCAAGAAACTTTACCCGATATGCCCCTTATCGTTGGTAATGCTACCGAAGCACTCACTAAAGTGAATCTCTCCCATGCTAAAAGCATCATTTTAGTTGGGGACGACAATATGGAAAATCTGGAAATTGGTTTGATGGCTCATGCAATGAACCCTGCCACTAGCTTGATTATCCGCTCTCAAGACCGCCAATTTAGTGATAATATCGCCCCTCTGTTCCCTTATGCTCAAGTTATATGTGGTGCGGCTTTGTCGGCAGAAGTTTTTGCTTGTGCTGCTTTTGGAGAAAATGTTCTGAGCTTGTTTCACTTGAATGAGCAAATAGTCATGGTGACGGAATACAAAATTGAAGATGGCGATACCCTGAATGGATTGCTTTTATCTGAAATAGCGTCTGGCTATAGCGTTGTACCGATTCTCTACCAAAAACATCAGCAAGACAATTACTCTTTAATGCCCTGGTATGATGTTAAGCTTGATGCTGGCGATCGCTTGATTGTTTTAGCCACAAGCAGTAGTTTACAGCGAATTGAATGGGGTGAAATGCTGCCTCGTCTTTGGCAAGTGCAGATTGAAAAAGCTTTGACTACAAATGCCATTATGTATGGTGCTGAAGAGATAGTTTTGATTACGGGATGTAGTTCCACTACCGCTAGGCAATGGATGAATAATTTGCCTAGAGTGTTGCCAATACCACTTTATAAACATCAAGCTCAACGTCTTGTGCGCGAGTTAACAAAAGTGCAGGTTTTGGCAAATGTTATCTACATTGGGCAACCTTAATCCTCCCATAACTAGAAGTCATATCAATACTGTTCGGTTAAGGCAAGAGACGGGATGAATCGCCGTCAAGACAAAAGACTGATTATTGTGGAGACGGCGATTTATCGCGTCTTTGTGATGATTCTAAAGTTCATAAGTAGGTAGGTGCGAAAAAACCTAATTATGTAAAGATAAGTAAATACGGAGAATGCATCTACTGAGGTAACTGAAATATGGGTGCTCGTTTA
>NZ_JBALDR010000021.1:0-23146 GCF_036917315.1 Nostoc sp. | reverse complement strand
AACAGGGGTAGCAGGCAGAACACCGATATTATCGTAGACAGTCATTTTTGACTCCTTTTGTTGTTGATGTTGGTTAAGTTAAACTCAGCAGATGTTGCATATTTGTGGGATGACTTTGTGCTTGTAACCATCGAAATTTTGTTCTGTATTTAATGAACTTATTCAATAATTTCGCTAGTCCCCAAAGAAAGCATCTTTTTAAATGAACTTCTCTGCATATCACTCTCTACGATGACTTTTAGTCTTTATGCACTTGGATCGGAAAATTTTTGAAAAATCTGTAAAGTCCTTACGCAGCAAGGAATTAGCTTTTGTCCCTATTGTTGTATAATTGAAATCAGCTATGTTTCAAACAGCGGCAAATATTCCATGCAACCCCGACAGGGCATTGTTGAAATCTTTTCTACCTTTGTGCAATTTGATGTAGATCGATTTAGTGGTTGGGCAACAGATGCCAAACTGCGACGCAGTATGAAAGTTTCCCTGGAATCGTCAACTGAGAAATCAGATACCTTTTGGGCACTTTACTGGTATAAAGCTTGGCAGACTCAATCTAGTGCAGTGGCACTTGCACATATTTCTGCTTACTTACAAGAGGTGTGCTACTGGACTGCCAGAAAATTCGCCCTCAACTTTCCCACGCAGTCGTCTATAGCCGATTGTTTTCAGATGGCGATCGCTAATACTAACAAAATCCTCAAAAATTTCAATCCTCAATATAGCTCGCATTTAAAAGCCTATGCACAATTAACTTTTGAATCGATTATCAAAGATGCAGTGCGCTTACAGCGGGAAGCAGACATTTGCTCAGACTGGGCATTATTGCATAAACTCAGCCGCAAACGATTAGTGCAGTCATTAGAAAATGCCGGATTTAACAAAGAAAGCATCGAGAGTTATGTTTTAGCCTGGGAATGCTTTAAGGAACTCTACACAGGTGACAATACAAAAATTCGTCAGCTTCCCAAGCCAGATGCTCTGACTTGGGAGGCTATTAGTAATCTTTATAATGCAGAACGTTTCAGCCGATTGAGTTCACCCACTGCCGCAGTCAATCAGCAAACTATAGAAACCTGGGTATCATCTGCTGCTAAAGCTGCCCGTACTTTCCTCTATCCTAAGTTTGTTTCCGCAGACGCTCCCCTCAAAGAAGATGAGGGTAATTTATTAGATATATTACCTGTAGATTTGCAAACATCTTTACTAACGGAAATTATTGAGCAGGAAGAAGCTGTGAATATGCGATCGCAGCAAGCTCAGTTAAACCAAGTTTTGTCCGAAGCGATCGCTGCACTCGATGCTGAGTCTCAAAAAGTACTACAAGCTTACTACGTTCAACAACTGACTCAACAAGAAATTGCTGCCCAGTTAGAAATTAAGCAATATACTGTTTCCCGTCGCCTGAGCAGTATTAAAAAGTCATTGCTCCTGACTCTCACGCAATGGAGTCAAAACACCTTGCATATTTCCCCTAAATCAGACGTAGTAGATGCGATAAACACAAGTTTAGAGGAATGGCTCAAAGTCCAATATAGCCATACCCAGATTCAACGAGCAGACAAGAAATAATTTTGTCTCTCCCCTCTCCCTAGTATGGTCTTTATATGGAGCCATTCTGAAATTATTTATGTTGAACCCACCTGCCCCATTCACTATTGACTCACAGCATTTATACCTGGAAATTACTCAATTTCCAGAAGTGCAAGAACAACCATACTCAACAGCTGGTGCTTGTCAACGTGGGTGGATAAATCAAAAATGCGTGCAAGCATTTTTGCCTTGGTTCCAGGAGGAAATTGCTCCCACCGCCAGAGTTTATCCTCACAGTGCGGCATTGCCGAGTTTTTGGGAAGTAGTCAATGGCACAGCTATTACTTTCGATCGCGATCGCCTTGTATTAATTCCCACCCTGGCGATCGATGATGATGAGTTGCGCGTACCGCAAGAATGGGTAGATATACCAGAGTGGATTGCTGACTATTACATAGCAGTACAAGTCAATCCAGATGATGGCTGGATGAAGATTTTTGGCTACACAACCCATCAAGTTCTGAAAACAAAAGGGGTTTATGATGCTGGCGATCGCACTTACAGCTTGGAAAAAGAAGATTTAATTCCAGATATTAATGTGCTGTGGGTTACACGCCAACTCGATCGGTCAGAAGCCTTACGTGCTGAGATTGCACCTTTAGATTCTATTGGCAAAACCCAGGCAGAAAACCTCTTAGAAAGATTGGGCGATCGCGATGTGAAATTTCCGCGTTTGGCAGTTCCATTTTCACTCTGGGGTGCGCTCTTGGCCCATAGCGGTTGGCGAAAAAAGTTGTATGAACTGCGTCAGGGTTTACTCATACAGCGATCGATTCCGCAATGGTTGCAGACAGGAGTAGCCAATTTAGCTCAACAGTGGGGATGGGAAAAAAGAGAATTCGTTGTGGTACCTGCGGGAATGCGGAGTGCAGAACCAGTTCTCGGCTTGTCTCGGCAAATAAAAGTTGCAGAGCAAACATACGAGTTACGCATTTTCCCAAAAAGCGCTTCTGAGGACTATGTTTGGCGTTTTGAATTGCGAAGTACAACTCTTGATGGTCAAATTCCGGCTGGGTTTAAGCTTCGACTATTAACAGAAGACTTACAAGCTTTTGAGAATAATCAAGATACGGCAACTACTGCTGTAGATATGTTGTATTTGGAAGTAATTTTGGAACTAGGAGAAGGATTGGTTTGGGAAATAGAACCCACACCTGAAGACTATGACCGAGAGATTTTGCGGTTTTAAGTTTTACCTTCAAAAATCTTCACGTTTAGCCTCTATTATTTACTCTTAAACTGAATTTCACAACACACAACAACCTATTTAGTAACCAAGATATATATAGCAGGGTGTAAGGGCACGGCAGTGCCTATTGGTGTCAATTAACTTGAAACCCTTGTCAGGACGTGATATTGAGTTTATTCACTTATGGTTACTCACAACGTCACCTCACCCCGGTTTTATCTAAACCCAAAACCGCCCCTCCCCAATGCCTTGGGGCTACGGTGTACACACAAGTCAAATTACCCCCCTCAATCCCCCCGATGTTTTGGGGGGAAGCCGGAAATCCAGTTCCAAATGTTGTAGATCCTCCTAAATCCTCCTTAAAAAGGAGGACTTTGAGAGGTTTTGCCCCCCTTTTTAAGGGGGGTTGGGGGGATCAAAAGCTTATGGGGCAACTCTTAAAGACTTCTGTGTACACCGTAGCCTTTCCAAAGGGAGGGTTAGGGTGGGGTAAAGCGTATGTGGTACAAGGGTTTGAGCTTAATTTGACACCAATGGGCAGCGTCTTGCCCCTACGGGTATACTCACCATCTAGGGAGAACTAGCTGTGGACAAGTTAATCATCTTAAAGTTAGGGGAGGGAAACTTTGAACAAGGGTTTACCGTGACTCTACAGATTGGCGATGAAAATGTCCGCCCGACTGTGGAAATCACAGGTGAGCTTCCCCCCAACCCGGAAATTCTCCGCGATTATCATCGTTGGCAATCTATTTATCGTAATTTAAGGCTGCCATCTCGTCCGATTGGTTTAGCTAAAGAACTTAACCAAGCCCCCAGCTTAGAATACTGCCAGCAAGTGAGTGAGGAATTTAAAGTTAGTTTTAATACTTGGCTTGCTTCCGATTCCTTTCGTTCTATCCGCGAGAAATTGTTAGAAAAACTCATGCTTGCGGATAATATTCGGATGCTTTTACAAACCAAAGACTTGCGATTACAAAAATTCCCCTGGCATCTTTGGGATTTGATAGAACGCTATCCCCAAGCGGAAATAGCCCTGAGCGCTCCTGGCTACGAACAAGTCAACCTTAACCGCATAGCAACTACATCCGACAAAGTAAAAATCTTAGCGATTTTGGGTAACAGTCAAGGTATTGATACCAAAGCAGACCAGGCGCTACTTAATTTATTACCCAATACAGATATAACTTTTTTAGTTGAACCACAATGCCTTGACCTGACTGACCAACTATGGGAGCAGAATTGGCAGATTCTATTTTTCGCCGGACATAGTTCTACCCAAGAAACGAATCAAACAGGAAAAATCTACATTAATCAAACTGAAAGTCTCACAATTAGCCAGTTAAAGTATGCCTTAAAAAAGGCAGTAGAGCGAGGTCTAAAACTAGCGATTTTCAATTCTTGTGATGGCTTGGGATTGGCATGGGAGTTTGCAGATTTACATATTCCCCAAATTATCGTCATGCGAGAGCCTGTACCCGATCGCGTGGCGCAACAGTTTTTAAAGTATTTTTTAGAAGCCTTTGCGCGCGGAGGCTCGTTGTATTTAGCCGTCAGGGAAGCGCGAGAAAGGTTACAAGGACTAGAAAACCAATTTCCCTGCGCTACATGGTTGCCTGTCATCTTTCAAAATCCGGCTGAGATGCCGTTGAATTGGCGGGAATTGTTTAGAAATACACCCAATCTTCCAACATCTTTGTCTCAAACCACGCCTGTTAGAGGAACCACAAATCGGCTTGGTTTCTCATCGATCTTACTGGCGAGCATGGTAGTAACTGGAATATTAATCGGGATACGGTATTTGGGTGTGCTGCAAACATTAGAGTTAAGTGCATTTGACCAACTGGTACGCTTGCGCCCTCCTGAAAAACCAGATTCACGCCTACTGATTGTCACTGTGACTGAAGAAGATGTCCAGGCGCAAAAATCGGAAAAACCTCAAGGTTCGTTGTCAGACAAATCACTTGCCCAACTGTTAGAAAAATTAGAAGCATATCAACCACAAGTTATTGGTTTAGACATATACCGAGATTATCCAGTGGATAAGAATTATCCAGCATTGGCAAAAAGGATGCGAAAAAGCGATCGCTTTGTGGGAGTGTGTCAACTCAGCGATTCCCAAGCCGGAAAACCAGGTGTAAAACCACCCCCAGAACTTTCTTCACAGAATCTAGGTTTTAGCGATATTGCCATAGATTCAGATAATGTTGTGCGTCGCCATCTGTTAGCGTTAACTCCTGCGCCCTCATCTCCTTGTACTGCGCACTATGCCTTGAATGTTCAGCTGGCGCTGCGTTATCTGTATACGAAAGGAATTCGATTGCAATTTACCCCTGATGGCGCATGGCAATTAGGGAAGGTGACATTTAAACCAATAGAAGCTCATACCGGGGGTTATCAAGGCGTTGACGCTTTTGGACACCAAACTTTATTAAATTATCGTTCCTCTGGTGAACCAGAAGCGATCGCACCAAGTATGACCTTGCAACAAGTGCTAACAGGTAAGCTCAATGCCAATGCAGTCAAAGGCAAAATAGTCATTATTGGCACAACAGCAGAAACTTTTGGTGATTACTGGTTAACTCCCTACATCACTCCTCAAGGAAAATTACAGGCAATACCAGGAGTATTTTTACAAGCCCAGATGGTCAGTCAACTGCTCAGGGCTGCTTTAGACGGACAACCTCTATTGTGGACTTGGCCGCTTTGGGGTGAGGTAATTTGGGTTTGGGGTTGGTCTTTTTTAGGCGGTTTATTTACTGCTTATCTGCACCGATTCATTTACTTAAGCTTGGCAGGAGGAATTGCCATTATCAGTTTATACGTTAGCTGTTTTATATTTTTAATTGTATATAGTTGTTGGGTTCCTCTCATTCCTGCTATGTTGGCTTTAGTAGGTAATAGTTTAATAGCTACAACTTACTTAAACATCAAATTTAAAAATTAATAATAACGCCAATTGGAAGCATGAAAATCACCGTTCATCAAGCAAGTATTAGGAGTTTTTATGAAAAGCTATTGGCAAAAAATACAATTAATCGCAGCGTTCGGAATCACTCTGTTGGGAATTATCGGCTATTCTCCAATGATTTGGATGACACCAGTTGCGGCCGCTCCTAAGAAATTTTCGCCTCCTCCGCCTCCTCCAGACAGGGGTGCAGCAGGCGATCGCGGCGGGGCTGCAAGTCGTGGTTGTGGTGTTGGTAATAAGTCTATAGTTGCACTTACACCTGTATATAAACAGATACTCAATCAAGAACAAACACAAGCTATTGCTGTTACTAAAGTTTGGGGCTTGACGAATGAGGAATATCCAACTTTTTGGTTTTTTGTCCCCTATCAAAAGTCTCTAATTGATTCCATTGAATTTGTTGTCAAAGATGAGTCAGGTAAATCAAGTCAAACTCTTTACCGAACAATAGTAACAATACCAGAAGTACCAGGAATTGTTAGCATTCGCTTAAATGAAAACCCATTGCAAGTAGACAAGATGTATCACTGGTTTTTTAAGATAAAAGTCATTTGCAATCCACAACAACCTCCAGAACGAGAGTATGTGGAAGGATGGGTGCAACGAGTCAATCCAAATCCTCAATTAGTAGATAGCTTGAAGCAAGCAACTCCTCAGCAACGGGTAAACCTTTACGCCGAGAATGGTATTTGGTACGATGCCTTGACTACTTTGGCTGAATTACGTCTTAGCAAACCTGAAGATCCACCTCTAGCGGTGGAGTGGATGAATTTGCTTAAAGCCGTAGATTTAGAGAATTTAGCTAAACAACCTTTGATAGAATGTTGCCAAGCTAATGCAAAGTAGTACAGCAAAGTAATAGACCTGCCTTGAAAATAGGAAACAGAAAACAGGGAACAGGGAACGGGGAACAGGAAGAAGTATTTTCATTCTTCCTTGTGAGCGCAGCTCATGAAGTCTCTTGCAAAAATCGGTCAGGCAAATTCGGTTTGGGGGAGATGAAGCTCGTAATTGTAGAGAGCAACAATAAGATTAAACCTTAAACTAAGTTTCCGAGCTACATACTCACCTAAAACTCTGATTTTAGCTAATTCTTGATTACTCTTTTGATCTTCAGAAATTAACTTACCGCCATGAGGGCTTTTTCTTGGGAATTCGACTATTGCAATGTAGTTTTTGAATACCTCGATAACCTTTCAAGCGTAGCCCTCTCCTATCACTCTGAGGAAATAAAAATAAGTATAGGTTGGTTGAACGGAGTAAAACCCAACATTACCAAGATTTTTGGTTGTTGGGTTTCGTTCCTAAACCCAACCTCCATCTTGGGTGAAGTAGGAAAAGTAGGAAAAGTAGGAAAAGTAGGATATTGAGTAAAAACTGTTGACAAGCTGTCAAATAAGCTGTTAGGTTTCAAGTTACTCTCAGGCACAATAAATTTAAAAATCAACGGCTTATGATAAACAACAAAATTGCTGACTTGGAAACTAGCTTGTTTGAAGAACTAGATGATGCTGATTTATTAACTATAGTTGGGGGAGCTTATGTTCAAGCTTCTGCTAGTGGAATTCTTTCGGGGAACCTTGATGCACCCATTCAAATACCCATTAGCATTTGTGGTTCAGCCGTGGCAATCTTGGGAAATGCCAGCGCGGGATGTGAAGGGGGGAGCACCCCAGTTTATTTAGGGAGCTCCATCAGATAAAATAAGTCTTGTACTTCGCGCCGCTGTGTTGAGGGTGTAAGTAAACTCGCGGATAATGTTCCAAATACCATCGTGTCCGTCCCCAATACATGTGAGGATAGGAGCCAAGGGTTGATTGTTGACCCAATCAATTATGAGATCATTTTTCTGGAATGAAGCTGAGAACGCTTGCAAATTGTGTTAAGCGAACAGCTTTATAACCTTTCCGATCACACGGGATTAAATGGCGATCGCAAGCATTATGTTATGTATTCAATTTATCTGACAAGTTCTTTTTTATGCCTTATAAAATAGGAATTATCTCTTGTTTGATAATTCATGGAAGAGAGTCATAGCACACTCAATTGGACAGGTTAAAAACAACCAAAAGGAGTAAAATAATATGTTAAAGCTATTTTCAACAAAGAAACAAGCAACAAAACAAGCACCTACACTCACTCAAGAAGATGGGAAATTGTTTGAAGAACTAGAATTGTTTGAAGAACTAGATGATGCTGATTTATTGAGTATAATTGGCGGAGATGCTGGTGCTCAAGGTGCTGCTATTGGTTCTCCTGGAGTTGCTTCGGGGAATGTTATTCAAGTACCTATTCATGTACCTGTTAACGTTTGTGGTAATACTATCAATGTGATTGGTCTACTTAACCCAGCTTTTGGGAATACTTGTGTAAATGCTTAACGATTTGCACTCTATTGACTATTAGGATTAAATGGCGATCGCAAGCATTATGTATTTAATTTCTCTGATAAGTTCTTTGGTGGTTGGCAGTGTATTTCTGGTGACTGGTGTTGTCAAAGCACTCGCACCCACAAAGTTTCTTATCCACATCAGTCAATTGCGGTTATTTCCGCAAAAAGTGAATATAGGTGCAGCGATCGCTTTTACAATTATAGAGTGCGTCCTGGGAATAGCCTTGATTTTGCGTCTGTTTCCCCAGTGGCTATTTATCGGTACAATTGTTTTACTCTTGCTCCTATCAAGTTTAACTTACTGGAGTACTTCGACCAAACGCACAGATGATTGTGGTTGCTATAACGGTCTAATTGATATCAGTCCCAAACAAAGCTTACTCCTCAATGCCCTCTACATTACTTTGATGGGGTTGGCTTGGTTTTATCCGGTTGCCGATATTTTAACTGTTTCACAACAAGTGACAGCATTATTGATTTCTTTAACAACAAGTTGTCTATTAACTGCTGTTTCATATATATATTACTGGAAGAAGAAAAAACCTATCTTAGACTTAGATCCGCTTAAGGTTAATCGTTCTTGGCAACCACAATGGCTAAAGGAATATGCCGAAAGCTTAACAACTGGAGAAAAACTGGTTGTATTTTTAATGCCTGGTTGTCCTACGTGTAAAAACTGGCTCAAAGTACTAAAAGTGGTTCACCAAAGAACTGATTTACCTGATGTAGTAGCGGGAGTTCCCCAAACATCAGAACAAGTTGAAGAATTTGTTCAATCTAATAATCTCAACTTTCCAGTAGTGGCAATGAGTCCTACTGTCGTGGCACGCTTAACCAATGCTTTTCCCACTGCTGTATTGTTAGAGGAAGGTATAATTCGAGAGAAATGGTTGGGAGTAATGCCGCTAACCTTCGTGAAACGCGTTAAGCCAAGCTTATCTGTTCCTAGCAGCTAATTGTGAATCTTTTATATTAAACTTGCAGTTGATATCGAGCGCCACATCCTAGCCGCAAGCGGTGAAATGCATTTTGATGCTGCCAAGCATATCCCAGCACTGGATTTGACCTTGACGAATTTGGATGGATATTATCGGGAACTCTGTAATAATTTTACTGTTGCTATTGAACGTCGCGATCGCAAGAAAAAATTTATAACTCGTTGGGGAAGCTGGAATAGAGGGGGTATGGAGGTTCAAAAACGCGATGCACTCTATTTTATTCGAGAACCTTTTAATCAATGTCAAGTGTAGATGCTCCCTCCTGCTCTTATAATCAATGTCAAATGTAGATGCTCCCTCCTGCTCTTAGGCAAGAGACGCGATGAATCGCCGTCTCTACAATCATTAGTCTGGCGATTTATTGCGTCTTGGTGATGATTTATGATTATTGCAAACGTACAGATACACTACCTGCATGGGCTGGCAAACCTTCTGCTTCTGCTAAGGTGACAGCTGCTTTGCCTATTGTGTGTAATGATTGTTTGTCACATTCTAAAAAAGTAATTCGTTTGAGAAAGTCGTAGACACTCAAACCAGAGGCAAAGCGGGCAGAACGGGCAGTTGGCAGTACATGGTTGGGGCCTCCTAAATAATCGCCAATCGCTTCTGGAGTATAGCGTCCTAAAAACACGCTGCCGGCACACTTAATTTGATTGGCAAGGAGTTGCGGGTTATCTACACACAATTCCACGTGTTCTGGAGCTAGTTGATTGAGCAGTGATATACTCTCGGCTAAATCGCTAACCAGAATCACGGCTGCATAATTTTGCCAACTTGCACTGGCAACTTCTTTGGTAGGTAAATCGGTGAGAATTTTCTCAACAGCCTTTATTACTTGTTGCGCGAAGATTTCGGAATCAGTAATTAAGATTGACTGGGCACTAGGATCGTGTTCTGCTTGCGATAGTAAATCCCAGGCAATCCAATCTGGGTTGTTTTGGCTGTCGGCTACCACTAAAATTTCTGAAGGGCCAGCGATGCTATCAATGCCAACAGTGCCAAAGACTTGGCGCTTGGCTTCAGCAACATAAGCATTACCAGGGCCAACAATTTTATCTACTGGGGCAATGCTTTCTGTACCATAAGCTAATGCTGCGATCGCTTGCGCCCCACCAATGCCATATATTTCTGTAACACCAGCAACTTGAGCAGCAGCCAATACGACAGGATTAATCTCACCGCCGGGCATCGGTACTGTCATCACAATTCTTTCAACACCAGCAATCTTCGCTGGTAAGGCATTCATCAACAAAGAACTTGGATAGCTAGCCCGTCCCCCTGGTACATAAATTCCCACTTGCGACAGCGCTACCCAATTCAATCCCAGTTTTACCCCGACTGCATCGGTGTAGCCAATATCTTGCGGTAGTTGTTTTTGATGGAAAGCCACAATCCTTTCAGCAGCAAATTCCAGCGCCGCCAAGACATCGGCAGGACATTGGGCCGCGTGTTCGGCAATAAAGGTTTCGCTAAGATGCAAAGACTGGAGATTGTTGCGATCGAAGCGGCTAGTATAGTCCTTGACTGCGGCATCACCACGCACTTTGACATCAGCTAGAATCTCGCGTACTGTCCCACTAACATCAACTGTAACTTCCCGGCGATCGCTTACAAGGGTTTTGAATTTGGCAGAAAAATCTTTGTCGGTAGTTTGAAGTAGCTGCATGGACAGTAGCTTAAAAGCAGTGAGGTCAATAATTAGTTTAACTCCTGATTAACTTGCTAGATATGACTGTGGCTTATATGCAGCATCACTCTTTTTCAGATGTAAGCTGAAAGAAAGCACAAAAGATTATGAGTTAACATCCTATGCAGCAGTCCACAAGAGGCAATTACCGGGATCTTTGGCGGCAGCTTGTTACTTTGGCTGCAATCTTTGGTGCTTTCTTTATCAACGTAGTATCGAACATTTTTCCGCTCAATGGACTTAGCATCGGGGAAATTTCCAATACTTTGTTTAAAAATGTCCTGATTATCCCTGCCAATTACGCCTTTGCCATCTGGGGGCTGATTTACCTTGGGTTGTTTGCTTTTGGGGTATACCAAGCTCTACCTAATCAACGATATGAGCCTGATTTACGTAAGACAGGTTATCTGTTGGCGATCGCCTGTGTTGCTCAAAGTATCTGGGTGTATCTGTTTTTGTCTCGGTTTTTTGCTCTTTCTATAATTGCAATGCTCTTGATTCTGTTGCCGCTAATTGGTGTTTATGTGCGGTTAGAAATTGGCAAATCGCGTGTACCTCAACAAAAAAAATGGTGTATTCACTTCCCGATTAGCATTTATCTAGGCTGGATTAGCGTGGCGACCATTGTCAATGTAGCGTGTGCCTTGGATTTTCACGGGTGGAACGGTTGGGGGATTTCTGCTGTAATCTGGACTCTGATCATGGCATTGATAGCAACAGCAGTTGCAGCAGTTATAGTTATCCAGCGTCGAGACATCGCTTATGCAGGAGTAACAGTCTGGGCATTAGTAGCGATCGCACTTAAAGACTTTGATAACTCAATGCTCAGAAATACCGTATTGGTTTTGGCAATTTTCCTACTTTTAACCGCAACGATTAACAGCTTACGCACCCAAAAAGAACATATTTAAGTACGATGACGTAAGCTGTTGTGCATACAAGTTACACAATTTAAATCGTAGGTAAAAACTTCAAACCCTGCCCCCCTGCTCCTCGGTCACTGAGCGCAGTCGAAGTGCTGCTCCCCTGCGGTTTCAACGCATAAATTAAGTACTTAACAGCTTACCCGCCTAGCGTTTCTCAAGAGAGAACTTTTAGCAAGCGTTCGTTAAGCACGCACAATATCTGGATTTCTCACAAGTGAGAAATCCAAGGGGTGGGGAGGTGTGGGAGGTGTGGGAGGATGGGGAACAAGTCTTACCCCCCACACTCCCCACACTCCTCTTCCCCCTCCGCCTACACTATGCGTGAGAAATCCGGGAATAATGGTCGGTTGTTACACACACTATTCTGATTGTTATTAGCCAGAATAGATAGTTAGAGCCGTAATCGCTGACAAATTCAAAATTTATAAAAATGAAAAATATTATCTCGATTGGTTGGAATAACTGGTTAAAACGGCATAAAGAATCTGTTTTACTATTTGACTCAATTGCTGCCGCTAATGAGATTGCTCTAATGCTTAACGGTCAATGGGATGGCTGCAATGGTGTAATTGTAGCTTCTAGTGATGAGGTAGCTGTTAACACTGCTGCCAAACTCTTACAAGCTACATGGTGTTATCAAGGCGCATCAAAAGCCGTTTTAAACAGAGTAACAACGAATGAAATTTTACGCCGTTATGCAATCGGAGAAAGAAATTTTGTTAATGCTAATTTAAGGTGTGCAGTACTTGCATCAGTGAAGCTGAGTGAAATCAACCTAAGTTATGCCTCATTGAGTTGGGCGGACTTAAGTCAAGCCAATTTAAGTAAAGCTGATTTAACAGCAGCAGACCTCAGCCAAGCGAATTTAAATGGAGCGGATTTAAGTAAAGCATACCTGATGAGGGCAAACCTAAGTGAGGCAGACTTGCAACGAGCTTCACTTCAGGGGGCTAACCTAAGCAATGCTAACTTAAGTGAAGTCAACCTCACTGGCGCAAATTTAACAGGAGCTAATCTATCACTAGCAGACCTAAGAGGGGCAAAGTTTCACTTGTGCAATTTGAGTGGGGCTAATCTAACAAATGCCAAGTTAATTGAAAGTGACTTGGCTTTTGCTCAACAATGAGCGATCGCCAAACTCCAGTATTCCCTTTAGTCAGTTCCACCCCAACTCCAGTTAGGATTGCCATTCTTTAAACTATTTTTTAGCACTACTAAGGGATAATTATTAGGATCGGAGCCGCCAGCCAAATCTAAGATAAAGTAAACTTTACCTTTAACAAAGTGCATCCGTAAATAATTAATCTTTCCAGAGTAGTCTTGCCCATCAACCTTAGTCATTCCAGCAGAAGCAAGGCATCTAGCATATTTTGGTTTGAGTGTCCCAACCCATATAACGCTAAAGCTATTACTGCTTTGAACAGAGATATTACTGGCATAAGCACTCAGGTTAATAGAGCCATCTGTTGCAAAACTGCCTTCTTGATAAGGACGAGATTTTTCAGTAACAATTACCTTGTCTGGACAGCTTTGTTTTTGCTCGTTTTCACTATAAACTTTTAGCTCAATTTTTTGTGATTGATTTTGTGCTTGGACGCACCAGTTGGACAACAAAGGAAGTAAACCAATACTTGTGCCTACAATCAAAATCAAAGGTCTAAATGAAATCATACTCATATCCGAACAAATTACTAAATTGAATTGGGTTAGCGCCAAAAAGCTTAAATTGTGTAGTTGTGTAGGTTGGGTTGAGGAACAAAATCCAACATTTTCATAGCTTTGTTGGGTTGCGCTTTGCTTCACCTAACCTACAATTTTTCTTAACCAAGAAAAGGCAGTTTATCAAGCAACAGCCTCTTGCTTAGGTTTTCGCACCGGACGCTTGCGATCGCTTCGACGAACGCCCCCCGCCATTTTGTACTCATCGCTATTCTTGCCATACTTTGCAGCTACACTGAGTAACATGTGTTCTGTTAGTTCCATCAGCGACTTTTCGGTAACTTCTAAGGCTTCCTGAGTCATATCCACGGTGGAAAGGCTTGAGTTATAAGCTTCCAACTTGTCTTGCGTTGTTTTGATGAGGGCTGCAAAGGAGTCAATTGTTACCCCATTGCCTAAGTCTAAGCTGGGATTGATCGATTTCAAACCCGCAATCCGACGCTGCGCTTTATCAATTGCTTTAGACCCACGTTTTGGACGTGACATAAATCACCTTTCTGTTATTATTAATGCGCCAGGATAAAAAATGGCTTATATCCTGGACTGTACAGCACTAGGATAGACATAATTAAGGTTAATTGACACCCGCATTATTCAGTATAAATTGATTTATTTATCACAAATATATTGAATAACCTTATGTAAATTCTTGTAAGTTGCCCGAATTCAATAAACGACTGCCCGAATTCAATAAACGACTGCCCGAATTCAATAAACGACTGCCCGAATTCAATAAACAACCGCCCGAATTCAATAAACGACTGCCCGAATTCAATAAACGACTGCCCGAATTTCTCACAAGCTTGAGGGGCAGAGGGGCAGAGGGGCAGAGGGGCAGAGGGGAAAGACTTACTGCAACTTCTCCCTGCTCCCCTGCACAAGCGCAGGCTTTGAGAAGAATATGCTCTAGATGTGTTTTTAAGCAAAGACATCTAAGTAAATACGGTGAATGGCACTAAGAAAAGCCCAAAGACTTATTGTATCCTCGTTCCCAGCCTGGAGGCTCTTAACCCGTTGGGACAAGGGCTGTATCTTAACTTAGTGCCATTCGTAAATACGGTAGTATATGGTTAGTGTTAGGTTATTTTAGATGTTCTGTATTTTCAAGGTAGATATGCACGCAGAATTTCTCAAAACGAGGGTATAAAAATCTCTTTCTTTATCAATAGTTAACTATTGGTTTGAATGTATGCCCCGATCAATTTGTACAGTCCCATTCGACTTAAAGAGTTTGAGAAAAAATCAGTACTACTGAAAAGCCTTTTCATAGGGTGAATCTTTTGCTAAATATTATTTTTCCTAATTCTTAAGGTATAAAGGATGCCGAGAATATCAATTTCGGTAAATATTTTGTGCCTGAAAACAGCGCTAAATTGAAGATTGAGAACTGAAGTTACTGAAAAAATGGAATCAGGTAGGTAAAAGTTATGGCAAATATTATTGGAACCAGCGGCTACGACTTACTACAGGGTGGTGTTGGGAATGATACTTTAACTGGTGGTACTGGGAATGATATTTTAACTGGTGGCGGTGGCAAGGATAGATTTGTTTACAACTTGGGCGATGGCACTGATACAATCACTGATTTTGGTGGCATAGGTAAAGGAACTAACCCGACAGCAGCAGTTATTGCTGAAGTAGACACCATCAAATTTCAGGGTGCAGGATTAACTGCTCAAAATTTACTGCTGCTCCAGAATGGCAACGATTTAGAAATCACCTTTGAGGGGAATACTAATACCGTAGTTATCCTGGAAAACTTCAAACTAGAAAATTTAGAGAATCTAAAAGCTTCTGGAGGCAAACCAGCAATTGGTAATATCCTGTTTGACGGGCAAAATAGCATCACCGACAGCTTTAATGTCCTCGATTCCAACTCTACTGATACTAGCCTGGGCATCAAGAACACAGTAACTTTCCTCAATGACCTCAACAATAACATTACGGGGTTAGAGGATTCTAATGATGTAGTTAATGGTCAAGGCGGTAATGACAAAATCGATGGCTTGAGTGGAAACGATTTGCTGCGAGGTGGTACGGGTAATGATACCCTCATTGGTGGTGCGGGAAATGATACCCTCATTGGTGGTACGGGTAATGACTCCCTTGTTGGCAATAATCTGCTTTCTGGAGGCTATGGCAATGATTATCTCTCCATCTCTGGCTACCGGAGCTTTAGCTACCCAGACTACGATTACAACTCTCGGTTGTCTGGTAAGAACACCCTCAACGGTGGTGCAGGTGACGATAACTTGAGTGCTAGCGGTTCAACAGGCAATAATTTGCTCTCTGGGGACGATGGCAATGATAATCTCTCCATCTCTGGCTATTACAACGGAGGTAACTACGGCTACTACGACTCTCGCTCGTCTGGTAAGAACACCCTCAACGGCGGTGCAGGTAAGGATACTTTGAGTGCTGGCGGTTCAACAGGCGATAATTTGCTCTCTGGGGGTGATGGCAATGATTATCTCTCCATCTCTGGGGACTACAGCTATATTCCTAGCGACCCGTACTCACCCCGCGATGTCTCCATCACATACGAGTCTCGCTCGTATGGAAAAAACACTCTTAACGGTGGCACTGGGGACGATAATTTGGATGCTACTAATTCAAAAGGTGATAACTTACTGGATGGTGGCGCTGGCAATGATTATATCTCCGCCTCTAGCGCCTTTGGTAAGAACACAATCTATGGTGGCAGTGGGAATGATACCCTTATAGGTGGTTTTGGTAATGACACCCTCTATGGAGGCACTGGTACTGATACCTTTGTTTTCAATAATTACAATAAAGGTGTTGACAGTATTTATGACTTCAACGCGACTAATGAAGTGATTCAGGTATCGGCTGCTGGCTTTGGCGGTGGGTTATTAGCAGGTTCGCTTAAGACAAGTCAGTTTACCCTCGGAACATCTGCGACGACAAGCAATCAACGATTTATCTATAACAGTGCTACAGGTGGACTGTTCTTTGACATTGATGGCAGCGCGTCTGGGTCTACTCAGGTAAAATTTGCCCAACTATCTACTGGATTGTCACTCAGCGTAAACAATTTTGTGGTTGTTTAATCGGAATTAGAGACTTCCAAATCAAAAAATATCCCAAAACTGACGCAAAAATTCTCTCTATTTCTTCTCTTTTGTATTCTCTGCGCCTCTGTGGTAGCCTGCGGCTTCGCCTTTGGCATTCTCGTAAGAGTAGCCGCTACGCTGCGTTCTCGTAGACAGATGCTTTGCGAATGCGTCTATGTTTATTTGGATAATTTATTTCTTGGAAATCCCTTAGCGCTCTTTAATCGCCAAGTGGTACGGTTTGCGAAGTGCTAAAAATAGCACCTCGCATTGATTACTAAATGCAAGCCATTTTGGCGATTATCTTTACTAAAGCATCATCTGAAATATCATTAGTTGCATTTGCAATCAGGTATCATAAGAGGTTAATCAGACTCTTAATAAATTGTGGGTAATTATTTATTAACAGAGGAATCGCCAGTTAAAAACTTGATATCAAAACTAAACAGTTAAAAGTTCTTTTATGCTAAAAATTTCTAACCTTAACGTTTATTACGGCGAAAGCCATATTCTCCGCAATGTAGATTTGAGCGTACCATCTGGGCAAATGGTTTGCCTAATTGGACGCAATGGTGTCGGAAAAACGACCTTACTCAAAACTATCATGGGTTTACTCAAACCCCGTAGCGGTACTATTAATTTAGCTGAAGAATTAATCAACTCCAAATCTCCAGACCAAAGGGCAAAGTTGGGAATTGGTTATGTCCCCCAAGGACGAGAGATTATCCCTCGGTTGACAGTTAAAGAAAATCTACTGCTAGGGTTGGAAGCTAGACGCAAACCAGTAAAAAAAGCAGAAATTTCAGAGGAAGTTTTTAGTTTATTTCCGGTGTTAAAAACCATGCTTTCGCGGATGGGTGGTGATTTAAGTGGAGGACAGCAACAACAATTAGCGATCGCACGTGCTTTAATGGGAGAACCTCAATTACTCGTCTTAGACGAACCCACCGAAGGTATTCAACCCTCCATCATCCTAGAAATTGAAGCCGCAGTCCGTCGCATCGTCGAAACCACAGGCATTTCAGTGTTATTGGTAGAGCAACATTTACACTTTGTCCGTCAAGCTGATTACTATTACGCTATGCAAAAAGGTGGTATCGTCGCCTCCGGTTCCACCACCGAACTTAGCCAAGATGTGATTCAGCGCTTTTTAGCTGTTTAATTTTTGATACTTCTATATCAATTGTGTCGGCAGCAATCAAGTCTGCTGCTTCTTGTAAAAGCTCATGTTGTTCCTTTTGAATTGCTGCCAAACGACTAGAAATTTCTGCTAATCGCTGTTGTTTAGTTGGTTGAGAATCTTCAGGTAACAAAGCTGGCAGATTATCAATTGTTTCAGTAGCAGTCATTCGTTGAACAGCAAAACTCCCAACTTTAGTTAAAGATAGAAAACTAACTTTAATCAAAGTCTGAAGCAATTTTAACGGAACCTTGAGTATTGACCAACTAGCGGTTTCAATTAAGCGGACAATTGCTTTGATGATGCTCCAAATGAGAGCAAGTGCAAACAGCAAAATTACTACACTAATAATTGGGTGATTAGCTCCCCAACCTAGTATTTGAACTAACCGAAAAAATATTGGGTGTTGTGTCAACCAATCACTTGCAGAAGATGCGATCGCATCTTTAACTGCGCCCGATGTTGTACTCTTAAATTGCTCCGCTGTTTGCCAAGTTTGCTCTAAACTTGTTGTAACTGTATCAATTGCTTTATCAGTCGTTGTAGTGGCTGTTGTCTTCAAAGACTCACCAGCTTGTTGGGCTGAGTGACTTAGAGAATTAACGCTTCCGCCCACAAAATCTTTCACATTTTGCCAGCGTTGTAAAACTCCGTTAGATAAATGTATATTTATTTGGGATGTCATAAAACATTTCACCGAGGTTGAAATCTAACCCGCAACCCATCTTTAGGGCGATTAGTGGGAACCACAACTTCCTCTAAACTTTGATTGGGTAATATCTCCCAATGATAATTGCGTAGAAGATGAGCAGCAACAATCTTCATTTCCATTTTGGCAAAGGCTAGGCCAATACAGATGCGCGGCCCACCGCCAAAACCAACTAAACTAAAAGGATACTTTTTATGTTCTTGGCGTTGGGGACTGAAACGGTCTGGCTCAAACAGGTCTGGTTCAGAATAAATTTCTTCAATTCGGTGAGTAACTCCAATTGAATAGTATAACTGCCAACCAGCAGGAACGTGATAACCTTTAAACTCAAAGTCTTTAATTACGCCACGAAACCCGCCTCCGACAGGTTGATGCAATCTTTCAACTTCCCACAAAACCTGCTCTAAATAGGGCATTTTCCCTAATTGTTCTAAATCCAAGTCACCTTTACTTGCAAGTTGCAATTGTTCAACTCTTGCTTTTTCGAGTACTTCTGGATGACGGGCTAACTCTACACACAACCAAGTCAGTATCGAAGTCGTAGTTTCATGTCCAGCGAAGAGTAACAGCACCGCTTGGACAATGAGTTCTTTTTCGCTGAGGCTATTACCATCTTCATCTCTAGCTTGGATTAACAAGCTGATGGTATCTTTTGTGGGGTTTTGCTGGCGTTCTCTGACAACTTGAGTTAGATGTTCTAAAATCTGATTGCGAGCGGCTATAGCTTTACCAAATGTAGTAAATGGTAAGGGCAACGGGTTAATAGCAAACAGCCCATTGGTCAAGGTTGTAAACAACTCGCTCAGGCGCACGCATTCAGGCCCAGGACGCGTACCCAACAGCAATTGACTAGCAATATCAAATGTCAGCTGTTTAAATTCTGGAAACCAAGTAAACTCCTGTTTTTTCTGCCACTTTTGGAGATAGCCGCGTGTAATATCTTCCATTGTGGAGACATAATTCGCCAATGCTGGGCCGTGCAACGCTGGCATCATCAAGCGGCGGTTTTTGCGGTGTTCCTCTCCATCTTGCAAAAAAAGCGATTCACCCAGTAATGTCTTGAAATTATCAGGCCATCCCTCGCGCCAAGAAAATTTCTCCATTTGGCTTGACAAAACTAACTCTAATGCTTCCGGCCCGACCATCACTACAGTCGGTCTGCCAAGAAGATGAGTTTTGAAGATGGGCCCATACTGGCGATAGCGCTTTTTAGCGAAATTGCGGTCGAAAAGAAAGGAGAGTGTTTCACCTAATACAGGTATACCAAAGCTTCCAGGAGGAATTTGATGACTTTTCATATCTTTAAGGGTAGCTATGAAAAAGTTAACACGATATTCCAACTCTGCTGCGTTAGCAAAGCTCGCCGTAGGCATCGCAGCACCCCAAAATATTCTTAGTACTTTCAAACATCTTTGTATCTTGCAGCCATAACCCAGAATCTATCATCTGTCATTACATTTCCCAAGATTACATAATAAATTTACATAAATTTAATATTACTTTTTATTCAATAAAATTGCTGAACGTTAAGATGTTGTGGATCTATTGTTGAAAAGTAGAAATTCTATGCATTTTGATTTACCACAACTGATTAAATCACTCGGCTATTTTGGGGTCTGGGCGATTGTATTTGCTGAATCTGGCTTGTTAATTGGTTTTTTTCTGCCTGGGGATAGCTTATTGTTCACCGCTGGATTTGTTGCATCTCAGAATTTATTGAACATTTGGGTTCTAATAATTGGTGCTTTTATTTGTGCAGTCTTAGGTGACAATGTTGGCTATGTGACTGGGCATAAATTTGGCAGAAGACTATTTAATAAGGAAGATTCATGGCTGTTTCATAAAAAACATCTTGTGAAAACTCAAAACTTTTATCACCAGCACGGTAAAAAAACGATTGTTTTAGCACGCTTTTTACCGATTGTACGCACTTTCGCGCCCATCGTGGCTGGGATTGGTGCAATGCATTATCGCACTTTTATGTCTTACAACTTAATTGGTGGCTTTCTTTGGACATTCGGCATTACCTTCTTAGGGTTTTTCTTAGGAAAATCTCTGCCACCTGAACAGGTAGATAAGTATTTGTTACCGATTATTGGATTAATTATAGTTATTTCTTTAGTACCATCGATTATTCATTTGGTACAAGAAAATAGAGCAAACAAAAGTTGAAATCTTTTTTGTAGCTCCTTAGTAGATGTTTTATTGTAGAGACAAGTATATTGATTTACTGAAGCTATAAACATCAGAACTCGATCGTACTCTCATGAGCGACAAACACTCATGATACAGAGCAACTAAATTTATTTATGGGAATTTTGAATTTTGAATTTTGAATTCGGAGTGTTCGCCCTTGCCGTCTCGAAGAGAAGCGACGTAACTTCCTTAAACATCAACCTCTATCTGTTCCTAGAAAATCTTCTGTTTTTCCTTATTGCCACACTTTTTATTATGGTTGTGAACTGGGGGTTGAAAAACACAAAGCCTTATACTCTACCTTTACCATTTCCCGGTTGGTATAAAATCTGGTTTGGCTCAGTGCAACTGCTAGCAGTAGTGCCGCCATTAGTGGTCATGCTATTGTGGGGCGTATGGTGGGGCGATCGCACGGTCTTAACTGTGCTTGCTTGGTATTTTATCGTCTTAGGGCTGCAAATTATCTCTGAAAGAGTGACGCTTAAGCAGTTGCAAAATGTTGTCTGGGTGATGGTTCCTTATATATATCTCCCTTACCGCTTCTGGCAGTTGTATGAGGGTTTGACACTTTTGGATTCTACAAGCGAGTTGCAGTGGGTACGATATGTATTGATTTTTGAATTGGTGATGTGGATTGTTAACTACGCCATTGATGTATCTCAATTGCCGCGGCTGTTTCGTTGGGAAGTACAATCAAATGACGTGAGCTAGGGATTAATCGCAGAATTAGCCATTTTTACTAAAGAAATGCGATCGCCTGCTTTTAATCCAAAAACATATTGCACACCCTGTTGTCTCCAAGTCAAGGTAGCATCTGAGCAGCCAGCACCACAAGTAAAATCTACAAAATAACCAGTAATGCCCTTAGCTAAAGATACACGTTTCCCAGTCAGGCTGGGTGTTTTGCGGGTTATGGCTTCAGCAGAAACAACGCCTAAACGACAGGCAGAAGCACCATTACAGTCTGGAGTATAACCCAGTAAAATATCATACTTTTTTTGCGTAGCAGCTTCTATAGTTGCGTAAATTGGATTTTCCCCATCCGACTCAGGAATAAACTTCGGTAAAAGAATCCGAATTTGAGTTTTTTTCTTTAATTTAGGCAGAATAGATTTAAAAACTGGGTTTACCTGAGTTTTACTCTGCTGCGCTATCAATTGGGACTGGTTGTTTATATTGGCTATGGCTGACTTGTGAAAGCTGCTGACACTGACTAATAAAAATACGGCACACACAGCACTAGTATTTCTAAAGCTTAAAATCATCTTTGAAAACCTATTCGCTCGAAAGTACTTATTTGTAATACCCAGTTTTAGTATAAAACTACGCATTTAACAGATGAAGCGATCGCTGGGAATAAGAAATACAAAATTAATCAGTCATAACGGCATATATGACAGCTTCACTCATTTCTGGGAGACGTTCATAATCCTTGCTGAGATGAACGTTTGGGCAAAACCTTCTATTCTTGCTCAGTACGCTGTATGACTTCAACATAAGCTTGAATCATCAGCTAAACTGAAAGCGCTTTCTTTATCAACGTCATAACCGGAATCAACCCAGATAACTTCGTTTATTGGTTGTGGCAAATTAATCTTCAAGGATTTCAGCAAGTGTGTCGGTAACTTCCCCAAAGAGTGCAGCAAATAATGTCCGACTGGGAAATAGGTTATACAGCAATATTCTAATGTTGATGAGAAATATTCCAGCATTGATAAGGAACATTGCAATGTTGATGAGGAATATTACAATGTTCCTTATAGATGTTGTAATGTTGATGAGAAATATTCCAGCATTGATAAGGAATATTGTAATGTTGATGAGAAATATTACAATGTTCCTTATGGATATTGTAATGTTGATGAGGAATGTTGCAATGTTGACAAGAACTACTTGTACATTGAGAGTGACGGAGAAAAAAGTGGCGATCGCTAGTGAGTTAATCTAGGTTAGCGATCACAGTATAAGCAACTCAATATCATATATTGGAGTATTTTGCAAAATTTTGTTTCTCTTCATTGACGGCTTTGGGGCGACCAATTGGTGAGGTTTGCCATTGGTGTGCCATACCATTACGGGCAATATGTATCCAATGTCGTGCTGTAGCTGGGCAGCATCCTAAAGCCTGGCAAATTTGCGTTTGTGATTTTCCCTCATCTGCCAGTAACATAATTTGAATCCGCTGGCGATACATTTCAGTTAAATCTTCTTGTAGACTTTTTTG
Source organism: Nostoc sp. (assembly GCF_036917315.1). GTDB lineage: Bacteria > Cyanobacteriota > Cyanobacteriia > Cyanobacteriales > Nostocaceae > Nostoc. The sequence continues at coordinate 294 of NZ_JBALDR010000021.1, read as the reverse complement.
CAATAGTTTGTACTGAAATGGGGTCAATAATTTCCCATTGGAAATATTCGAGAATATAATGTCATCTTTTACTTGCTTGTAAGACATAACTGTAAAATTGAACTAATTATTTGCTATTTTCTGTACATTTACTTGAAAACTTTAATTTTGAATTAGTATGATTCACATCCAGGTTTTTTCTTCGGGTGACAGTTGATTAACTTGCTGTTGAAACCAAGTTTCAAAATTTTCTTGCAGTAATCGTTGGCGCATAAAGTTGTCAAACTGTGCAGTTATAACCTTTTCCACACGTAA
>NZ_JBALDR010000020.1:0-100726 GCF_036917315.1 Nostoc sp. | reverse complement strand
CCTCTGTTCGTTACTATGCAGCATCGGCATTGGGAAATCTGGGGGAGGCAGCCAAACCCTACGTCAAAGACATCGCTGACATCCTCAAGGATAAATCCGTTGACTCCTCTGTTCGTTACTATGCAGCATCGGCATTGGGAAATCTGGGGGAGGCAGCCAAACCCTACGTCAAAGACATCGCTGACATCCTCAAGGATAAAACCGTTGACAACTCTGTTCGTTCCGGTGCAGCATCGGCATTGGGAAATCTGGGTGAGGCTACCAAACCCTACGTCAAAGACATCGCTGACATTCTCAAGGATAAAACTGTTGACCCGTATGTTCGTTCCGGTGCAGCATCGGCATTGGGAAATCTGGGGGAGGCAGCCAAACCCTACGTCAAAGACATCGCTGACATCCTCAAGGATAAAACCGTTGACTCCTCTGTTCGTTACTATGCAGCATCGGCATTGGGAAATCTGGGGGAGGCAGCCAAACCCTACGTCAAAGACATCCTCGACTTCCTCAAGGATAAAACCGTTGACAACTCTGTTCGTTCCGGTGCAGCATCGGCATTGGGAAATCTGGGGGAGGCAGCCAAACCCTACGTCAAAGACATCGCTGACATTCTCAAGGATAAAACCGTTGACAATGATGTTCGTTCCGGTGCAGCAAGGGCATTGGGAAATCTGGGGGAAACAGCCAAACCCTACGTCAAAGACATCCTCGACTTCCTCAAGGATAAAACTGTTGACTTTATTGTTCGTTCCAGTGCAGCAAAGGCATTGGAAAATCTGGGGGAGGCAGCCAAACCCTACGTCAAAGACATTGCTGACATCCTCAAGGATAAAACTGTTGACCCCTATGTTCGTTCCGGTGCAGCATCGGCATTGGGAAATTTGGGGGAGGCAGCCAAACCCTACGTCAAAGACATTGCTGACTTCTTCAAGGATAAATCCCTTCGCTCCTCTGTTCGTTCCGGTGCAGCATCGGCATTGGGAAATCTGGGGGAGGCAGGCAAACCCTACCTCAAAGACATCCTCGACTTCCTGAAGGATAAAACTGTTGACTCCTATGTTCGTTCCGGTGCAGCAGAGGCATTGGGAAAGATAGAACAACTTAACCTGAATAATATTGTTGTAATTCTGGATAGCATCTATAACGATGGTCAATCAGAATTTGCACAGTGGCGATTTTTGACATATTTCCTGGGTGGCGGCACTGATGAAGTTAAAACACTGCTTACATGGCTAGGACGCCCTGACACTAAAACAATTCCTACTCAATTGAACCACGATCGCGGTGATAAAACTCTCAAAATCTTTGCCCAAGTCTGGGAACCGAGTCGAGATTTTGCACGATTACGCGAAGACTTAGCAAAGCAAATTGCTGTAGTTGCGAGAAAAGTCCATTGGAAACCGCAAGATATTGTTATTTTAGAAACCCACTACAACAACCTCAAAAATGCCGGATTCAATGAAGCTGATTCGCTGCAATCAGTAATAGTTAACCTCAAGGGTAGGCAGTGGTTTTTCAACGCCATAACTACTATTTTGATTCATGCTGCCTTTTGGCTTGCCCTCATCTTTGCCTATCCCAAATTTCCCCAAGTTCAAGCCATCTTCTTCTGGAACCCTTGGGTAAGGCGCATCTTAGGCGTGGGCTACGTCGGCTTTCTCCTCGCCTGGATTCCCTTTTTCCGCCGCAAGTTATTTGAACCCTTCAAGCCTTCCCTACTAGCCGATGCCGGGTTAGATAATTTTAACCCCCAAACATACTTTCCAGAATCTAAAGTGAAAGTTCCCAGTGCAGATGAACCCCAAGCAATTACCCAGGTGCTACCCAGCATCGCAGGGCAAATAGTCTTAGAAGGTGATTCTGGTTTTGGTAAGTCGATGTTTCTCCGCCATCTGGTGAAAACCTCACCGCGCATTGTGGTTTATTTACCCGCCCGCAAGTGTGACAAAGGGGTAATTGAAGCAATTCAAGCCAAGCTGCACGGACAAGCACAAGATGCTGATTTTCTCAAGAATTTAATTTACAGTGGTGCGTTAGATATCTGCATTGACGGACTCAACGAAGTCACAGCCGACACCAGGGCAAAAATTTGTCAGTTTGTCGAAAGCTATTTCCGGGGTAACATCATCATGACTACCCAGCCCCTAGAGTGGACACCACCCTCAACAGCCAAGATATATAAATTACAGTCCCTTGAGCCAGCCCAAATTCAGCAATTTTTGATTTCCCGTCAGCCACGACTGCCCAAAGATGCCAAAGTTCAGGGTAATAATTACGAGCAAGCCTGCACTAGCTATCTAGCAACAGCCCTCAGCAAGCAGCAATCACCAGAGGAGTTAACTCCTAACCAAAGAGTTCTCTCTAACCCAATGGATTTAACTGTTGTGGCGTTAATGATCTCCCAAGGTGAATACCCCGATTTGTTTCACCTGCAACAACAGCAATATAATTTGATGGCAGCCGAATACCTGCAAGAGTGGAACCAGGAATTTCCCTTAAAAAAATTCTCCGATGCTGTCTATCAGATGCGGCTGAACGATGAGCAGGCGCTACCTGGAGATAAATTTCAGCAGGTAGTCCAGTCTTTAGAAGATGAGAAATATAAAATGGTCGTCAGCCGTCAGTGGCAAAACGAAGAAGGTGCAGCCAAGAGAGAATGGCTTTTCCGCCACGATAAGATTATGGAATTCTTTTTAGTGCAGAACTTTCTGGGCGAGAACGATGAAGCGAAAAATCGGCTGATTGACCACATGGGCGACTCCCGTTTTCGCGGTGTCTACTTTTTGCTAGTAAACTTACTGCCTTTAGATGCTGCTAAAGAACTAAAGGAAAAATTAGTTCAATACGCCGCCGATACCAAAGACCATACTGTGAGTGATACCTTTGTGCAATTGTTGCGACCAAGGTCGTGATATTAATTCGTAATTAATAAAGAGACTTATAGTCTGAGGGAAAATTTTTGATTTAATTAAAATGAGTCTTTGATACTCGTGAATGAGTATTTGAACTGGATGAATCCACCTCTGAACTCCGTTAACGAGTCTTTGAACTGGATGAATCCACCTTTGATCTCCGTTAACGAGTCTTTGAACTGGATGAATCCACCTTTGATACTCGTGAATGAGTATTTGAACTGGATGAATCCACCTTTGAACTCCGTTAACGAGTCTTTGAACTGGATGAATCCACCTTTGATCTCCGTCAACGAGTATTTGAACTGGATGAATCCACCTTTGAACTCCGTTAACGAGTCTTTGAACCGGATGAATCCACCTTTGATCTCTGTTAACGAGTATTTGAACTAGATGAATCCACCTTTGATCTCCGTTAACGAGTCTTTGAACCGGATGAATCCACCTTTGATCTCTGTTAACGAGTATTTGATATTAAATATATTGCGATCGCAGCTTAAAACATATAAATTTAGGCAGAGCGATGTCTGATCTCAAGCCGCTCTGCATCTACGCCGACACCAGCCAAATCAACGACTACACCAATGTCTAGCGATCGCAGATGTTCTGCATTCCAATTCCAGAGAGCATCAGCACTTTAGGTGAATCAAACGCGCCAGTACTGAGAATAACTTCCTGATTTACAAAGGTTTGGTGCATCGTCATGAGCGGAAACTAGATTTCCAATTTTGGAAATAAGAGCCATTACTGCCTTTAAATGCTGCGAAATAACTGAAATAAAAATCTGACCTTTCACATCATCTAGAAAAACTAATGCTAAACCTAAACCCTGAGCAAGCTTTCTTACTAGGGAATGGAAGCGAAGTTTTCTAGATAAGAGTAAAAAGTCAGATATTAGAATGAGTGGAAAAAGAGATTGTGTTTGTCCTACTACCAGGTAGAATTAATGCTCAGTTCACCTGGAACTAAGCTTAATAAATGGGCAAAGGAATTAATCACGACCCCAGTTGCGATCGCGCTCATAGCGACGGTTATTGTCATAAATGTTGCGAAGGTTATTATCGCGGTCATCGCGACGATTGTTATCGCGGTCATAGCGACGGTTATTATCGCGGTCATAGCGACGGTTATTATCGCGGTCATAACGGCGATTATTATCGCGGTCATAGCGACGGTTATTATCGCGGTCATAACGGCGATTATTGTCACGGTCATAACGGCGATTATTATCGCGGTCATAGCGACGGTTATTGTCGCGGTCATAGCGACGGTTATTATCGTCACGAATGTTCCGAAGGTCATTCTGGCGGTCATAGTCACCATTTCTGTGGTGACGACTATGAAGTTCGTACTTCCCATCATCATTGCGTTGAGAGATGTAGCTATCTAACTCAGCAGGATAAGATGCTGGTGTATTAGCATCAGCTTTTGGAAAAATAGCCAAAGCTGAAGCAGATGCTATCAAGCCGGCGAGCAAAATAGAAGTAAAGCGGTTCATGATGTGAGTCAAAAATTATTGACAGTAATTTATGCAAGTCCAGTCTGTTTAGGAAGAGCAGATTCCACAAGTCTTTAAATCAATCCTAACAGTGTTGAATAACTCGAAAAGTTTTCTTGGGTGCGGTGATTGAGAAAAGTTTTGTCGTCTGTGATACTTTCTAACTTTCCACAGCCCGTTAAAAGTCAAAATTAAAATAAATCTTTGAACTCCATTAATAGAAATATGAGTGAAAAAAATGTAGAGACGTAGTACTGCTACGTCTCTACAAAAGTTCTGGATAACGCATATTTAATTTCTGGATTCTAATTAAGTTTTTGATTTAAATACGTTACGTAAGCGTACCCTTCGGGAAGCAAGCTACGCGTAGCGTCTCGTAGAGAAGCTCGTCGTAGACATCGCTCCTTTCCCAACACCTAGACCATCGATTCAGTAAGCCTCAATACCCTACTAGGCAAGACGCACACTAATCATAATTAGTGTGCGTCTGCGATTAGATTTTAGAAATTCTCGAACTTAGCGATCGCATCCTTCATTTTATCCACCACTTCATCGACAGGGATAACTCCCAATTCTCCAGAGGCGCGGGTACGGATGCTCAAGGTGTTGGTTTCCACTTCCTTCGCTCCCACCACAGCCATCACGGGTATTTTTTCTTTCTCTGCATTGCGAATTTGTTTACCCAAGCGATCGCCACTTGTATCAACTTCTGCACGGATGCCCAACGCTCTCATCTTCGCCACCACATCTTTAGCAAAGTCTAGCTGTGTATCACCCACTGGGAGTAATCTAGCTTGCACTGGCGCTAACCACAAAGGGAAATCGCCCGCATATTCTTCAATTAAGATCCCAATTAACCGTTCCAGCGAACCAAAAGGCGCACGGTGAATCATCACTGGACGTTTGCGAACCCCATCTTCAGCGACGTATTCCAACTCAAAGCGTTCTGGCAAATTGTAATCAACCTGCACAGTTCCTAATTGCCACTCCCGATCTAGGGCATCACTAAAGATAAAGTCAAGTTTGGGGCCATAAAAAGCCGCTTCTCCAATACCTTCAAAATGTTCCATCCCCAAAGTTTCAACTGCCCGGCGAATTGCACCTTCGGCTTTGTCCCAAACTTCATCATTGCCAATGTATTTATCACTAGCAGGATCGCGGAAACTGAGTCTAGCTTTAAAGTTCTTCAGTTGCAGCTTATTGAACACCGACAAAATCAAATCCACCACACTGAGGAACTCACTATCTAACTGTTCTGGGGTGACGAACAGGTGAGAATCATCCACAGTAAAACCGCGCACCCTTGTTAAACCGCCCAATTCCCCTGATTGTTCGTAGCGGTAAACAGTACCGAATTCTGCCAGTCGCATCGGTAGTTCTCGATAAGAGCGTAACTCACTCTTATATATTTGGATGTGAAAAGGGCAGTTCATCGGCTTCATAACGAAGCCCTGTTCCTGTGCAGCAGCTTCCTCATCATCTGCCATTAGGGGGAACATATCTTCTTTATATTTTTGCCAGTGTCCAGAAGTTTTAAATAAATCTACTCTGGCAATGTGAGGCGTTACTACAGATAAATAACCCCGTTTTACCTGTTCTTGTTTCAGGAAGTCTTCTAAAGTACTCCGTAACAAAGTACCTTTGGGTGTCCACAAAGGTAAACCTGGCCCTACTAGATCGGAAAATATAAATAATCCCAGTTCCTTACCCAGTTTCCGGTGATCTCTCCGTAGCGCTTCTTCTTTGCGTCGCTTATATTCAGCGAGTTGTTCTGGACTTTCCCAGGCGGTGGCGTAGATGCGTTGTAATTGGGCTTTAGTTTCATCCCCACGCCAATAAGCGCCAGCAACGCTTTCTAATTCAATTGCCTTAGGGTTTAATTCACTGGTATTTTCTAGATGAGGCCCCGCACACAAATCCCACCATTCATTCCCCAGGTGGTAAATCGTGATTGGTTCGTTTTTGATATCTGCCAGAATTTCTAGCTTGTAGGGTTCCTTAATTTCCTGAATCCGGCGTTCGGCTTCTTCGCGGCTGACTTCTTCCCGAATTACTGCCAATTTGCGATTGATAATCTTCACCATCTCTTTCTTGATGGCTTTGAGATCGTTTTCGCTAAATGGTTCTGGACTGTCGAAATCATAGTAAAAGCCGTTTTCTATCCAAGGGCCGATTGTAACTTGTGCCTTGGGAAACAGCTTTTGTACTGCCATTGCCATTACATGGGAAGCAGTGTGGCGAATCTTTTTTAAGTTCTCCGATTCGCTGGTACGCGGTAAATAAATTTTTTCAACTTGTTCTGACTGTTGTGACTGATTTGATGAATTTGGCGACATTGGCTGCTGAACCGTTGGCGAAGTGATTACAAAAGTTGATTTATCTGAATCTGTAGGCTTATTCAACTATAACGACTTTGGTTAAGTGGTCATTTGTCATTTGTCATTTGTCATTGGTGCATACCCCATCCCTTGCAATGCCATGAGCAGTTCAACAAAGCTCACTGTAAACTTGCTTTGATGGTGGGCAGAAAAACTTTTTCTTTCATCGGAGTAATTCAAACTATGTTACAGAGTGGGCGTGCTTTCTCTTGGACTAATGACTAATAACTAACGACTTTGCGTAGCGGTTTGATTCTGAGTCCTGGATTTTGACTCCTGAATTCTTCTTCAATCCAAAGATAAAGATAAATTTTTGATTTCTTACCTGAATGTCAAATTCAGGATTGCCCGCGATCGCTAAATTAGCTTATGAATTGCAACTCGGTGTCATATATACCTATAGTTACCTCTCCAAAGGCACTGTACAAACCAGATATCAAGACTATATAATGAATTTTGTGCCCTTTGTTACAAAATTTTACATTACGAAATTATGAGAGAAACCAAAAAAGTATTAAGAAACGTAAATAACGTTAATATTAGTAAGCAAGTTTGAAATATCTCTCTCATTTATGTCAGACTCAAATTTACCAGGGACTGAGTTGCTAAAAACGGTTTTAGATCCGCTGCTGGAAGATTTTCAGCATTGGTTTACGCGATCGCGCCATTTACTCGAAACTGAGGAACTATCATTTATGAGTGACCAAGAGCAATCTGACTTGCTCTTGCGGGTTAAGCAAGCGCAGGATGAACTAAATACGGCGAAGATGCTATTTAATGCAACTGATAAACAAGTCGGAATTGATATGGCAACGTTAATGCCTTGGCATGAATTAGTAACAGAATGCTGGAATGTCGCAATGCGCTTTCGTCAAGGACGTGAAGTCTAAGCGCTAAATTTCGGCTGACAACTTAGCGATGTCTCAAGACTAGCCAAGGAAGCGTCTACGCAAGATGGTAAATCGGTCGTTAAAAAGATAGTAGAAAATTCTTAACAATTTCTTAACATTATCTGGATTAACAAAATAATGTATCCTATGCTACCGTAAGTGGAATAACGGTTGACAAATAGCTCCATATAAATGTAAGCGCATGAAGAGTGCGTAGAATACTCGTCTTAACTGTGAGTCACAGTATCAGCGAAACAAAGCGTTACAAAATAAAGTTTAAAAATTCCTGTTCTGGAGGAAAATCCAATGTTACATCTGCTTTACATTCTTGCTTTTACAATCCTTGCATTTATAGCTGTTGGCAACTTAATTCGTAACCTGATTATGTTCAGTTTCGATCGCGAGCGAACTTACCCGACGAATTCTTCGCCAATGAATAATCAAGGCAACTATGGTTATTATTCATCAAAGAGACAATTTGTACCCCATCCAGAGTTATTAGATAGCGCTGGAAACTTAATTAAAGAGCCACTTTTGGTAATGCGTTCAATCAACGTTGAAGATGCGCGTCAACATCTTGATGCACTTTACGAAGCATCCCCAGGACATAAAAGAGATAATTCTGAAGAAGTATAACGTAGAGACGCGATTAATCGCGTCTGTTAGGAGTTTGGGTGTAAATGATTGTTGTTTTTACATCCTTAATTTTTTTAGTAGAAATTTATTCTCATATCAATCAGTCAATGTAGCTTTTTTGCATTTTGTTAAAAATACTCGCGATCGCAGGCGAATACAATTTTCATTCTATTTAACGAATTTCCAATTCTTTTTTAGCACTTTTCAACTGTCTCCAGAGAATGTGAATTTGTTTGTAAGCCTCTTCTGGGGAAAGTTTACCATTAGTTTGGAGGCTGCAAATGTAGTTTACCCGTTGAGAAAAATCTTGAAGATTAGCGTTAAATACTAGATACTCTGGTTTAAATTGCCCATAATATGGACTACGAGGATATAGAAAATCACATAGTTCGGATAGCAAATCAGATTGTCGGTTCATAAATATTTAGAGTCTTACGGATTAGAAATTATCTAATTGGAAAATTTTAACAAAGCTTTCGCGCACCCTTTTGACAAGCATTACAGAAAGAAGTTTGAGGTTCAAAGTCAAGACAGCCGAACGCTTCCTCAGAACAAGCTTTCATTGGATGTACAGTACACTTAAGGCGATAGTCGTTAGTAAAATATTCACAAGCATGACAAGGAATTTCATGTAGCTTTTTTAAATGATTTATCCCTTGTTTTAAAGTAAACCAGATACTCAAAACAAAGAAAATCAAAGTGGCCCAAGCAAATGAAGCACAAAAAATTGTAGCCAGCATAAGTCATCCTCCTAAAGATTAGAAAAAAGTGCCCGCAGTCAACTGCTTTTAACCGCAGGCATGAAATATTATTTAGCTGGTGTTGAGTGAAACTAAAATAACTAAGTCAGTAGGTAGACATAAATCAATATGTCATTGCCTAAGCAATCTAATTATTAACTTGTTGATATTGGGATTACCGTATGTATGCATTTCTCACTAGGTAGGTTTATTGATATAAATACTGATTTAATCAGTACTTAATTTCACTAGATACTTGACTGTAAAGACGTAGCATTCTACGTCTTTACATCATGGATACTAAATCGAGTTAATTGCGATTGCACCGAATAAAGCAACACTAGTCAATAGCAGATAAGCGAAGATTGCTCCACCAATTCCACCAATCAAAAAGCCCTCAGTAAATTGACTCCATTCGGCGACAGTATTGATGCTCTGTGGTACTTTGGCAACTGTTGCAACCGCAACCGATCGTGAATAGATTTCCTGTTGTCTTTCGTAGCTAGTAGTGCCATAAAGCGAAAAACCAATTGTCAGGATGATAATCAAACTGCCTGTGGCTAGTAAACCAACCAAGCTGCCCACATTAGAATTGCGTAATAAACCTAATGAACCTAACGTAGCAAAGGGGCCAACTAGCCAGTAACCATGAGCCATGCCAATTTCTAATCCCCGCCACAAAGCAGATATACCAGGGCGGTAAATTGGCAAGTATTTGAGAAACTTCAGCGTCAAATCGGAAGAATTGACTACGGTTACTTGATTACTCGTTTGGCGATATACACGTGGAGGCTGAACCATATCACCATTTTTAAAATCAAATCCGCCTGCGATCGCACGAGCGCGGAGAGCGTGCCAAATGTGACCTAACAGAAATATGAGCGCTAGGACAAAATGGAAAGTTACCAACCAACCACGAGCAGAAACTATACCAGCAGAAGTTTCTATAGCTCTAACTGGGCCATAAAAAACTTCGGGATAGACAGTGTTATTGACTGATGCAAAATATGCTGCTAAAAAGCCCATGTATGCTACAGCACCAATGCTGTAAGATAAATACGCTTCCCCTGAGTAAATCAAAACTCGGCGTGCCCAAGCAAATGGCTTAGTCAAGATGTGGAAAATACCACCGCCAATTAACATCAAACCAACCCAGATGTGACCGCCAACAACATCTTCCAAGTTATCAACAGCAGCCAATCCCTCTGAACCCCAAGCCCCAAATAGGTAGCCAAAAATGCGGAATGGGTTAAGTGTCGGATGATTGATTACCCTAACATCTCCACCGCCAGCAGCCCAAGGATCAAACAGTCCACCCCAAAACACCGCCTTAGCAACTAAAGCCAAAGCACCCAAACCTAAAAGTGTTAGGTGAATGCCCAAGATGGTTGTCATCTTGTCCTTATCTTCCCAGTCATAGCCAAAAAATCCAGCCCAAGTGGGATTATCTTGTAACACTTCTGGCCCCAGCAGAGAGTGGTAAATACCACCAGCAGCCAGAATCACTGAAGGTATCAGATGTAAAACGCTGATTACGAAGTAGGGATAGGTGCTAATAACTTGCCCACCAGCACCGACACCCAAACCTAGAGTTGCTAGATGAGGCAGTATGATTAACCCTTGCTCATACATTGGCACATTAGGGTTGAAGCGCGACAATTCAAACAGCGTCATCCCTCCAGCCCATAACAAAATCAATGCAGAATGGGCAATATGAGCGCCTAGTAATTTTCCCGATAAATTAGTGAGACGAAAGTTACCAGCCCACCAACCAACATCAGGTATCTGTTGCTTATATGGGCTATCTTCAATTACTGCTGTCATTTCCAAAACTCCTTGAGAATATTTAGCAATATTGTTGAGCTTATACTCTAGACAATTGCAAACTTATTGCATTAAAGCGAATTTAGCTAATTGGTTGCGGAATTACCGCCTCCTGACTCACCCTACCCTTGCGAAAATCGAACCCACGCGCCCGCAAGGCGTGCCAGATATGACCTTGGAGAAAGAAGAAAGCTAACCAAAAATGGGCATTAGCTAACCAAGTCCGGGCAGTTACAAGGTCAGGGTCAGGTGATGAAAAGTACGGCACGATATTCTGTCTAACCACGAGCGCCGGCCCATAAAAAATTTCAGGATATACAGTGGTGTTTACTGATACAAACAGAGTTGCAATAAAGCCCATCAGTGCCAAAGCGCCCAGACTGTAAGAAAGGTAAGCTTCTCCAGACCAAACAAATAGTGGATGCGTCCAGGTAAAGGGCTTTGTCACAATGTGGAAAAGTCCACCGAAAATCAATATCGCACCAACCCAAATGTGTCCGCCAACCACGTCTTCGAGGTTGTCAACGCCAGCAATCCAGAATTTCCTAATTGCGCCAAACAGATAACCAAAAATGATGCCTGGGTTTAATGTCGGATTTGTAATTACCCGCACATTTTCAACATTTGGGTCGTACAAACCCCCAAAGTACATTGCTTTGGCGACTAACAAGAATGCACCACAACCCAGTAAAACCAGATGTATACCAAGGATTGTGGTCATTTTACCCGTGTCTGACCAGTCGTAGCCAAAGAAAGGAATTCTACCTTCTAATTTTTCCGGGCCACGCAGGGAATGAAAGATTCCTCCGAAACCCAAAAAGGCTGAAGAAATTAGATGCAAAGCTCCAATTACAAAGTAGGGATAAGTATCCACGACTGCACCATTTGCGCCAACACCCCAACCTTCAGTAGCTAAATGAGGTAGCAAAATTAAGCCTTGCGAGTACATCGGTTCCGCTGGATTAAAATGGGCTAGCTCAAATAAAGTCATAGCTCCTGCCCAGAAAACGATTAGACCAGAATGAGCGACGTGAGCGCCTAGTAATTTCCCTGATAAGCTGGTGAGTCTGGCGTTACCAGCCCACCAAGGCGAGTCAGTAAGGTCTTGCTCTACCGACAGCGGACTTGTAGAAGTTGTCATTTTACATCTACCTTTTATTGAGAATCTTATTCAATAACTCTTAAAAAAGAGTCTACACTAAAATTTCAATTAATGAAAGAAAGTCTCATTAATAATCTTCGCTCCGTTTCTAGTGGCGGTTGATGCAAGCCGCAAGGATGAGCAGCGAGATGCTGTGATTGGCTTGGACAGACGATGAAATCTTCTTTACGTCGTCTACATTGAGCGTGAAAACGACATGATTAGGATCATTTCGGCTCGGAAAGCGACGCGCAAGGAACGTGAATACTATGAAAGCTGAAGTTTTAAAAAAGCGACTCGATAAAAATCGTCCAATGACAACAATCACAATTCGCATTCCCGAAGATGTGATTGAGGATTTGAAGCGAGTAGCACCATTGTTAGGGTTTTCTGGTTATCAGCCATTAGTTCGTGCTTACATCGGACAAGGACTTCGAGCCGATCTTGAGCGACTTGAAGGTGATACTGTTTCTACATTGATTGCCAGCCTGAAACGGCATGGTGTGAGTGATGAGATAATTCGTGAAGCACTCAGCGAAGCGACTGGCGACGCAGTAACACTTAGTAACGGCAGTATTCCTCTGTCATGAGTAGCGGGAGTTATCTGCTTGTGTTCTAGGTTACTAGTATAGAATAAACTGCGATCTATTATTTAAAAGTGCATTGACCAGATTTGAGTTCATAGTAGATGGGCCACCAGTATCACAACAGGCTCGTACTCGCGGTAAGGGCAATAGGCTTCAAGATTGGAAAAAGACAGTGCGACAAGAGGCAGAAAAATACTGGTCTTCGGAACAAAAAACAGCTACTGGGTTGGTTATGCTGCAAATAACCTATTTCTATGATTCCGATCAAATAGATGTAGACAATATAGTGAAGCCTATTCAAGATGCAATTAAAGGATTAGCCTACGTCGATGATAATCAAGTAAGCGATCTCCTAGTTAGAAAGAGAAATTTGTCAGGTAACTTTAAAATAGAAAATATGACCTCGACATTGGCGGAAGGCTTTGTTCGCGGCAATGAATTCTTACATATTGTCGTAATTGATGCTCCTAACCAGGAGGTAATTATTTAATGGAAACTTCAACCGCAAATTTAGAAAGAGAGCGATTGCTGAAACTAGCAGAGGAGTATCGCCAGAAGGGTTACGAAGTTTTTTTTCATCCAAATCCAGAAGAGTTGCCTGACTTCCTTAACCACTATCGCCCTGACATGATAGTACGTCGGGGAGAAGAAAATGTAGTTATTGAAGTCAAGTCACGCTCCTCACTGAACTCTTCTTCTAATCAATATTTAGGTAATTTAGCTCAAGCGGTAGAAAAACATGCTGGTTGGAGATTTGAATTAGTAATGACCAACCCGGAGGATACAACGTATTCTCCCAAAGCAGAGACTTCTCTTCAAGAGCATGATATAGAATCACAGTTGCAAGCAGCGAGGCAACTTACAACGCAACATCCAGAATTAGCTCTCCTATATTCCTGGTCCTTAGTAGAAGCAACTTTGAGACTTATTGCCCAAAAGGAAGAGCTAAGTTTACAAAGATTTGATCCACGCTACTTAATAAAGCAATTAGCAACTGAAGGTGTAATTTCAAAATCTGAGTATCAGTTACTAATGAATGCACTCCCATTACGTAATTCTATTGCTCATGGCTTCAAAACTACACAAATTACGCAAAATTCTGTATATGAATTGATCGAGCTTACAGAACAACTCTTGAGAACTCTACACACTGGCGATGAAGCAGGCTAACACTGCGTTGGTTGGAGTGGATGGCACTGCGCGATCGCACTAATCATAAAATAGGGAGTGAGCCATTCACCACTCCCTACTCCCTTCCTATGCTTCAATAACTACCCGAAGATTGCCCCGTTTTTTGGCAACGCGACAAGCAGTCGTAGTCCCAGAACGCTCGAATTCCAAATCAAGAATGGTAGGGCCGACTCGCAAATTATGAAATGACAGGCGATTAATCGATTCTGGCAAAGCAGGGTCGATTATTCGCAAGCAGTTATTTTGAGCATCAGGCACCAAATTTACCATCATTTGCAGTAGTTGGAAAACACTACCCGTAGCCCAAGCTTGGGGAGTGCAAGCAACCGGATACTGTACAGGAGCATTATCACCGTTTCGTTCGTAGCCGCAAAAAAGTTCTGGAGGACGTTGATAGGGTTGCTGCTGAGTCATGTCAAATAAACCTTGGAATATTTCTAAGGCTTGATCGATGAGACCGAGCGATCGCAATCCCATTGCGATCAGAGCATTATCATGGGGCCAAACCGAGCCAATGTGATAACCCATCGGATTATAAGCGGGTGACAAACTACTTAGAGTCCGAATGCCCCAACCATTGAACATATCTGGTGCCCGCAACCGTTCTGCTACACTATGAGCTTTTTCGTCTGTGAAGAGTCCCAAATGCAGACAATGACCAGGATTTGAGGTAATACTGTCTACTGGCTTACCTTCTCCATCCAAAGCCAGGGCGCAGAAATCTTGATCTTCTACCCAAAAATCTCGATTAAACCGAACCTTAAGATTTCTGGCCTCTTCTTGCCAACGATCTGCCAAATCAAGCCGCTTCTTCATCCTAGCTATTTCTGTTAGGCGCATTTTTGCAGCATAGACGTAAGCTTGTACCTCACAAAGGGCAATTGGCCCGTTGGCTAATTCTCCCTTGCGGTCTACAATACAGTCGCCAGAGTCTTTCCAACCTTGGTTAGCAAGACCGCGTTTCGATGTACGGAAGTAGCTGAGGTAACTGGTTTGTTTGGTATTGCGATCGATCCACTCCATTGCCGCTAGAGCATTGGGCCAAAGTTGCTCTAGGAGTTCTCCATCGTGAGTCCAAGCATAATGTTCGGCATAGAGCAGCAGCCACAAGGGAGTGGCATCAACAGTACCGTAGTAAGGTGTATGAGGAATTTCTTGACAACGAGCCATTTCTCCCAAACGTAACTCGTGCAAAATCTTACCCGGTTCTTCTTCGCGCCATTCGTCATCGATTTTTCCTTGATATGTCGCCAGTAATATCAGAGTTTCCTTGGCGATTTGCGAGTTTAACATCAGGCTTTGGGAAGCTGTAATCAGCGAATCTCGCCCAAATAATGTCGAAAACCAAGGCACTCCAGCGGAAACAGTCTTATGCTTACCAAAAGACTGGCGCAACAAATACATATCTTGTTCAGCACGCTCAATCACTCGATTGAAGGTACTCTTATCTGAGCTAATGCGGGTAATTTGTTGTACCCAGTGTTGCTCCTCCATCCACTCAGCAGCTTTTGCCTGTCCTAATGTCGTGGCGGCGCTGACAGTAGAACTGGACTGGTTGTTTCTCAACATATTTACTCGGTAGCCCAGCTTTTGAGTTTCGTGAGAAGCCAACTCAAGCTGCCAAACCGCAGTGTAACCCTTGAAATTGTCTGGTTGCCGATGTTGAAATAGAATCCGAGATTCCATCACTGAGCCATCCAGACCTTGATAGGCGAGTGTTAAGGATTCTTCTCTAGAGGCAGATGGCTCTTTAGGTACTGGTGCAACACCATCGACGTGAGAAAATGTTCCTTCCTCAGTCGTCGGTTCTACTAGACGTAAAAGCCGACCTCGTTTTTCTCTGTCATAGCCCCGGACTTCAAATAAATCTACAAAATCCGCATCAAAGCTGATACTTAGTTCAAAATTGACAGTGGTTGTGCTGTAGTTAGATACTTCTATTTCTTCAAATAGTGCCCCATTCAGCACGATTTCTCGGCGAATTCCGATAGTCTCGGCTTTCAGGCGATCGTCGATTCTGGGGGTAGTACACAAAACTGAGAGTGAAAAACCTTTCTCAGCAGTACTACTGAG
Organism: Nostoc sp.; assembly: GCF_036917315.1. Classification (GTDB taxonomy): domain Bacteria; phylum Cyanobacteriota; class Cyanobacteriia; order Cyanobacteriales; family Nostocaceae; genus Nostoc. The sequence goes on along the minus strand of NZ_JBALDR010000020.1, from coordinate 84,859 downwards.
GAGTACAGGCGATCGCCCTTCAATTTGTAACTCCAAGCGATTCAGAAATCTCGTATCACAACAAAACAGTCCCATACTGGGATTGCCATCGTTGAGGGAACAGCCAGAAATATTCCCGATAGTATCTGTCACAAAAAATAAATCATCATCTTTAACCGTCAGTGTCGGTTGCGATCTTTCAGCCACAACACAAGGCCACTCCGGGATAGGTAATTGTTCGGCAGGAATAAAAGTTTTTCCATCCAGGAAAATTTTTTCCGGGGTGATGAGTGTATCCGGTGTCATTAGTCAAAGTTCCGTATATGGGTCTATTTTTGAGTAGAAGTCTCTTACCCAAGAGGCAGAGAGGCAGAGGGGTAAAGAAGAAATACCTTCTTGCTTTGGGACAGAGCAGCTAAATTTATTTAGGTCGAAAAAAGTAAGATTTGTGTCAAAATACGCAGTGCAAAAAAATAATACCTTATCATAGAGAGACAGAAGGTGCAAAAGTCCGGTCAGTTATCTCATCCTGCTTTTACAGCCCTTTTCAAGTAATTGAACTATAGCGTTTTCTAATCATATAAATTACATCATAGTCCCCTCCTTGTTTGCGGTGAGGGGGTTCTTATACCTCTACTCAAGCGAGAACCGCCATATACTAATCGTCACTGCCTATTCCCTGTCTTAATCGTGGACTATGCAATCAATGATTCGTGATTATTAGTTAACACAGTAGTTAAAACCATACAATAATTAGTATTTTAGTATCTACTCCTGAAAGATTTTGCCTATGTAGGCATATAGCAAAGTTGGTCAAGAATGTATATTGGGCGTAGTAGGTTGTCAATCAACCAATTAAGTTGTATGTACCCCTCCTAGTTGGTAACGAAGTGTTGCGACTGCTTTGGCGAAAAGCGCTTTTTAGCGTTCTTTACATATTGCAGCTGTCTATTTAACTTGAGAGTCCCTTGGAATTTGTACAATGCAGCTGTGACGTGGATCTGATCGAGGTTGAGCGTTTAACAATAATTCATGAGCATTTCGACTTCTGTGCTGAGTGATCTGCTAAAGTCCCTACCCTACTTGCGGCCCCAGCTATATTTTAAGGCTTCATTAACGGCGCTCTCCCACGCGATGGAAGATCAAGTTTTGGCTGCGACTTTAGCGAAACCCCTTGTAATTGCTAGTTTTCAGCGAGAGAGATTTTACCGCCAAGAAGCTCATCGCTACCAGCGACTTGCTTTGCGAAGTAATCAAATATACGTATTATCTGCTCCAGAAACGGATTTCACCAACAGTTCGGAACACTACGAAAAAGTGGCTTTTGAGCCAACGGATGGCTTAAGTCACGAGTGGCATTTGGTAGTGATTGCTGACAATTATGCTACTTGTCTGGTTTGCCGAGAAAACCTTGGTTCTCTTGCCAAAAACAACCAACTACCGGAACTAAGCCCTAATCTGGATATAGACACAGCTCGAAGATTTGAGGGAATTTGGACATCGGAAAGAGGAGCTAGCCTGAAAGCCGCCGAATTGCTGTTAGATAGGATTTTGGTTTACAGACCAGAACTGACAAGTAAAATTCAAGAGGCACGTCAGAGGTTTGGCATCGGGGAGCCGCGAAACTACTCTGGAGCCGAACAGGTAAACGAGTATGCCTGTGATATTGATACAGATCCCTTTGTGCAGCGGTTAGTAACTTATTTGCAAGCTAGTCAGTACAAATTGCACAAAGCTTACCGTTCTATTGCTGCCCAAGCACGAAAAGAACGATTAGTCAACTCGATTAGTACTGCCATTCGGCGATCGCTCGATCCTCACGAAGTTCTCCAGGTAGCAGCACAAGAATTAGGGCAACACCTAGAAGCTTGTCGCTGTTTAATTTACCGCGCTCAAGCCACAGATAGCCAAGCCATAATTGAACACGAGTTTTTGAATCCCGGTGTTTTATCTGTTTGCGGGCAAACCTGGGAGTTAGAGAAAAATTCCCTATTTCGGGACATCGTAGAACAAGGCGAAGGTGTTTGTGTAAGCGATACGCTGAGTGACCCCCGCGTTACCAAATCGCCAGGACTTTCCACGATCGCCAAAAAGTTTGCCATTCGTTCTTGGCTGATGGAACCAGTATTTTATCAGGGGCGATTATTGGGAATTGTGGAGTTACATTATTGCCGGATGCCACCGCACGAGTGCCAACCTGGGGAATTGGATTTGGTAGAAGCGATCGCTACCCAAGTAGGAGCAGCTCTCATCCAAGCGGAAGCTTACGCTAACCTAGAAGAACTTAACCAGCAGCTAGAAGCCCTAGACCGCACCCGCAGCAATCTCATAGCCATAACTGGACACGAACTGCGTACTCCCCTATCCACAATTCAAGTGTGCCTGGAAAGTCTTGCTACCGAACCAGATATGCCCTTAGAGTTGCAGCAGGTCATGCTCAACACAGCTCTTTCCGACTCAGAGCGGATGCGAAAACTGGTACAAGATTTTCTTACACTTTCCAACTTGGAAAGCGGCCGGGTGGAATGGCATCCAGAATCCCTCACCTTACAAGAATGTGTGGATTTAGCACTCAGCCGAAATCGCACCCGTTCCTCAATGGAAAAGCAGCCCCAAATCAAGACTCAAATTGCCGAAAACCTACCTTTAGTCAGAGCAGATGGTGATTGGCTAGTCGAAGTACTGGCAAAACTCATGGATAATGCTTTGAAATTTACGCCACCCCAAGGAGAAATCACGATTAAAGCGATTTACAACAGCCGTCAAATGGTCGAGGTGACTGTAGCTGACACTGGACGCGGCATTGAACCAAATCGTTTAGAAGTAGTTTTTGACCGCTTCTATCAAGAAGAAGGAGCGTTGCGCCGCACCACTGGCGGGACAGGACTTGGTTTAGCAATTTGCCGTCAAATTGTTAATGGCTGGGGTGGGCAAATTTGGGCAGAGTCAACTGGCAAAGACCAGGGTAGTCAGTTTCACTTCACCATCCCGATTGTTCGGAGTAGCCAAGAGGAAAAGCGGACTAAAGTCAAGAGTAAATAGGGATTGGGCAGGGGAGCAGGGGGGCAGAGGAGAAATAATAACTCCTAACTCAGCACTCCTGAAGGCCATGAGGCATTAATTTTTAACAAATGACAAAGAACCAAGGACAAATGACTAAAAACTGTTACAGTCTATGACGCGATCGCAATATGATCCTGGTTGCGATGTTAGGATTCCCTAAAAACGTTGAGAGAATAGACTTTATGGCAGAAACACTCTCTGGACAAACCCCGCTATTTGCTGGCAGCACTGGTGGCTTGCTGACAAAAGCAGCAGTAGAAGAAAAGTACGCTATCACTTGGACTAGCCCGAAAGAGCAAGTTTTTGAATTGCCTACAGGTGGTGCTGCTGTTATGCGTAAAGGTGAAAACCTGCTGTATATAGCTCGTAAAGAATATGGCATCTTTTTGGGCGGTCAGCAACTTCGTAAACTCAAAATCACAGATTACAAAGTTTACCGGATTTTACCCAACGGAGAAACTACCTTACTTCACCCAGCTGATGGTGTCTTCCCCGAAAAAGTAAATGAAGGTCGTGAAAAAGTGCGTTTTCTCCCACGCAGGATTGGGCAAAATGTTAGCCCATCAAAGGTCAAGTTTAGTGGTAAAACTACCTATGATGAATAGGGAGTAAGACTGGAGAGCAGAGGAGCAGAGGAGCAGAGGAGCAGAGGGGAAGTTACAGCAAATCTTTTCCCTCTGTCCCCTATTCCCTCTGCCCCTCTGCTCCTTATGCCCCATGCCCTTCAGGAGTGCTGAGTGCTGGGTTAGGAGTGCTGAGTTAGGAGCTAGGAGTTATTATTTCTCCTCTGCTCCCCTGCCCCTCTGCTCCTCTGCTTCTTATGCCCCATCCCTAAGCAATTTATGGTATTCCCCGATTTCTCCGAATTTTCTCAACTAGCTCTACAAGGCAACTTCGTCCCGGTATATCAAGAATGGGTGGCGGACTTAGATACGCCCGTATCTGCTTGGTATAAAGTCTGTGCGGGTCAGCCTTATAGCTTTTTGTTGGAATCCATCGAAGGTGGGGAAAAGCTGGGACGCTATAGTTTAGTGGGCTGCGATCCGGTGTGGGTTTTGGAAGCAAGAGGCGATCGCACGACTCAAAAAAACCGCGATGGTTCGCAGGTGGTTTTTGCTGGCGATCCATTTACAGCTTTAGCCGAATGTTTAGCACCTTATCACCCAGTGAAATTACCACAGCTACCACCAGGAATTGGCGGTTTGTTTGGGTTTTGGGGCTATGAATTGATTCAGTGGATTGAACCACGTGTGCCAATTTATCCACCAGATGAGCGGAATATCCCTGATGGGTTGTGGATGCAGGTAGACCACTTGTTGATTTTTGACCAGGTGAAGCGGAAAATTTGGGCGATCGCTTATGCTGATTTACGCGATCCGAATGTAGATTTGAAAGCAGCATATCAACAAGCTGGCGATCGCGTCACCCAAATGCTCGAAAAGCTATCTCTACCCCTATCGCCGGAAAAAACTCGATTGGAATGGAATCCGCCTGGAAGCAGGGGAGCAGGGGAGCAGGGAAGCAGGGGAGCAGGGGAGCAGGGGAGCAGAGGCGCAGAGGAGTATAACAGTAATTTTACCCGTCCTGATTTTTGTGCCAGCGTTGAGAAGGCGAAAGATTACATTAAAGCAGGTGATATTTTTCAAGTAGTAATTTCTCAGCGACTATCAACAACATACACAGGCGACCCTTTTGCCCTTTATCGGTCGCTACGTCAGATAAATCCTTCGCCTTACATGGCTTACTTTAACTTCCAAGATTGGCAAATTATCGGTTCCAGTCCTGAAGTGATGGTGAAAGCCGAAACCGATTCAGATGGTGGAGTAATAGCGACGGTACGCCCAATTGCTGGGACGCGTCCGCGAGGTAAAACTACTAAGGAAGATGCAGCCTTCGCTGAAGATTTACTTCAAGACCCCAAGGAAATTGCCGAACATGTAATGCTTGTGGATTTAGGGCGGAATGATTTGGGGCGTGTTTGTCAGAGTGGTAGCGTCAAAGTTGATGAGTTAATGGTGGTTGAGCGCTACTCCCATGTAATGCACATTGTTAGCAATGTTGTGGGTAAATTAGCAGTTGGTAAAACAGCATGGGATTTACTGAAAGCTAGCTTCCCAGCAGGTACGGTAAGCGGCGCACCCAAGATTAGGGCGATGGAAATTATCCACGAGTTAGAGTCTAGTCGTCGGGGTGTTTATTCCGGTGTGTATGGCTATTACGATTTTGAAGGACAATTAAATACTGCGATCGCAATTCGCACAATGGTAGTGCATGATAAGACAGTCAGCGTACAGGCTGGTGCAGGTTTGGTAGCTGATTCTGAGCCAGAAAAAGAATACGAAGAGACGCTGAATAAAGCTAGAGGTCTATTAGAGGCAATTCGTTGTTTGCGTTGAACTGGTGACTGAAGAAGGGAATAGGGTAAAGGTTAGAGGGTACAGATTATTCTCTGTAACCTATCACCTCTCCCCTAACTCCAATCCCTTCTACTGTTTGTATAGTTCCTTTCGCATACAATTAATTGCACACTGGTTTTTGTTGCTTAATTGTAAAACTGGGCTTGATATAAGTACAGTAACAGTTCGATCTGCGGTATGAGCATCCAGACCAGACTTTAAAAGTTGATGTATCAATACCCTTCTATTTTGAATTACATAGGTTTTATTTTGAACAGCAAGATGTTTGGAAACAATTTGTGCTACTTCTAAGCCCACGTATCCACAATACCGTGACAAATTGGGAAGCTTTATAAATCCAATCAACATCAAACTTTTTCCAAAGCTAAATAGAGTTTTTAAACTTAATTGAAAATTTAAAAGAAGTCCTGGTATTCAAATCCAAGACCTCTATTGAAGTTACTACACACTAGAAATGAACAAACTTACTTATCCTAATTGGCTGAAGTAAATCGCCCAAATAATTCCAGTTACTCCAATGGCAATTAAAAGGTTAGTGAAAAATCTGCCGAACTCAATTTCTTGTCCCAGTCCTTTGTCATCTTGACCGGCAGTAAAAAACAATGACCAGGCTTGATTTGCATTGATCATCTCAAAGTTGTTGAAATCAGGTCTAAAAACAACAGGTCCGATTAAATCCTTTTTGGGATAATCAAAATCAGTTTTCATAAGTAAGTTTGCCTCTAAATTGCTTTATTCGTCAAGTAAAGAAAATTAAGAAATCTCAAAGTGTCTTCTTTAAAGGCTGGTTAGCCATCCAATCAAACCATGTCCAGTAATAACTTCTACAGCTATGAGTGAAACAAAAGCAATCATTGCCAAACGCCCATTGAGTTTTTCGGCATATTTGGTGAATCCTATCTGCGGAGTTTCATCAACATAAACCTTGGGTTCAATCGCAAATCTATTGATTTGACCGCGTTCGTTAATGGTAAAGCCTTTACTTGCCATTTTTGATTCTTTGTTTTTGCTCTCTGTAAACGAATATTAACTATTGTAAATATTTTGTGCAACTACTTGACATACAAAAAAAGGTAGTGGGAACCGTACCAAGTGAGTAGGGTATTTCGGATTTGTGGGAGAACTAGGCGTGTCTACAGTCGGCTCAATACAGTTCGGTTCAGGCAAGAGACGCAATGAATCACCGCCAAGACGAAAGACTGATTATTGTAGAGACGGCGATTTATCGCGTCTTTGTGATGATTTATCGCATCTTTAGCGATCTAGAATTTTCATCAAAAAATCTTAACCGAACCACATTGACAGTCAGCTGTGACGCTCGTGATGTTTGATAGCGAATAGGACAGCTAAGGATTATGGAAATTTGATGCACACAAAAGTACCAATTGCATTAAATTGAACATCAGTAAAACTTATGTTTTTTATAAGCAGAAATTATCAATGTATAACTGAGAAGGTATTGCTAATTTGTAACGAACTTGTTATGTTTCTTTACATAAAGATACAAAAAGAGCATCAATGCGTTAAACCACCGTTAATCAGGGCTTTCTAAATAACTTAACTATGCAGTTGAGGCTGCAATGTGCTTTGCCAAGTATCTAAACTCAACGGCAACAGCATCACTATGCCTTTATTAGAGCTATGTCTACAACAAGCTTTCTAGTGATGCCAAAACTACTGAGTGCCTTTATTAACTTTTAAACGCATTTCTCCTCGGTCTTTGCACATTTGATTTTTCACATTCGGTAGAACTGTAATTTTCTTTTTGGAATTTCTGCTATGTCTTTTACCATCCAGTCGGCTCAAAGTATTTTTCCCGGCACCCTAGTTGCTGACGTTGTTCCAACCATCGTCGAATCATTCTCTAAACTCAATGCTGAAGATCAACTAGCATTACTTTGGTTTGCTTATACCGAGATGGGTAGAAGTATTACAGTTGCTGCTCCTGGGGCAGCCAACATGATCCTTGCACAAGGCTTACTCGAACAAATTAAGCAGATGCCTTTTGAGGCTCAAACGCAAGTCATGTACGATTTGGCTAACCGTGCTGATACTCCTCTGTGCCGTTCTTATGCATCCTTCACCGTGAATATCAAGTTGGGTTTTTGGTATCAGTTAGGAGAATGGATGGCTCAGGGAATCGTTGCTCCAATCCCACCAGGTTACAAGCTTTCTCCTAAAGCTGCCGATGTGTTACAAGCCATTCGCAATGCAGATTCAGGTCAACAAATTACCATCTTACGTAATACCGTCATTAGCATGGGATTCGATCCGAATGCTCCTGGTAGTTATAAAAAAGTCTCAGAGCCGGTAGCTCCTCCCACTGCACCAGCATTTCGGACTAAAGTCACCATTGAAGGCATCAACAATCCTACGGTACTTGGCTATATCAACAACATGAATGCCAATGACTTTGATGCTGCGGTTTCTCTGTTTACCTCCGAAGGTGCTTTGCAACCTCCCTTTGAAAGACCAATTGTTGGTCAAGACGCAATTCGCGCTTATATGCGTGAAGAATGCCAGGGATTGAAGATGCTTCCAGAGCGCGGCGTATCTGAGCCTGTGGAAGATGGCTATACCCAAGTTAAAGTTACAGGCAGAGTCCAAACCCCTTGGTTCGGTGCCAGCGTGGGCATGAATATTGCATGGCGGTTTTTGCTAGATCCCCAAGGCAAAATCTTCTTTGTAGCGATTGACTTGCTGGCTTCTCCAAAAGAACTGCTGAACCTAGTACGTAAATAGAGGGCTAGATTAGTTGCTGCTTAAGCGTGGATGAGTGAAGGAGCAATCGCTACCTCACCACGCTTAAGCAAAAGAAACTGATAGCGGCTTCTTTGGTATCTTAATGTTGCGATCGCTATTGAAAACAACCGATTCCATCAGCGATATTTTAGTTTTTAAAGTCTCAAAATATACTAAATTAGAATAAGTAGTATTGACTTCTAGAACCTTTCTCGCTCAAGAGCATCTCAACTATTCTTTACTTGTTTATATTTAAATAACAATATATCTTTGGATAGAGTAATAATTTATTCATCTACCAAGGGTAATAGATTATCAATGACTTTTTTCAATTCCTCGGAGCCGCTCCTGCGTGAAAAACAGCAAGAGCTAGATTTTCAAGATATTCAAGGTTTAGTCTGTCTCAACTACCAAATTGGAAATTTCATCCTCTTTTCAAAGTTTTATACTCGCGTCGATCAAGCATTTCTTCTCTGGGGACTAATTTCATCTGGAATTTTCGTAACCGCCCAGTTTCTACCTATTAGCTGGAGTAGCCAAGCAATTTTGTGGTCAGTGCTTACCTTATTCGGTGCAGTTGGCATGGTAAGTTTAACTTGGTTTTGGGCAACTGTAGAACAGCTACGCTGGGTTGTTTATAGCTGGGCGATTTTAATCTTAATGGGTTTAATCTTGACCGATCTGAGCATTTTTTTGGGATGGGGAGAGGTGTTGATCCGTTTGTGTCCACTGTGGTTAGGATTAAGTGCCATCGGCTACTTTTGCACCGGGGTAGGAATGCGTTCGCGCACATTTATTCTGACGGGGTTTATTCATTTGCTGGGAATTTTAGTTTTGCCATACTGCGGTGTTATGCAGTTTCTCTCAACGGGGCTAATTATGACCGTTAGTTTACTGTTACTAGCAGAATTACAATGGGATATGCAATCTTCAAGTGATTACAGCCAATTAACACTACAACAAAAGCAGTTTAACCAAGCACAGTCCCAACGGCGTCAAATGAGTAGCTAAAGTTATAAAGAATTAAAATCTTACTTTAGACAAGTTTGTATAAACAATATAGCTATATCTCTTGACTAGGTAGTGTTTATACTTGAGAGAGAGAGTTTTTCACCCAACTGTTAGCTATTCTATTTTATGAAAACAGACAGCACTGTATGGGTGTTATGCCGCTGTGGCCCAATATCAAACATCGAAGGAGAGCGATCGCAGATGTTTGAACAGTGTAAGTCAATAAAAATCCTTGACGGTGTGGAGTTTTTGTCGCTTCCTCCACTTTATTATCACTGAAGGGAAGGTTAAATTCTTCATCAGAGCGGTCTAAGGTGATAAACGTCCTGTGTTTTTTACGTTACAAGTTAGTTTTGATACTTCAATATCCTTGATTCAAAATAAATTAGGGATACTGGAGTTTCACGGCTAATGTAACTATCTGTTAGTTGGCGTTTGTGTGTCAAAATATTCACGCCAACGACTAATTTGACTATCTTTGAAATCTACAACAATTACGTCATCAGCTTTATTACGAAGACCTGTCGCCTTTTCTGTATCTTCGTAGTACCACTCTACTGCTGCCTGATTTTCTCCAATGATAATCCGGTGGATGTCTATTTTTACATCTGAATACTGTTGTTTAAAATTGGCAAGTCCTTCTCGAATTTCTTCTTGCCCCCGCCAGCATTGACTAGGCACGATTAGTTCTCCGTCAACTGTAAAGAATTGTGTAAGAGCATCGATATCTTGAGCAACCCATGCATCTTTAGCTTTTTCTATTAATATCTGGATATCTTTTTGGTTCATAGACTGACTGGCAAATAAAGGTGTGCTAAAAGTTAAGCTAACAAATATAGTTCCTAACACTAGCCATTGAAATAACCAAAGCATCTAGATTTTTCTACCCTCTAAAGTATTAAGCTTATAGAGCATTAGTAAAATTTAACCAGAAGTTGTTTGCATTGTGATCGCTCTTGCGAAAAGTCATGTTTTGATTGGATGCAGAATGTCTGTAGCGTTGATGTTAATTCTACAACCAAAATTGGCGATCGCCTTCCATCTGGCTAGGGCGAATACCTTGCAAACGTAGATAAGCCATGCGATCAGATCCATATAATGGCATAGGTAAGCGAGGTTCTTTTAAAGCTCCATGATGCAATAACGTAAGTTTTAGAGTAGTTTCCAAAACACTTTCTATTGAGATTTGGTGTCCTTTCTCATGAATTGTTAAACGTATAGGACGAGCCAAACCAACTTTATCAGGAACTTTAGTTGTTACCAGAATTGCTTCACGAGATGATAAACGAAGTCCTAAGCCTTGTGAAGGTGCTATGACAACTTTTTGTTTTAAGTTATACAGTCGAGGAATACCAGACTTTTTACATTCCACCAAAATAAACTTAGCTCCTATTGCCTTAGCTCTATCTACTAAATAATCAGCTTCATTCCCAACAAAGGAACCATCACGATAAATTAAGACTGTTTTGTTTGCTAATTCAACAGCAGGTAATAATCGCTCCAATAGTTTAGGTGGTATTTCTTCACCATCAATTAAATCATCTTCTAGTTGATAACGAATAAACTCCCCTTGTTTGCCATAGAGACGTATACTAGCACAGGCATTTCTTGTACCTGGTTGCCTTTTTTTGGAAATTCTAGAAACATCCAAGCCAATAAAATAATCAGCATCTTTTAAGTTTTCTGCTAGAACGAAAGGTAAATTACCTAACTTTGCTAGAATTCCAGGAATTACCTGATTCAAGATATACTGATAATTTCCAGGCTGATTCAAAGTATCTTCATAAATCATTTGGCTAGCAATTTGACGGCGGAGTAACAAAGAGTAGATTTGATGGTAAAAACTTCCCTCATTTGTATCATCATTATGACGATCGCTTTGAGGTAAAAAAGTTACAACAATGTCATGTGGTATCTCAATTAATTCATTTACTTTCTTCTCAACTTCTGCTCTTGCCTCAGTCTTAGTCAGGTTATCCAGTGACAAAGGTTGCTTAGTAATAACTTCACTTTTAAATCCATATAGTTCCAGACGCTGCTTAAGTAAATTAAGGAAAGGATCTACTTTTAAATCACAAAGCTTGAGTGCTGCAATGTGAATCACTTTGGATTTATCTTTAAAATCAGAGTGACGGCGATAAACTCCACCTTTTTTAAGACCATTTAGAACATCACTTCTTTTGGTTATAAAGTTATTACCAAAAAGTAGAGGAGTTTCCTCTATAGGAAATTCAGGTTTCCAGAATAAATTTGGATGTTGAATGCTATTGATACTACGTTCTAGTTCAATTCCATAAGTACTTAAAGCGTCTGCTGCTATTTTTTTATAAGATGCCAAGAGACTTGTTCTGTCTTGATGCGAAATTTTAGTAGCCTTAAGTAGTTTTCCGTATTCAACTTCAAATTGATCGGCTGTGGCAGATGTAATACAGGGACGTAAAGCTGCCATAGCATAGTGAAACTGTTTTGTATCTTTACCGAACTGTACAGCAACAACAGGTTGATCTTTTGGGGCATCTCGTAGTGCTTGTTTACTGGTTGAACCAGTAGCTTTTGCTAAGAGTTCATCTCTATGCTCTTCGATAGTTCCAATAATACCGACAATTGTTGCGTTACTACCTCGTTCAATTTCTTGAACTTTTAAACCAATTAAAAGCTGTTCTGAATTTTGTCGTTTAGGGTGTTTTTCGTAGAAATCAGCCAAATTATCACGAAACACAATGCTACTGCACACTGTCAAACTAAGAGCAGGTTGAAACTCACCTTGTAATTCGATAATTTCTGACCAAAAATCTGGTTCTCTTTTGACCATAACTCCATTATCAGACAGAACAATTGGAGAATTAAATTTGGTTTTATTCAAAACCTGAATAGCTAACATAGAATAAATAAAAGGTGTAGGTTGAGGCTGACGTACTGATTGGAAGCCGAATAAGCGCTCATTAAAATCTTCTACTTCCTTTTGAATACTTTTCAGTGCATCTTGTAATTCTTCTTTGCTAGGTAAATTTTTATGAGATGCTGCCAAAATCCAAAAGTAAGGCTTGTACCATATAACAACAGTCTCAGGTAATTTTCGACTAAAATGATAGCTCAATCGGTTGCCATCTTTTTTGTCAATTTCAGGTGTGAGCCGAAAACACATTAACTTAAGCTGTGAAGTTTTGATTGGGAAAATTTCACTAAAAGAGGTATAAGTTTGGGTAGGTGCAATAGCAACAGTCATGCAGAAACCTCCAATGAATAGAATTTACAAATTGATGTGAATTGACAATTTCGACAGGGTATTCCAGGATTAGCAGGAAATATTTCAGCAAATGTAGATGGATTTTGCTTGTAACGACCCAATTCTTTTTGATGTTCTTGAGCTATTTGAGCTAATTTAGATTGAATTGCCTTGAGTTGAGCATGAGTGGCGGTAATTGGCTCAGACCATTTACTAGTTTCCAAGTTATAAAATGAAGCAACGGCTTTTTGTCCAGGGAACATATAAGTAGCTGCCAACAGGTAGACAAACGCTTGTCGCCTATCAAAATTAGATGTGCCTGTTTTGAAATCTAAAATGTGCAGTCTGTTGCCTGATTCAATAAAAATGCAGTCAAGAGCTACAAATAAGTTAAAAAAATAATTACCTTGCTGAATCAGAATTGGCTCTGGAATTCCTTCATCACCTCGACTAAGTTGGATGATATTTTTTTCACAGAGAATTGGTTCCTGATAGTAGTTGGTCAAAATTTTAATAACTCGCTGCTTAACTTCTATAGGCTCTTGGTCTAATTTCAGCTTCTCTGCTACTATCTCTACACCATTTAATTGGTGCAATAGTTGAATATTTTGGTGAAATTCGTAAATGCCCTTCTGTGCCTGCAAACCGATATGTTGAGGAATAGTGTCTTGCTCCAACAGTGCTTTAACTAATGATTCTTTTTTTCGCGCTCTGGAAAAACCTCGTTTCATATCACAATGCCAATATTCTTGCCCAACAGATGAAGCGAACTGTGACCAAATGTTAAAGCTCACATACGGCCGCCACACCATAACTTGTATCCTTTTTAGCTTTGTTGATTTTTTCTTCAACTACACCCTAACGTGTATTGATTTTTTAGTCAACACTCTGTTATCATGTTTAGTTAAGTAGGAAAAAAAGTGAATCAAAGTTTTGGTCAGCTTATTCGTGAAGCCCGCAAAGATAAGGGATTTAGTCAGCGTGAGCTAGCAAAACTAATAGGGCTAGATTTCACTTATCTGTCTAAATTAGAGAATGATCGCGCGGACTATCCTCCAAAAGAAGATGTCATTCGTTCTCTGGCACAGCATCTTGATTTAAATGAGGAAGAGTTAATTTTTTCGGCTGGTCGTATTCCCCAGCGTGACGAGGATTTTATCAAGCAAAACTACAAGGGAATGCCTGCTTTGTTCCGTCGAATGCAGGAGAATCCTGATTTTGCTAAAAGAGTCTTTCGAGAAGCTACACAACCAGAAAATGAGGAGAAGCAAGGTTGAGTATCATCAAGCGGTATCGCTATATTCCTGATAGCGAAATTGAGTCCAGGGCTAATAATATTCTCAAGCGTATGCAGGAAACACCCAAATATATTCCTAAGTGGCCTTTAGATGCAACACGTGTGGCAGAGTTTTTAGGGTTGGATGTTGTTTGGGATAGGATACCGCCTGATGCTGAAGGACAAATAGCAGCAAGAATTCTACCATTAGAGCATTTGATCGAAATCAATGAAGATATTTTAGAACTTCCTAAAGGGTTTGAAGAATCAACGCTAGCTCATGAACTGGGACATTGGGAACTACATATTGATCAAAAGAGGGCTGGCCAGTTTGAAGAACTGATGAAGCAGGGTGGTAAAGCTGAAATAGATATGCAGCCTTTTTTGTGCCGTGCTGTTAGTGGCCAATTGCAAAAGATGGAATGGCAAGCTCAACGTTTTGCTAGTTATTTGCTAATGCCTCATTCTATTTTAGAACAAATGGCAGCAGAACACGATTTAACTAAATGGTCTCACCTTTATGCAATGCAAAAGGATTTGGGCGTAACAATAACTAATCTTAAAGTTCGTCTAATACAGCTAAATTGGATTATTCTCCCTCCAGGTGACAATACAATTTACTTGGGTAAAGCTGCGCCTATTCGGAAAAAATAAAGATTGAAATGAAATGCGATCGCACTCCATTATCTCATCATGCGATCGCACCCCACAAACTACTAAACTAGAAACTAAGATGCTCAAAATAGCCTATGAACGCCACAACCACTTTCCCTTCTACACTTAAATTGAAAATTGACTTGAGCGATGAGCAATTTTTCCAGATGTGTCAGAAAAACCGCGATTATCGATTTGAGCGTACAGCATCAGGGGAATTATTAATTATGCCACCTACAGGTAGTGACACTGGCAACCGTAACTTTGATATGGTTGTTGAATTAGGAATCTGGAATAAACAGACTAAATTAGGAAAAGGTTTTGACTCTTCAACTGGTTTCACCCTACCTAATGGCGCAGAACGTTCTCCTGATGCTTCTTGGGTGAAAATTGAGCGTTGGAATGCTTTAACTCCAGAACAACAAGAAAAATTTGCCCCTATTTGTCCTGATTTTGTCGTAGAGTTGCGTTCTCGTACTGATTCCTTGAAAGAATTGCAAGATAAAATGCAGGAGTACATCGAAAATGGTACTCAATTAGGCTGGTTAATTGATCGGAAAAACAAGCGAGTAGAAATTTACCGTCCAGGTAAAGATGTAGAAATATTAGACAATCCTGCTAGTTTATCTGGAGAAAATGTACTTCCTGGATTTGTGTTGGATTTACAGCAAATTATGTAATTTTATTGATTAGGATAGATATAGCGCATTTCAAAACGACTTTTTTCCCAAAGTGGGATTAAAGCTTGTTTAGCAGCACTTAACTGACCTTGTGAAAAAGATATTCTACCATTTTCTATAATCCAAATAAATATCCGAACGATCAAATCTGCCTTGAAACTATTCTCGTATTCACTATTATTTATTCTTACTACTTGCCGATCTAAGCAATCTATAGCATATTTAAAAGTCAAGTTTTTCCAGTCTGTGGAATTGCTATAATTTTCTTCTGGCGTATTTTTCCACTCAACTCGCCGCAAATTTCCGAAAATATAGTCTATGCCTGTTATGGAAGAGTCTGTGTTACGCACTAAATTTGTATAGGCTTGGTAATATGGCTTCAATAGCGAAGCTGCAATATTTTCCACATAGATATGTAGCCAAGATTGGATGTCACGAAGATAAGGTACTAAATCTCTAATATTATCAATTTCTTTAATCAGCGCACGTTCATTTCTGTAATTTGTTATTTTTGCTAGCAATTCAGATTCAGATAATTGAGATTTTTTTGAGTAATAATTAATAACTTTGGGAATATATTTATCTAATAACCATTGTTTGGTATATCTAGCTGTCCAAGTTCCTCTTACTCCAATATCTTGCTGCCACAAGCCAAATTGAGCTGCTTCAATAGATTGTAAATTGATATCATTTAGTTCGTAGATTATATTAACTTGATTGCTAGGTAATAAAGATAAATCTCTGTCAAATTTGGGGAAGAAAAATACATGATCGCGAATTCCTCGACTGACTCGAATTGATATATTTTCTCTATGAAATAGATGCCATTCTGACTTGCCTTTCTTATAATCAAATTCTTTAACAAACTGCTGCATTAACTCCCATAATTCTTGCCTAACAGAAAAAAGTATAAAACCACGAACTTCTGAAAAGTTTACAAATTCAAAATTCCATGTTTCTAAAGCATTTTCAAATTCAATTATTGAATTTTTATATTTTTCGCAAACTTCATCAATACACAAACACAAGTCTATTACTTCTAGCTTTGATAAAATAACTGTTATTTGACCCAAATTTACTGTAAAACTATCTTTATCTATCTGTTTTAAAAAACGACGACACCCCCAATCCGGTTGAGTGTGCAATCCAGTCATTAATTGACCTAAAATATCTTGATGATTTAAGTGAATTTTTAAACCTTTAAAAAGAATACTACTGAATTCTATTTGACAATTACCTTCTCCAAAAGCTTTGGGTAAATTACAGGCGATCGCTACTTTTTGTTTAACAACAACTAAGTGGTAGCCTTCTAGTGTTATAGAAGGCTCAAAATCACATTTTTCTAAAAAATACTGTAAATCTGGATTGCGTAAAATTAATTTTTCTATTAAGTTACATTTAGAATATGTCAAAATACTGGCTGTGTTTTTATCGATATTTTTGACTACATCAAAATTGAGTTTGTTATAAAACTTTGAGGCAATATCGTTATTTTTTAAGGTATCTATATTTAGATCGAATACTAATTCTTCTCGATTGTTATGTAAACGCTGAAAAACCTTGATTTTATATCCATTAGTGACAATAAAAAATAGTGCTTTAAAATAATTACTATAAAATCTACCTTGCTCAATAGCCTCATTTAACTTAATTTTTTCTGGTTCTATCGCTTTAACAAAAATCAGTGATGTATCTGTATTTTGTTTCTTAACATCATCTGTAGCAAAATAAATCTGAGCAATTTCTAGATTTTTGGTGTGGGTTTCTGATTGATATGTTTTCAAAGAGTATTCACGATGACATATCTCTGGATAGCAGAGATAGTGAAACATTGGCAAAATCAACTTTTCTTTTACATCATCTTCATTTTGTAAAACACGACGGTCAAAACCTTGTATCCATGTAATAAACTTTTTAATTGACTCTGGAATAGTCATCAGATAATCTACCTGCTTGTATAAATTTGCTATGCTTTATTTTGTTCGTGTAATTAGCAATTTATCAAGTCAGTTTGGATTATGTCGTGATTGTAGATACTAGAATGGAAGCATTCGGCTGAAATTTAACTTTGACAAAAGCTACATTAATAAAAGTTACTGCCGTTAGAATTAAACATCTGGTGAAAATCAGGTAGGCAAAATTAATGAATTGTGTATAACAAGGATTTTGGGCAACGCGTAATAAATTGCTGAAGATGTCTATTAGACAAGAAGGAGTTAGGAGTCAGAATATAGAATTTTCCTGACTCTCTGAACTTCTGATGCCCAATATATCTTTTTATTCTCTTTGGGTAGCGATCGCTAATTTAGCCCCCGGAACCTGACGTACCCGATCCATCACCGCCACCACCCGGCCATAATCAACTTTTTCATCAGCATTAATAATCACTAACACTTCTGGATTAGAACCAACTAAAGTCCGCACTTGCGCTGTCAAATCATCAACTGCAATTGGTTTACGGTTCAGGCTTACCTGTTCTTTTTCATCTACCGTAATGGTAATTTTAGTGGGAACTTGCTGTTGTTTAGCGGTGGCAGCCTTCGGTAAATTTACTGGCAAACCTTCCGAACGTGTTAAAAACAGAGTTGACATGATGAAAAATGTCAAAATTGCAAAAATCACGTCAATCATCGGCACGATGTTGATCTGTAGCGGAAGCTCTGGCTCATCTGGTAGACGCATAGGTTTTTTCTCCTCGTTCATAGCGACGGCGGTAAAGTAATTCTAGCTGTCCCCCATACTCCTGAATTAGTGCAATTTGCCGTTGGTACAATCCCCGGAAGGTATTGGCAAACAGGAGTATGAATATAGCAACGATCAATCCTGATGCAGTTGATACCAGGGCTTCACTAATCCCAGACGTAACATTTGTCGTTTTGCTACCTCCCACATCACCAAGATTTAGGGAGGCAAAGGAGGCTATCAATCCTAACACAGTGCCGAGAAGACCCAATAGTGGGGCAAGACTAATGATTGTCTCGAAAAGGTTTTGAAAACGTTTGAGTACAGGTATCTCAGCTTGCGATTCACTTTCTAAGGCCAAACGGAATTCCTCTGGATTTGGCTCTTCTAATTCTAAAGCCGCCAGAAAAATCCGAGCGAGTGGCAAATCTGCGTTTTTCTGAAGTTTATCCATTGCACCGACAACATTATCAAGACGGTAGAGATTCAAAACATCTCGCACTACACGGCTTTGACGCTGATTGATTCTTACCCAAAACCTGATCCGCTCGACGATCAGTGCTACACCCAATACTGAAAACGCCAACAGGGGCCACATGACCACACCGCCTGCTGCAAACAAATTTTGAATTCCCATGTAGTGCCTCTATAACGTCATCCACAATACAAAATTAGACTACCAGAATCTAGAGAAAAGCTGAAACTTATTCTCAACAAAATATAAAATATAATGAGAATTTTTTCAAATGAAAGGCTCATGATTTTTATTTACTAGTTCGTTTGTTTTACATAAATTAATTTAATTTAATTGCAATAAAAATTAATTTTGTCCAAAAACCATGATATTGGTGGTTCAAAAAGATGTTTGTGCTAGTTCGGGTTCCGTAACGCGATCGCAAATAATTTGAATTGTTTACTTGATATTTGTAACCTTGCATTCTAAGATAGCTAAATTAGTGAGAATAGGTAGCAATAGCTATGAGCTTTTCCGGCACTACTGTCGAGCAACGTTCCAAAGAAGTTGAGGCTCTCAAGTCTTTTCTGACTTACAGTCTAATAGGTTCACTGGCGCTGCATATCGGCGTACTGTCTTCTGGCATAACTAATTATTTGACGAGAGTGCCTACACGAGAAGAAGAACCAATAGAATTTGCGATCGTGGATTCTCCGACTGCGGAACCAGAAAAACCAATTGCAGAGATTCCAGAAGAAATAAAAAAAGAACCAGAGATTGTCCAAAAACAGCCTATAGAAACTCCACCAGTAGAAAAAATTCAGCAGCAAGAACAGATTACAGCAGTTGCTCAGAAGCCACAGATCGTAAATACACCACCAAAAGCAATTGCTACCAAGCCAGAAGTACCTGTGAAATCTGCACCTATTCCACGATCGGTACCAGAAGTACCTGTGAAATCTGCACCCATTCCACAATCAGCTCCGTCTGAAGATTCCAAAGCAAGTTCGGCAGGTGGTGGCGGTGGCGGTGGTGGTTCCGGTGTTGGTTTAGGCTCAGGTAGTGGTATTGCTGTAGGTACAAGTAGCGGTACTGGCACTGGTGGAGGTACTGGTACTGGCACTGGCGGTGGCATTGGCAGTGGTACTGGCACTGGTATTGGTAGCGGTACTGGCAGTGGAATTGGTAGTGGCGCTGGCACTGGCATTGGTAGCGGTACTGGCAGTGGAATTGGTAGCGGTACTGGCAGTGGAGTAGGAAACCGTCCGACAGTAGCAACAGCGCCAACAGCACCAACACCTCCAAAAATTAACAGTTCAGGTAATGGTAATGGTCGTGCAGCTTGCCGCGAATGTAATGCTAAGTATCCAGAAGCCGCAAGACGGCGAGGAGTTGAAGGCAGAGTAGAAGTAGCTGTAGATACTGATGCAGAAGGCAATGTTACTAATGTGCGGATTGCTCGCTCTAGTGGAAACCGCGACTTGGATGAAGAAACCAAGAGACAAGCGCGTGAGTGGAAATTAAAACCCGCAGAAGGTGGTAGACAAGGGGTATCTATAGCCACTGAATTTGCCATAAAAGGTTCACGACGATCGCGCCAAGTTCAAGAACGGCAAGCACAAAGACAAGCACAAGAGAGAGAGAGAAGCCAGCAAACAACGGCTGCTAACTCTACACAGGAAACTCCAAGACGTAGGCGCAGAGAGTTGGCACCCCCATCAAGACCAGCCATATCTGGATTTAGTCGGCGACTGGAACCTCAAAGAGCAGAAAGTCCTGCGAGAAACTCATCATCTGAAGCTAGAACAACTCGTACTCAAGGAACTGCAAGAGAGTCCCTACGCCGCATCCGGCGCGAGCAAACGGCTACCGATTCCTCACAAAAGCCACAAGAAACTACAAATCGGCGGCGGCGAAGAGATAACACTAGCCAGAATAAATTGCGGGACTCTTTACGCCGTTTACGCCAACAACCTCAATCACAACCTGCTGCTCCCAGTCAGCAGTAGTCTGTCAAATTGAAATTGATGGGTTAGTAATAAGCGCTTGAGCGCTTAACAAAAGGACTAAATTCCTAACTACAAACTTATTGACCCCGTGAAGTTGACTTGACATACTACTAGTAGAGGGATAAAAATTATTGTAATCATACTTTGATGAACAACGATCGCCGCCTCCTCTTTTTAGGAGGCGGTTGTTCTTTAGACAGAAATGGCTCCATTAAGCATTACCCATTTAGCGTGAGGAAGAGGGGTTAGAAGTGCGGTAATTTTATGATGGGCAATTATATAGGCTGGCGATCGCTTGATTTGCCAATCAAAAGTAGTGGAAGTAAATAATCCTGCACTTTCTCCTACCAACTTTTATGAGCGGGGCAATGTAAATCGCCTGCGTCTGAAGAATGATAGTAGTGTTTGCTCATCACCAATTATATGCTGAGAGATATAGTCAACGGCTAACTCTCAAATTGCTCATCTGCACTTTATGTCTAGATGTGAAATTCACTGATTTGAATAAAACTTCTACATAAACACACACTGATGCGGTTTGATTTGCTTGAATAGCTATATTGATAGGACATTGATAACGTCGGCAATTCACAATTCCTTATTATGGCAAGTAAATTCATTGATGTTAGAGAATATACTGTCAGGGCGCACAAAAGACAGATTCATACTCGTGTTTTCCAGTTTGTCTGTAAAGAGTGTAACGATCTGACAAAACGCGAGACTTTCGGCCCTCGACCTTTATATTGTGAGAGATGTCGCCCTCCCCAAGCGCCTAAGAAATCCCAGCCAGCATCTCACAAGGCAAAACCCAGAGCAATGTCTTATAAAAGTGACATCGATTTAAATTGATTAAAGCCCTATGACTCAAAATGGACAATTAGAACCACCTCCGGGAACCTTTCTCTCACCACTATTGGAATTACGAGACTATTATGCTCGCCTGACAGAAGAGTATGAACGCCTCTTTGTGCAGGCGCGATCGCAGCTCGATCATGTAGAAGCGTTGTTGTCTAACTGGTCTTTTTCTGATACCAACAAGCAGATATCAAGATTAACGGCGACTGATGAAACCTCAAATCTTTCTGGGGAAAGTTCTTTGCGGTTTTTATCACCCCTTGATGACATCGGCGAAATCAACTTGGTGGAATCTTTAGAGTCAGTACAAAAAGACTTAGAGCGAGTTGAGATAAGTAATTCTTTTTCTGCTGCTGTTGATACAAAAGAGAGTCAATCTCAAACGACATCAACAGATCCAAAGATCGCCCTAGAGAACAACGATAGTTCAACGAAGGTAGTGGAAATTCCGATGCTACCTCAGTATCAGCACGCTATCTCGCGAATGGAAGCTATAAAACAGCTATTGCAAGAACAGATAGGTACTGTTTGTCATATCGATTTTATCGTGCGATCGCTTTATGGAGAGTTAGATTCCAATCTATTCAAAGTAGTTAAAGGTAGGGTGCAATCTTCCCTCACCCAAGGCAGAGAAAGGAATTACTGGGTAACTATTCCCGATGAGCCAGGTTGTTATACTCTGGATTTAAGTTTGGTAGCCCCAAGTAATCGCAATGGTGCTTCTAGGAATATCAAGAACAAAAATAAGAAGCCTTTCGTTCCCCCGACAAAAACAGTACCAATGCTCAACGCCTTTGAGGGTCAATTCTTAATTGATGCCCTCACCTCTCTGTTAAAACAAAATCCAGGTAAAGTTTTCAGCGTGGCTGAAGTCATCGCCGGAATTTATGGAGAACTAGATTCTCAGCAAATTAGAGAGATCAAAAATAAGGTGCTGAATGAACTATCTAGAGGCTATCGCACAGGTAGATTCGCTAGGGTTCCCAATCAAATCGGCTTCTATACTTGGGACTCAAATCTGATATTGAAGGGGAGTTCTCGTTAAATTGGGCATTGGGATTAGGTGACAGGTGATAGGTGACAGGTGATAGAGAATAATCTGTAACCCTGTACCCTGTAACCTGTAACCTATTCCCTTCTTCACTACCCACCTATCCCAAAAACAGCTTGTATGCCGGATTCTTATTCTCATCCCAATAGCGATAGCCCAGGCGATCGAGAAAAGCTTGCCAATCTTCCATTTCGTGGGGGGGAACTTGGATACCAACAACGATTCGTCCGTAGTCTGCGCCGTTGTTGCGGTAGTGAAAAAGACTAATATTCCAGTCGGGACTCATGGAAGTAACAAATTTCATCAATGCGCCGGGACGTTCGGGAAACTCAAAACGGTAGAGTAATTCATTGTTAGCTAGGGGAGAGTGTCCACCCACCATGTGCCGCAGATGTAGTTTAGTTAGTTCGTCGTCGGTTAAATCAAGGGTTTCAAATCCATGAGCTTCAAAGGTTTCTACCATCTTGACAGCATCGGCACGATTTTGAATTTGCACGCCGACAAAAATATGGGCTGTTTTTTCATCGGCAATACGATAATTAAACTCGGTCAGATTACGGTTGCCAATACATTCACAAAACTGGCGAATACTTCCCCGTTGCTCTGGAATTGTGACTGCAAAGATCGCTTCGCGACGTTCGCCGAACTCTGCCCGTTCTGCCACAAAACGAAGGCGATCGAAATTCATGTTTGCACCACAGGCGACAGCAATTAAGGTTTGTCCCTCGATTTGTTCTCGTTCGGCGTAGGCTTTGGCAGCTGCGATCGCTAATGCACCCGCTGGTTCTAAAATGGAGCGCGTATCCTCAAATACGTCTTTAATCGCAGCGCAAGTATCGTCTGTATCCACCAAAATAATTTCATCTACATACTGCTGACATAAACGGAAGGTTTCTTCACCTACTTCCCGCACCGCTACGCCATCAGCAAATAACCCCACTTGAGACAAGCGCACCCGATGTCCGGCTTTAAGTGATTGAGACATAGCATCAGCATCTACTGGTTCAACACCAATAATCTTGATTTCGGGACGCAACCGTTTTACATAAGCCCCAATCCCAGAAATTAATCCGCCCCCTCCAATTGCCACAAAAATTGCATGGATGGGTTGCTGATGTTGCCGTAAAATTTCCATCCCGATTGTTCCCTGTCCAGCAATTACATGGGGATCGTCAAAGGGATGAATAAAAGTCAATCCTTTTTCTACTTCTAATTCACGCGCATAGCTATAAGCATCGTCATAAGTGTTTCCATGTAACACCACTGCTCCGCCCCTCATTCTCACCGCATCCACCTTCACTTGAGGTGTGGTTACTGGCATGACGATAATTGCTTTGGTTCCCAAGCGATTGGCTGCCAGGGCGACTCCCTGAGCATGGTTCCCCGCAGACGCGGCAATTACACCCTGGGCCAATATATCTGGCGGCAGTTGCACCATCTTGTTATAAGCACCCCGCAGTTTAAAGGAAAATACTGACTGCATATCCTCACGTTTTAACAAGAGTTGATTATTCAGCCGCGCAGACAAATTTGGAGCATACTCCAGTGGTGTTTCCTGGGCAACATCATATACACGGGCAGTCAAAATTTGGATGAGGTAGTCGCAAAACATGGGCGTCAAGGTGTTAGCAAATGCTGGATGGAAACTAATTTTACGTTACAAGCGATCGCACTGGTTTTATTGGTTTGTTCTCTCTCGAAATTTTGATTGAACAAAATCTAAAAATTACCAATTAATATTCTTTGAAGATAAATAAGTTCAGTTATGGAAACTTTTCGATCGCTGCAAATTTCATGCGATCGCTGGTAGGTTGATTTGAAACTAGTTTTGCCAACTATCTGAGTACTTAGATCGACAGATTAAGTATAGTGTTACTTACGAACATAACTTCTCCATTTATGTTAAAGTATGCGTGGAAGATGAAATTCGGCTGTACAGTTTGTTTTTATATATACTTGTATTACAGACCTCTCCGGATCTAAATCTCTACACCCTTTGATTCTGGAGACATTCTATGTCAATTTACGTCGGCAATCTATCTTATGAGGTTAAAGAAGATGACCTCCGGCAAGTCTTTGCAGAATATGGAACTGTAAAAAATGTTCAATTGCCTGTCGACCGAGAAACAGGTCGGATGAGAGGTTTCGGGTTTGTGGAATTGGAATCAGACGCACAAGAACAAGCGGCGATTGATGCCCTTGATAACGCTGAATGGATGGGTCGAAGCTTAAAAGTTAATAAAGCCAAGCCCAAAACAGATGGCGGTTCCTCTGGTGGTAGACGAGGAGGCTATGGTGGCGGTGGCGGTGGTGGTGGCCGCTATTAAGGTCTAAAGCCAAAAATTTAACTCTCAGGTCTAAAGGGCAGACAAGGAGTCTGCCTTTTTTGCGTTTTGGGACTGGTATTTTGACTCAGCACTCAGCACGGGCTAAACCTTAGCTATCCGCTTAACAGCACTCAGCACTTTCAAGTCAGAGAGCAGGTGGTAACAGAGCTTGTCCTGAGCGTAGTCGTTGGCGTGGTAACAGAGCGTAGTCGTACCCCTCCGGGGAAGCAAGCTACGCGCAGCGTCTCCAAGAGTTGTGCAGCCTCTCGTAGAGAAGTGATGCAGGAGGTTTTAGGAAATAATTCTTATGAAGCCATGCGTTAGGGTAGCTTACCGCAGGTATCGTTTTTGTAATCGGTGTAGCAACAATGACCCCAGAAGCTAAACATATTGTTAACGAACTAAGGCATAAGTTCTACTCTAACTTTGCTGCTGCGATGAGTATGCCAGTACTTATAACTGGTACATCTTATAGTAGTAATTCACCGATCGCATCTTGGATGGATAGTAGGCAGAGACTCAACTATATAAATGTATACGCTTATACAGCACCCGATGAATTTGTCCCATTCCGCCCATTCATTCTGCGAGTGGCTATTAACAAAAGTGCTGGTAGAGTGACAGTGACCAGAAAAGGACAAGTCTGCCGAGGTATGAATTTGATGTGGGATTTTGAGTTAACTGTATTACCAAAAGAAATTTTAGACTTTCTTCCCTGGATAGTTAACTTAGTTGAGGCCTATGATAAAGGTTCGCCTTTGTTGCTAGAATCACCACCCCATTCATTTGAATTAAACGTGTCAGAGGTGGGGTTATTTAATAACGCCTGGACTCAAAAAGCTTGGCTCTTGGCAAATCCGACCATGTTCCCTAATAGCAGCCTGTCAAGTTGAAATTAATGAATCAAGACTACAGGGTGGTTATAAATATCTCAAATTTTCACGAATGATTTCGGACTGCTATATATGCCTGATAATTAATAAGGCAATCTACAAACAGCAAAGATGCAGACTCTCCAAAAACTCTCACTCCCAAGCATGGGCTGCGGCACTTGGGCTTGGGGCAACCAACTGCTTTGGGGATATGACGAAAGTATGGATGAGCAGTTGCAAGCCGTCTTTAACCTTTGTGTAAGCAACGGTGTAACTTTATTTGATACAGGTGATTCATACGGAACTGGGAGATTGAATGGTCGGAGTGAGTTGCTTCTGGGACAATTCAACCGAGAATATGTAGGTTCAGGCAAAGAAAATATTTGTATTGCGACTAAGCTTGCTGCTTACCCGTGGAGATGGACGCGTCAATCAATGGTAAAGGCTTGCCAGTCATCTGCTCAACGCTTGGGAAAAAATGTTGATTTGGTACAGATGCATTGGTCAACAGCAAACTATGCTCCTTGGCAAGAAGAAGGACTTTTAGATGGTCTTGCCGATTTGTATGAGCAAAGACTGGTTAAGGGCGTGGGATTATCCAATTATGGGCCGAAACGGCTGATGCGAGTGCAGAAGAAATTCGCCGAACGAGGCGTTCCGATTACAACTCTGCAAGTTCAATACTCTCTGTTATCTACATATCCTGTCACCCAACTCAAGCTCAAAGACCTTTGTGATGAGTTAGACATTAAATTGATTGCTTACAGCCCTCTAGCTTTGGGACTACTGACAGGAAAATACTCTGAGCAAGGCCCTTTGCCTAAAGGCATTCGAGGTCTGTTATTTAAGCAAATATTATCAGGAATGCGTAGAGGCGGAACGGCTTCTGCTGGTAAATCGCTTTTGGAATGTTTGCGAGAGGTGGCACAGTTCAGAAACAAAACTATGTCACAGGTAGCAATTAATTGGTGCATCTGTAAAGGAACTATTCCCATCCCTGGAGCAAAGAGCGTAGAGCAAGCGAAGGAGAATCTTGGGGCGTTGGGTTGGCAATTAGACGCTGGTGAGATTGCAGAGTTGGATAAGGCGGCGGCAAATTCAGACAAAAAAATGGTACAAAATATCTTTCAAACTAAGTGATTCAAGGTTGCTGAATTTGAACAGTATTAAATGTAACGATAGACCCAGCAATATCAACTAAAATAACGATGTTTGTAACGAAAATCGTAGTGGTGGTAACTAAATTCGTTATTTTACTAAAAAATTAACAATATTGTAACGAAAATAATGATGTTTGTAACAAAAATCGTAGTGCTAGTAACTAAACTCGTTATTTTAGTAATTTAAAGCCTGATATTAGTGGCGATGTTTAGTAACGACAACTGGTTTCAATTTAAAAAACCTAGATATCACAGGCAATTAATTGAGCAAGTAATGCTGAACTCTGCAAAATCTGTAACACTGAGTTAAATCTAGGTTTTTTAACTTAGTTGCGGAATTTAGAACAAAAGCGGTGTGTTAATAAGTAAATAAAATACACATAGTCAAGGCAGGATGATGATACTTGAAACTGCGGCGATCGCGATCGGCTCTATAATTGCCACTAAAGCCTTAGAAAAAACTGGCGAAAAAGTAAGTGAAGCTGTATGGGATAAGACTGGCAAGTTTCTTGTTACACTCAAAAAACATTCTCCTTATACTGTAGCTGCGATCGAGAAAGCACCAGAACAACCACTCGATTATGGCAAAGCTGTACTAGAGGTTGAATCGGCTGCCAAAGCTAATCCTGAAGTGGCTCAAGCTGTACAAGAATTGGCCGCAGCAGCTAAAGCGGAACCAAATCCTAAACTTGCTGAAATTCTGGCTATGCCTAACCTGCAAAAATTGGCAGATAAAATTGGTCAGGTAGTAATGCCAAATGAGACAGGAAATATTGAAAATCTTACTTTAGCTTGGAAAGAACTTGATCCACTGGCGCAACAACTAGGAAAATTGTTGAGTTTATTTTCTCCCCAACTAATTCTTTGGGATTTGGTTTTGTGGGTAGCGACAGGTGGAGGAGAAGATGAGGAAGGCGAAAAAAAGAATCAAGAAGAAGCAAGACAGCTAACTTGGTCAGAAAATGAATTAAACGAGGCCAAAAAGCAACTTTACAAGGGCAACTTGCTGCAACTGGTAGAAGATAGAGAAGGATATTATAAAATTGATAGCTTAGTGCGGAGGTTTTTGCAAGAGCAGTTAGCTGCGTCTGGCGAGATGCAATCAGTTTTGGAAACAACCTTTGCGACTGCCATGATAGCCAAAGCCCAAAGCCTTCCCACTTCACCCACTTCTGAGGATATCGAAGGCGTGAGGGATATTGTTCCTCATCTTGAAGACCTGGGAAAACGTTTAATTGCAGAGATAAGGGAACCAAGAGAGGCACAAATAATTTCTCTAGCATCAGTCCCCAGTGATGAAGTAATTTGGATATTTGTGGGGATAGGAAGATTTTACGAAGGACAAAGATTATATCAATTAGCAGAACCTTGGCGTGAAGAATGTGTGAATGTTTGCCAAGCTCTGTTTGCAGGCGACCATCCCGATGTGGCTAGTAGCTTGAACAATTTAGCAGAACTTTACTATAGCCAAGAGCAGTACACCAAAGCCGAACCCGTCTACAACCAAGCGTTAGAAATGACAAAGCGCCTGTTTGATGGCGACCATCCCAATGTGGCTACCAGCTTGAACAGTTTAGCGGTACTCTACTATAGCCAAGGGCGGTACAGCGAAGCTGAACCCCTTTACAATCAAGCGTTAGCAATGACAAAGCGCCTGTTTGATGGCGACCATCCCAATATGGCTGATAGCTTGAACGGTTTAGCTTTACTCTACTATAGCCAAAGGCGGTACAGCGAAGCCGAACCCCTTTACAACCAAGCTCTGGCAATGAGAAAGCGCCTGTTTAATGGCGACCATCCCGATGTGGCTGATAGCTTGAACGGTTTAGCTTTACTCTACTATAGCCAAAGGCGGTACAGCGAAGCCGAACCCCTCTATAACCAAGCGTTAGCAATGACAAAGCGCCTGTTTAATGGCAACCATCCCGATGTGGCTGATAGCTTGAACAATTTAGCTTTACTCTACAAAAGCCAAGGGCGGTACAACGAAGCCGAACCCCTCTATAACCAAGCTCTGGCAATGAGAAAGCGCCTATTTAATGGCGACCATCCCGATGTGGCTTATAGCTTGAACGATTTAGCAGTATTTTACTATAGCCAAGGGCGGTACAGCGAAGCTGAACTCCTCTACAACCAAGCTCTGGAAATGAGAAAGCGTCTATTTGATGGCAACCATCCCGATGTGGCTGATAGCTTGAACAATTTAGCAGTATTTTACTATAGCCAAGGGCGGTACAGCGAAGCTGAACTCCTCTACAACCAAGCTCTGGAAATGAGAAAGCATCTATTTGATGGCGACCATCCTGATGTGGCTGATAGCTTGAACAATTTAGCTTTACTCTACTATAGCCCAAAAGGGTATAGCGAAGCCGAACCCCTCTACAACCAAGCCTTGGATATAAGGAAACGCCTGTTTGAGGGCGACCATCTCAAGGTGGCTGATAGCTTAAACAATTTAGCTTTACTCTACGATAGCCAAGGGCGGTACAGCGAAGCCGAACCCCTCTACAACCAAGCCTTGGATATAAGGAAACGCCTGTTTGAGGGCGACCATCCCGATGTGGCTAATAGCTTGAACAGTTTAGCAGTACTCTACTATAGCCAAGGACGGTACAGCGAAGCCGAACCCCTCTACACCCAAGCCTTGGAGATAAGAAAACGCCTGTTTGATGGCGACCATGCCGATGTGGCTGATAGCTTGAACGGTTTAGGTGTACTCTACGATAGCCAAGGGCGGTACAGCGAAGCCGAACCCCTCTACACCCAAGCCTTGGAGATAAGAAAACGCCTGTTTGATGGCGACCATGCCGATGTTGCTGATAGCTTGAAGAATTTAGCTTTACTCTACGATAGCCAAGGGCAGTACTACCAAGCCGAACCCCTCTACAACCAAGCGTTGGCAATGAGAAAGCGCCTGTTTGATGGCGACCATGCCGATGTGGCTGATAGCTTGAACAATTTAGCAGTACTCTACTATACCAAAGGACGGTACTACCAAGCCGAACCCCTCTACAACCAAGCGTTGGCAATGAGAAAGCGCCTGTTTGATGGCGACCATCCTAACGTAGCTACTAGCTTGAACAATTTAGCTTTAGTTTACTATAGCCAAGAGCGGTACAGCGAAGCTGAACCCCTCTATAACGAAGCCTTGGCAATGAGAAAGCGCCTGTTTGATGGCGACCATCCTAACGTAGCTTATAGCTTGAACAATTTAGCTTTAGTTTACTATAGCCAAGAGCGGTACAGCGAAGCTGAACCCCTCTATAACGAAGCCTTAGAGATGTATAGGCGGCTGTTTGATGGCGACCATCCCGATGTGGCTAGTAGCTTAAACAATTTAGCTTTACTCTACAAAAGTCAAGGGCGGTACAGCGAAGCCGAACCCCTTTACACCCAAGCCTTGGCAATGTCCGATCGCATTTTAGGAGTTAATCATCCCAGTACAGCGACAATTCGAGAAAATCTAGCAATCCTGCAACGCCAGTCTACTCCCCGTGCTATCTGGAAACGTCGGTTAGCTCAGTTAGTCCAAATCTTAAGAGCGATCGCAATTCTACCGTTTTCCCGGCTGTGGCGATCGCTTAAACAACTAATTCGTAATTAAAACATTGGCTTTGCGCGTAGGCGTAACCCGTCGTAGGCGATCGCCTTTTACAATTGGAGCATTAATTATATTTACGTCTACGAACTTTCCTCTCCAACTCCAACAAAAGATTGAAAAATGGGCAAGCAATCAGGAAATTTCGACTGAGCAGTTTGTTTTGCAAGCTATTGCAGAAAAAAATGATACGCTGAGTCACCAAGTCACTGAAGAACATACTCAACAAAACTCTGAGATGACCAATGTACTGGCTCTTAACCAACCAAATATTTATCGAAAAGAAGGAATTTTAGTTGTAGAGGCAGAATTACCAGAAAATTTTGATATTAATATCTTTATAGATAAGTTGAGAAAAGAACGCATTCAGGAGCAAATCTTCTGAGTTCTACGTTTCTATCTCAGATACATTCAAACCTGTTAACTTCGCTACCTGTTCTAGTGTCATCCCAGACTCAAATAAGTTGCGTGCAGTTTGTAATAACTGCAACTCTGCCTTGTCTGCCCTTTGACGTTCCTTTTCTTCAGGAGTTGGCAGCAATTCCCCTGCCAAATTTGCCCAGCGTAACCAAGTAGCATCAATGCCTTTATAACTTCCCTGCCACAACTGCAATCCTAATCCTAAAGATTGACTCACTAACTGATTTTGATTATTGACTGCAATAGGTTGATAAGCTCCTTTTTCATTAGAAAAACCAGCCAAATCATTAAAGTTAAAAGGGTCATACCAGAAATATTCTGGCACACGCATTTGATTTTGATAAATTAGCTTTTTCTGATTTTTGTCTGCTTGGGCTGTGCTGTCAGAAAGCAACTCAATGACTACATCTGGTGCTTTCTCCTCTTCCCAAACCACCCAACTGCGACGTTCTCCTTTCGGGACTCCCAACACAACAAAAAAGTCTGGCCCTTTAAAGTGTTTGTTTCGCACCTGAGCCAGACTGTAGTAAACGAACATATTACCACCGATAAACCCATCCTCTCGTTCTTCCAACCAAGGTATCAAAGCATCTATCAGCAAATCCATCTGGGCTTTGTGTCGTGGGCTTTCCATCGGAATACCGTCATCGTATGGTAATTCTGCTTGGGTGGGTGGGAGTTGAATATCTGGTGCAGCTAGGGTAGTTTCTGACATAGCTTTTCACCTTGTGGTTAGGCGTGACGGGTATTTTTATGTTAAGCGATCGCAGAAATTTCAGTTAATTTGATTTCGACAGTTTTGCAATTTGCCCAGTAAAGTATGCTTCTTGATGTTTGAGTTGTTGCGCCAGTTTTAACCCTTGTTGAAAAGCTGTTAGTGCTTGAGGAAATTCTTTACGTTCTAGATACAATTGCCCAATTTGGTCATAAGCTTGCATCATTCCGTAAAAGTTGGCAGCTTGCGCCTGTATCTGCACCAGAATTTCGCTAGCCTGCAAAGCCTCTTGTGTTTGTCCTTGGGAACGATACAGCGCAATTAACTTCTGCAAAGCATCACCAGCCCGAACGTACTCCTTTAATTGCCAAGCAGTGGTATAAGCTTCTTGATAATTATTAAAAGCTTCTAGCAGTAA
Source organism: Nostoc sp. (assembly GCF_036917315.1). Lineage (GTDB taxonomy): Bacteria > Cyanobacteriota > Cyanobacteriia > Cyanobacteriales > Nostocaceae > Nostoc. Next base: position 53,250 of record NZ_JBALDR010000020.1, on the reverse strand, counting down.
GTTAGGATCTTTCTTGGCTAGAGATTCGTAATCTGAAGCGATCGCTAGCTTTAATTCTGGTATTTCCGTAAGCTTATTTTCATTGACGTAAATTTCTGCTAGTTTGTTAAGTACATTCAATGACTGTTGTGGTTGGCTTGTCTGCTCGTAAATATAAGCCAGTTGTTGCAGATATGTTACCTCGTTTACACGATCGCCTTGAGATGTCGCTAAACTCAACAATTCCTCGTAGATTGGCGCAGCCTTGCGATAATCAAACCAACTCAAATGCAGTTCTCCAAGTGTTTTGAGGGTTTCTAATACCGCTGCTCGATCTTGTTGTTGTCGCACTACTAGCAAAACTTGGTTGTAAGCTTCTATAGCCAGTTTAGACGATCGCACATTTTTGTAAGCTTCACCTAGCGATCGCCACAATTCTAGATCGATTGGGACGTTTTTTTTCTGAGATTGGGCTTGCTTTTGAATCGCTTGCAATCGTTCCGTAATATATTGTACTTCTTGTCCGTCGTTTAGCTTCCAAGCGATCGCGCCAACTCGTGATAATGCTTGCACCTCTGCTAATGAACCTAAAAAGCGCCGCAAACGTAATTCTCGGTTCCAAATTTCAAACGCCGCAACTTGTTCACCTGCTTGCAGTTTCGCCGCCGCTGCTTGATTTAACGCATCTAACGCTGGTTCTAACTTTTGCCGTTCTTGGGGAGTTAACGGTTGTTTATCCTTGGGCGATCGCGGTGACAGTGGATCGGGTGTGATAATCTCTAGAGGGCTAGGAGGAAATTGATCGGGTGGTTTCGGCGGTTTACTCTTTGCCAGCGTTAAAGAATTGCTAAAGAGTATAGTGGCAGTAGCGATCGCAATTAAGTGCCTGAGCATGAGTACTTTACTTTGCCTTGAATGATTTGCATGAGATAATTAGCAATTATCCCCATGCCTATTATTGACTAACTATTCTCCAGCTTTTCTCCAGCTTTACAAGAAAAGTCTGCCTGACCTGGATTTCTCACAAGAAGTGAGAAATCCAAGGGGTGTGGGAGGTGTGGGAGGTGTGGGAGGATGGGGAAGAAGTCTTACCCCCCAGACTCCCCACACTCCCCACACTCCCCACACTCCTCTTCCCCTGAAGCCTACACTATGCGTGAGAAATCCAGGCTGAGAGCTACGTGGCTTCAGGATACAGTAAGTGCGAATTTTGCCAAAATAAATGCCTAACGAATTCTACTTGTTAAGTACAAGATGTCAGCAGTTTAACTTGTACTGAAGCAGCCTAATTTTCTCCAGTCAGAGCATCCATCGTAGATATAGTTTAAAAATTGCGATCGCAACTAGGATTTTTGAGTCAGGGGAGTGTCAAAATAATCCTAGATCATATTTAAGCAACTAGTCGATCGTTTTGTAATGACTCATTCTACTGATATCGCCACCTTAGCCCGCTGGATGGCAGCTGACTTTAGCAATCAAGAACAAGCTTTTGAAAATCCGCCTTTTTATGCCCACATCCGCGTGTGTATCCGTCCCCTTCCCTTAGAGTTGTTCTCAGGCGTAAGTTTATTTCTCGAACAAGCTTATGATTTTATGCTCAATCAACCCTACCGGATGCGGGTAATGAAGTTGATTCCGGCAGAAAACCACATTGCGATTGAACACTACACAGTTAAAGAAGAACAAAAATTTTACGGTGCATCTCGTGAACCCGAACGCCTCAAAGAGTTGTCTGTTGACCAATTGGAAAAAATGTCAGGTTGTAGCATGATTGTAGAGTGGACAGGTAAAAGCTTCAAAGGCAGAGTTGAACCTGGTAAAGGCTGCATAGTAGTTCGTGACGGCAAAAATACTTATCTAGATAACGAATTTGAGATTGACGCTAAAGAATTTTTCAGCCTCGACCGGGGAAGAGATTTAGACACCGACGAACGTCTGTGGGGTTCCATCGCCGGCCCATTTCACTTTGTCCGTTGGAGTAACTTTGCCGATGAAGTGAAGGTGTAATAAGTCAACCTGCGATCGGAATTTTCTAGCGATCGCTTAAAGACTACCAGAAACATCCAGTTAACCCACTATCTCTACCTCAGAATCCTATGCTATCATGGTTTAACTAGCGTCCTATGGCTACTAAATGACAACTAAGATACCTTAGCAACATTAAAGTAGTTCAGGGAATCTTGCTGTGGCGGCATAGCCAAGTGGTAAGGCAGAGGTCTGCAAAACCTCCACCCCCGGTTCAAATCCGGGTGCCGCCTTCAAAGAAATATAAGCATTACAGGGCTTTGAAGCCCTTTTTTAATGGTAGTTATAGGGCTTGTTTTTAGAGCCTTCCAATATTTTTGGGGTAATTTTGGGTAGTTTGGGTAAAGAACTGGGGTAAAACTGGGGTAAAAATGTAAGGTAGAGGTTTTTACCCCAATAAGGATTTCTGGGGTAAAACTGGGGTAAAGTGGAAGGATAAAGGTATTTACCCCAGTTAATTACCCTTATGGAATCTCAAAAATCTCAAAGTATTGCCCGTCGGGGTTCAGTGCAGATTAAGAACTCTAACGGCAGCCTCCAATTAGTTTTTTCTCATCCCATTATTACGCCGACTGGAGAGCTAAAAACCAAACGTTTCTATCTTTCAACAAGGCACGACGATACACCTTTTGGAAGACATCAAGCATCGGCTTTAGCGACAAAAATCCAGAGGGATATTGACTATGGAGAGTTTGATGCCAGTTTAGTTAAGTACAAACCAGCAGCATCATTAAGCACCTTTACCCCAATTACCCCAATTACCCCAATTACCCTTTCACCTAACCCCCAACCAGACTTGGGAGAATTATGGGAAAAATACGCTGAGTTTAAAAAACCACAGGTTAGTCCTTCTACTTATGCGGTTGACTACCGCAAGTATCGCAATCACATTGCTAAGTTACCAACTAAAACTTTAGATGATGCGATCGCAATTCGAGACTATTTAGTTGCACATCTCAGTGCTAATGCAGCTAAACGTACTTTGACAAATATTAATGCTTGCTGTAATTGGGCACTCAAGAGTCAGCTAATTGAATCAAATCCCTTTCCAAGTATGGCAAAAGATATTCAAATACCGAAGTCAGAATCGGCAGAATATGAAATTAATCCCTTCACTAAGGAAGAACGAGATAGCATAATTCAAGCATTTGAGGAGAGCAAACTCTACAACTACTATGCTCCTTTAGTAAAATTATTATTTTTTACTGGGTGCAGACCATCAGAAGCGATCGCTCTACAATGGAAGCATATCAGTGATAAATACATTACCTTTGAGCAAGCAATTACCATCAGTACTAAAGGGTTAGCTCTCAAAGATGGATTAAAAACTCAAAGCCAAAGGCGTTTTCCGATTAATAATCAGCAACGTGAAATTTTAGACTCTATCAAACCTGAGAACTGTAACCCAGATGATTTTATCTTTAGAAGCAAGAAAGGCGGCATAGTAGACTTTGGAGATTTTCTCAATCATGCCTGGAAAGGTTACAAAAATCACCGTGGTACACATATAGATGGAATCGTAACTCAACTTGTAAAACAGGGTGTAGTAAGCGAATATCGCAAACCTTACCAATGCAGACACACTTTTATTACTCTTTGCCTGGAAGCTGATATTGATGCGAAGGATGTAGGAAGGTGGGTTGGTAACTCTCCAGAAATTATTTACAAGCATTACGCAGGTAATAAACGTAACCTACAGGTGCCAGAACTATAAATTTGTTGAATCAAAATATAGGCGATCGCCTACAAAGCAATTGTGTTAATCAGAAAATACGGTAATCTGATAAAAGTAGCTTTTGCATCGAATGCTGCTACTTATGATCGCCTTGTCCATTAACTCTTAGCATTTGTGTAAATAACACAAGGACGCGATCGCGCTTTATATCATGTTCGGCTAATTAGTTATAATTCCCTTTCTCTATGCAGAAAACCCAAAAACCCCTCCCCTCTGCACCTCTGCACCTCTGCACCTCTGCACCTCTGCACCTCTGCGGTCTTAATGATAAGTCTTTAACCGGACATGATATTATTCGGTGTCTGCCTTTATACTGCCACCCAAATCAACGAAAGCTGCACTTTGCTCAAAAGAGATGTTATTGGCACTAGGGGTTCGTCCCAAGCCGATCATCAGGGCATACAACACTAAAGGTGGCAAAGATACCAGAGAAATTCAGGTTCACCCCAGGCTCATTGGTAACAAATTAAGTAAGTGTTAAATGTGATACAAAACCTATATATGTGATGCTCCCAGAAGATTTAGATGCCTACGTGCGAAACAAGCCCAATCGTTCCGAGTGGTTGCGGCAGGTTATTGCTGAGGCTGTGGCTAAAGAACAAGCTTCAGCTTCCCAGGAAGATTGATTGTGAATTTTGCTCAAGCGATCGCTGCACTTGTATATTTGTAATTGAGGTAAAAGTAGCGATTAATGATAGCTTGTCCACTTCTACCCTTAGTTAACCAATGGATCTGTATTTCCCTGACAAATCCATGCTCCCCAGTAAAAGGGATGTTCTAATGGTGTGTCTTTTTCTTGACAATCAATTTTAGTATTGACAGATAACTCTTTGACCGCTAAAAGTTCCTTTAGCACTTCCAGACCCAAAGCTGATTCGCGCAATTGCTTAACTGTAATTCTACGTATATAATTTTGAGCAGAATGTAACGCCTCAGACCGACTCATGCCAGACTGCAAGTTATCAAAAAAACGCTCCATCAGTAAGGCAGTTACTTTATCAGGAACAGACCATAGGCTCATCACCAGAGTTTTTGTACCTGCCACTGCGAAAGCGCGACGCAAGCCAAACACACCTTCGCCAATTTTAATATCTCCTCTGGCAGTATCGCAGGCAGAAAGAACCGTCAATTCATTCGCCCACAAATCTAAACTGGCAATATCTTGGGCAAAAACAAAGCCTTTACCTGCTGCTTGAGGAAGTCTCCCACCAGCAAGCCTTGTATTAGCACCCGCTAACGCCAGCCCAGAACGCAACATGGGATTTTCTACCTTGGTTGTTCGCAGTCCTTCCATGTTTAATAGGTTGCGCCTCAAGGTGACTGGTTGCGTCTGGGAATCGCTTTGGAATAAGCCATGAGTCGCAATTAGCATGATACTGGGACACTCGCTAGTTGTCAGGCGGGTTTCTAGTGCTTCTGCGCCTAAGTATAATTTGGCATCGGGCAGTTTTTTCGCTACACTTTCCCCCAAAAACCTTGTCCCTGGAGCGCGGAACAAGCCTTTTGTGGTGAGAGTAGTAAGTAATTCTGGTATTTTTGGTGCTGTTGTATTGCCAGCTTCTCGATCTGTGGCTGCATCTGCTGTTAAATCAAAATCAGGATCGGCAATGATTAATGGTGTCGAAATAAAAGCTGTGGGTGGCTGAACTTGGCTACGGAGAATTTCTCGCCCGACACTGAGATAACTGATGGTGTAATCATCCATTAATAGACGTGAGCCTGTGGCATCAATCGGCAATATTTGAAATGGCACTAAGTTTAAGTTACCATCGGGTGCAATGATAAGATGTTTGCAATCTTTCACACAGTCCCGGATAGGGTTAAACAGTGCTTGAGTTAGTTGCATAGCATCTGTGGAATTGTATGATTTGATGTGTAGTTTTGGTGCTTGACTATCTTTACCCCAGGCTAATGTGGGGTGAGTATAGTCGGATGCTTCTAAGCGAAAGGCAATAATTAGTCTGTCGATAGTATCAGCTGCGCCTAAATCTATCATCTGTACAGTATCTAGTTTTCCGGCTGTTAAGATAAATGCTAGATACCGTGCTGGATGCCATTGTGTTTCTCCATTCGCCGAAATTGCCTGAAAATCGAATAAGTCAAAGCGGACAAACTCAACCAAAATAGAATCAGAAGGTAATGCTGCGGCAATCGCCTGACAATCAAAAACTTGCTCAGATAGTTGAATTTCTGGAACTTCCGCCGCTAATTGTTTTTGTAAGTTGTTATGTGTGTTTTGCAGTTGTCTCAAATTATCTTGGTATGTAGCTAAGTCATCTGTTTTGGGAACTGCAAAAGTCAGATGGATAATTTGATTGCTCAAATCGCGCAGTTGACGGAATTTTTCTGTTAGATGCGGGTAGCGGCCATTGTAAAATGCTTCATTTTGAGCCGCCAGCGCTGAGGCGGTTAAGGCTTTACGTTTGAGAACAAAATCTAAGGCTGCAAGTTTTGCTTTATCTGAATCAGCAAGATGGTTGCAGACTAAGGAGAGAAATAAGTCAAAGTTATTTCTGATTTTTTGCAGAAAGACCAGGCGATCGCTTTCGGAACTAAAAGCAAATATATTACGAATAATCTTGTCATTGATGTTACTGGCTTCGATGCGATGAGATAAAGCTTCATCTGGGCGGTTAGTCGCAGCTAACACCGTTGCGAGATTATTTAAGCTAAATGCAACATCAGGATGTTCATCTCCCAACAGGCGTTTTCTCATTGCCAAAGTTTCTACATACTTTTGTTGTGTTTCTTCATAGCGCCCCAGCGAAAAATATAACTCTCCCAGATTATTCAGACTATTAGCGATTTGTGGGTGTTCTTCTCCTAGTAATGACTTTCTCAGTCTCAATGTTTCTAAATGGAGTTCTTCTGCTTGTTGATAACGCCCTTGAAAATCATAAATAACCGCTAAGTTATTCATCGTACTTGCAGGGTTAGCGCGTCTCAAACCCTATTGACAAGCGGACTTGCCTGATTGGCAAAGTTGGGTTAAAAGTGACACTATCCGAGCTAGGGTAAGATTTAATCCATCTAGGTGCAAGGTTCGAGTAATGTCAACAGGATTTGAGAACAAGAAAAGCAAAACCAAAGCATCTTTTGCACCCAGCATAGATAGCAAAGACATTACCACTAAGTTTCAGAAATACTTCACAGAAATCAAAGACCCCAGAGTAGAAAGGACGAGATGGCATTCACTGACCGATATCATCACCATAGCGATTTTGGCAGTAATTGCAGGAGGGCAAGGTTGGGAAGATATCGAGGAGTATGGACTCAATAAACAAGAGTGGTTGGAGACATTTCTAGAACTGCCAGAGGGAATACCCAGTCCAGACACTTTTAGAAGAGTATTTGAGAAAATTAACCCCAAAGAATTTGAGAAATGTTTTCGGCAGTGGGTTCAATCATTGGTTGAGAAATTAGGAGTAGAAGTAGTAGCCATAGATGGCAAAAATCATAGAGGCTCATATGACCGAGAATCCCAGTTAAAAGCCTTACACACTGTCAGTGCCTGGTCGAGTGAACATCGTTTGGTCTTGGGACAAACAAAGGTCACTGACAAATCCTTTTGACTTCACCGCGATTCCAGCATTATTAGAAATGCTAGATATATCTGGCTGCATCATTACTATTGATGCAATGGGGACGCAAAAATCCATTGCCCAGAAAATTATCGCAGCTGATTCTGATTACATTTTGAGCCTCAAAGATAATCACCCCAAACTGCACCAGCAAGTCAAGAATTGGTTTGAGACTTCCCTCTCTCTTGGGTTTAAAGATGTTGATGTGAGTATAAGTCAACGCATAGAAAAAGGACATCATCGCATCGAGAATCGTCAGGTTTACACTGTGCCAGTGCCACAACTTCCTGGACTTCATGAACAAGATTTATGGGCAGGAATAACAACAGTAGTGATGGTAGTGCGTTCGATTCAACATTGGAATAAAACTACCCACGAGGTGCAATTTTACATCACTAGTCTCGCCAGCGATGCTAATAAAATTGGCAGTGCTATTCGACAACATTGGGGTATTGAAAACTCTGTTCATTGGACATTGGATGTCACCTTCGGTGAGGATGAATGTCGAATTCGTTCTCTGCATAGTCCACAGAATTTTTCTTTGCTACGTCGCATTGCTCTTAATGCCTTAGAGCGAGAATCATCTTTCCGCCGCAGTATTCGCCAAAAGTCACGGCGAGCCGCTATGAATGATCGGTATATGCTTTCTGTGTTAGCCGCATCTCTCTCAAATTCAATCCTCTCCTAGAATCCCACTGTCAATAGGGTTTGAGACGCGCTAACCCTGAGCGAGTTGTGATCGCTGTAGATGGTGGAAGAACTAAAATTAGGTTCAATAAAAAAGGTAGACGCAGTAACAAAACAAACCGTCATGGCTTTGTTGGTGAATGGATGGAGCCAAAGTTACTAACAATTTATGTAGTAAATGACCAAGGTAAAAAAATTAGAACATCGGCAATACCTATTACTAATGATGGCACGTATTCCGGTTATAAAGAATTCCTCAAAATTTTAGAGATGTATTTGGTAAATTTGGGTATAAGTGAAGCCAAGCAGGTGTTATTGATTGCTGATGGGGCAGAGTGGATATGGATACACATTCCTCCTTTACTAAAAAAATTAAAATGCCCACTTGAAACTTATAAATTATTAGACTTTTATCACGCAGCATCACATTTACAAGACTTTGCTGATGCTGCAATTAGCACAAATAATGAGCGACAACAGTGGTTTAAAAAAGCGCGAAAAACTTTAAAGAAAGGTCAAACACTAAATTTAATCAGAAACATGGATGAATTTATCTCTGGGGCAACTGGAGAGCGTCTTAAAATTTTGGTACGAGAGCGAAACTATATTTTAAAAGCTTACCGGCGGAGGCTTTTAAAATATAATGAAGTTGCATCTAAAAAACTTCCTCTTGGTAGTGGTGCTGTTGAAAGTTTAATTCGTCAAGTTGTTAATTTACGGATGAAAGGTAATAGTAAATTTTGGCTTCAAGATAACGCAGAAATTATGTTGCACCTCCGTTGTCAATGGATAGCTAAAAGTTGGGATAATTTTTCTGACTCTATCTTTAATTCGTTTATCAAACCCCAAAGTGCCTGATAAATTTTATACTTCAATTCGGCATTTAATTGATTTACTGCCATAATTGATACCAAGTCTTACAGATTTATTGCAGATATATTTGGAAATAATCGTCAAATAACTTACTAGCAATCTTTTTGAGATATCTCATCAAGATAATTTATCGTGCAATTACGTATGTTAATTGCAAATAAAATCACCTCATGCAGAAATGTAAGTTTTAGCGATCGCTGGTTTTTGATCCGACCTCACCAAATCGCGTTGCTCCCATTTCTAATTGGTATGAATTGCAAAGGAACTTATTTACTTTAGTTGTGCGTGATTATATTGTAAAAAATCCTACCACTATTTGTGCTGTTTAGTACACATGAATGAGATTTTTGTCAATGCGTAACTCCTAGAATGTTACTATTGTATGCATATCTAATGCTTATTCATATTTCAAGCTGTTCTAGCCTAGCAATCATTCTTTAGATAGAAGTTTAAGTTACATGATTCCACTTACTTTTAAGAAATAAGTATTAACGTCAGGTTAATTTATTGCTTTCATACACAATTTAGGAGCAAATTTTGGATAAGGTAAAGAGTAAATACTCTTTACCTTATCCAAGACATGCTGATATTGTTTAGCTTGATTTGTTGGTATATCTGGATGAGCGGTATTTTTGGATATTTGGCGTATTTCGCTTAATATGCAAGGGTTTAAGCTTTATTCATTCCTCGAAAATGTTTAAGTTCCTATAAGGAATATGAGATGCTAAATATTTATTGAATCAGAAACAAAAACGAAGTACTGGATGTAATGATATGTACGACAATAAATTTAAAATAAAAAAACATATTAACAAGCTTAACAGTTGCAAGATGCGAGTGCTCAACTATATATTCCCAAAGCGGGCATAACATAAATTTCTCAAAACTTATCCCAAAAAAAACTAAAAATTTGTGCAGGAGATATTTAAATGGTAGCCAGTGAAAACTTAACTTGCGATGGTTGTTTTAGCGCTGATACTATGGTTACTTTAGTAGATATTCTGCACGGCAGAGCAATACACCAACCTGATAAAAAAGCTTTTACTTTTCTAGTGGATGGAGAAACACAGGGAGATAGTTTAACTTATCGAGAATTAGATTTGCAGGCACGGGCGATCGCTGCCCTGTTGCAGAGCCTGGTAAAAAGCGGGGAACGAGCGTTGCTAATGTATCCCCCGGGTTTGGACTTTATAGCCGCCTTTTTTGGATGCTTATACGCTGGTATCATTGCTATCCCTGCTTATCCACCCCGAAGCAACAACCGAAGCATAGAGCGCATACAAGCCATTGTGGAAGATGCAGAGGCAAAGGTAGTGCTTTCAACCACAGATACTTTGTCTAATCTACGACATTTCGGGGATATTGTAGACTCGATTGCTGTACACGTGCTGACTAGTGACACTGTTGCAATAGAGCTAGCACAAACATGGCAAGCCCCAACAATCAGTGGTGAAACACTCGCATATCTACAATACACATCTGGCTCCACCTCGAAACCAAAAGGGGCAACGATCAGCCATGGAAACGTGATGGCTAATTCAGAACACATTGCTATAGGGTGGGAAACCAGCTCAGACAGTGTGCTTGTATCTTGGCTGCCTCACTTTCATGATTTTGGATTGGTTTACGCAATCATTCAACCCGTGTATATGGGGTTCCCGTGTATTTTGATGGCACCCACATCCTTCATTCAACAACCGATTCGATGGCTGCAAGCAATTTCGCGCTATAGAGCAACCCACACTGGCGCTCCAAACTTCGCTTATGAGCTTTGTGTTAAAAAAATTACACCTGAGCAGCGTGCAACTCTAGATCTAAGTAGTTGGCGTGTGGCAATAAATGGTGCTGAGCCGATTCGCCCAGAAACTTTACAAAACTTTGTAGAGGTGTTTGAATCCTGTGGTTTCCGCTGGAGTACCTTGCGCCCTGCTTATGGGCTTGCTGAAGTTGTACTGAAAATTTCTGGCATACGCAAAAAAGAAATGCCGATTTTTTACAGTGTAAAGGCATCTGAACTTGAAAAACATCAGATTATTGAGCTTTCTCGTCACTTACCAGGTGTGCGAACGCTAGTAGGATGTGGTAGTACTGTGCTCGATATGAAGGTAGTCATTGTGAATCCTACCTCTCGGACTCAGTGTTTACCTAACCAGGTGGGAGAAATTTGGGTATCTAGCAAAAGCGTTGCCCACGGCTATTGGAACCGACCTGAGGAGACAGAATATACGTTCCGCGCATACTTGGCAGACACGCGGGAAGGTCCGTTTCTCCGGACAGGAGATTTGGGATTCATCAAGGATGGTCAGCTCTTTATCACCGGTCGTCTCAAGGATTTAATCATCATCCGGGGTCACAATCATTATCCACAGGATATTGAACTGACGGCAGAACAGAGCCACTCGGCGCTGCGTCCAAGCTGTAGTGCAGCGTTTCCGGTCGATGTGAATGGAGAGGAGCGAGTAGCGATCGCAGCTGAGGTAGAGCGCACTTATCTTCGACGTTTGAACGTAGATGAAGTCATTGAAGCTATTCGTCAGGCGGTGTCCCAGGAACACGAATTGCAAGTTTATGCCGTGTTGCTACTCAAGCCAGGAAGTATTCCCAAGACTTCTAGTGGTAAAATTCAACGCTCTGCTTGCCGGGCTGGTTTTCTGGCTGGAAGCTTGAGTGTGGTTGGAGATTGGAATCAGACTCAAGAAACAGAAGCAAAATTAAAACATCTGCAAGCAGAAGTAGAAACTTTGGCTCAGGAGTTACAAACACACAAACAAAACTCTTCCTTTGATCAAAACAATTCTACTCAGCCCTCAAGCACACAAAAAGCATCTCAAACTGTCCCAGAAATTCAAGCTTGGTTGGTCTCTAAGATTGCCGAGCAACTCAAAGTCAATCCCGAAAATATAGATGTCCGGGAACCCTTCGCCAGTTATCGTTTAGATTCAATGGCGGCGGTCAGTCTTACAGGTGAGCTAGAAAATTGGCTCAAACGCCGGCTTTCTCCAACGTTGGTATATGATTACCCCAACATCGAAGCCCTTGCCGGGTATGTAGGTGGAGAATCTGTTTTTGGGTTAAACTTTCAAGTTGAAGCACAGCAGAAAACTCAAAGGGAGGCGATCGCCATTATTGGTCTTGGCTGTCGTTTTCCCCATGCCAACAATCCAGAAGCCTTTTGGCAACTACTGCGTTCTGGAGTTGATGCCATTACTGAGGTGCCTGGAGAACGCTGGAATATCGATGCCTTCTACGATTCCAATCGAGAAACACCAGGAAAAATGAGTACCCGTTGGGGTGGATTCCTAGACCAAGTAGACCAATTTGACCCCCTCTTCTTTGGGATTGCTCCACGAGAAGCAGAGGGTATAGACCCCCAACAACGGCTACTGTTGGAGGTAGCTTGGGAAGCGCTAGAAAATGCGGCAATTGCACCAGATAAATTGGCTGGAAGCAAAACAGGAGTGTTTATCGGCATCAGCACCAATGATTACTCCCGATTGCAGTTTGAGGATTATCATCACATTGACGCTTACGCTGGCACTAGCAACGCCTACAGCATCACCGCTAACCGCTTATCCTATCTGCTGGATTTACGCGGACCTAGTTTGGCAGTAGATACTGCTTGCTCTTCATCCCTAGTGGCGGTGCATCTTGCCTGCCAAAGCCTGTACCAAAGAGAGTCTCACATGGCTCTGGTCGGAGGGGTGAATCTGATTTTGTCTCCAGAACTGAACATCACCTTTTCTAAAGCACAGATGATGGCTGCCGATGGTCGCTGTAAAACCTTCGACGCCAGTGCTGATGGCTATGTCAGAGGGGAAGGCTGCGGTCTGGTAGTTTTGAAGCGTCTCTCTGATGCCCTCCGTGATGGAGACAGTATCTTAGCTCTGATTAAAGGTTCTGCAATTAACCAAGATGGGCGAAGTAATGGGTTGACAGCACCTAATGGACCTTCCCAACAGGCAGTTATCCATCAGGCTTTAGAAAACGCTGGGTTGACACCTGCTCAACTGAGTTATGTGGAAACTCACGGCACAGGCACACCTTTGGGAGACCCCATTGAGGTTGAATCTCTAAAAGCGGTACTGATGTCCAATCACTTCCCAGATCAACCCTGTGCCATTGGCTCGGTTAAAGCCAACATTGGACACTTAGAAGCCGCTGCTGGCATTGCCAGCCTCATCAAAGTTGTGCTGTCTCTACAGCATGGGGAACTCCCAGCCCAACTGCATCTGAACCAGTTAAATCCGCATATTTCTTTTGAAAATACCTCATTTTTTATTCCCAAAGAGCTACAGCCTTGGTTAGCGAATCAAAAGCGTCGTTTTGCAGGCGTGAGTTCCTTTGGCTTCGGTGGCACTAATGCTCATGTGGTATTAGAGGAGTCGCCTGCACCTACAAAAACAGACATTGATGTCGATCGCCCACTGCACATATTGACATTATCAGCAAAAACTAATATATCTTTGCAGTCATTGACGCGCTCTTATCAAAAGTTTTTAGAGCAGCATCCAGCAGTATCGCTTGCAGATGTTTGTTTCACCGCTAATACTGGGCGATCGCATTTTGCCCATCGTCTAGCGATCGCAACCGCATCTACTGGACAGCTGCATAAGCAACTGGGTGCTTTCGCCACAGGTGGACAAACATCAGGATTATTCAGTGGACAGGTACAGAGCAGAAATCACCCCAAAATAGCGTTTTTATTCACTGGTCAAGGCTCTCAGTATCCTAGTATGGGGCGTCGACTCTACGAAACCCAGCCGACTTTTCGTCAGGCTCTGGAGCGATGCGACGAACTGCTCCGTCCCTATTTGCAGCAGCCCCTACTGTCGTTACTCTACCCCACGTCGGAAACTTCTCCACTGTTACACGAAACTGTATATACTCAGCCAGCACTATTTTCTCTAGAATATGCCCTAGCTGAATTATGGCGTTCTTGGGGGATTGTGCCAGATGCTGTGATGGGACACAGCTTAGGGGAATACGTGGCAGCCTGTGTAGCTGGGGTGTTCAGTTTGGAGGATGGACTCAAGCTGATCGTGGAACGCAGTCGGCTAATGCAGTCCTTACCCCCCATCGGTGAGATGGCAGTAGTGTTTGCGTCCTATAAGCAAGTGGTTAATACTCTGACTCAGTATCAAAAACGGGTGGCGATCGCTGCTGTTAACGGGTCTGAAAACATTGTCATTTCCGGTATGAGAGAGGATGTACAGTCGGTGCTGAGGCTGTTTAAGTCCGAGGAGATTGCCGTACAGTCAACGCAGGTTTCTCACGCCTTCCATTCATCACTAGTAGACCCAATTCTCGATGAATTTGAGTGCTTGGCGAGCAAAGTCAAGTTTCAAACTCCAAGTATTCCCCTAATTTCCAATCTGACGGGTCAAATGTTCAAGCCAGGAGAAATCCCGGATGCAACTTATTGGCGTTGTCATATGCGAGAAACGGTGGAATTTTCAGCAGGTATGCAGACTCTTGCCGACCAGGGCTATGACTTGTTTATTGAATTGGGGCCACAATCTACTCTGTTAGGTATGGGCAAGCGCTGCCTACCGAAAGGCATCGGTACTTGGTTGCCTTCTCTGAACAAAAACCAGGATAACTGGCAGACCCTCTTGGATAGTCTGGCTGCATTGTACGTCAAAGGCGTAAATGTAGACTGGGCTGGATTTGATCGTGACTATGCACGTTACCGAACTTCACTTCCAACTTATCCTTGGCAGCGGGAGCGTTACTGGCTGAAAAAATCAACAGTCAAACAGCAGTCGCTGAGGTTACAAAAACAACCTTTGTGGGAGTCCGTAGTATCAGCTGGCGATCGACAGTCCCAGCAAGGGCCGTTGGATTTGGGAGTGCACACATATCCGGCTGAGTTGGGATGTCTGGACAGTTTAACGACTAGCTATATTATTTGTGCCCTTCAGAAGCTGGGTGCTTATACCCAAACTGGTGAAAAGCATTCTGTAGACTCTTTGTTGGAGCAGTTTAATATTTCGTCTATCTACCGTAAACTTTTGCGCCGATGGCTAGAAAGATTGACTACAGAAAACTTGTTGCAGCAACAAGAAGAAACTTTTGTATGTCTCCGACCACTGCCTGAAACATGTCCAAATTCTATATTGCGTGAAGCCAGAAAGCAATGGTCAAATGCTGCACCCATACTAGACTTTATGCAACGCTGTGGCGAAAATCTGGCTGCTGTCCTTGTGGGTGATGCGAACCCAGTAGACTTACTGTTTCCAGCTGGTTCCTTTGAAACAGCAGAAGGCATTTATCAGCATACTCCTGTAGCTCGCTACTTTGATGGTATTGCTAGGTCGGTTGTGGAGTCAGTGGTACAAACTCTGCCGCAGAATAAGCAGTTGCAAATTTTAGAAATTGGGGCTGGAACAGGTGGAACCACCGCTTCATTACTGCCAGTGATGCCACCAGAGAGGACGCTCTATTCCTATACCGATCTTTCAGGGCTTTTCTTGGCTCGAGCCAAGCAAAAGTTTAAGACATACCCATTTGTCCGCTATGGTGTACTGGATATTGAGCAGAATCCAATTGAGCAGGGCTACGAAACCCAGAGTTTCGATGTAGTTGTGGCGGCTAACGTCCTGCACGCTACTAGCAATCTAGGAGAAACTTTAAAGCATCTTCGCTCTCTGTTAGCTCCCAATGGTCTACTACTGATTTGGGAAGTAACTCATCCTCAATCGTGGCTGGACATCACCTTCGCATTATTCGATGGTTGGCAACGCTTTGATGACCAACTGCGACAGGATAGTCCCCTTCTATCACCAAAGCAGTGGGAGACAGTTCTTAAGTCTCATGGCTTCTCTGAAGTTGCGGTCTTCCCTGATTCCGGTTCGCCAGCGGCAGTTTTAGGACAAAATATCTTAGTCGCTCAAGCACCGACCTCGGTAACACACATAGACAGCCATGCTTCGTCTGGGCTTTTAAATCGTAATGGGTACGGCGTTGTTACCGAAAACCTCAACAATTGGCTGTATGAGTTGAAGTGGCAATCTCAAGCTCTGTTAGAAGGTAAGCCTTCAGAGTCAGGGATTTGGTTAATCTTTGCCGACAGAGGAGGTGTTGGTCAGCATCTAGCAGGACTTTTGGCACAAAGGGGAGAAAAGTCTGTTCTGGTTTCCCCAGGCGAAGCCTATGAACGCATCGATGAAGGGTACTTCCGCATCCATCCACAGCGACGGGAAGATATGCGGCAACTTCTTGAGATTGCCTTGGCAGGTCAGCCTCCATGTAGTAAAGTTGTACATCTTTGGAGCCTTGATGTTCCTCCAGAGGAAACTACAGTCGCTTCTTTGGAAACAGCCCAAACCTTAGGCTGTAGCAGCGTCCTGCACTTAGTTCAGGAATTGGAGCGAGGAGAATGGGGCGAGACAGTGCGCTTGTGGCTGGTGACGCAAGGTGTTCAGATGGTGGAGGAGAAGCCGGTTTCTCTAGCGATCGCTCAGGCACCTCTATGGGGATTAGGTCGTACTATTGTTCAAGAACACCCTGCTCTTTGGGGAGGATTGGTAGATTTAGATCCTCAAGCACCCGTAGATGATGCTGCTGCCTTGTTATGCAAGGAAATCTGGAACTCGGATGGAGAAGATCAGTTGGCTTTCCGTCAAGGGCAGCGTTACGTTGCTCGCTTAGTACGCAAGCGCCAATCCACACCACCAGAACCGCAAGCTTTACGACCTGATGGCAGCTATTTAATTACAGGAGGACTAGGAGAACTCGGCCTTTTGGTCGCCCAATGGATGGTGGAGCAAGGGGCGAGGCGGATCGTCCTTTTGGGACGAACGCAGATCCCAGATCGCACCACCTGGAACCAAGTAGAAAAGGGAAGTCGCCTGGCCAAGCAAATCGCCGCGATCCAGAAACTAGAATCTCAGGGAGCTAAGGTGTATCTTGCCTCGGTGGATGTGGCGAGTGAGAACCAGCTCAATTCTTTCATGGAAGCGTTTCACCACTCAGGTTGGCCATCAATTCGAGGTGTGGTACATACAGCCGGAGTCGTGCAGGATCGAACATTGTTGCAGCTTGATACCGATTCCCTAATGGAGGTTTTGCGTCCTAAAGTTGTAGGTGGCTGGCTCCTGCATCGATTACTGGAAAATACTCCTCTAGACTTTTTTGTTCTTTTCTCTTCCTTGAGTTCCTTGCTAGCTCAACCAGGACAGGGAAACTACGCTGCTGCTAATGCTTTCCTAGATGCTTTGGCATATTATCGACAAGCTGAAGGTCGAGTAGCCTTGAGCATTAACTGGGGAGCCTGGGCAGACTTAGGTTTTGCGGCTACACCAGGAGGAAGGCGCTTGACTGAGCATCTTGCACGTTTGGGAATCAAAAGCATAGAGCCAAAGCATGGGTTGGAAT
This sequence comes from Nostoc sp., assembly GCF_036917315.1. Taxonomy (GTDB): domain Bacteria; phylum Cyanobacteriota; class Cyanobacteriia; order Cyanobacteriales; family Nostocaceae; genus Nostoc. The sequence continues at coordinate 35,994 of NZ_JBALDR010000020.1, read as the reverse complement.
TGCTGGAAAGGCTACTCCAGCAAAGCTCTGTCCAAGTCGGTGTGCTACCTGTCAACTGGTCACAGTTGCGCGATTTTTATCCAGCGTCCCGCAAATTACCACTGCTCTCTTACCTACTGCATGACGAAATAAACGTCTTTTCAGAAGCAGAGAGTCTAAAAAGAAAAGAGCGTCTGACAAGAAATGTAGTTTTGAATGCTGAACCTGGAGAGCAGCAGCGGTTATTGCAGTCCTATCTAGGCGAACAGGTGGCTAGGGTGTTAGGGCTGACCACTTCCCAACTCGATGTGCAGCAGCCTCTTAACAACCTCGGACTCGACTCTTTGATGGCTGTTGAAATAAAGAACCTGATAGAAAATGACTTGGGGGTAGTCGTACCGATCGCAAACTTTCTTCAGGGTTCCTGTGTTGTTCAGCTAGCAGGACAGGTGTTTCAGCAACTGACGACAGCAGCAGTTACACACAATCATAATGAGCAAAAAGTTAACGATCTGGATTTGATCGGTATGAATAACACAGAGGATTTGTTAGCTAAGCTCGATCAACTTTCAGAAGAGAAAGTAGATTTATTGCTGAACTCCATCTTGGCCGAAAAGGAGGTTTCAAAAGGTGAGTAAAGTCTCGAAAAATAATCAAAGCTTAGACAGTGGTGACGAAAAAACTACTTTAACAAACCACGCGAACATAGAGAACGCACAGATCACAATAGAAGGTGGGACTTCCCACACAGTTGAAAATATGCATCGAGAATGGGTAAGTCCAAATCATAAACTTTCGCTACAGGAAAAACGTGCCCTTTTGGCACAGCTACTCCAGCAAAAGACCAGCGCATCTGAATCTGTGTATTCTCTGTCTTGGGGTCAACAAGCTTTATGGTTTTTATACCAACTGGCACCAGAAAACCCAGCTTACAACCTTGCGTATGCGGCATACGTCCGTTCCGATTTAGATATTCTGGCATTAAAACGGGCGTTTGAGGCTCTTATTGAGCGCCATACTTGCCTGCGGACTACTTACACGACACGCAAGGATAAACCTGTTCAACAGGTTCACGCAGATCAGAAAGTAGATATCAAGGTGACAGACGCTTCCAACTGGAGCTACGAGCTATTGAATCAGCGCCTTGCAGAAGAAGCCGATCGTCCTTTCGACTTGGAACGAGGACCTGTCATTAGGATAAGTTTATTTACTCGCCCAGACAAGCAATACGTGCTTTCACTGGTAATACACCACATGTCGAGCGATTTTTGGTCTTTTGTGGTGTTAATCAATGAACTCCATCTGCTGTACTCTACAGAAAAAGCTGGTTTACCAACATCTTTACCTCCTCTTTCTGTGAGATATACAGACTATATTCGTTGGCAGACTGAAATGCTGGCCAGTCCCGAAGGTAATCGGCTGTGGACTTACTGGCAGAAACAATTGGCAGGTTCGTTGCCTGTGTTGAATCTTTCAAGCGATCGACCTCGACCACCAGTTCAAACTTATCATGGAGCCTCGCATACTTTTAAACTGAACCCGGAAATTACCCAGCAGCTGAAGGTGCTAGGAAAGGCTGAGGGAGCAACGCTTTTTATGACTCTCCTGGCGGCTTTTCAAGTGCTGCTATACCGCTACACCAATCAAGAAGATATTTTGGTTGGTTCCCCCACAGCTGGTCGGAGTCGAGCCGATTTTGCAGGAATAGTGGGTTATTGCGTCAACCCAGTTGTTTTAAGAGCAAATCTTTCTAAAAATCCCACATTCAAGGAGTTTCTCAGCCAAGTACGCTTGACAGTGTTAGGTGCGATCGCTCATCAAGATTACCCCTTCCCGCTTTTAGTTGAGCGACTCTGTCCGACACGTGACCTTAGTTTCTCGCCACTTGTCCAGGTTATATTCGTTTGGGATAAGCCACACCAGACCCAGGGGCAAGGAGAACCACGGTTGAATCTGGGTGAAACGGCAACCGATGGAATGAATCAACAGGAGCTTGAGTTAGAAACCTTAACTTTGGGAGCCAGAGGGGCTGCATTCGATCTGACGTTGACAATTTTTGAAACTGATAAGCTACTCTCTGCTTCTTTGCAATACAATACGGATCTCTTTGATGCTGCTACTATTACTCGGATGGCAGAACATTTCCAGAGCTTGCTGGAAGGCATTGTTACCAATCCCCAGCAACCAATTTCTCAATTACCCCTGTTAACCGCAAGTGAGCAGTATCAGTTGCTGGTGGATTGGAATAACACTCACGTAGAGTATCCCCGCTCCCAGTGTATCCATCAGTTATTTGAAGCTCAAGTAGAACGAACCCCAAATGCGGTAGCTGTAGTTTTTCAAGATCGGCAATTGAGCTACTGCGAGTTGAACAGTCGGGCTAATCAATTAGCGCACCACTTGCAAGCACTTGGAGTAGGACCAGAGACATTAGTCGGTATTTGTGTAGAACGCTCTTTAGAGATGGTGGTAGGAATCTTAGGTATCCTCAAAGCAGGTGGAGCATATGTACCAATAGACACAAACTATCCCTATAAGCGTCTGGCATTCATGCTAGAAGATGCTCAAGTATCACTGATGTTGACTCAGCAAAAATTACTTGAGAAGCTTCCTCAACAACAAACGGATATTGTCTGCTTAGATAAAGACTGGGAGACGAATGCCTACGGCACGGCTTCACCGAACGCTCACGAGAGTACAAAGAATCCGGTCAATGGCGCAACAGCTAAGAACTTGGCATATGTGATTTATACCTCAGGATCTACAGGAAAGCCCAAGGGAGTTCTCATTGCTCACCAAGGATTGTGCAACCTTACCCAAGAACAGATTCGCACCTTTGATGTGCAACTCAACAGCCACGTTCTCCAATTCGCTTCCTCTAGCTTTGATGCCTCAGTTTCAGAAATTTTCATGACTCTGTGTTCTGGAGCAACGCTTTTTTTAGGCACAAAAGAAGAGTTATTGCCAGGACCAGCTTTGGTGCAACTATTGCGTGAGCAGGCTATTACACATATTACACTCCCGCCGTCAGCGTTGGCCGTTCTGCCTGTTGTTGAACTACCAACATTGCAAACCATTATCGTTGCAGGAGAAACTTGTGGATCTGACCTAGTAGAGCAGTGGTCTAGTAACCGACGCTTCTTCAATGCTTACGGACCAACCGAAGCCACTGTCTGTGCAACCATAGCTCTTTGCAGCCCTAATAGCAGTGGAAAGCCACCTATTGGTCGCCCCATTGCTAACACTCAAGTGTATATTCTAGACGACCATCTCCAACCTGTTCCTGTTGGAGTTCCCGGTGAATTGTATATTAGTGGTGTTGGGTTAGCTCGTGGTTACATAAATCGTCCAGAGTTGACCAATGAAAAGTTTATCCCCAATCCCTTTAGCCAAGATCGGGAAATGCGTCTATACAAAACTGGTGATAAAGCACGCTATCTACTCAACGGGAACATAGAGTTTCTTGGTCGCCTTGACGAGCAGGTTAAGGTGCGGGGGTATCGTATTGAACTTGGAGAAATCGAAGCCAAACTGACTCAACACCCTGCTGTATGTTCTGCTGTAGTCATAGATAGAGAAGATAATTCTGGTAACAAGCGCCTAGTTGCTTATGTTGTCCCAGAACAAGAACATGAGCAAGATAACCAAGAAACTGATAAAGCGGAACTATGGCCGTCCGTGGCAGAATACTACGTTTACGACGATTTTTTGTATTACGCTATGACCAACGATCAACGAAGAAATCATAGCTATAAAGTCGCTATTAATCATTTGGTAAAAGATAAAGTCGTCGTCGAGATTGGCACGGGTAAAGATGCTATTTTGGCTAGATTCTGTGCAGAAGCTGGTGCTAAAAGAGTCTACGCGATTGAGAGAAATGCAGAAACTTGTCAGCAGGCATCCGCTTGTGTCCAAAAACTAGGTCTAGGAGATGCGATCGCTATCATTCATGGAGATGCCACCGAAGTTAATCTGCCGGAAAAAGCTGATATCTGCGTCTCAGAAATTGTGGGACCAATTGGTGGATGTGAAGGGGCAGCGGTAATTATTAATAACTCTAGAAATCTTCTGAAGCAAGACGGAGCGATGATTCCCTCTAGAAGTATTACCAAAATCGCCGCTGTCACTCTTCCAAATGAGATATTACACAACCCTAAATTTAGCAAAGTCTCTGAGCATTATACTAGGAAAATTTTTGAGCAAGTTGGGTACCCGTTTGATTTAAGGGTCTGTATTAAGAGATTTCCTCAATCAAATATCCTTTCCAATGAAGATGTTTTTGAAGATTTGAACTTCACGCAATATATCAGCACAGAAGACCATCATCAAGTCAAGTTTATTATAAAGAAAAATGGTAGGTTAGATGGTTTTTTACTGTGGCTGAATTTGCATACAATGGAAGGAGAGAAAATAGATATTCTCGAACACGAATATTGCTGGCTACCAGTTTACTTTCCAGTATTTCAACCAGGTATTGAAGTAAATGTTGGAGATGAGATACAAGCATTTTGTAGCCGAACGCTTTGCGATAATCATCTTAATCCTGATTATGCTATCAAAGGTCGTGTCATAAGAAAAAATGGCGAGGTTATTGAGTTTGAACACATATCGTATCACTACAAAAAACTGTTCAAGCAAACACCTTTTTACCAAAAATTATTTGCTAACCATAACAGAGAAGAAAACAACCGCTCAAACAATTTAACCCAATCTCTTAAGAGCTACCTCAAGAGACACCTACCCGATTACATGATGCCATCAGACTTTATGGTTCTAGAGTCCCTGCCTTTAACCCCCAATGGTAAAGTAGACCGCAGAGCGCTGCCTAATTCAGAGGCGCTTCGCCCAGAATTAGAAGCGGCTTATATTGCGCCTCAAACCGAGATAGAACAAACTATTGCTACGGTTTGGCAAGAGGTGCTTCGTGTAGAAAAGGTGGGAGTGCATGACAATTTCTTTGATCTAGGTGGTCATTCATTGCTCATGGTTCAGGTTCATAAAAAACTACAAGAAATCTTTAAACGAAATTTCTTAATCACTGAAATGTTTAAATACCCAACCATAAGCTCCCTAGTAAAATATTTAAGTCCCAAACAGAATGAACAAACTGCTGTTCAGCAAAGCCATAAACGTCTCGAAATGCGTAGAAAGTCAATCGAGCGACAAAAAACTTAACTTTGCCAAAAAGCATTTGCTGAAAAATTAGGTAGTGAGGTAGTGTAAAATGAGTCATCTGAATGCTATTGATGACCTCGATTTAGAAATAGCTATTATTGGCATGTCCGGTCGCTTTCCAGGTGCCAAAAATATTGATGAATTCTGGCAGAATCTCCAGGATGGGGTAGAATCTATTTCGTTTTTTTCTGAGCAGGAACTAGAGTCTTTAGGCATTAATTCTACTTTGCTGAAAGCTGCCAATTATGTGAGAGCAAAAGCTGTATTAGAAGATGTGGATCTATTTGATGCCTCATTCTTCGGCTTTGCTCCCAGAGAAGCTAATATTATGGACCCACAACAACGCCTGTTTTTAGAATGTGCTTGGGAGGCGTTGGAAGATGCTGGTTACAGTTCTGGAACGGATGCAGGTTCAGTTGGAGTTTTCGCTGGTGCAAGTCTGAACACCTATCTGTTACTCAACCCTAGTTTAAACCTTGAATCAACACCAAGTAGTTTCCAAACTCTGATTTCAAATGATAAAGATTTCTTAGCAACACGTGTTTCTTACAAGTTAAATCTCAATGGTCCAAGTATCACGATTCAAAGTGCCTGTTCAACTTCACTAGTCGCCGTTCACCTAGCTTGCCAAAGTTTGCTAAATGGTGAGTGTGATATGGCTTTAGCTGGTGGTGTTTCAATATACTTTCCTCAAAAGGTTGGCTATTTGCATCAAGAGGAGATGATTTTTTCTCCTGATGGACACTGTAGAGCTTTTGATGCTAAAGCCCAGGGAACCATAAAAGGCGACGGTTTAGGAATTGTTGTTTTAAAGCGACTGGTAGATGCCCTCGCGGATGGGGACAATATTTATGCGGTAATTAAAGGTTCTGCCATCAACAATGATGGTTCATTGAAAGTAGGCTATACCGCACCTAGTGAAGATGGTCAGGCACAGGTGATTAAGGATGCTCTTACCATAGCTAGGGTTATGCCCGACATGATCGCTTATGTGGAGGCTCATGGGACAGGAACAACTCTTGGAGATCCCATTGAAGTTGCGGCGCTGACTCAAGCTTTTCGCGCTAGTACTGAAGCGAAGGGCTTCTGTGCAATTGGTTCGGTGAAAACCAATATTGGGCATCTGGATGTGGCGGCGGGTGTTGCAGGTTTAATTAAGACTGTCTTAGCTCTCAAAAATAAGTTACTACCACCCAGCTTACATTTTGAACAACCCAATCCCCACATTGATTTTATCAACAGTCCTTTTTATGTGAATACGACAGCTTGTGAGTGGGAAACAGGCGAGACTCCCCGTCGAGCCGGGGTGAGTTCCTTCGGTATTGGCGGTACTAATGCCCATGTGGTTTTAGAGGAAGCACCTGCACCCGAATTTGCGTATTCTCAAGTGGAACGTCCCCTACATCTCCTTTGTCTGTCGGCAAAGAGCCAGAGAGCTTTGATGGAGTTAGCAGCTAAATTTAAAAGCCAGTTAGCAATGCATCCATCAGTACCGTTGGGGGATGTCTGCTATACAGCTAATGTCGGACGGGTTCATTTTCCCCATCGTCTAGTTGCAGTGAGCGAGACATCGACTCAAATGCTTGAGAAGTTGGCTAGCTTTGCCAATGGGGAGGAAGCACCTGAGTTGCTGAATGGACATGTCGAAGGCATGAGCCATCCCAAGGTAGCGTTCTTGTTCGCTGGCCAAGGTTCCCAATATGTGGGGATGGGACGCCAACTGTATGAAACCCAGCCGACCTTTCGTAAAACTTTGGCACGATGCGATGAAATACTCCGCCCGTATCTACAGCAACCTTTGTTGTCAGTGCTTTATCCTGAAACTGGGGGAACCTCGCGCTTAGATGAGACTGCCTACACTCAACCGGCGTTGTTTGCATTGGAGTATGCCTTGTTTGAGTTGTGGCGGTCATGGAGTATAGAACCAGACATTGTCATGGGTCATAGTGTGGGGGAATACGTAGCTGCTTGTGTGGCTGGAGTGTTTAGTCTGGAAGATGGACTTAAGCTAGTTGCCGAACGCAGTCGGCTCATGCAGTCCTTACCACAAGACGGTAAGATGGCAGCAGTGTTTGCAACTGAGGAGCGGGTGAAGACTGCTGTTGCTGCGTATGAGGAACAGGTGGCGATCGCTGCTGTTAACGGCTCTGGAAACATCGTCATTTCGGGGGCGGGAGAGGCTGTGCAGTCCGCGATTGAACTGTTAAAGTCTGAGGGAATTGTCATACAGTCTTTGCAGGTTTCTCACGCTTTCCATTCACCATCAATAGACCCAATTCTCGACGAATTCGAGCGTTTGGCAGCGAGAGTGCAGTTTCAACCCCCAAGCATTCCCCTGATTTCAAATCTAACGGGTCAAATGTTCAAGCCAGGAGAAATCCCGGATGCAAACTATTGGCGTCGCCACATGCGAGAAACGGTGAAATTTTCCGCAGGGATGAATACACTGGCTCTACAGGGTTATGAAATATTTCTAGAACTTGGCCCTAGTACCACTTTACTAAGTATGGGTAAGAGATGTTTACCAAAACAAAAGGGTTTTTGGTTGCCTTCTTTGAAGCAAGGGCAAGATGACTGGCGGGTGCTATTAAACAGTTTGGCAAGACTGGAGATTCAAGGGGTAGATGTGAACTGGGCTGGATTCGATCGAGACTATCAACGTCGCCGAGTGTCCCTGCCTACCTATCCCTTTGAACGCAAACGTTATTGGATGGAATCTGAAAAACCTGCAAGCGTTAAGAAATCAGATCCACTATTAAAGGCACAAGTTGAGATGACGCCGCAGATAGCGCCAGAGGATAAGAGCGAATCAAAATTGCGTATCATTGTAGCTCGTTTGCTACAAATGAACCCAGATGAAATCGATGTTCATGCACCTTTTATTGAAATGGGTGCTGATTCGCTTGTCCTTATAGAGGCTGTGGGTATTATTGAAAATACTTTTGGCATTAAGGTTGCAGTTCGCCAGTTTTTTGAAGAGTTAACAACTATTGATGCCCTAGCTACTTACATAGATAGAATTCCGAAAGATTCGCTACAAACACAGACTAAACTTGATGTACCATCCCAACAATCAGTTTTAACAACATCTGTAAATGCAACCGCTGATGTGCCGAAAAAAGAAGAGAGTATCTCAGTATCTGAGACTGCACTGGAACGCATTATGGCGCAGCAGCTTGAAGCCATGTCTCAACTCATGTCTCAACAGTTGGAGGTATTACGCACCAGAGGTTTACCTGCACAGAAATCGCTTTCAAAAGACATCACATCATCTAAGTCCCTCAAGAGAACATCACCCAACGCTAACTCTCTAAGCGATGCATCTTTTCAATCCCAAATTACGACCAATGGATTTTTAGATACTTTATCGAGTTACCCAAAGCCAAATCAAACAAATGCAGAAATAATAAAGTCAGAACCAAGTAGAAGGCTAAGTCCCGAACAACAACAGCACCTAGAGGCTTTGATTGCAAGCTATACAAAGCGCACTCAAAAATCAAAACAACGCAAGCAAGCCTATCATCCCGTTTGGGCTGACAGTAGAGGTGCTGCTGGGTTTCGTCTTTCCATCAAAGAGATGCTTTATCCCATTGTTGGACAGTACTCCAAAGGCTCCAGAATTTGGGATATTGATGGCAACGAGTACATAGACATCACAATGGGGTTTGGGGTGCATCTTTTTGGCCATGCTGTGCCTTTTATTACTGATGCCCTAGAAGCACGGCTCAAACAAGGGATACACCTTGGTCCCCAATCCGATCTGGCGGGTGAGGTTGCTGAATTAATTTGCAAAATGACCGGCGTTGAGCGAGTCACCTTCTGTAGTTCTGGAACAGAAGCAGTTATGACAGCACTGCGTCTGGCACGTATGACGACAGGTCGTACCAAAATTGCTCTATTTTCAGGTTCTTATCATGGGCACTTTGACGGAGTTTTAGCAACAGCACAGACTGTAGATGGACAGTCGCGTTCTGTTGCGATCGCTCCAGGAGTCCCACAGAAAATAATTGAAGATGTTTTGGTGCTGGATTATGGAAACCCCCAATCGTTAGAAGTTATACAAGCCCATGCTCACGAATTAGCAGCCGTTTTGGTTGAGCCTGTACAAAGCCGCAGACCAGATTTACAACCTAGAGCGTTTCTCCAACAGTTGAGGGAATTAACACAAGCAACGGGAACGGCGTTAATTTTTGATGAAGTGATTACAGGCTTTCGGATTCATCCTGGCGGTGCCCAAGCTTGGTTTGGCATTGCAGCAGACTTGGTAACATATGGCAAAGTCATAGGTGGTGGTATGCCGATTGGCGTTGTCGCTGGCAAAGCTACCTATATGAATGGAATCGATGGCGGTCTGTGGAATTACGGTGATGGCTCGTCTCCTCAAGCAGAAAAGACATTTGCTGCGGGAACCTTCAACAAGCATCCTCTTGCTATGGCTAGTACACTGGCTGTACTGAAACATCTCCAAAAAGCAGGCCCAGCCCTTCAACAGCAGTTAAACCAACGCACAGCACAGCTAGCCGAAACACTCAATGCTTACTTTGAACAAGAGGATGTGCCGATCAGAATAGTATATTTTGGCTCCCTGTTCCGGTTTTCTTTCTCAGGCAATATGGATCTGTTGTTTTACCATCTAATTGAGAAGGGAGTCTACATCTGGGAAGGGCGCAACTGTTTTCTGTCTACAGCACATACTGATGAAGATATTAATTATATAATTCGGGCTGTCAAAGAGAGCGTAGAGTCCATGCGAACAGGAGGTTTCTTCCTCAAACGACCTGCCAACTCGCAAAATGGACATCAGCGATCACATTTAATATCAAACACTTTGACAAATTCCTCTAGGATTGCAGAGTCTACTCTGACTTCCCATACCACCAAAGTACACACCGTCCCCCTCACAGAAGCACAAAAGCAACTTTGGGTTTTGGCGCAGGTGGGAGACGAGGGTGCAATGGCGTATAATCTCCCTCTGCTTCTAGAACTGCGGGGATCGTTAAATTTATCTGCACTGCACACAGATGTTCACAAGGCGATCGAGCGTCATGAAGCTTTACGGACAACCATCAGCAACCAGGGAGATTTCCAGCAGATTTTACCAACTCTGACAATAGATGTTCCTTTAATTGATTTCTCAAGTCTCAATACTGCTGAGCGTGAAACAAAAGTGCAACAGTGGCTAATACAAGAGAGCCAACAATGTTTTGACCTAACGCAAGGGCCCTTACTGCGTATCCACGTTCTCAAGTTAGAAGCAGAAAAACACCTGCTTGTTTTTACGATGCATCATATTATCATCGATGGCTGGTCGATGGATGTGTTGCTACAAGAGTTGAGTGTATTTTATTCAGCAGAGTGTAAGGGTATCGATTGTCAGCAGGAACCACCTTTGCAATTCAGAGAATATGTTCAATGGCAGGAGCGGCAAAGCCAAACTGACCAAATGGCGGAACATGAAGCCTACTGGTTGGGGCAATTTACCGACTCGATTCCCATTTTAGAGTTACCTAGCGATCGCCCTCGACCGTCTGTAAAAACCTATAGGGGAGCGAGAGCAAGTATGAAGCTGGAAGCAACTCTTTATACTAAGTGCCAAAGGCTGAGTAGAGAGAAGGGTTGCACTTTATTTATGACACTGCTAGCAACCTATATTGCTTTGCTGCATCGATTCACAAATCAGGATGATATTTTGGTTGGTATTCCTGTAGCTGGGCGCACATTGTCAGGTAGTGAAAACATGGTAGGCTACTGCACTCACTTACTGCCAATACGCAGTCAACTGGTTGGCTCTCCGACATTTTCAGAATATTTAACCAAGATTAGGCATGTTTTGTTAGATGCTTACGAACATCAAGATTATACCTTCGCCAATTTACTCAAGCAACTAAATCTACGCACAGACCCTAGTCGCTCTCCTTTAGTGACCGCAACATTTAATCTAGACCGACCCAAGAGTATGCCAAAGATGTTTGGGTTGGAAGTGGAGTTAGTTTCACCTCCTATTAGTTATGCACAATTTGATATCGACTTGAATATCATTGAGAGCAACGGTGAATTGCTGTTGGAGGTGGATTACAGCACCGACCTATTTGAGGCACAGAAGATCGACAGGATGCTGAGGCATTTCCAAACTTTGCTGGAAAGCATTGTCACTGACCCACAGCAGCGCCTCTTAGAATTATCGTTGCTGACACAAAAAGAGCGTCAACAGTTGTTGCTGGAGTGGAATCACACCCAAACCGATTATCCCCAGGATGCCTGTATCCATCAGTTGTTTGAAGCCCAGGTCGAGAGAACACCTGATGCTGTGGCGGTAGTATTTGCAGACCAGAACCTCACCTACTTTGAGTTAAATTCTCGTGCCAATCAGGTAGCACACCACTTGCGTTCTCTAGGTATAAAACCGGGTACTTTGGTGGGCTTATGCATGTCGCCCTCGTTGGAAATGGTCGTGGGGTTGTTGGGCATTCTTAAGGCTGGTGGGGCTTATGTGCCACTAGATCCAGCTTATCCCTCTGAGCGCCTAGCCTTCATGCTGGCAGATTCACAACTTCCAGTACTATTGACTCAACAGCATTTAGTCAAGTTGCTTCCGCAACATCAAGCACGTGGGGTATGCTTGGACACCCAATGGCCAGCGAATACCCAATACAGTCAGGAAAATCTCAACAGTGGAGTTACATCCAACCACTTAGCCTATCTAATTTATACATCGGGTTCCACTGGTCAGCCAAAAGGTGTTCTCATCAACCATCAGGGATTAGTCAATCATGGTGTGGCGGTGGCGAAAGAGTATGGTCTGCAAGTGGGCGATCGCATTCTTCAGTTTTCTTCAATTAGCTTCGATATTGCCGCAGAAGAACTTTTCCCCTCTTGGCTCGCTGGTGCCACTGTTGTCCTCCGCTCTGGAGATATGGTGTCTATGAGCATGGATCTTTGGCAGGTGAGCGAACAAGAACGATTGACTGTCCTCAACCTGCCAACGGCATATTGGCATCAGTGGGTGCATAGTTTAGCTTTGTCAAACAAGCTTTTGCCCCAGACTCTGCGATTAGTAGTGGTGGGTGGAGAAAAAGCTTCATCGGCAACTCTCGCGATGTGGAGGCAATTGCCTGGAGCGGAACATGTCCGGTGGGTAAATACCTATGGCCCAACAGAGGCAACTATCATAGTCACTGTGTATGAACCAGGGACTTTGTTGGCCAGCCAGGAAATACCCATTGGTCGCCCGATCGCCAACACACAGATTTATCTATTGGATCGACAGCTACAGCCTGTGCCAATTGGAATTCCTGGTGAAATCTACATCGGCGGTGTCCCTTTAGCCAGAGGCTACCTCAACCGTCCAGAGCAAACCGCCCTGGCATTTATCCGTAACCCTTTTAGTGATACACCTGGCGATCGTTTGTACAAAACTGGCGATCTGGCTCGCTATCAGTCCAACGGAGACATCGAGTATCTCGGTCGCATTGACGACCAGGTAAAAATTCGCGGTTTCCGTATTGAGCTAGAGGAAATTGAAGCAGTGTTAAGCCAGCACCCGGCTGTGCAAGAAACAGTGGTTATCGTTCGGGAGGATGTACCTGGTAACAAGCGTTTAGTAGCCTATGTGGTAGCTAACCAGACACCGATACCAGCGATCGCTCAACTACAGCAGTTCCTCAAGCAAAAGCTGCCCGAATACATGGTACCCACTATTATAGTGTTCCTCGATACCCTACCATTAACACCCAACAGCAAGCTAGATCGTCGTGCCCTGCCAGCTCCCGACCCGGCTAGATCGGAATTGGCAGGCTCCTATGTGGCACCGCAAACCTCCGCAGAAGAGATACTAGCTAAAATCTGGGCTGAAGTTTTGGGAGTAAAACAAGTCAGCATCCATGACAATTTCTTTGAATTAGGTGGGGATTCAATTCTCAGCATTCAGATTATCGCCAGAGCCAATCAGGCGGGTTTAGTGCTGACTCCCAAGCAGTTGTTTTTTAACCAGACAATTGCCGAGTTAGCAACGGTAGCAGAAATCTCTTCTGTGTCTCAAATCAAACAAAAATTGGTAACAGGAGAAGTGGTACTGACACCGATCCAGCGATGGTTCTTTGAACAGGAATTGTCACAACCGCACCACTGGAATCAAGCAATGCTGCTGGAAGTGCGGCAAACCTTAGACCCAGGATTATTGGAACAGGTGGTGGAGCAATTACTAATGCATCATGATGCCCTACGCTTGCGGTTTGTGCGCTCAGCATCCGGCTGGCAGCAAGTTAACGCCCTTCCAGATGCGGTGCTACCGTTCACACGGGTGGATTTGTCGTGGCTAAAGGAGGAGGAGCAAAAACCTGCTATTGAAGCCGCCGCCGCAGAACTACAGGCGAGCTTGAACTTGGCAGAGGGGCCTTTGGTGCGGGTGGCGCTGTTTGACCTGGGTGCAAAACAGCCCAACCGCCTATTGTTCATCGTCCATCACCTGGCAGTAGATGGGGTTTCTTGGCGGATTTTGCTGGAGGACTTGCAGACGACATACCAACAACTGAACCATAAACAGGCAATTGCACTGCCACCCAAGACAACTTCCTTCCAGGATTGGAGTCAACGACTTTTTGAGTATGCGCGATCGCCAGCACTGGAGTCAGAACTAGACTACTGGCTGACCTGTTCTCGGTCTTTTGTTGCTTCCGTGCCAGTGGACGATCTTCAGGGTGACAACACTGAGGCATCAGCCTGCACTCTATCGGTGTCCTTGAGCGCCGAAGAAACCCATGCTTTGCTTTTTGAAGTGCCGAAAGCCTACCATACCCAAATCAATGATGCGCTACTAACGGCTTTGGTGCAGACCTGTGCCCAATGGACTGGTAATCGCTATCTACTGGTGGACTTGGAAGGTCATGGACGAGAGGAAATCTTAGAAGGGGTAGACTTGTCACGTACAGTAGGTTGGTTTACCACAGTTTTCCCTGTGTTCTTGGAGCTACCAGAAGCAGACAATCTCCCAGAGGCCTTGAAGGCGGTTAAAGAACAACTGCGCCGCATTCCCCAACGGGGCATCGGTTATGGTCTGCTGCGCTATCTTAAGGGAAACACAGACATTACCGAGCAACTGCAAAATCTACCCCAGGCTGAGGTGAGCTTTAATTATCTGGGTCAGTTGGATCAGATGCTATCTCCGGATGGGATGTTTGGAGTAGCCAAAGAATCCAGTGGACCAGAAAACAGTTTGCGATCGCACCGGAGTCATCTGTTGGAGATCAACGCTTTTGTGGTTGGGGGCTGTCTGCAACTCGATTGGATTTACAGCAACAATCGCCATCAACGTACCACAATTGAAGGTTTAGTCGAGAATTTTGTGGCAGTTTTGCGATCGCTTATTGACCACTGCCAATCACCCGATGTCGGAGGTTATACACCTTCTGATTTTCCTTTGGCAAGACTTGATGAAGACAAACTCAGCAAACTAGCTATGTTAATCGATCGTTCGGACGAGGTATCAACATGAAAATCAAAAATGTTGAAGACATATACCCCCTCTCGCCCATGCAACAGGGTATGCTTTTTCACACTCTTTATGCCTCAGAGTCACGGGTGTATTTTGAGCAGTTGATCTGCATCCTTGAAGGAAACCTTAGTACCTCGGCGTTTGAGCAAGCTTGGCAACAAGTTGTGGAGCGACATCCTGTTTTACGCACTGCTTTCATTTGGGAGGATCTGAATGAACCACTCCAAATCGTGCGACAGCAGGTAACACTGTCATGGGAGCAGCACGACTGGCGGGAGTTGTCCCCACCAGAGCAGCAAGAACAACTGGAGGTTTTCCTGCAAGCAGAACGGCAGCGAGGCTTTGACCTTTCCCAAGCACCACTGATGCGTCTGGCACTCATCCAGGTAGACGAGAACACCTACCAATTTATTTGGTGTCACCATCACCTGCTGTTAGATGGGTGGTCGTTGCCCTTGGTATTCAAAGAAGTCTTTACTTTCTACGAGGCATTGCGTCAAGGTGAAAACTTATACTTAAAACGTAGCCGTCCCTATCGCGACTATATCGCCTGGTTGCAACAGCAAGACTTAGCTAAAGCCGAGGCATTCTGGCGGCAAACGCTCCAAGGTTTGACAGCACCAACTCCACTGGTCGTAGGCAAGGCTTTGGGTAGCATTTCCAACCAAGAACAAACTCACGCTCATCAGCAAATCCAGCTATCAAAGACAGCAACCGCAGCCCTAGAGTCCTTTGCTCGACAGCATCAACTGACTGTGAATACCTTGTTACAAGGCGCTTGGGCTTTACTTCTGTCGCGCTACAGCGGTCAGGAAGATGTAGTGTTTGGCACTACTGTCTCTGGCCGTCCACCGACCTTAACAGGGGTCGAGTCGATGGTGGGGCTATTTATTAATACCCTACCCCTGCGAGTGCAAGTATCACCTCAAGCCGATCTGTTGTCTTGGCTGAAGCAACTACAAACTCAGCATGTCGAAATGCGCTCCTACGAGTACAGCCCACTCGTGCAGGTGCAGGGGTGGAGTGATGTGCCGCGAAGGTTGCCCCTGTTTGAAAGCATTGTAGTATTTGAGAACTACCCAATAGATGCTTCCTTGCACAAGCCGGACGGAAGCATACAGATTCGTCATGTTCGTGGTTTTGAGCGGACAAACTATGCCCTAACTGTAGCGGCAAGGCTGGGTACAGAATTATCACTGCTACTAAGCTACGATTGCCGTCGCTTTGATGCGGAGACGATCGGCCGGATGCTGGGGCATTTACAAACCTTGTTAGAAGGTATGGTTACCAATCAAGGGCGACAGTTGGCAGATTTGCCACTGCTGACACCAAAAGAACGTCAGCAATTGTTGGTAGAGTGGAACCACACTCAAATTGATTCCCCCCAGGATGTCTGCATCCATCAGTTGTTTGAATCCCAAGCTGAGCGATCGCCGGATGCTGTGGCATTGGTGTTTGAAGACAAGCAACTAACATACTTTGAGTTGAACCAACACGCCAATCAGGTAGCACATTACTTGCATTCTTTGGGTGTAGGAGCGGATGCTGTGGTTGGTTTGTGTCTGGAGCGCTCCTTAGAAGCGATCGTGGGGATATTAGGCGCTCTCAAAGCTGGCGGGGCTTATTTGCCTTTAGATCCAGCCTATCCGAAAGACCGCTTGACTTTTATGCTCGAAGATGCTCAAGTATCGGTGCTACTGACTCAACAACAATTAGTTGATAAGCTGCCTGAACATAATGGGCGTGCAATCTGCCTGGATACTGATTGGCAGGTGATCTCCCAACACAGCTGCGAGAATCCCATTAGCAGAGTAACACCTGATAACTTGGCTTATGTCATCTACACTTCCGGCTCTACTGGGAGACCAAAGGGAGTCATAGTAGGACATTCGGGGTTATGCAATCTGGCTTTTGCCCAGCAGAGACTCTTTGATGTCCAACCAGCCAGCCGTGTCCTTCAGTTCGCCTCCTTGAGCTTCGATGCCTCGGTTTGGGAAATTTTTATGGCTCTGTCTGCGGGAGCAACGCTAGTGCTGGCAAAGCGGCAGGATCTCTTGCCTGGAGCGACTTTAATTGAGTTGTTGCGTCAGCAAGCGATTACAATTGTGACTCTGCCCCCCTCTGTACTGGCGATTTTACCACCAGAGGAACTGACCGCATTGCAGACAATTATCGTCGCTGGAGAAGCATGTTCCCCCGACCTTGTGGCTCGATGGTCAGCAAACCGACGGTTCTTTAATGCTTATGGACCAACAGAAGCAACCGTCTGTGCTACCATTGCCGAATGTAACCAAAGCGATCGCCAGCCGCCGATTGGTCGCCCCATTGCCAATACACAAGTCTATCTCCTGGATGCCCAACTGCAACCAGTCCCCGTTGGTGTACCAGGGGAATTATATATTGGTGGTGTTGGTTTAGCTAAGGGCTACCTCAACCGCCCGGATCTAACCGCCGAAAAGTTTATCGCTAACCCCTTTGACAATTCAGAATTCAAAATACCTGCAAAAGCCGTTTTGCGTCTACAAAATTTCAAATTCGATCGACTTTACAAAACAGGTGATTTAGTACGCTACTTAAGCGATGGCAATATTGAATTTCTAGGTCGCATCGACCACCAAATCAAAATAAGAGGTTTCCGCATCGATTTGTTAGAAATTGAGGTTGTGCTGTCCCAGCATCCGGCTGTGCGGGAGGTTGCGATCGCAGCTAGGGAAGATATTCCTGGCGACAAGCGACTCGTCGCCTATGTTGTCCTTGACTCAGAGCAAGCACCCACAATTACTGAACTGCGCCGCTTCTTGGAAGAAAAACTACCTAACTACATGCTGCCATCAGCCTTTGTGTTGCTCAAGGCACTGCCACTGACACATAACGGTAAGATAGACCGCCAAGCACTGCCCCTTCCAGAGAATCTGCGCCCTGAATTACTCGAAGATTATGTAGCACCACAATCCGAGATGGAGCGAATAATCGCCACTGTTTGGCAAGAGGTTCTTCAATTAGAAAAGGTTGGCGTACACGACAATTTCTTCGATCTCGGTGCTCATTCCTTACTCGTCATTCAAGCGTATAGCAAACTGCGTCAACTCTTGAACCAAGAGTTATCAGTGGTTGACATCTTTGAACATCCAACTATTAGCACGTTGGCTAATTATTGCAGCCAAAAACAGAGCGAACAACCTTCTTTTCAGCATAATTATGACCGAACTCACAACCGTACAAGTTCAATGAAGCAACAAAAGCAACTAAGACAAAAACATCGATCCACTAACAACTAAGTAATAAATCGATCATGAGTAGCTTCGATACATTTAGTCATCTTGAGGAAATAGCCATTATCGGTATGGCTGGTCGTTTTCCAGGCGCAAAAAATATTGACCAATTTTGGCAAAATTTGCGAGATGGAGTCGAATCAATTTCTTCTTTCACCGATGAGGAATTAATATCTTCGGGGATAGAATCGGCAGTATTTAGTGATTCTAATTATGTGAAAGCAGGAGGAATTTTAGAAGATGTAGAGTTGTTTGATGCTTCTTTTTTTGGTTTCTCGCCTAGAGAAGCTGAAATGATGGACCCACAACATCGAGTTTTTCTAGAACAGGCATGGGAAGTTCTGGAAAGTGTTGGTTATAATTCTGAAACTTATGCAGGCCGAATTGGTGTTTACGCAGGTTTAGACTTTAATAACTACTTTTTATTCAATCTTTATCAAAATCAGAAATTTTTAAATTCAGAAAGCAGTTTCCGAATGGAAATTGGAAATGATAAAGATTTTTTATCTACCCTTGTTTCTTACAAATTAAACCTGAAAGGACCAAGTGTTACTGTCCAAACTGCCTGCTCTACTTCCTTAGTTGCTGTTCACTTTGCCTGCCAAAGTTTGCTGAATGGCGAAAGTGATATGACTTTGGCTGGTGGTGTTTCGATCAATGTGCCTCAGAAATCTGGCTATCGCTATGAAACCGGAGGAATTTTTTCTCCTGATGGTTACTGTCGTGCTTTTGATGCGAAGGCGCAGGGAACGGTGGCTGGCAATGGTGTAGGCATTGTAGTTTTGAAACGATTAGAGGATGCGATCGCAGATGGAGATTGCATTCATGCGGTGATTAAAAGTTCCGCGATCAATAATGATGGTGCTTTAAAAATTGGATACACAGCACCCAGTGTAGAAGGTCAAGCACAAGCGATCGCAGAAGCGCAAGCGTTGGCTGGGGTTGAGCCTGAGACAATTAGCTATATCGAAACTCATGGAACCGGAACGCCTTTAGGAGACCCGATTGAAATCACAGCTTTGCAAAAGGTTTTTGCTTCCAGTACACAAAAAAGAAACTTTTGTGCTATCGGCTCAGTGAAAACAAATTTTGGACATTTGGGTGCAGCAGCAGGGGTGACAGGCTTAATCAAAACAGTCCTCGCCCTCAAACATCAATTGCTTCCCCCCAGCTTGCATTTTGAGAAGCCCAACCCGGAAATTGATTTTGGGAATAGCCCCTTTTATGTGAATGCCCAGCTATCCGCATGGAATCACGGCAAAATTCCACGCCGGGCTGGGGTTAGTTCTTTTGGTATTGGAGGAACTAACGCCCACGTAATTCTTGAGGAAGCCCCAACTGTCGAGGCTTCTAAACCTGGGCGGGCACAGAAATTGTTAGTACTTTCCGCCAAGACGAGTTCAGCACTGGAAACTGCTACTGCTAATCTAGTTGATTACCTCAAACAGCATCCCAATCTCAATTTAGCTGATGTTGCTTATACCCTACAAGTTGGTCGCAGGTCTTTCAACCATCGCCGGATGCTGGTTTGCCAGACAGTTGATGATGCAGTCAAGGCACTGGAAACGCCAAAATCACAACAAGTTTTCACCCACTTCCAAGAACCTTGCCATCGATCGCTCGTGTTTATGTTTCCTGGGCAGGGTGTGCAGTACGCGAACATGGGCTGGGAACTTTACCAGACTGAGCCGATATTTCGTCACTATGTCGATCGCTGTTGTGAACTGCTTAAACCACACTTAGGATTAGATATCCACACTATCCTCTACCCCAGCGCGGAACAGGCTCAAGCAGCTGCACAGCAACTAAAACAGACTGAAATTACCCAACCAGCGTTGTTTGTGATTGAGTACGCTCTAGCTCAGTTGTGGATGGCATGGGGGATACGTCCTCAAGCAACGATCGGTCATAGTATCGGGGAGTATGTCGCTGCCTGCCTTGCTGGTGTTTTCTCTTTAGAAACAGCGTTAGCACTG
Source organism: Nostoc sp. (assembly GCF_036917315.1). Lineage (GTDB taxonomy): Bacteria > Cyanobacteriota > Cyanobacteriia > Cyanobacteriales > Nostocaceae > Nostoc. The sequence continues at coordinate 16,102 of NZ_JBALDR010000020.1, read as the reverse complement.
GTAGCAATCCGAGGGCGATTGATGCAGCAACTTCCAGTTGGTGCGATGCTGGCTGTGTCGCTGTCAAAATCAGAAGTTCAATCTCTATTAAAAGGGAACAGAGAACAGGGAACGGGGAACGGGGTAGGAGGAAAAGAGGTATTTCTGCCATTTATAGAGAAGGCGAAAACAAAACTTCCTGGGGCGCTCCTGGAGGATAGCCTCTCTTTGGCTGCCAGCAATAGTCCGTCTTCCTGTGTAGTTTCAGGAACTATTGAGGCAATTGATACATTACAAGCTCAACTCACTGAACAAGGTATCAACTGTCGCCGTCTGCATACCTCCCATGCTTTTCATTCATCAATGATGGACTCAATTTTGGAGTCATATACACAAGAAGTCAGCAAAGTCAACCGGAATTATCCGCAGATTCCTTTTATCTCTAATGTAACTGGCAATTGGATTACCGCAGAGCAGGCAACGAATCCCAGTTATTGGGCACAGCAACTACGTCAAACTGTGCTATTTGGCGAGGGAGTACAGAAGTTGCTGCAAGAGCCTAATTGTATTTTGTTGGAGGTGGGTCCTGGGCGGACGTTAAGTACATTAGCCAAGCAGCACAAGCAGGATGAGCTAGTTGCTTTGGCTTCGATGCGTCATCCGCAGGATTCTCAGTCGGACATGGCGTTTTTACTAAAGACCTTAGGGCGACTCTGGCTGTTTGGTGTTCCAGTAGATTGGTCTAGTTTTTATGCCCAAGAGCGACGTTATCGACTGCCGTTACCAACGTATCCATTCGAGCGTCAGCGTTACTGGGTTGAACCCCCAGTGAAAACAGGTGATACCAGTTATCGTCAAATGAAACTAGGCAAAAAGTCAAATTTGGCAGATTGGTTTTATATTCCTTCTTGGAAAAGATCTATGCTGGTTGAATCCTTTAAAGAGGGAGAATTAGCAGAGCAGCGATCGCGCTGGTTGGTATTTGCCGATACCTGTGGAGTGGGTTCACAAGTTGCGAAACAACTCGAACAAGAGAATCAGGATGTCATCACCGTCATTGTAGGAGAGAAGTTTACTAAACTCAGTGAAAGTGTATATACAATAAATCCTCAGCAACAGGGAGATTACGAACTTTTACTTACAGCACTTCGTAGAGAGAATCAATTACCACAAAGGATCGCTCATTTTTGGAGTATAACACCGAACACTCAAACCCAATCAGGGATTGAGTTTTTCCAGCAGTGTCAGAATCTAGGCTTTTACAGTTTGCTCTTTTTGGTACAGGCTTTTGGACGACAGGCTCATCAAGATGCTCTAGCGATCGCAGTAGTTACCAATAATGTGCATGAGGTCACTGGCGAGGAAAGTTTATGCCCTGAGAAAGTGACTGTGTTAGGGGCGTGTAAGGTAATTCCCCAAGAGTCTCCCCATATCACTTGTCGGAGCATCGATATTGTGACTCCCAAATTAGGAAGTTTTCAGGGGAACCAACTGATAAACCAACTCTTGGGTGAACTGCGAATTATGCAACCATCTGATTTGGTGGTTAGCTATCGGGGCAATTATCGATGGGTACAAACTTTTGAAGCAGTCCACCTAGATAAAACTCTCACAGCCAACAAGCAACTGAGAGAGGGGGGTGTCTACTTAATTACAGGTGGACTTGGAGGTATTGGTTTGCTAGTTGCAAAATACTTGGCTCAGACACCACGAGCAAAACTAGTTCTCATCGGACGTTCCGGTTTGCCGAAAAAACAGGAGTGGGAACAATGGCTGACAAGCCATAGTGTCCAAAATGACATCAGCGACAGAATCCAAAAAGTGCAGGCATTGGAAGCATTAGGTGCAGAAGTTTTAGTCATTGAAGCCGATGTAGCTAATGAGACTCAAATGCAAGCAGCAATAACTCAAGCATCTGCGTGCTTCGGTCAAATTCATGGTTTAGTCCACGCAGCCGGACTGACGTTATCGGGGACAATTCAAGGCATCAGTCGAGCCGAATGCGAACAGCAATTTCGACCGACAGTACAAGGAATATTTGTATTAGAAAAGATTTTACAAGGAAAACAGCTTGATTTTTGCCTATTGACATCCTCTTTAGCCTCTATTTTGGGCAAATTAGGCATGGCTGCTTATCCGGCAACGCACCATTTCACTGATGCCTTTACTTACAAACATAATCAGACAAACTCTATCCCCTGGATTGCTGTCAACTGGGATAATTGGCTGACATCGGCAGCAGATGAATTAAGTATAAAACCAGAAGCTTCCGAATTGGTGATCACACCTGATGAAGGATTGGAAGTCTTTCAACGGGTTCTATCTCTGAGGGGAGTTCCTCAGATAATTATCTCAACGGGAAACCTGCAAGCTAGAATCGACCAGTGGCTTAAAGGGGCATCTTTACAAAATCAAGAATCTTCAAAGCCGGAAACTGTTAACTCACTTCATTCCAGACCTAACTTACAAAACACTTATGTTGCTCCCAGAAATGAGGTTGAACAAACCATTGCTAAAATCTGGCAGCAATTGTTGGGTATCGAATTTGTGGGTATTTATGATAACTTTTTCGAGTTGGGCGGGGATTCGGTAATCGGTATTCAACTCATTGCTCGCTTAAATCAAGCAGGTTTAGAACTAACCCCAAAGCAGTTGTTTGAACACCAAACAATTGCTAAGTTAGCACAGGTGGTAGACACAATTTTGCGATCGCCGCTGATTAATAACTGCCAATCTCCTGACACGGATGGCTACACCCCTTCCGACTTCTCACTTGTACAACTTAGTCAGGATGAACTTGAGAAAGCATTTGGAAGTATTGAGTTTGAGGAGGAATAAGCAAGATGAACTCTAAAAATATTGAGGCTGCCTATCCTCTCTCTCCTATGCAGGAAGGTATGCTTTTCCATACCATTTATGCTCCAGAGTCTCGGATGTATTTCCAGCAGTTGAGATACACCCTCTATGGAAATCTCAACGTTTTAGCTTTCCAGAAGGCTTGGCAACAGGTAATAGATCGGCATCCGGTCTGCCGAACCGCCTTTGTGTGGGAAAATATCGAGCAGCCACTTCAGATAGTCGTTAGGCGTGTCAAACTCCCTTGGGAGCAGCACGACTGGCGGGGGTTGTCCCCAGTAGAGCAGCAAGAGCAACTGGAGGCTTTTCTTCAAGCAGATTGGCAGCGAGGCTTTAAGCTCTCGAAGGCACCGCTGATGCGCTTAATTCTGATCCAAGTGGATGAGAACGTTTACCAATTTATTTGGAGTTATCACCACTTGCTACTCGATGGGTGGTCTGTATCCTTGGTACTTAAGGAAGTTTTTGACTTTTACGAGGCATTTTGTCTCGGTCAAAACCTACACTTAGAACCCAGACGTCCTTACCAGGACTATATCGCTTGGTTGCAACAGCAGGACTTGGTTCAAGCAAAGGCATATTGGCAGCAAGTGTTGAGTGGGATACACACACCAACTTCCTTGCAAGTGGATAGAGTATTGGCAAGTTCCACCAGTGAAGAGGAAAGCTATGCTGGGCAGCAGCGGCATTTATCAGTGACAGCAACGGCCGCTCTACAATCTTTTGCTCGACAGCATCAACTAACTCTAAATACCCTGATACAAGGCGCTTGGGCTTTACTTCTGTCACACTACAGCGGTCAGGAAGATGTAGTCTTTGGCACTACCGTCTTTGGTCGTCCACCGACCTTAACAGGAGTCGAGTCGATGGTGGGGCTATTTATCAATACTCTGCCAATGCGGGTACAGGTATCGTCTCAGGCTTCCTTAGTGGAATGGCTCAAGCAGCTACAAGCCCAATTATGGGAGATGCGCTCCTATGAGTACAGTCCCCTGGCGCAGGTGCAGGGGTGGAGCGAGATTCCTCGCGGCTTGTCCCTGTTTGAGAGTATTGTGGTGTTTGAGAACTACCCAACTGATACTTCCTTGCATGAGCAAAACAGAAGCTTAAATATCTGTCAAGAAGGTTGTTTTGAGCGGGCAAACTATCCCTTGACCATAGCAGCAATGCCTAGTGAGGAGTTATTGCTGTACCTGAGCTACGATTGTCGCCGCTTTGATGCAGCAACTATCAATAGGATGTTGGGGCATTTGGAAACCTTGCTAGAAGGGATGGTTGCGAATCAAGAGCAAAGGTTGGCAGACCTGCCAATGTTAACCGAGCCAGAGCGGCATCAGTTACTCCAAGAGTGGAACGATACGCAAACAGATTACCCACAGCAACAGTGTATCCATGAGTTATTTGAAGCACAGGTAGAACGTACACCAGATGCTGTAGCAGTAGTGTTTGCAGATAAAAGCCTCACCTATTGTGAGTTAAACCGCCGTGCCAACAAAATCGCACATCATTTGCGTGGTTTGGGAGTCAGCGCAGATACTTTGGTGGGATTGTACCTAGAGCGTTGTGTAGAAATGGTCGTAGGACTGTTAGCGATTCTCAAAGCAGGCGGGGCTTACCTACCAATAGATACAGCCTACCCTGCCGAGCGTATAGCATTAATGCTAGAAGATGCTCAAGTACCTATTTTGTTGACCCAAAAACACTTACTAGAGCAATTACCACCCCACACAGCCCAAGTGATTTGTCTGGACACAGACTCGCAAGCATTAGCCCAACAAAGCCAGGAAAATCTCCCCACTTTTATCAATCCTGAGAACTTAGCTTACGTGATTTACACCTCCGGTTCTACAGGAAAACCCAAGGGGGTAGCTGTTCCCCATCGGGCTGTGAATCGGCTAGTGTTTAACACCAACTACATTCAATTTCAGCCTGATGACCGAGTTGCCCAAGTCTCAAATGTTGCTTTCGACGCAGCCACCTTTGAAATTTGGGGAGCACTGCTTCATGGAGGGCAGCTCATTGGTATTGACAAAGATATCTGCCTGTCTGCTGAAGAATTTGCTGCCTATATCCAACAGCAGCAGATTACTACGTTGTTTTTAACCACAGCCTTATTTAATCAATTCGCAACTGTTGTGCCAGCTGCCTTTAAAAATCTGCGACAGCTTTTATTTGGAGGTGAGGCGGCGAATGTCGGCTGTGTCAAAGAAATTCTCACCCAAGGTTCACCCCAACGATTACTACACGTATATGGACCAACCGAGAGTACAACATTCTCTTGCTGGTACTTAGTCGAAGATGTAGCAAAAGCGGCTACTAATCTGCCGATTGGGAAACCGATTTCCAACACGCAAATCTACATTCTTAACCGTCATCTCCAACCAGTTCCAATTGGTGTTGCGGGGGAAGTGTATATCGGTGGTGCTGGTGTGGCGCGAGGTTATCTCAACCGCCCTGATTTAACTACCCTGAAATTTATCCCCAACCCCTTTAGCCAACAACAGGGAGCCAAACTTTACAAAACAGGCGATTTAGCACGCTACTTAAGTGACGGCAATATTGAATTTCTTGGTCGCCTTGACAACCAGGTGAAAATTCGCGGTTTTCGCATCGAGTTAGGGGAAATAGAGGCGGTATTAGCTCAACACCCAGCGGTGCAGGAAGCTGTGGTGACAGCAACAGAAGATATACCTGGCAATCAGCGTTTGCTGGCTTATGTGGTGCTTAAACAGACAGATGCCTGTGCGAATGCTCAACTACAGCAGTTTCTCAAGCAGAAGTTGCCTGAGTATATGCTACCCTCAGCAATCGTGCACTTAGAAGCTTTACCCCTGACAGCCAATGGTAAGGTAGACCGTCGCGCCCTCCCGGCTTTTGAGACTACTAGACCAGATTTGGCAGGGGAGCTAGTCGCGCCGCGAACCCCCATACAGGAGATACTCGTGGGTATCTGGAGTGAGATTTTAGGACTCCAACAGGTTGGCATTGACGATAATTTCTTTGAATTGGGTGGAGATTCTATCCTCAGCATTCAAATTGTGTCACGAGCTAATCAGGCAGGTTTGCAGCTCACACCCAAGCAGTTATTTCAGCACCAAACCATTGCAGAGCTGTCCACTGTAGTGGGCATTCATCCATCAGTAACAGCAAAACAGGGTTTAGTAACTGGTGAAGTACCACTAACACCCATTCAACACTGGTTTTTTGCCCAGAATCAGCCTGAACCTCACCACTTTAACCAGTCTGTGCTGCTGTTGGTACCACCAGATTTGAAGCGATCGCTATTGGCGCAAGTCGTCCAGCAAATACTAGTGCATCACGATGCCTTACGCCTACGGTTTGTATCCACAGATAGTGGTTGGCAGCAGATAAACGCTGACGCTGAGGTGACAGTGCCGTTTGAGGTGGTAGATTTGTCGGGACTAGAGCCACAGGAGCAACAAGCTACCTTAGAGAGCATCGCCGCTAAACAGCAAAGCAGCCTGAACTTGTCAGAAGGACCACTGTTGCGAGTTGTGCTGTTTAAAATGGGTAAGGATCAACCAAGTCGCTTGCTGTTAATTGTACATCACTTAGCAGTGGATGGTGTTTCCTGGCGAATTTTGCTGGAAGACCTAGCTAGTTCCTACCAACAACTAGAGCGAGGCGAAGCCATTCAACTACCATCCAAGACCACGTCCTTTCAAGCATGGGCAAAAAAGCTGTGGGAATACGGGCAATCCGAAGCATTAGCGAGTCAGTGGGAATACTGCTTAACGCAGTTAAATGCAGACATTCCTCCATTGCCAGTGGACTATCCCCCAGACGGGCAAGCCAATACGGTAGCGAGTGAGGCACAGGTATCAGTTTCGCTCTCAGTAGAACAAACCCGTGCTTTGTTGCAGGAAGTACCTTCAGTGTACAATACGCAAATTAATGATGTGCTACTGGCAGCATTGGTGCAAAGCTTTGGGGAATGGGCTGGAGAACGTAAGCATTCGCTTGTCGTCGATCTAGAAGGCCACGGGCGAGAGGAAATATTTGCAGATGTAGATTTGTCGCGTACAGTGGGTTGGTTTACTTCTATGTTTCCGGTGCGGTTGCAGTTGCCAAAGGATAACCATCTAGGGGAACTTTTGAAGTCGGTAAAAGAGCAACTGCGCCGTCTACCACAGCAAGGCATAGGTTATGGTATCCTACGAGACCTTAGTCCAGATGAAGCCCTACGCTTTAAACTCCAGCATCTTCCCCAAGCCGAAGTCAGTTTTAACTATTTAGGACAGTTGGATGGCGTACTATCGGCATTACCACTGTTAGGATTTGCAACAGAGTCCCCTGGTTCACCTGTTAGTTCCTTGGGAGTTCGCAACCATCTCCTGGAAATTAACGCATTTGTAGTCTCTGGCAAGCTGCAATTGGATTGGGCTTACAGTCAAAACATCCATCACCGGGAAACAGTCGAGCGTTTCGCATTTGGATTCATTGATGCTTTGCAATCTCTGATCGACCACTGCCAGTTGCAAGACGCAGGCGGCTATACCCCTTCAGATTTTCCTGAAGCTGAGTTGAGTCAAGAAGAACTAGATCAACTTATGACAACAATAGATTGAAAATTAGGAAAAGCAATGGTAGTCGTTGATAAGAAAAATAAAAGTAAAAACATTGAATCCATCTACGCGCTTTCTCCCATGCAACAGGGTATGTTGTTCCATACCCTTTATGCACCAGATTCGGGCGTGTACTTTGAGCAGTTTAGCTGCACTTTCTATGGGAACTTTAATGTTTCAGCATTTGAGCAGGCTTGGCAAAAAGTACTGGAACGCCACCCAATTTTTCGTACTTTTTTCGTTTGGGAAAACTGTAAAAAGCCGCACCAGGTTGTACGCAAGTGGGTAAATTTGCCTTGGTCAAACTATGACTGGCGATCGCTATCCTCAGTTGAGCAGCAAGAGCGTCTAGAAGCTTTTTTGCAGAGAGAGCGAGAACAAGGCTTTGAACTTGACAAAGCACCACTGATACGCTTTACTCTCATCAAGCTGCGAGAGGACACCCACCAATTTATCTACAGCTTTCATCACCTGCTGATGGATGGTTGGTGCTTGTCGATTATCTGCAAAGAAGTCTTTACTTTCTACGCAGCCTATAACAAAAATCAACATTTATCCTTAGAACGTCCTCGTCCCTACCGCGACTATATCAGTTGGTTACAACAGCAAGACCTTGCCCAAGCAGAAGCCTTCTGGCGGCAAACACTCCAAGGGTTTACTGCCCCTACCTCTTTGGTAGCTAAATTAGTTGCAGGTAAGAATCATCACCAAAAGCCGAGCTATGAGGAACAGCAACGACAATTATCGGCAATGCTGACTTCTGCTCTCCAGTCCTTCACTCGACAGCATCATTTAACACTCAATACTCTAGTACAAGCAGCATGGGCATTGCTATTAGCACACTATAGTGGTGAATCAGATGTCCTCTTCGGGGCTACTGTTTCTGGTCGTCCTGCTGCTTTGAGGGGCGTAGAATCAATGGTGGGACTGTTTATCAACACTCTGCCAGTGCGGGTACAAGTTGCTTTCAACGTTCAACTGTTGTCATGGCTTAAACAATTACAGGCACAGCAGGTAGAGCGAGAACAGTACTCCTACACTCCTTTGATTGACATTCATGGTTGGAGTGAAATCCATCGAGGGACACCTTTGTTTGAAAGCATCGTGGTGTTTGAGAATTATCCCGTCGATACTTCTTTAACTCAACAAATTGAAGGTTTAGACATTGACAATATTCGAGTGTTTGAACAAACGAATTATCCCCTCACCCTAGTTGTTGGACTTGATCGCAAATTAAATTTACAACTTAAATATGATACTAGCAAGTTTGATGCAGCAACTATCAATAGGATGTTGGGGCATTTGGAAACCTTGCTAGAAGGGATGGTTGCGAATCAAGAGCAAAGGTTGGCAGACCTGCCAATGTTAACCGAGCCAGAGCGGCATCAGTTACTCCAAGAGTGGAACGATACGCAAACAGATTACCCACAGCAACAGTGTATCCATGAGTTATTTGAAGCACAGGTAGAACGTACACCAGATGCTGTAGCAGTAGTGTTTGCAGATAAAAGCCTCACCTATTGTGAGTTAAACCGCCGTGCCAACAAAATCGCACATCATTTGCGTGGTTTGGGAGTCAGCGCAGATACTTTGGTGGGATTGTACCTAGAGCGTTGTGTAGAAATGGTCGTAGGACTGTTAGCGATTCTCAAAGCAGGCGGGGCTTACCTACCAATAGATACAGCCTACCCTGCCGAGCGTATAGCATTAATGCTAGAAGATGCTCAAGTACCTATTTTGTTGACCCAAAAACACTTACTAGAGCAATTACCACCCCACACAGCCCAAGTGATTTGTCTGGACACAGACTCGCAAGCATTAGCCCAACAAAGCCAGGAAAATCTCCCCACTTTTATCAATCCTGAGAACTTAGCTTACGTGATTTACACCTCCGGTTCTACAGGAAAACCCAAGGGGGTAGCTGTTCCCCATCGGGCTGTGAATCGGCTAGTGTTTAACACCAACTACATTCAATTTCAGCCTGATGACCGAGTTGCCCAAGTCTCAAATGTTGCTTTCGACGCAGCCACCTTTGAAATTTGGGGAGCACTGCTTCATGGAGGGCAGCTCATTGGTATTGACAAAGATATCTGCCTGTCTGCTGAAGAATTTGCTGCCTATATCCAACAGCAGCAGATTACTACGTTGTTTTTAACCACAGCCTTATTTAATCAATTCGCAACTGTTGTGCCAGCTGCCTTTAAAAATCTGCGACAGCTTTTATTTGGAGGTGAGGCGGCGAATGTCGGCTGTGTCAAAGAAATTCTCACCCAAGGTTCACCCCAACGATTACTACACGTATATGGACCAACCGAGAGTACAACATTCTCTTGCTGGTACTTAGTCGAAGATGTAGCAAAAGCGGCTACTAATCTGCCGATTGGGAAACCGATTTCCAACACGCAAATCTACATTCTTAACCGTCATCTCCAACCAGTTCCAATTGGTGTTGCGGGGGAAGTGTATATCGGTGGTGCTGGTGTGGCGCGAGGTTATCTCAACCGCCCTGATTTAACTACCCTGAAATTTATCCCCAACCCCTTTAGCCAACAACAGGGAGCCAAACTTTACAAAACAGGCGATTTAGCACGCTACTTAAGTGACGGCAATATTGAATTTCTTGGTCGCCTTGACAACCAGGTGAAAATTCGCGGTTTTCGCATCGAGTTAGGGGAAATAGAGGCGGTATTAGCTCAACACCCAGCGGTGCAGGAAGCTGTGGTGACAGCAACAGAAGATATACCTGGCAATCAGCGTTTGCTGGCTTATGTGGTGCTTAAACAGACAGATGCCTGTGCGAATGCTCAACTACAGCAGTTTCTCAAGCAGAAGTTGCCTGAGTATATGCTACCCTCAGCAATCGTGCACTTAGAAGCTTTACCCCTGACAGCCAATGGTAAGGTAGACCGTCGCGCCCTCCCGGCTTTTGAGACTACTAGACCAGATTTGGCAGGGGAGCTAGTCGCGCCGCGAACCCCCATACAGGAGATATTCGTGGGTATCTGGAGTGAGATTTTAGGACTCCAACAGGTTGGCGTTGACGATAATTTCTTTGAATTGGGTGGACATTCGTTGCTGGCAACTCAGCTTTTCTCTCGGTTGCGTAACACCTTTTCTGTGGAATTGCCTTTGCGTAGCTTGTTTGAGGCTCCTACAGTGGCGGGGTTAGCTGAACGTATCGAGACTGCCTGCCGCACACAACTACGTCTACAGGCACCGCCCCTACTGCCCGTCGATCGCGATCAGTACCAGCTATCGTTTGCTCAAGCTAGGTTATGGTTCTTAGAGCAACTGGAACCCGGTAATTTTGCTTACAACATACCAGCAGGCGTGCGCCTTACTGGTTCACTGCATGTGATGGCACTCAGGCAGAGCCTAAACGAAATTGTCCATCGTCACGAAGCGTTATGCACCAGCTTCACAACAGTAAATGGGGAGCCAGTTCAGGTTATCGCCCAAACTTTCGCCTTGACCCTGCCAGTGGTGGACTTACGTGAATTGCCACAAGCCAAGCAACAGGCTGAGGTTGAGCGACTAGCCACAGCAGAAGCCCAGAGGCCTTTTGATTTAGCTCAAGGTCTCTTACTGCGAGCAACACTGCTACAGCTAAACGAGACTGAACATGTACTCCTGCTGACAATGCACCACATTGTCAGTGATGGATGGTCGATGGGCGTCTTCATCCGAGAACTAGCGGCGCTCTACTGTGCCTTCTCCACAGGGAAGCCTTCACCATTGCCTAATTTGCCCATCCAATATGCAGACTTTGCCCACTGGCAACGTCAATGGTTGCAAGGTGAAGTACTGGAAGAACAACTTTCCTACTGGAAGCGACAACTCAACAACGCGCCCCCAGTCTTAGAACTGCCCACCGACCGACCACGACCCCCGATTCAAAGTTACCGAGGCGCGATCGGATCTCTGGTTGTCTCTGAATCCCTAACCCAAAAGCTGAAGCTTCTGAGTCAGTGCAATGGTGTCACCTTATTCATGCTCCTACTGGCGGCATTCCAGACGTTGCTTTACCGCTATACAGAGCAGTCTGACATTTGTATAGGCTCTCTCATTGCCAACCGTAACCGCACCGAAACCGAGGGGTTGATTGGCTTTTTTGTTAACACATTGGTTCTACGCACAGACCTTTCTGGGAATCCGAGTTTCCAAGAGTTGCTGGGGCGAGTGCGCGAAGTGGCTCTGGGTGCCTATGCCCATCAAGACCTACCCTTTGAGCAACTGGTGGAGGCACTAAAACCAGAGCGTTCCTTGAGCCATCAGCCGTTGTTTCAGGTGATGTTTATCCTCCAAAATTCCCCGATGCCAACTTTAGAACTGCCGGGACTAACCCTAAATTCCTTGGAACTCGACATTACCACAGCAAAGTTTGATTTGACTCTGGCGATGGAAGACAGCTCTGAGGGACTAGTGGGATCTTTGGAATACAATACTGACCTGTTCGAGGCCCAAACTATTAGCCGAATGCTAGGACATTTTAAGACTTTGCTTGAAGGTATCGTTGCCGATCCTCAGCAGCGCCTTTCAAACTTGGCATTACTAACACAGCAAGAGCACCAGCAATTACTAGTAGAGTGGAATCACACAGAACTGATTTACCCACGCGATCTATGTATCCATCAGCTATTTGAGGCGCAAGTGGAAAAAACACCGGATGCTGTGGCACTGGTATTTGAGGAACAAATTCTGACTTATAGAGAGTTGAACACAAAAGCCAATCAATTGGCACACTATCTACAAGCATTGGGTATGGAACCGGAAGTGCTGGTAGGCATCTGTGTGGAGCGTTCTGTAGAAATGGTGGTGGGGTTGCTAGGTATTCTCAAGGCGGGTGGTGCTTATGTGCCACTCGATCCTGCCTACCCTCCAGAGCGATTGACTTTGATGCTTGAAGATGCCCGAGTTTCAGTAGTGGTAACGCAGCAAAGTTTACTTCCAAAGTTGACTAAAGATTATACAAATGTGGTGTGTTTGGATAGCGACTGGCAAAGTATTGTTCAGGAAAGCCAAGAAAATGTCCACTGTCAAGTAACATCTGAACACTTGGCATATGTGATTTACACCTCCGGGTCGACTGGCAAGCCAAAAGGCGTGCAAATTGAACACCGAGCTGTCGTCAATTTTTTACATGCTATGAGGCTAAATCCTGGACTGACACAGGAAGATGCTTTGTTGGCAGTGACTACAATTTCTTTTGATATTGCCGGTTTAGAAATCTACTTACCGTTGATAGTCGGTGCGAGAATTGTTCTGAGCAGCCGTGAAGTTGCTATGGATGCAGCGCAGTTGATAAAAGTTTTAAGTGAATCTGGTGCTTCTATAATGCAGGCAACTCCAGCTTCATGGCAACTACTTTTACAAGCTGGATGGCGGGGCAATCCACAACTGAAAATTCTTTGTGGTGGGGAAGCACTCAATACAGAACTCGCCAATCAGTTGCTAGAGATGGTTGACAGCGTTTGGAATATGTATGGTCCGACCGAAACCACTATTTGGTCAGCTTGTTATAAGGTAAAGGCGAGTCAGAGTCAATTACCAATCGGTCGTCCCATTCCTAACACCCAATTTTACATCTTGGATCGGCATTTTCAACCAGTGCCTATCGGTGTACCAGGTGAATTGTATATTGGTGGTGAAGGACTGGCTCGTGGCTATCGCAACTACCCGGACTTGAGCGCTGAGAAATTTATCCCCAACACTTTTAAAGATTTCCCCGGAGCACGTCTGTATAAAACTGGTGATTTGGCTCGTTACCAAAGCGATGGGAACGTAGAGTTCCTGGGGCGCATCGACCACCAAGTCAAGATACGTGGCTTCCGCATCGAGTTGGGAGAAATTGAGACGGTGCTGAACCAACACCCAGGTGTGCAGGAAAGTGTGGTCATAGTTCGGGAGGATGTACCTGGTAACAAGCGCTTGGTTGCTTATGTGGTGCTTAATCAGACAGATACCTGTGCAATCGCTCAACTGCACCAGTTCCTCAAGCAGAAGTTGCCCGACTATATGGTACCCTTAGCCATAGTGGAGTTGGAAGCCCTTCCACTGATGCCTAATGGCAAAGTGAACCGACGTGCCCTGCCACAGTCAGACATAGCTAGACCTGAACTTGAGGAAACCTTCATCGCCCCCCGTGACTTTTTGGAACTGCAACTTGTCCATATTTGGGAAGATGTTTTGGATGTCCGCCCTATTGGTGTCAATGACAACTTTTTCAACCTCGGTGGTCATTCTCTTTTGGCTGTGCGCCTGATGGCTCAGATTCAGTCGCAATTCGGGCAAAATCTGCCCTTGGCTACACTATTTCAAGCTCCGACGATTGAACAGATGGCTACCACTCTCCGCCAGGATGCGGGCTTTTTACATGATTCTCCATTGGTAAAAATTCAGTCTCGTGGTTCCAAGCGGCCGTTCTTTTGTCTGCCTGGTGCTGGTGGCAATGCCATCTACTTACACAATTTGGCACGTTATTTGGGTTCAGAGCGACCTTTTTATAGCCTGCAAGCACGTGGTCTTGATGGAAAGCAGGTACCTCACACTAAAATTGAGGATATAGCGGCTGATTACATCGCCGCCCTACAGACCATTCAGCCTGAAGGTCCGTACTTTTTGGCAGGGCATTGCTTCGGTGGTCGCGTAGCCTTTGAGATGTCCCTTCAGTTACAAAAGCAAGGACAAGAGGTAGCTTTACTCGCCATTTTCGATGCCCTGGCTCCAAATCCGCACAAAAAACCTGTAAAGGTCGAGCGTAATGATGCTAGATTATTAACTGACATTGCAATGGACATAGAAAGCTTTTTTGGAAAGGAACTGTTAGTATCATATGATGCTCTCCAAAAGCTTCAGCCGGAAGAGCAATTAAACTACCTCTTAAAGAAATTGCAAGTAGTTAATATCTTGCCGCCCAGTATTGACCAGCAACAACTGCGGGGTTTGCTGCAAGTTTATAAATCTAACCTTCAAGCTGCAATTGATTATATGCCACAGGACGTGTATCCAAATCGGATTTTCGTCTTCCAGGCAATTGAAAAATACGTAGAAAACAGTGAGGAATTTAGTGATGAACCTATGATGGGTTGGGATAAGTTTTCTTTCCAACTAGTAGAAAGTTACGAGGTCCCAGGCAATCATGCCACGATGTTTGCCGAACCCCATGTCTCGGTTTTGGCAAAACAGTTAAGAGCCTGTCTCGATCGGGTACAGACCGATGATTGAAGGAAATAAGATAACCCAACGTCCCACAACCAGACGTATAGGGATCTTTATCTTCGTCTGGTTGGGGCAACTAGTCTCGCTGATCGGATCGGGTCTTACCAGCTTTGCGTTGGGCGTGTGGGTGTATCAACGCACCGGGTCAGTCACTCAATTTGCCCTGATCTCTTTATGCACAGTTGTACCAATGATTGTGATTTCTCCAATAGCTGGTGCGCTGGTAGACCGTTGGTCTCGGCGCTGGACTATGCTTTTAAGTGATTGCGGTGCGGGTCTGTGTACCCTAGCCCTTGCACTGATGCTTTTCGTCGGTCGACTTGAAGTTTGGCATATATATGTGGTCACTTTCGCCAACTCTATTTGCAGCGCTTTCCAGTTGCCTGCTTATACAGCTGCTACCACACTGCTTGTACCTAAGCAGCATCTCAGCCGGGCTAGCGGGTTAATTCATATGGGACAATCCCTTGCTCAACTCATCTCACCAATGCTGGCAGGTGCGCTGATCGTTACCATTCAGATTCAGGGCGTTATCCTGCTGGACTTTGCCTCCTTTCTTTTCGCCCTGGTTACACTGCTGTTCGTTCGGTTCCCCAAACCTAAACCTGAAACCACATCTGTAAACATTGCAGAGAAAGGTTCGTTGCTGCGCGAGGTAGTCTATGGCTGGACTTACATCACAGCCAGACCTGGGCTTCTATGGCTGTTGATATTCCTAGCTACTACTAACTTCCTTATGGGCAGCGTTGGAGTTCTAGCCACGCCATTGGTGCTGTCCTTTGCCTCGGCTCCTGTCCTTGGCATTGTGATGTCTATCGGAGGCAGTGGTATGGTGTTCGGTAGTCTGGTAATGAGTATCTGGGGGGGATCGCAGCACCTCATCAACAGTGTGTTTGGCTTCATGCTGCTAAACGGACTGTGCCTTTTAGTTGCCGGATTGCGAACCTCCGCTCCTCTGTTTGCTGTCGCTGCCTTCCTCTTCTTCTTCGGTCTACCATTCATCAATGGCTCTACCCAAGTCATCTTTCAGAAAAAAGTCGCCCTCAACGTCCAGGGAAGAGTCTTTGCCTTAATGGGAATGATCGTCGGGTCATCTCTACCACTCGCTTATCTTGTCGCAGGACCATTAGCTGACCGGGTTTTTGAGCCTTTACTGCTTCCCGGTGGAGTCTTAGCCAAAAGCATTGGAAAACTCATCGGTGTTGGACCAGGGCGCGGAATTGGATTAATGTTCATTGTTATGGGAGCGCTTACCATGCTGACAACGGTTGTTGCCTACCAGTATTCCCATATTCGGTTGCTAGAGAAACAACTACCGGATGCGATCGCCAATCCAGCTACTGATACCAATTCCCTTTAGGCATCAATGAATGGCACTAAGAAAAGCCCAAAGGCTTGTGATTTAAGCAGTTTGCAACTGTTTTCGTAATTCATGCCGGGGTTTGGTCATCAAGGGGTAAATT
>NZ_JBALDR010000019.1:0-30338 GCF_036917315.1 Nostoc sp. | reverse complement strand
TCACTATTAGCAAATATTGGCTCAATCGTATTCCCAGCAAAGGATACACGACATCCGTAAATGTTCCACTTCTACATAAAAGTGGAACATTTACACAAAATTAAATTAGCAATACAACAGATTTATTCACTTCATAAGAAATCTGTTGTATGCAACCTGGAATCACTGATTTGTTTGGCGCGACTGCAACATTCTCTGGCACTCCCAAAGTATTAGAAGTTCCTCTTACCTCTTTACCTGATTTAACTAGTCCTAATCCCACGCCTTTAGAGATTTATGCAGCTATCGTAAAAACTGCCCATGCATGGATAAATGCCAATACTGATGCATCGGTCATGGCAGCCAGTGACCTAACAATAAATTCTCCAATTACTAGAAATGGCGCTCCAAAAACTCAGTTTCAATATGCAGCCAAATTTTATGGGCCGTACGCGGCTCCAACATTCGATCCAAATACTATTTAATTAAATTTCTATCTAAATGTCTGGAACACCTGGAAAGTGGACTGTAGAAGTCCACTATAGCCCGTCAAGATTTCCCCCAGATACCGAAAGTATTGCTGGATATAGCGATGACAATCCTTATTTTTCTTTAACGTCAGGCGGCACTCAGTGGAGCTTAATAAGTGCTGCCGATGGTCGAGTCATGTACGCGAATTGGATTGGGAGTAACACGGCTACTCCGGTTATAGATAGCAAACTTTTTACTGCTGACGCTGTTTTTTATGATTGCCTTAATGGTAAGTGTGTTTTAAAAACCCAATACAACACCCCAGGTATCTATAATTCCTTAGCAGATTGCCAAGCCGTTTGTGCCAGTGGTGGCGCTTGCGGGGAGGGCAGGCAATGCGTAGATCCGACAACATTTATTCCTAGCGGTAAAGTCTGTCTGGATAAAGGCGAATTCGAGTCAATTGAGGCGCTAATTTCTAGAATTGGTAGTGAGGTTTGTTAAATGTCTGGTGCTGGGCAGTCCTTAATATCTTCACTTTCAAATATCAGCAATTGTGCCGGACATCAGTGTGATTGCTGTCAACAATTACAGACTCAGATAGATGAATTAAGAAATTTAATTAATAATTCCAATAACGGAAATCTTCAGGGCGAAATTGACGCACTAAAGCATCAGCTAGCTGATGTTTATCGCCAATTAGCCCAAGATGAAATTCAAATAGGCAATTTAGAAACTGAATTGCATGATTTAGAAGCCAAGCTAATTGCAGTTGGGGCAGGAATTGCAGCAGTAGTGGCGGTTGTTGCAGCTCCCTTGATTGCTGCGGCGCTTGAGGGAGTATTTGCAGCGATCGCCGCAATAGGTGTAGAAGTTGCTGGGGCAATTGCGGCGGCGGCGGCTGTCCAGGCTGAGGTTGTTGTTATGGAAGCTGAAATCGTGGCGGTCGGGGCAACAGCCGGATCTGCCTTAGCTCTTGCAACAACTGTACAAGCTGAAATTGTTGTTGTAGAAGCCGAGATAGTAGGTGTAGGTGCAACGGCTGGATCTGCTCTTGTTCTAGCTGGCACTGCTGAAGCCACAGGAGTCAGCGCCCTAGCGTTGGCTGGAACTGCTGAGGTGACGGCTGGAAGTGCCCTAGCTTTGGCCGGAACTGCCGAAGCGACGGCTGGAAGTGCCCTAGCTTTGGCTGGAACTGCTGAAGTGACGGCTGGAACTGCTCTTGCTACTGCTGGCACGGCTGAGGCGACAGCAATTACAGCTGAGACAACCGCAATAAGTGCTGAATTTATAGCTACTTCGGCTCAAACTACAGTTGGTGGTGCTTTTGCATTAGCAGAAGTTCGACTTGAAAACAAAAAAGTCAAATCAGTCTTGTGTGTTTCAAGCAAGTTTGCCTCGGCGATGGGCGGACTGTTACCTAAAAAAATCGGTGGTGTCGATGTTCGCACAACCAATGTTCAACGTCGCATGAGGTTAGGTTAAAAAATGACGCTTCCTATTTTACACAAAGTTACTTTTGGCGCTGGTGCTAGTGATTTTTATTACATCAAAACATCAGACGCTTATGAGACGATAAAAGCTCAAACGGGACTTGAAAAAGTTGCAGACCCTACAGGAACAGAAGAAGTGATTCCTGTCAAGGAACTTCTTAGAACTGGAATCATTTGGCGCATTGGAATTCACTGTAGCTTGAATCCATATTGCCAGAGGTTGCCCAAATTCCATAAAAATTTAGGTTACAGGGTACAGAAGATAATTTTCTTGACTGTCACCTGTAACCCTTCTTAACTCCTAATTCTTGTACAGACGCGATTAATCGCGTCTCTACTCCTAATTCTTGTACAGACGTAATTAATCGCGTCTCTCCCTTATTGCTCCAATAATTTCATCCGTTGCCACCAAAGATTCAACGGATAATAGACCACAGGTGCCCACAGACTACTCAGAATGGCAGAGGCAAGAGCGACGCGCTGATAATATGTCCAAATATCTGTCACCTTGCGCTCATTGCCGAGCAAAGTTAATTGCAACCCAAAGATAGTTTCTGCCAAAACTGCTAAAACAAAGACAATTACAGCAATCGAAATAAAATCTTCTTCGATAAAACGCTGTTTCTGGAGCAGACCAGTTAAAGCCCCCACTATACCTAAACTGATGGCATGAGTCGGGCTAGGTGATGTCATCGAATCTTGAAGTAGCCCCAGAACTATACCTGCCAATGCTCCGGCAAACACCGTGCGCTTCACACTCCAAGCTACCACCCAAATTAATAACCAGTTAGGGCCAATTCCCAACAATTCCATACCGGGAAATCGGGTTGGTAATAATAGTAAACATAATAGTACAGAACTAGCCGTCACGAGCCAACCCAACAACTGACGTATACCGGGATGCCAACGAGCCAGCGGCTGGATTCGGAATTTCGATTTTCGCTCTGACGATTTTGGCTTTTTCTGCCTGCTAGCACCAAATGCAGGAATCTTCATTTTTCTATGGATTTTTTCAAAGAATTTACTTAGACTTTTGCGGCACTTGATTTGCCGACTCTTGATTTTCTGGCTTGGGATAAACAGCTACCCAATCGAGAGAGCGGATTGGCGGAAAAAGCTCAATTTTCGCCACTGATGCCGGGAGTTTCTTTAAATCTAGCGACTTAATTCGTCCTACTGCCAAACCGGAGGGAAATTTCTGACTGTAAGTAGATGTGGAAACTAAATCTCCTACTTTCACATTTGGAACTTTTTCATAAAACTCCAATACAGCTTCAGCAGAAGAATCTCCTCGCAAAACACCTTTAGCTGCTGTGCGGCTAACTGATACACCCACTTGACTCTTGAGGTCACTGATTAACAACACGCGGCTAGTATTGGGAGTTACACTCTCCACCAAACCCACCAATCCGCCTTCTGCCTTGACTACGAAGCCTTCCTGAATCCCTGCATTCGCACCGCGATTCAGCGTAACTTGTTGCCACCATTGGTCAGCACTACGTCCTACCACCCGTGCTGGAATTGGTCGTGATGCCAATGGCTCTTTTTCCACATAGCCTAATAAATCTTGTAACTTTGTCTTTTGACTTTCCAAATCTACTATACGGGTTTGCAATTCCATCATCCGGGCATCTCTGAGACGTTCTTCTGGAGTTGGCCCTGACTGCAACATCTCTAATGGACGGGTAATTGCTTGATATGTCTCAAGCACTAGCTCACCTTGAGTCTGTCGCAAGATCCAAGCACTACCAACTACTAAAGCTAACAACCCAATTTGCAACCCTTTACGATCCCACCAACGCCGTATTGTCACCATATATACCTGTATGTACTTATATAAATTAAGTTCTACTTGGATTCTATTTATATAGAACCCAAATAGAACTCAAATAGAACTCTATTCTGATATTTTTTTTGCTACATATTGCGAGAGCTTTCGGTAACAACTCGTTCCAACTGTTTAAAGTTTTCTAACACACGACCTGTTCCCAGCACAACACAGCTCAAAGGATCGGCAGCAATGTGGGTAATAATCCCTGTTTCATGGCTAATGAGGGTATCTATGCCTTTGAGCAAAGCACCGCCACCAGCTAACATAATACCTCTGTCAATAATGTCTGCTGCCAGTTCTGGTGGTGTGCGTTCTAGTGTCCGCTTCACAGCTTCGATAATTACTGATAGTGGTTCCAACATACTTTCACGGATTTCCGGCCCTTTGATTGTTACAGTTCGCGGTAGACCAGAAAGCAGGTGTAAGCCTCGAACTTCCATCATGGCGTCATTATCATCATTAGTTGGATAGGCAGAACCCATCCGAATCTTGATTTCCTCGGCAGTACGTTCACCAATGACTAAATTATGAACTTTCTTAATATACTGAACGATCGCATCAGTCAGTTCATCTCCAGCAATGCGTACTGATTCGCTGATTACCGTACCTTGAAGACTCAGCACTGCAACTTCTGTTGTCCCACCACCAATATCGATGATCATGTTGCCTGTAGCTTCGGCAACAGGTAGTCCTGCACCAATGGCCGCAGCTACAGGCTCATCGATTAAATAAACTTTTCTGGCTCCTGCTTGGTGAGCTGCATCCATCACTGCTCGTCTTTCTACTCCTGTGACACCACTGGGAATACCAATGACGATTCGGGGTAAAATCAAAGATTTACCTTCATTTACACGCTGAATAAAGCTTTTCAGCATCAGCTCGGCGATCTCAAAGTCAGCGATTACACCATCCCGCAAAGGACGGAGAGCAATCACATTTCCCGGTGTGCGACCGAGCATTTTTTTGGCTTCTTCTCCTACTGCTAGTGCAACCTTTTCGTTGACATCGATAGCAACTACAGAAGGTTCTTGTAGTACAATACCTTTACCAGATACATAAACCAGGGTGTTTGCGGTACCGAGGTCGATACCCATATCCCATGAAGTGCGAAAGTTCCTAAAAATACCCACGCGTCTGTAAGCCCCCTATGTGCGATACTTTTTGACTACAACGGTAATAGTTAATTGTGCCGGATTTGATAAAGTTCTTATCCTGAGTTGAGTTAACTAGACAATATTTTTATATGATTCCCAGGAATATTTAGTATGTCTCAAGTCCCGTACTTTTTGATATTCTCTGGTTAAATTAGTATATCCGTATATTTTTATGTGTTTCTCCAAATAGTGTGTATAAATTTTCAAGTCAATTATATTGTTAACTGTTTAACACATTATTTTCAAGTCTTTCACAATTCGCTATGATGAAAGTCGAAATTGCTAAGTACGTTTGTACTGAAAGGTAACGCACATGAGTATTAATATTGTCACTCTTGTTGGTCGTGTAGGTGGCGACCCTGATATAAAATATTTTGAATCTGGTAGTGTGAAGTGTAGATTGACACTCGCGGTAAAAAGGCGATCGCGCAACAGCGATGAACCTGACTGGTTCACGCTGGAGTTATGGGATAAGACGGCTGAGGTAGCAGGTAATTATGTGCGTAAGGGAAGCTTAATTGGCATAAAAGGTTCCTTAAAGTTTGACACATGGAGCGATCGCCAAACAGGAGCAAACCGTTCTACACCAATTATTAGAGTAGATCAACTAGATTTATTAGGCTCTAAGCGAGATGGAGAAGGCGGTACAGGAGATATGTCTTCAGAACATTTTTAATTAGGCATTGGGCATTGATTATCAGTCCTTTGCCTTTTACAAATGACAAAGGACTAATGACTAATGACTAATAACTAATTTGCAGCGTCACCGATGCTTCCACTTGCTGTTCACCACCAACAATCGGGGTGGAAGCATCAGCCGACTTGGCAGCCTCAGCCCGTAGAAACATTGGTGGTGGTGGAGGCGCACTGGCATTATTAACTTGAATGCTGACTATTTCTTTGGATTTAAAACCCAAGGCACCAAAAACGGCATCAGCTTGCTGCCGCGCGTCTTGAGTAGCTTCTTTTAATGCTTGCTTTTGAGCAGCCGCGATCGCTTCATCTTTCGCAACAAAAGTAATGCCGTTAATTTGTGTTGCACCAGCTTTGACTGCATCATCCAATAATGTTCCAGCTTGCTCAACAGGAATACTAAAACTCACAGTGTTAGTGGCAGCATAGCCTGTAATCCGCTGTACATTATTGGTGTAGCTGTAAACCGGATTGAGACGGACACCGGTAGTTTGTAATTTTTCAACATTTTTGCTCTTGAGAAACGCAACCACCGCAGATGACCTCTGAGCGGCTTCTTGCTGTACCTCTTGGGCTGTTTTCCCTTGAATCTCCACTCCTAAATTGACTTGTGCCAGAGTTGTCGGAATTGTTTCCACTCCGCGACCACTGACACTAAGGGTTCGCCACAATTTATCTTTTTCTTGTGCGAATGCAGGTAGTGCAAAAGTTGCACATACAAGCATTGCTAAAGGCAGTATTTTCCACAAGTTTCCCGATGGAAACTGAGAACCGGGTAAAGCGGCTCTAGTCATCATATTTGCACTCCTCAAAGTATCCACAGATGTTTTAAATAAAGGTATGTAGCAATCTTCTGGTGGTCGTTGAGAGCCAACAGCCACCATCAGTTTTTCACAACTCAAGTGCGATCGCTAGATACGATTTATATGTTCTTACTTTGACACTGCGATCGTCAAAAGCTGAAATGGTTACATTTTTTGAAACTAAAAAAATTACACTAGTACTGCATAGCGTAAATGAAACGTTTACGCCGTATTCCTTTTGAATTCGGATTGCTTCACCATAGGATGTTTTTCAGAAACGCGTCAGAATCAAAGAGAAGGATTTTCAGAGAACCTAATGCATTTGTTAGATCCAATCAACTTCTCTTTTCCTCTGCTGGCCAGCGCAACACAAGCCGCAGACAGTTCAATGGTAGTCGAAGCAGTGCTACTAAGCTTAGTAGTCGTTTATCTCGCCAGCAAAGTTGGTGGAGAGTTATCAAACCAAGTGGGTTTGCCGCCTGTTTTAGGCGAACTCGTTGGCGGTGTAGTAGTTGGCATCTCTGTTTTCCACCTTTTAGTGTTTCCAGAAGGCGGCACAGACAGTTCTAACTCTTTGATTATGTCCTTCCTTCAAACTACTGCTGGTTTAACGCCTGAAGCCACTCCAGCAGTGTTTGCAGCCCAGTCCGAGGTCATATCCGTTCTGGCAGAATTGGGTGTGATTATTCTGCTATTTGAAATCGGCTTGGAGTCGAATTTAAAAGATTTAATGGCAGTTGGTATCCAAGCCACTGTTGTCGCAGTAGTTGGGGTAGTAGTACCCTTTGCGGCTGGGACTGTGGGGCTGATGACTTTGTTTGGGATTGGGGCTGTACCCGCAATTTTTGCAGGGGCGGCTTTGACTGCTACTAGTATTGGTATTACTTCCAAAGTGCTTTCAGAACTGGGGCGACTCAATTCTAAAGAAGGGCAGATTATTTTGGGTGCTGCTGTAATTGATGACGTACTAGGAATCATCGTTTTAGCGGTAGTTGCCAGTTTAGCTAAAGACGGCGTGGTGGATGTCAGCAAAGTCATTTATTTGATTATCAGCGCCACTGGTTTTATTTTGGGAGCAATCCTACTAGGCAATGTTTTCAATAAGTCTTTTGTAGCGATCGCCGATCAACTCAAAACACGCGGTGGACTGGTAATCCCAGCATTCGTCTTCGCTTTTGCTATGGCATACCTTGCCGCCGTTATCCACTTAGAAGCAATTCTGGGAGCTTTTGCGGCGGGTTTAGTTTTAGAAGAGACAGATAAGCGTAAAGAACTGCAAAGGCAAGTCTGTCCCATTGCTGATATGTTAGTGCCAATTTTCTTTGTGACTGTTGGCGCAAAAACCGATTTGGGAGTGTTAAACCCAGCAATTCCCGACAATCGGGAAGGTCTAATTATGGCAACTTTCCTGATTACAGTAGCCATTCTCGGTAAAGTAATCACAGGTTTAAGCGTGTTTGGTCAACCGGAAATCAACCGTTTAGCGATCGGTGTGGGGATGATTCCTAGAGGCGAGGTTGGACTAGTATTTGCTGGTGTTGGCGCTGCCAGTGGCGCTCTCTCGAAACCATTAGGAGCAGCAATTATCATGATGGTTATCTTGACAACCTTTTTAGCTCCTCCGTTGTTACGATTTGTGTTTCCAGATCCAAAAACTGTGGACGGAAGCTCAGAGCAACCAATTTTAGACGGTTCCTCTGGGACTTCGTTGGTAATTGAACCACCTCAGTCGAGGGTGCCAGCATCAAATGACAGCAGCAATTTGGGAGTAACTCCAGATTCTGGCGATCGCTAATTATTGAGAATGGGGAATGAGGAATGGGGAATGGAGCATTGGGAAGAGAGAAGGAAGAAACTTGTTCAATATAATCTCCTCTGCTCCTCTGCTCCTCTGCCCCTCTGCCCCAATTGCGCAGTGGAAACTTCTATCCTCAAATCTCCGTCCCGTGTGATTGTAGAATAATCATTTGTTTATAATTTCTACCAGCCTTCAGAATGTTACTTAATTTCTAGTCTCCCTTGGCTTGTGAGCCTTTATCTGAATATTTTCCAGATAATCGGGGAGTAACACTCATAAATCTTGCTAGATCGTTTGACAGTAATGGGAATTATTTACTCAGTGCATCGATGGCAACAAAGAACAAACACTTATCAGTAAACAGCTATCAATTATCAGTTTTCTAGCTTTATTGGGAGTCAAAGTTCTCCACCTGTAAAGGTGGAAGGTTTCGCATGGGGATTTAAACTTAATTTGAAACCCGATAAATGATTTAAGTGTGTCTAAATATCGGCTTAAAAATCGAACAAGGGATTCAGAAGTCAAGTTTAGGTGGTGATGGTGTGATGATGATTTACCAATGAGTTGAGATATTGACGGCTCCCATGAATGTGAATTAGGAGAAAGGACTGTGAAATTACATTGGTTACTAGCCAGCACTATTGGAACTATCTTCATGCTATCGTCGCCAGCAATGGCCGCGAGACTTGAATCTTGGCGCTTTGATGCCAATCAAAATAGGCTGGAAATTAATACTGTGGGAGCAGTTCAACCCCAAGCACAACTAATTTTCAACCCAACTCGGCTGGTAATTGATTTGCCGGGAACTACATTTGGTCGTCCGCAGTTAACTCAACAGGTGGGTGGTGGAATTCGCTCAATCCGTGTTGGACAGTTTGATGTAGATACAACACGCATAGTTGTCGAACTTACTCCTGGTTACAGTTTAGACCCCAAACGGGTGAAATTTGTTGGTACAAGTGGCGATCGCTGGACGGTGCAATTACCTACGCCAGAAGTTGAAAAAGTAGCTTCATCTCCTAGAAGTGCTTACAGTGTAGTTACCCCAGACTCAGAACGTCAACCTAGTATTTCAAGGGTTGCTACTACTACACGAGGGGCAACTCAAATTGAAAACTTACAAGTGACAGGTGATGGGTTGTTCATTCGCACCAGTGGTGGTAATCCGCCGATTCAGGTAATTCGCAGCCGCGATCGCGCTACCATCTTCCTAGATATCTCTGGTGCATCTTTATCACCACGTCTGACGCAGCAGAGTAATATGCCCGTTAACAAACATGGTATTAGCCGCGTCGAATTTACCTCATTGCAAACCCAACCTCCTGGTGTCCGCCTAACTTTGCGGGTAGATAAAAATAGCCCAGATTGGCGAGCAAGTAATAGTAACGATGGTGGTTTGATAGTTCTACCTAGTCGGATTGTCAGATTGCCTGGAAGTAATAATTCGGACAATCAGTCAGAAGCCGTTTCCTTTCCCAATAGACCATCTGCCAATAACTCGCCAGCAACAATTGAATCTGTGCAACTTGCCGATAATGGCAAACAACTGCTAATTAGAGGCAACCAACCTTTATCTGCTACTGGAACCTGGGATAGATCCTTAGGTATTTTCCGCGTCACAATTACCAATGCCAAGTTAGCTCCCAGAGTTACAGGGCCTACTTTTGCTCCCAATAGCCCCATTCTTCGGGTACGTCTGCAACCTCAAGCATCCAATACAGTGGTTGTTTTAGTTCAACCCGCAGGAGGAGTGCAAATTGGGCAACCCCAGCAAATCGGCGACCAGCTTTTGGCTCTACCAATACAAGGTTCTCGGCGAATTGTCAGCCTCCCCGGAAGACCACCCTTTGCTTTACCTGGGCTACCACCGCCAAACCGCGGGCCATTCCCTGACCCAAACAATCCAAATCCTCAACCCTTAAGACAACCACAGCGCCGAGTTACTAATGGGCGAGTGGTAGTTATTATTGACCCCGGACATGGTGGTAAAGACTCAGGAGCGCTTGGCATTGGGGGGGCACGCGAAAAAGATGTTATCTTGCCTATTGGTAAGAGACTTGCTGAGATTTTGCAGCAAAATGGCGTACAGGTTATTATGACGCGGGATTCTGACTATTTTGTTACCCTTCCAGGACGGGTGCAATTAGCAGAACGAGCTAATGCTGATGTATTTGTTAGCATCCATGCTAATTCCGCAGGTGCGAGTCGTCCCGATGTTAATGGGTTAGAAGTCTATTATTACGACAGTGGACTCGATCTAGCTCGCATTGTCCGTAGTAGCATTCTTCAAAGTATTAGTACTCTCAAAGATAGAGGAGTACGGCGAGCTAGATTTTATGTCCTCAGAAAAAGTTCTATGCCCTCCATTCTCGTGGAAACGGGTTATATGACTGGTCGGCAGGATATGGCTAGGCTCAGAACTTCAGCTTACCAAAATCAAATGGCAGAAGCGATCGCTCGTGGCGTTCTTCAGTATCTAAAGAGAAGATAAGTAATTTAGTCTAAATTTCTAAATTGTTGAGTAAGTACATCTAATCTTTACCATTTTTATCCAATTTAGTAGTAAAACAATTTAAGTATTCTTGCGGCGGAATAAGAGTAGCTTCTTTGTTATTGTCATTTGATACTTTGCAAGTCAACAAATTTTGGATTTTAGACTGTCCTGTGGAACGCTACGCGTAGCTTGCTTCTTTGGAGGGTACGGCTACGCTCAGTCGAACAATTTTGGATTTTGGATTTGTATCACCTACAACAGGTGTTAGTGTAGCAAGACCCTAGTCTGGCAGAAAACTAAAATCGGGAATCTAAAATCTAAAATTGGCAGTCAAATTTATATAGGCTAGTGGCATGGCAAAATCAGAGGAGCGTGCTATATTTTACGCCATTAGCTGTGTCTTAATAACAGCGCAAAACTCAAGTGTGCGCGGTGACGGTGTGAGGATTAGCCAATATGTTGAGATGTTGACGGCTCCCATAAATGTGAATCAGGAGAAAAGACTGTGAAATTACGCTGGTTACTATCCAGTACTATTGGAACCATCTTCATGCT
Source organism: Nostoc sp. (assembly GCF_036917315.1). Taxonomy (GTDB): domain Bacteria; phylum Cyanobacteriota; class Cyanobacteriia; order Cyanobacteriales; family Nostocaceae; genus Nostoc. The sequence continues at coordinate 19,067 of NZ_JBALDR010000019.1, read as the reverse complement.
ATCGTCGCCGGCAATGGCCGCGAGACTTGAATCTTGGCGTTTTGATGCTAATCAAAATAAGCTGGAAATTAATACTCAAGGGGATGTTCAACCTCAAGCACAATTAATTTTTAACCCGACTCGTCTGGTAATTGATTTACCAGGAACCACATTTGGCCGCCCGCAGCTAACCCAACAAGTGGGCGGTGCAATTCGTTCTATTCGTGTTGGGCAGTTTGACGAACAAACAACGCGTATAGTTGTTGAACTAACTCCTGGTTATAATTTAGACCCCAAACGAGTGCAATTTGTGGGTACAACTGGCGATCGCTGGATAGTGCAATTACCTACGCCAGAAGCCGACAATGTACCGACAAGAAACACTGAGGGGCAAGCAGAACAAGCTATAGCCACTGATACTTCACCTAGAACATCTACACAAACATTTCCCCCAAGGAATATTTACAATGTGGTGACAAGCGGCTCTGTAAATCCACGGAACAACAGAATGCTTGTCGCCAAAGTTACTCAAATTGAGAACTTACAAGTCACTGGTGATGGTTTTTTTGTCCGTACCAATGGTGGTAATCCTCAGATTCAGGTAAATCGTAGCAACGATCAAAAAGCAATTAACATCGACATTGCTGGCGCAACTCTATCACCAAGTTTAGAGCAGCGAGATTTGTCAATTAATCGCTATGGTGTTAGCCGTATCCAGTTCACCCAGCTGCAAACCAGCCCATCTGTTGTTCGCCTGACTTTACAAGTAGATGAAAATAGTCCAAATTGGCGAGCAACCACTAGCAGTGTTGGTGGTTTTGTGGTTCTACCCAGTCGTGGAGTCGCCCAGCTGCCTGGAGGTAATAGTCCGCGTCCCATAGCACCAAGTAACACACCTGCTAACATTCAGTCTGTGCAACTGGCTAATAATGGTACACAACTGCTGATTCGAGCCGACCAAACTTTATCTGCTACAGGCGGCTGGGATAGAACCTCTGGTCTGTTCCGCATCACTATTAACAATGCTAAGTTAGCTCCCAAAGTCACAGGCCCGACTTTTAATCCTAATAGCCCAATTTTGCGGGTACGCCTGCAACCACAAGAATCCAACACTGTCACCGTCTTGGTTCAACCAGCCGCTGGAGTACAAATTGGGGAACTCAACCAGGTTGGCGACCAGCTTTTAGCTTTAGAATTACGACGCTCTAGTAGCAGCATCACACCGCCCATTGCTTTACCTCCCCTGCCATTACCAGACCAAGGTCAATTACCAAATCCCATAGATAATCCCCGTCCAATCTCCCAGTCACAGCCACGCCCCTCAGCTCCTAGAGGGAAATTGCTAGTAGTTATTGACCCAGGACATGGTGGAAAAGACTCAGGTGCCCCTGGTCTAGGGGGACTTTTAGAAAAGGATGTAATTCTGCCTATTGGGAAAAGGGTAGGAGCTATTTTAGAGCAAAACGGTGTACAAGCTGTACTCACGCGGGATGCCGACTTTTTTGTAGAACTTCAGGGACGAGTAGATATTGCCAAGCGAGTTAACGCGACTTTGTTTGTCAGCATTCACGCCAATTCCGTTGATAATCGCCCTGATGTCAATGGGTTAGAAGTATATTATTACGATAGTGGTTATGGTCTGGCTGAAGTAGTTCGTAAAACCATTCTCCAGGATATCGGTACTATTAAAGACCGAGGAACCCGCAAAGCCAGATTCTATGTTCTTAGGAAAAGCTCCATGCCTTCGATTTTGGTAGAAACAGGCTATATGACTGGTTACGAGGATAATCCCAGATTGGGAACACGAGAATATCAAAATCGGATGGCAGAAGCGATCGCTCGTGGCATTCTAAAATACTTACAGCAGAGGTAATATAGTACAAATTACTAATTAAAGAGGTGGTATTTAAACTTCTTTGACGCGCAGAATTTAGTGGTCAAATTGGAGATTGTCTGCTAAATTCTGTATTTTAAATCCCAAAACCTAAATATATATCTGCCTGTGTATTCATCTTCCATTTTTGAAGGGAATCTTGACGATTTTTCCGATCGAGAACCCCAACGTGCCCCAATTGGCATTTTTGATAGTGGTGTGGGTGGGCTAACAGTACTGCGACAAATATATCGACAACTCCCCAATGAATCAATTGTTTACTTTGGGGATACAGCTAGACTTCCTTATGGAATTCGTTCACAAGCAGAAATTTTACGATTTACACGTGAAATTATTACCTGGCTACAACAGCAGCAGGTAAAAATGGTAATTATGGCTTGCAACACCAGTTCTGCTTTAGCCCTAGAAACCGTGCGTCAAGAATTCAGCATACCTATTTTGGGAGTAATCCTACCGGGTGCAAAAGCTGCGGTGCAGCAAGGAAAGCGGATTGGTGTAATTGCCACTCCAGCTACAGCTAAAAGTAATGCTTATAAGCACGCTATTCTTGAAATTGCTCCTGATGTCCAAGTCTGGCAAGTTGGATGTCCAGAGTTTGTGCCACTGATTGAGCAAAACCGCATTCACGACCCTTACACTGCGGAAGTCGCACGAGGCTACCTAGAGCCTTTATTAGAGCAGGAAATTGACACCTTAGTTCACGGCTGTACCCATTATCCCCACCTTACACCAGTACTGCGATCGCTCCTCCCCTCTCAAGTCCAGTTGGTCGATCCAGCTGTTCATGTTGTGGCAGCTTGCACCCAAGAACTAGACTTACTAGGCTTAAAAAATACTCACCTACCATTGCCAACTCGCTTCGCCGTCAGCGGTTGTCCGCAACAGTTTTCCCAGTCAGGAGTTCAGTGGCTAGGCTATACCCCAATGGTTGAAGAGGTTTCCTTCACTGATATAGCTATTTCCCAACTCCAATAAAACTAATTAGTCCCTAGTCCATCGTCCTTAGTCATTTATCGAAACAAATGACGAAGGACGAAGGACAAATGACTATTGACTATTAACTGATATCTCCTGTTTATGTTTTCCTTCAGTAGATGAACGGAAACTTGTAGGAACAGTCTTTGTACCGGTTCGCTTCGCCAGTGCTAATAACAGGTAGACTGTGAACAAATATCCAGAGGCTAAAATAAAAATCATCATAGGTATACTTCCGTAAATCATTGTTCTACTAGCACCCTTCTAAACGAATATAAAATTCCATAAAATTAGTAGAACCTCAGCCAAGCAAGTGCATTCTTGATGGCTGTAGTTTCCTATGGTAAAATTACCTATATAGACAAAATCCTCTACGGACGAAGAATTTATGAGCTAATGCGACTTCTTGCAGACCATAGATCCCACAGCAGTTAGTTTGCCGTTTAGCAATCTAAAACTACGATTTTCAGCGGTCTACCCGATCTGCTTTATTTTTGCTCAAACTGCTGTGAAAAGAGCAATGCTTGCGCTCTACGTGCGCTGAGTACGTGTAGCGACTTCCCATAGGGATATCACACAGCTCCAAACCAGGAGTTTTGCCTATCGTAGGAAAAATTAAAGAATTTATTCCCTTAATCTAACCGACGAATATTTATTTTAGACTCACAACACCAAGTCAGTAAAATCAACTAGTCGCTGACTTAACTTTTGGGGTGCGAATATCTTACAAAATTTAAAATTCCTATATTTTAGCGTAACACAACGACCCTGAATTTTGAGCTTATTCGGCTGCTAAATTTCAAATTTTTTGAAGAGCTACACCTCAATTTGGAGAAATTTAGCCTTGCCTCTTAGCGACGAATTTAAAACGCTGGATTTTTGTCAATAAGTAATATTGCTTAAATTATCTTGAGAACTGTGGCAAGAAAGGTGAGATGAGAAACTACTTAACACAATTTAATTTGGAATTTATCCCGTGTACTGAGAATTCATCTTTTAAGTTAGTTTAAAGTTTGAGTAGCCACAAAATAAGCACAATTACTTATTGACAAAAACCTCGACAACCTTAATTATCACCCATAGACTCATAAAAATGGGATTACCTTATGAAAACTTTGCGCTGGCACAGGGTTATCTTAAAATGAGTATAGGATATGTAAACTTTCGTAACCTAAGTCAGAGTCCGCCCATACATGACCCCAGCCACCTCCCTGTTTACCCCTGTGGAAGCAGACCTGCGACTACTAGCAGATAACCTAAAACAGCTAGTTGGAAATCGCCACCCCATTCTGTTTGCAGCAGCCGAACATTTATTCGGAGCTGGGGGAAAGCGTATCAGACCAGCAATTGTCCTGCTAATATCGCGGGCAACAATGTTAGAACAAGACATTACATCGCGTCATCGCCGCCTTGCTGAGATTACAGAAATGATTCACACAGCAAGCTTGGTACATGACGATGTGGTAGATGAATCAGACGTGCGGCGAGGCGTTCCTACCGTTCATAGTTTGTTCGGGAACCGCATTGCCATCTTAGCAGGAGATTTTCTCTTTGCCCAATCGTCCTGGTATTTAGCAAACTTGGACAATTTGGAGGTAGTGAAACTGCTCTCAGAAGTCATTATGGATCTAGCTACTGGGGAGATTCAGCAGGGACTAAATCGTTTTGATGCTGGTATCTCTATTGAAACTTACATTGAGAAGAGTTACTACAAAACAGCTTCCCTAATCGCCAACAGTTCTAAAGCTGCTGGGTTACTCAGTGAAGTCTCGCGAGAAACTGTTGAGCATCTGTATAGCTACGGCCGTCATTTTGGTATAGCATTTCAAATTGTTGATGACATTTTAGATTTCACCAGTACAACAGATACCTTGGGTAAACCAGCGGGGTCGGATCTTAAAAGTGGTAATCTAACTGCACCCGTTTTATTTGCTTTGGCAGAAAAACCATCTTTGGAAGTGCTGATTGAACGAGAGTTTGCTCAAGAAGGAGATTTAGAGCAAGCACTAGCACTGATTCAAGATAGTCAAGGTATACAGCAGGCGCGAGAGTTAGCTGCTCATCATGCTAAGTTGGCAATTGAACATCTTGCAGTTCTCCCATCCTCAGAATCCCACCAGGCATTGATTAACATCGCTGAGTACACACTGAGTCGCCTCTATTAAATCAGTGATCGGAGTTCTCAGGTAGAAAGTGGGGATTTAGATGTAGGTGTGTTGTGGCTTCCGTAACGTACCGAAAACCTGAAGTGTTGTGTTAACGCTTTAATGCACTAAAGCAGTTTAATGTTTAATTCAATCCACTTATTTAACAGGTAGAAAGTGGGGTTTTATTTGGAGGTTCTTATTAGAGATTTCCAAAAAATAAATTACTACTACTTCTGGGGTGGATAGTGTTCGACTGAGCGCTTACTCTAAATACTTGCCCGCTTTTGGCTACTGGCCACCTCACAATAAAGAATGGGATTATTTTTTGATGTGAAAGTTCTTAAGTATAAAACTCTGCTTCACTAGGAAACTAAAACTTAAAAACGGAAAAATGTTCACTGATAACTATTTTTTAATCAATTTTAGGTTTCACCGAAAGTTGAGTCACTCGTATGATGGAACGGAAAGAAAAAATTTCTTTTTTTACTGATTTAGAAAACTTTTTTAAAGAAATTTGAGATTTAAAATTTTGGATGTGGGATTGTATCTAAAAAATCCCACATCCAAAATTTTTCTATGCAATATCAGGGGGGATCTGTTTAGGCGATCGCTGTTGTCGTAACTGTTTCTGCATAAGTTTTTCTAGTTCAGTGCGCCGAACTTCGACGGTATGAGTGGTCTTACCCGGCGTCTCCAAAAAAACGATACTATCTACGGGTTCTAATGCCACCAATTGGAACAAAATATGGGTGACAGGAGTAATTTTAGCTAGCATTTGAGGGTCAAGCCCAGCAGGGGAAATTAGAGAGACATCCTGTATGGTAGGGAAAGCGTAAATCACACGCTTTTCCAATCCTGGATTAGCACGATTGCTCAACGTAGTTAAAACCCAGCTTGCCTCCGAATTTTGGAGAATATAGTACTGGGAGTAGCGTAACTTTTGAGCGATCGCTCTAAGGGCAGGAGCAATTGCTGCAACAAGATGTGGTGTCATACCATCGCGGGGTGCATTGTCAATCAGCAATTGAATTTGTGCTTCTAAATCCATAATGACTTGTATACGGCTCTTGGGTAATGGCAATAACATCTATCAAGTGTGAACAATCCCATCAGAATTGGGAATAATAAAATCAGCCATATCCTCAATATAGGATTGGCCTGCGTTTAGCTTATACGTAAAACCAAACCAGCCAATACCCACAGTCGTACAGGTTGTATTTAAGTAAGTTAGGGTCTTTTGAAAACCGAGACTATGAATTCAGCCGCAACCGCAACTATTCCATCTGCAACTATTCTGGGAGAAAATTCTACAGGCGTGGAGGCGATCTTTCAACTCCTGTCCAAGGAGTTTCAGCAGTCAACTAAAGCTTCGGAACAGAATTGCCACGATGTAGCAAGACGTATCACCACCGAAGTCTACCGGATTTGTCATGAGAGTAAACGTATCCAAGCTTCTGGGTCTGTAGAAAGCTCGGCGATGACCCTGGCTCGGCATCGGCTGCAACAGTGTCTCAGGTACTATCAGTTGGGTTCAAATCGGGGCAGAGTCGAATTACACAGTACTTTGAGTGCAATTATTTATCGATATATTAATCCGCCTCAGAAGCAATTGAGCTATCAAGGGCGACTGACTATAATTGAAGATTTCTTACAGAGTTTTTATCTAGAGGCGTTGAACGCTTTCCGCCGAGAAAATCAGCTTGGTGCCACTTATCGCCCTCAGACGCTCTTGGAATTGTCCGAGTATATGGCATTTACCGAGCGCTACGGCAAGCGACGCATTCCCTTACCAGGCCGTCAGCAACAGCTAATTATTCTGCGGGCGCAAACTTTTTCCCAACAGCAGCCTCCAGAAACCAGCGTAGATATAGAACAAGCCGCAGAAGGTAGCAATAATGAAGGTGACGGTTCTTGGGAAGAACCAGCAATTCACCAATTGCGCTCCACAATGGCAACGCAAGCCGAACCCGAACCCGAAGAAGACACCTTGCGTTCCGTTGTGGTTACAGAATTAATGAATTATCTCGAACAACGGCAACAATCTGACTGTGCTGATTACTTTTCTCTTCGCCTCCAGGATTTATCAGCACAGGAAATTGAATCGGTTTTAGGTTTAACTCCTCGTCAGAGAGATTATTTGCAGCAGCGCTTTAAGTATCATTTGATTCGATTCGCCCTGTTGCACCGTTGGGAATTAGTTCACGAGTGGCTGGAAGCTTCTTTGCATACCAATTTGGGTTTAACTCCCCAGCAATGGCAAGTATACACAGCACAGCTGGACAATAAGCAACGGTCTTTATTAGAGTTGAAGCAACAAGGACAAGCTGATGAAAAAATAGCAAAAACTTTAGGGCTGTCAATGGCACAACTGCAAAAACGATGGTTTAAGATTCTTGAGCAAGCTTGGGAAATTCGTAACTCATTAGTTTCCGGATCGGGTGCATCTACTCATGAATAGTGACTCAGAATCCTTACAACACCGGTGTCTCGATTGGTTGTTGACAGATGATGTCAAAAATAACGAGCAATCGGTAGAATGTGAGGAAAATGACGGGGTAAAAAAACTCCTCAATGAAGCCACTGCTTCAAAAAGCAGTGAGCCAAAATTGGGAGGAACGCCCCAGACCTTTCAATTGGGAGAAATTCCTACTGTGCAAGATCGTTTTCAAGCTGTCCTTAAGAATCGGTTACAAATCCAAGCTCAAGAGCACCCACCGTTGTTTCCCTGGGAAACACAATTAATCGAATATCCTGATTTTGTTGATGAGCCTTCAATGACACTCGTTCCTAGCTGGGGATGGATGGTACAACAGTCAAAGTTGACCTTGCCAACCCGCTTACCGGAAAGAGTTTTCCAGCAATTGCTAGAACAGTGTCAGGCTTTAGTGACATCTTCAGTGCCGTTGGGGGCAAAATTAGTTCAAGTGGTGGAGAACTTTTTTCCCAATGAGTCTCAAGCACTAAATGATATAGCTGGATTGGTGTTAAGAAGCACCTATCGGTCTGCAAGTACTCTGGAGACAATGCCCGCTATTCAGAGCGATTACTCAGATTTACAACCGCGTCAACAGATGGCTTTGTCGTTGCTAGCAGCTAAACAACTGCTGGAAAATCTGACTCTACCAGTTTCAGCAACCAGCCCGGTGGTAGAAAGACAATGGCTAACCAGTGTTGGTGCTTTGAACATCAGAGTAGAATACCAGTCTCTAGGTAAACTTACGAAGTTGCTTGTTCAAGCTGAGTTACCTGTTAAAGGAACTTTGACGCTGCGGGGAAGTGGCACTTTAGCAATGACAACATCTTCGACTTCGGGATACTTAAATGTAGAGTTAGGCTGTGAGCAACTTAACCCAACTTATACTCTGGAAGTTGAGTTTCCAGAAATAGACGAACAGTCGTTGTTGTTTGTGATTAATCCCACTGTGTAACTTTAATTGCCACCTCTGGTACGTAATGCCGAATAATCTTAAGGTAACTATTTCTTAGCTGTTGCCTTGGGCTTTTTCAGTCTCTAGATACTACTAGCAACAGGGTGCTTCCTTATACTGAAGTGTGATTACAGGTAAGCAGTGGGTGTAAACTCACCCTCCATCCCATAATTGATTTTTTGTGGGTACTCGTCAGTCTACTGGGTTACTAGCAAAGCCTGAGGAACGAGTTAGTTCCTTGTGTTGTGCTGATTTCGCCTTTATTTTACCAAGCCACCAATTTTTCACAACGAATTTATTCGGTTGGGTTGTTTTTTTATAAAAAATTATGTTTGCGCTTGACGTTACAGTTCGCGGTAACGTCATATCATGTTCGATTGATTACTTACTTAAGCCGAAGAACCCCACCTCGCTTGGGGGGCTATGGTGTACACACAAGTCTGAAATAGCTGATTAACCAAGGTTTTACCCCACCCTAACCCTCCCCTGATAAAGGGGAGGGAACTTATTGGGAGGATTTTAACTTTTAAAATAGGCGCTAAACCTTCATAGATGCGTGAAGGCAGGATAAGAAAGCTTCTTCTAACGGGAATACTTTAAAGTAGGGCGAATAGTTTTGTCCTCAGCATTGTTTCCGTGGAATTTTCACTTAGACTCGAAATGCTTAACTTATCCAAGATAAATCGGTTTTGGCGTGTAGGTAACTTCTGGCGGCAAAATCCGCAGGGGTCGCCTTTGATTGAAGTGGAAGATTCAATTTTATTGCGGGTGCTGGTGCTAGCGTTGGTTATTTTGGGAATTGTGGCGACAGATATTGCCGCTGAGACTTCATTCAGTTTTTGGGCGTTACCCCTGAGTGTAGTGGGTGCAATTTGGAGTTATTATCGTCGCCGCGATCGCAATATTGCAATTCAATTCTGTATCGCCATCGGAATGTTAGTAGCACTGGGTGCTTTCTTTGGGCGATTAGCGGGAGAGTTGAATGATACGCGGTTGGGTTTGGCAGAGTTATTAATTCAACTCCAGGTGTTACACAGCTTTGATACACCCCGCCGGAAAAATTTGGGCTATTCGATCGTTATCGGACTGATTTTATTGGGTGTGGCAGCAACCCTAAGTCAGACTTTAGCATTTGCACCTGTGTTGCTGTTGTTTTTAGCGATCGCTCTGCCAACTCTAGTACTAGATTACCGCTCGCGCTTGGGTTTGCAGCCATTAAAAGCTCAAAAGGAAAAATTCAATCAGAAGAATTCCTCAAGTCTTAATTTTAAATTTTTAATTTTAACTTTTTTAATAATTGTCGGTCTGGGGCTGGCAATTTTTGCTGTTTTACCCAGATTTCCCGGCTATCAATTACGGAATTTTCCTGTAAGTTCTGCCATTCAAGTAAAAAGTAATTTCACTGGTCGTAGTATCATTAATCCCGGTTATGTCCGCCAAGGTAAAGGTGAGAGTCAAGGCAGTGGTAGCGGTGGTACGGGACAAAATAAAACTGGTCAACCAGGTAAAGTAGATAATAATTTTTATTACGGTTTTAATAGCCAAATGAATCAAAACCTGCGGGGCGAGATGAAACCCAAGGTTGTCATGCGGGTGCGATCGCAAGCTGAGGGTTTTTGGCGAGTATTAGCATTCGATCGCTATACAGGTAAGGGATGGGAAGTTTCTCGCAATGAAAATGTTACGACTGTTAGGCGATCGCCTTGGTCTTACCAAATTTTTCTTTCCCCATCTGTACTCACTGGTAAAACCCAAGAGGTAGTACAAACTTATACAGTGGTGTCGGATTTGCCTAATCTGATTCCGGCGATGACTTATCCCAAGGAAGTTTACTTTCCAGCACCAGTCATCGCTGTTGATAAAGAAGACGGATTGCGATCGCCTGTAGAATTATCAGAAGGTTTTACCTACACAATAATTTCTGAAGTACCATACCGCGATCGCACTTTGTTAGGTGAAGCTTCTACTAAATATCCCCAACAAATTAAAAAGCATTATCTGCAAATTCCTCCCGAAATTGCTGAAAAAGTCCGGCAACGTACCGAAGAAATCCTCGCTAACTACAATCAAGAAAAAGTCGCAAAGTCTGCTAAAAGCTTGGATTCACCTTATGAGAAGGCTCTCTATTTAGCTCAATATTTAAAGCAACGCTACTCTATTCCCCAAAATCCCTTAGACCTACCTTATTTGAGTGAAAAAGAAGACTTGGTAGAAACTTTTTTGTTTAAGCAAAAGGGAGGCTATCCAGACCACTTCTCTACAGTTCTCACGGTGATGCTACGTTCCATTGGCATTCCAGCGCGGTTGGTAGCAGGGTTTAGTTCAGGAGAATTTAATCCATTTACAGGACTGTACGTTGTCCGTAATACTGACGCTTATGCGATGACAGAAGTGTATTTTCCTAAATATGGTTGGTTTGCCTTTGACCCTATTCCCAATCATCCTTTGATACCACCTTCAATTGAAGACACTCAGACTTTTAGTGTCTTGCGCCAATTGTGGCATTGGGTTGCTGGCTGGCTACCTTCTCCGGTGACAGGTTTGTTGAATAATGTATTTGAGACAATATTTAAATGGGTGATTAGAGCGATCGCTTGGTTTTTAGCTTTATTCTCTCAAGGTTGGTTCGGCGTGTTAACTGGCTTAATCTTGTCAACTACAGCAGCTTTCTTTGGTTGGCTGGGTTGGGGTCAGTGGCGAGAGTGGCGCAACCGTCGCCGGTTAAAGAAATTGCCAGCGATGGAGAGCCTTTATCAACAAATGCTGCAATGGACAACCCAAAAAGGTTTAGGCAAACATCCAGCACAAACACCTTTAGAGTATGCCAGAGTCTCATACCAGCATCATGCTCTAGCAACTGCTGAGGTTATAGATGAAATTTGTCAAGCCTATGTTGGCTGGCGTTATGGCGGTCATACACCTAACTTGCAGCGATTGCGACAAAGATGGCAAGGTTTGAAAAAAGCTGCTAAGTAACTTATCAATGAGTCCTCCTGTAGAAAGGTTATCTATTCGGCAACCTTTTTGATAAATTGCGACGTATAGCACTTTTCACAATTCCTGAAATATAAATTGCTCCTTCAGAGCGTCTGATTGGCTCGTGGTTCTCGTTCTCCGATACTAAAACTACCTCTCCTTTTTCCCTGCTATAACGTTTAACTAAAGTCTCATCATCCACAGAAACTATAACAATCTCTTGCTCCTTAGGCTTTTGATATAGAGGATTAATCAATTCAACAATTAACCAATCACCAGGATATATACCAATACCTATCATTGAGTCTCCCATTACAGGTAAGATGACCGTTTTATTTGATTCATTGATCAGTTCCTCACGGAGATCAATTTCTTCATAATCGATGTTCATTGAATCTCCTCCAACGCTGGATGTGCTGTGTGTGCCTGCTGATACTGCATAGTCATACTTCCTGATTTTGCGAAACTCTGCCGAACGTAGAGCATCTATCAATTCTTTTCCTCTTATTCCCTTTTCCCAGAGGTACTCTATTACCACAATCAAGTCATTGCTGATTGATGAAGGAACACCAATCTCTGCAAGTGGCTCCCCAAATTTATATTTACGACCTGAACCTTTTCTGGAACCGCCTCTAGACATAAGCAATCATCCTTTGTGCAAGTTTTCGCAATTTCTCATATTTCCCTAGTAAAAACCTTACTAATTGTGTTTGTCTTGCAAAACTTTTGCAGGGTGTTCTTGATTAGCTGAACTGCTAAATTGTAGATGAGCAATACCTAAGGCAAGTATGATATGCAACAATGCAATGAGAGCTTTTTCAGAGAAAATAACACTCAGTCCAGTGTTATAATTTGCTTCCTTACTCTGATTAGGATCGCTTTTCATAATATGCCTGTAATAAAATCTACAAATACAAAAATAGTACAAACGAACTATGTTTGCATAGTAGGTTTTGAAAAAAGTCTGGAAATCAAACTCCTATATTCCCATTTTTCTTTATATTTATAACTCTCAAAAAACTCCTACCCCAAGAAATTGAATTCATTGGATAAATTCTCTCAAGAGTTTTTTGTACAAGAAACTCTGGACTTTCTGCGCTTTATCAAGTACAAGCAAGAATCAGAAAAAAAGATGCGCTTCCCCTACAGTTCCATTCTCGGATGAGGTCGCGTAATTCTTGACGAGCAATTACATCCAGTCTAATTGTGGATTCGTCGAGGAATAGTATTTTAGGTGTATGGAGTAAGCAGGCTGTGCAAGATGTCGTCTTTAGTATGCCTGCATGATAAAACCTATTTTGCTAAGTGTGCATCTCCATAAATCTAGCTATTGCTAGATGCTGAAATTCTCTCAAAAGCTATAATCTACATCTGTTGCACCGAGAGATTAACTTGTGGATGTCATATTAGAACGATCGCACGAATTAAAACAAGCCTTAGTTGATTTTGTCCTTGATGCTGAAGGCGAACTGGCACAAGCACTGGAAAGTTATGCCGCAGAACAGTTACGTCGTGGAAGTGGGGATAGTACGCAGCAGGACTTAACCATCGATAGCTTTTTGACAGCCGGGAAAGTCGGTGATAAGTCTCCATTAGAGTTGTTTATCGAAAGCCATCCAGATTTAGCAGAAAGCGATCGCAGCTTAATCAATAGTTGGCATCATAGTTTTATTGGCTTATTTGCCATAACGAATATTCTAGCTGATGGCTTTGAATTGACAAATTGGTTAACAGATAAACACTACATTGTCAAGCCAAACAATACTCAAACATTACAGGCAATATCTCGGTTGAAAGTCGGAGAAATCTTGCTAACTCGCATTTCTCCCGTTACCGATAGCTACTGGATGTTTTCTGGGCCTTACACAATAATGGGTAAATTAGGTAAACCAAAACTTGCTGTAGCAATTGGTAATTTCAAAGAAAACTATAAAAGTAATCTTTACAGCGATGCTCCAGACTTACTAGAAGAAGCCTGGCAGTCAGTAGAAAAATATCATCAGCAGTTTGTGGACTTTTTTGGGACTGATGAAATCACACTACCTGGATACCAGCTCAATAAAAAAATAGCGGAATTTCAAGAAGTAATTACTGAAAAAACCTTTGCAGCCGCAGGAATTGATACTTCTAAATCTCTTGCTGAAGTGGCAGAAGCAGCTGGAATTGGCGACGAAGAAATAAAAGCAGCCGCAGAAGAATTTGGTGCAGATTCCAACGTAGTCTCTGAGATGTTTAACAGCAAAAGCAGCAAGAGCAAAATGGTTATGCCAAAGGTTGATTTGCCTGCTGAACTCAAGAAAGCAGAACAGGTAACGGCTCTCTCTCATCCCCGTTGGGGACAAATGTTTTTACCAACATATAGTAAAGTACAAGCCATCTTATCGACAGAGGACTGGCAAAGTGTTCAAGGAGCGGAAAAACTAGTTCGCTATTACCTCGAAGATAAAAGTATTAATGCTTTTATTTGGCATCGATTAGCACAACAGTATCCAACTCAATTAGAAAATGTGTTGCAAACATTTTTGCAACGTCCAGAGTTTAGGCTTGAAAGTGACTTGGATGCACTTTTGCAAGAATTCCACAAACCTATTGAGCCAGAGTTGCCAGACATTGCCAGTGTACCCATACATTTGCATAACTTATTTCAGGAAGCTTTAGGAGAAGTTAACAAATCTAAGCCCAAGGGTAAGGGGCAACAAAAGCCAGCAAAGGGTTTTCAACGAGGTTAACAAATATATTGAACATTTTACCCTATTCACTTAGGGTTATATGGTTTCCTTTCTTAAACTCGTTTGTAGGAGTGTATAGCTAGCTATGCGCTTCCACAGAGTATTGCGCGAAATCAGTATCAAAAACGAGATCGAGGCTAGCTAGTTATATTTACAGATCGGTAGATAACAGGTGGACAATCTCATCTACAATTTCTTCTGGACTCTCAAGCTTGACTAGAAATCGATTAAAACCAGCATTCAAAGCCTTATAGCTTGATACTTCCCGTGTATAAGAAGTGATAGCGATCGCAGGCAACTGCCTTAAAAATTGGCGAGAATGCACTCGAATTTGCTTAATTAACCAATTTCCATCATGTTCGGGCAACTTCATGTTGCACACCAGAATATCGGGATGAAGCGATTCAACTAAGGCAAGAGCTTCTTCTGCATCGGTTAAAGCCATTACCTCTGCACCAGCTGCTTCCAAAATGAAGGTGAACAAATCTGCAATATCTGGCTCATCCTCTACCAGTAAAATCAAGATTCCAACAAGCGGCTGGAGCGAATTTAATTCAGTTCCTTGATTCATTCTTTGATCGGTTGCCATGCCGTCCCTTTATTGCCTGCTATAGTTTGCTATTTCTATTGCAACGCATGGGGCGGAATAAGTATTCACCCTAAATATAGAAACTTGGGATGAAAAACTTGAGAACAGGCTTTAATTATTTTTTGGTAACAGGTAATTAGAAAAAAACTCTTACCGATTACCCATTACCCATGACTTCTTACCGAGGTTCAGTCTGAGTTGAAACTGTTAATACTTGCGGTGGTGTAGCATCCGGCGGATAGAGAAAGTCTACTTCTACCAAAGAGCGATCGCCTGGTTTCATCTTTAATAAAACTAACGGTTCTCCTGCTTGACCTCTCTTTTGCACTAAATGCACAAACTCAGTTTGTGGCTGATTTTGGTCATTTTTGTAACGTACTCGCACTGTCCCTCGAAAAAATACTTGAGGAGCTGGTGTACTCAAAAAGCGTAACCCTGGTTTGACTAACCGATCTTCCTTGAGTGGTGTTTGTATCGACACACTAACAGTTTGAGAACTTTGAGTATTGTTGTATAACGGCAACTTCAGATTATATTGAATTCCATAGTTGCCATGAGCGCGATATGCGGTGTCAGGATAGCGCACTAGCATAGGCGCACTTTGAATTTGACCAGTTCCTAATGTACCGCCATGCAGGGTACTCAGAGCGTAGGAAAACACTTGACCAGACTGGGGAATAGTTAGATATCTAGCTTTAGGCTTATCTACTAATAAGGCTCTCCATCGTGAACCACCAACCACTCCCGCAACACGCCCATAAATTCTTGGCTTTCCAGTTTCTTCTAGGGGAGTGGGGGTTTTATCGCGTGGGCCAGCCACATCACTATTATTAAGTAAATTTTGCCACTCTTCTAAAGTAGGCGATCGCTCACTGCCATCAGGATTCTCCCGTGCAAACATCGCTAGGCTAGCTGCATAGACAGTGCCATCACTTTGCAGTCGCATGAATGTAGACCGACCATTTAAGGGTGGTGTCAATCCCTGCACAGGAATTGGTAAATTTAGTAACATCCGACTCTGCTTTGGTGGAATCTCAATTTGGGCAGGAAAAATCTCTTGTCGCACTCCCCGAAGCACATCAGACATGACGCGATCGCCTGGCCCGGCAAAAACTTTACCTAAAAGGTTTTGGCTAAAAGATGGTAATTGAATAAATGGTGCATCCGGTTGACTCAAATAACTCGCCGCCTGCCAAATATTTACCTTCACTGTTTCCGAACTAGGGTTATGCAAAATTATCCCTAAATAAAGAGAACGTAAATTCTCTGCTGGTTCAGCCCTGGCAACGTGATGGGCAAAAATATCAAATCGTCCCCGAAAAGGAAAATTCAGATGCGCTGTTGGCACTTTTTTCCCATTTGGTGGAAAGGTAGAAAGTAAGATTCCTTCCTTCAAAACCAATTCTGGACTATTGCTGTTAAACGTTGGCACTGTATCCAACTTACCTGGTAAAGGTCGTACTTCTTGTGGTTGTACAACTTCTTCAGGTGGTAGCGTGGCAGGAGTTAATTGGGCTATCGGGAAAATGAGTAACAATGGCAACATATACTTAGATATTTCTTTCACCATACAGACATTAACAGCTTGATGAAAGTGCCAGTTTGTTAATAATTAATACGAAATCGGCAATAATCCCCATCAAATTTTCTTGATTGAGAACCGGAACGTGGACAAAAATACAACGTGCCGTGAGTTGATTTTGGCTTAAGTAGTCCAACACTGAATAGTAAAGACCCTCGCAAACAAATTTCCCACAGTCGTGGCTAATCTGAATTTTTTCTGCTCCCACCACCAATTTTTCTAAATCAACTTCTGTCTGTAAAATACTTTCTCCACAGCTAGCAACTGCTTCCACGCTTAATTGTGTACGGCTTGCAGCCATGCCACAACAGATAATGTAATCAGGTTGGATTGCCTTGATTTTTTCCATTACCTGAGTACTGGCAAGTTGCACATCTACGGGTAATTGGCGTAAAAAAGTTAAGTCATGTGGTATCAACTCAAGTTTGGTAACTTCAAGTAATAAATCATCAGAAGAATTTGACTGTTGATCTTTTAGCCAAGTGTCAAAAGAAGTTAATAGAATTCTTTTCTTCATAACAAATATTATTTAGAATAGAAAAACCCTCCATAATAAATTTACAAGGAGCAGGTAAATGCCAGTAATTGCGGTCGTAGATTATGAGATGGGAAATTTGCACTCAGTTTGTAAAGGCTTGGAAAAAGCTGGGGCAACTCCTAATGTTACTTATTCTCCAAAGGAATTAGAGCAGGCAGATGCTATAGTCCTACCGGGAGTGGGAGCATTTGATCCAGCAGTGCAACACTTGCGATCGCGTGGTTTAGAACAACCGATTAAAGAAGCGATCGCATCTGGTAAACCTTTTTTGGGAATTTGTTTAGGATTGCAAATTCTCTTTGAATCAAGTGCAGAAGGTACTCAACCAGGACTAGGAATTATCAAAGGAAAAGTGCGGCGGTTTCGCCCAGAAGCTGACATCACTATTCCTCACATGGGGTGGAATCAACTAGAAATCACTCAACCAAAAAGTATTTTGTGGGAGCATTTACCGTCAGATCCTTGGGTATATTTTGTCCATTCCTACTATGTTGACCCAATAGACCCGCTAATTCGTGCAGCAACTATTACTCACGGTACTCAAACCGTCACAGCTGCGATCGCCCATGAAAACCTGATGGCAGTACAATTTCACCCCGAAAAATCCTCTAATATTGGATTGCAAATCCTGTCTAATTTCGTTGCTCAAGTCCGCGAAAAAATTCCTGCCTAATATTCTTTTTGTCATTTGTTCTTTGTCTTTTGTCTAAACTAATGACCAATGACTAATGACTAATGACTAATGACTAATAACCAATGAGCCTGAGAATTTACGGTAATCGCCAGCTAAAAACTTTACCAGGTAAAGAAACTAGACCCACTAGTGCGCGAGTAAGAGAGGCAGTCTTTAATATTTGGCAAGGAGAAATTGTAGGTTGTCGCTGGCTAGATTTGTGCGCCGGCACTGGTTCAATGGGCGCAGAGGCTTTGTGTAGAGGAGCCAGCGTAGTAGTGGGAATTGAACAATCGAGCCGAGCCTGTGCCACCATCCAACAAAATTGGCAGCAGTTAACTAATGCCGACCAGGAATTTCGGGTATTGCGGGGAGATATTACCCAGCAGTTAAAGACTTTATCAGGTAAGCAGTTTGATAGAATCTACTTCGATCCACCTTATGCCAGTGGATTGTACCAGCCAGTATTAGAAGCGATCGCTCACCATCAATTTTTAGATCCTAGCGGCGAAATCGCAGTTGAACACGCCTCACACGGTTGGACACCGCCAGAGATTCCCGCTTGGGAAATTTGCCGCCAGAAAGTTTACGGCAACACATCACTTACTTTCTACAAAAATGTGGAATGAGAGGAGAGGGAGAATATCAGAGAGCAAGGGGAGATGAGGCAGCAGAGGAAGCAAGTAAACAATTATTATTCCCCCTCATCTTCCTCATCCTCATCATCTCCCCCACTCAAAACTCAGCACTCAAAACTCAGCACTCCCTCATCCCCCCAACTGATTGGGGCGCTTGTATTGCTTATATGCAGCGTAAAAAAGTCCGGCGAGAGTTACGAAAACTAGACCAAGGACAATACCTGATAGCAGGGGTTCAACCACTGTAAATCTCCTTTTTGTAATTATTAAATATTCGTTGCCTGTTTTTGATTTTACCAAATTTCGTATGAATCCTGCGCCCTTCAGCCTTTTGGAGGGCGACTGTCCACAAAAAAATAGTCTTCTGTGCTTGCAGACACAATCAAGAACTTTTAAGCTATGTGTAGGAAATGAAAACTTTTTAGCACACCTAGACTTTCACAGCAAACCTTTTGGATAACCAGATTACCAAACCTGAAATTTTGATTCAGCGGATCGTTTTATTGACGCTGGCTATACTGCTAGCAGTCCCTTTGGGCTTTTTTGGTGTTCAGTTGGTTCAAGCCTCCGATCCATACGTCAAGAGCGTTCTATCCCTAACAGGAAACCCAGTTCAAGGACACGCGATCTTCCAAATTAACTGTGCTGGTTGTCATGGCTTGGAAGCAGACGGGCGAGTGGGGCCCAGTTTGCAAGCTGTTTCAAAGCACAAGTCTCGGTATGGGCTGATTCACCAAGTGATCAGTGGCGAAACACCGCCAATGCCAAAATTCCAACCTAGTGCTCAAGAAATGGCGGATCTTTTGAACTATTTAGAGTCGTTGTAGGGCGTGTCATCAATTGAGCCAAATAACAGAAGCAGCTAGATAAATTGCACCGAGAAAGTTGGTCGCCCGTTTATCATAGCGAGTTGCGATCG
>NZ_JBALDR010000018.1:0-120096 GCF_036917315.1 Nostoc sp. | reverse complement strand
CTCTTAAATGATGGAGAGCTTATTATTAAATGGGGAAGAAAAATAAAAAACAAGGGAAATGCTGTTTGTGCAAATTAAAAGCACAACAGCTTAATGTCTGCCAAGTGTTCGTGCTTGTTCAACAGCCCAAGCTAGAAGTGCTGAAGAGACTTTACCGCCAGAGTAATGCCGTCGAACTGCAAAGCGATGTACAAATGCTGACTCTTCCTGAGAAATGTCGGGCCAGAACAGTAAATCTTCTAGTTGAAACTTGATTGTACCAGCTGGTTCACCTGCCCACTCAGCAATAAAAAACAAGCCGTTAGCAACATCTTTAGAGATACTTTCTGGCGAAACCTCACTCTCATGCCACAGAGGACTACCACTCTGCTGGAGCCACAAAGCTGCTTCTAATAGCACATCCGAAACGATCGTCGTATCTTGTATGGTTGCTTGACGAATTGAAATGTACATTTAGTTATCAATAGTAGGTTAAAGTATACAAAATAAAATTAAACGAAGAATTTTTTAGTTTATTTTCCAATACAAAATCTGCTAAAAATCCTCTCCAAAACTGATTCTGTTACTTCCTCTCCAGTAATTTCTCCCAAAGCTTGAATCGCACCTCGTAAGTCAATTGTCCAAAAATCAAGAGGTAACTGCTGGGTAATTGTTGCTTGCACTTGTTCTAAAGAGATTTTAGCTTGAGTTAATGCTGCTGCCTGTCTTTGGTTAATGGCTAAATCCATGTCAGCAGCTTGTACTTTCCCAGATTGGACTATCTCTAAAATTGCTGTTTCTAAAGCATCAATACCTTGATTTTGGGCTGCGGCTGTGACAATTTTAGATTTGGGATTTGGGATTTGGGATTGAAGAGTTGTTCTTTTGCTTTCTTCTACTAAATCGATTTTGTTAATCACTAGAATCAATGGACGATGTTGTACTGTTTCATAAATTTCTTCATCGCCTTCTGTCCAACCTGCGGAAGCATCGATGGTAAGCAAGACTAAATCAGCTGCATTGGCAGCACGATGCGATCGCTCGACGCCAATTTTTTCCACTTGGTCTGTTGTTTCCCGAATCCCCGCTGTATCTAGCACTTGTATGGGAATTCCCCCGACAACTAACTGAGATTCGACAACATCGCGGGTTGTACCGGGTAAATCAGTCACAATGGCGCGATCGCTCCGGCTCCAAGCGTTCAATAAACTCGACTTACCCACATTCGGACGCCCAACAATTGCCACTTTCAAACCAGTACGTAGTAACTCACCTCGATCTTTGGTTTCCAATAACCTAGTTATTTCTGCGGCAATTTGATCGATTTCTGATACAATCGCTTTATCATCCAGCGGAGGAAGGTCTTCCTCAAAGTCAATCCGAGCTTCAATTTCTGCCAAGATATCCAAACAGTTAGCGCGTAACTGCCGAATCGGATGAGCTAATTTTCCTTGTAAACCAGCTAAGGCACTTTGAGCAGCTTGGGGCGATTTAGCTCCCACTAAGTCGGCAATACCTTCGGCTTGAGTTAAATCCAATCGTCCATTCAAAAAGGCGCGGAGAGTAAATTCTCCCGGTTGCGCTAGTCTAGCCCCATTTTCCAAACACAGTTGCAACACCTGCTGCACTGCCATAATTCCCCCGTGGCAATGGAACTCTACAACATCTTCACGGGTGTAAGAACGGGGTGCTTTCATAATCAGCAACAAGGCTTCATCCACTATTTGTTGCGTTTGGGGATGGCGAATGTAACCGTAGAGAATCCGGTGACTTTCCCAAACTTGTCGCCCTGGTGCATGAAAGAGATTTTGGGCGATTGCCATTGCTTGAGAACCGGACACCCGCACAATCCCAACACTACCCTGTTGGGGGACAACAGCAGTGGCGATCGCGGCTATAGTTCCAGTAGTAGCAAACAGTTCTGACATGAGCGCCCTTGATTAAGAGTGAGGAGTAAAAATCATAACTTATAACTCATAAGTTTCTAAATAGTGAGTATTTAGACTAATGAGATATCAACTGGCAAGGTAAAATTTACCTGTAGGTCATGCCTGATAGTAAAGAGTTAAGAGTGAAGAGTTAGAGATGAAAATCATAACTTATAACTCACAACTTATAACTTTTAGAGAGAGGAATGTACTGTGGAGCAAAAGATTAACTGCGCTGTAGCCTGTGTTAACGGGTGTGTTTTAGGGGATAAATGCCCCAATATCGAGTTTAGAGAGTCAGCGGCAAAATTTATTGAAGAGACTCCCTTAGACAAAATGCTGGAGTTGGCACAAGAACGTCTGCGGAAAAAAATGGCAGAACCGCCAAAATGGGTTTTTCCTGAAGATCCATAGCATTCGGGACAACAGGCACAAGCAAGACAGCGTAGAGGTTAAATAGTGTCTGGATCTATATTTAATTCTCGCAGTTTTGCTGCCAAGCGATCGCTGGTATTAAATCGCTCTGTTGGTAACATTGCTGTGGAGTCGAAAGCTTGGGAAGCTTCCAATGTAACCAATATTTTACAAATGCGATACCCATTTTCTACCGCAAATCGTCGCCAGTGTCAAATAACCTCTGGCATAGCACCGTGTTTCTCAGATGCCAAAATGAAATCCCAGGCAGTTCCTCGGATCGTAGCTTCGACTAACCGTTTACCCCATTCAAGCGCGTCATCCTTAGTCTCTACCCAGTGGCAACCAATTGAATATCGACTGTTATCTGGTTTACCAACAATCACCCACCAAGACCATTGGTCATTCGCAACTTCTGGAAGGTTTAGTAGGCGAATCGGGTGGTTTTTGTAATCAATAATAGTGATTTTAGTCATTTTCATTTTGTGCCGTTAAAATGGCTGGAATTTTATTTTAGTAAGATGGCAAGAATCCGCGCTCTCGGGGTTAAGGCGTTCTACAGCACCTAATTATTCATCACCGCATCTAAAAGTACATTGGCATCAAAGCGGACTACATCGGTGCAAGGTAGCCCCGTTTCTGCTATTGTTTGAGCGATGCTTTCCTGAGCCGCAGATTCATCTAAATGGGCTGTGTTTAGCGCTATACCCGCTACAGAAACACTTCCAAAAGCACCACCAGCATTAGCAACAGTTTCATACAGCCGAATCACCTCTGGTAAAGGTGGAATGATTACATGGGGATGATTACGTACATGAACTTGTCCCGCCCGATGTACCAAAACTAGTTGGGTTGGTTGCGAACCACGGATTAGGGGTAGAGTTGCCGTTGAACCAGGGTGTAGCAGTGAACCTTGTCCTTCAATATGCAAGATGTCGTAGTTTTTGCCATAGCGCATAACTATTTGTTCCACAGCACCGGCGGCAAAATCTACCCGCACGGCATCTAAAGCCACGCCGTCTCCTTCTAACATTACCCCAGTTTGCCCTGTGGCGAGGAATTTAGAACGCCAGCCCCGTAGTTTTGACGCCCAATGTAACTCTAGACTAGTTGACATTTTACCGATCGCCATGTCGGTTCCCACTGTCAACACCCGCCGACAGGGAAGGGTGCGCGCCATTCCACTAGCAACACTAATATTAGACGGTTCTTTTCGGACATCCCAAATTAGTTGCCCTGGTTTGAGCAGTGCATTTAATTCTGGGATACTTGCCATTGGTGTATGTAAACCATTCACCAAAGACATTCCCGCTTCTAAAGCGTCTTTAATTTCCAGCCAGTAATCATCTGGTACAGCACCACCTCCTGGAGCAATACCAATTACTAAAACTTCTGGTTTGTACTCTAGGGCTGCGGCTACCGATGCCACAATTGGCACATCACGCTTGAGACCTGTTAATTCTGGTAGGGATTTACCAGCACACTCGCGATCGATTACGGCTACGATTGGGGCTTCACTATAACGTAAAATTGCTAGCCCTGTTTTGCCGTGAGTCCCAATAGTCCCTTCATGAAGCAAGATAGCTACTCGTTGATTAAGTGATAGACGCACTGTGTTGTACTCCCAAGCCTGGTAAATCGTTTGGCAAAACTCTTCCTGCTTTTAGCAATGCACCCGTAAAAGGGTCATCAATTAAATTCAGGTGACTATCTAAATCTAAATAATCAGCTAGTGGTGCCAGCTGTAATGCTGCTGTATTAGCTAGCGAACTGTCAGAATAGCAACCGAACATTACTTGCAACCGATATGCTCGTGCTGTATGTACCATTCGCATTGCCTCTGTTAGTCCCCCTGATTTCATCAGTTTGATATTAATGCCATCTACGTAGTTTGCCAAATCGGGAATATCAGCGCTTGTGAAACAGCTCTCATCGACAAAAATGGGGAGAGGAGAGTGTTCTTTGAGTTTTGCTAAACTTGCTTCCTCTCCTCGTGGCAATGGCTGTTCTACATACTTTATACCCAAATCTGCCAGCCAATTGCACATTGCGATCGCATCTTCTAAACTCCAGCCGCCGTTAGCATCAACAAAAAATTCTAGTTCAGGTGCTTCTTCTCGCACTGCTAAGAGCATTTTTTGATCTGCATCTATGCCATCTGGGCTACCTAGCTTCACCTTAAAAAGACGGACATCTGTAAACTTTAACCAGTCTCGCGCTCTCGCCCTAGCGCCTTCAGGTGAATTAATTCCAATTGTGACTGAAGTCGGGACTATTTGATTGCGATCGAGTCCCCAAAGTTGCCACAAAGGTAAACCTACGCGCTTACCCAACCAGTCATGCATTGCCATATCCAACGCAGCTCTTGCAGCAGAAGGAACTTGGTTTTGTGTTAAAACTTGCTCAATTTCCTGACGTTGTAAAGGGCTGAATGTTTGCAACAGCGGCACAACTTCCTCTAAAGCATTTTTGATTGCATCAGTTGATTGCCGATGATTACCTACACCAAAGGGCGATGCTTCCCCCCAACCTTCGATGCGATCGTGTGAGATACTCACCCATACATTAGTTGTCTGTGCCGTTGTGCCCCGACTAATGGTCAATGGAAATCTCTTATTTACTGTAAATAAATTTACATTTATTTGCATACTTTTTATACATATTATGCTACTAGCAAAAGCCAGTGTAAGTTGAAAGTTTAGATTATCGGATGCATCTGTTATACTTTTTTACATTCATTACAAAGTTTTTATACATACATTTTATTTTTACTTAGTTTATGAACAACTTAAAGAAATGGAAGATTTTAAAATCAAAAATGGTTTTAGATAATCTTTGGTGTCAGGTGAGACAAGATGAAATAGAATTACCAAATGGTAAAATTATAGATGATTATTTTGTCAGTCTTAAGCCTGACGTTGCGATGGTTTTACCTATTACTAGTAACAGAGAGATAATTTTTGTTCGGCAATACAGACATGCAGTAGGTGAATTTTTCTTAGAACTGCCAGCAGGGAATTTCGATCCAACAAAAGAGAGTGCAGAAGTAGCAGCAATTAGAGAACTTAGAGAAGAAACTGGTTATATTCCCCAAGAATTTAGAAAAATCGGAACTTTATACGATAAGCCGAGTAAAGATACCAATAAAATACATTTATTTTTAGCAGAGGATGTGAGCAAAGTTGGAGAACAACAACTAGATATTACAGAAGAGATTGAAGTTGTATTTATTCCTGTAGAATCAGTTTTAGAAAAAATTATTGAGGGAGAAATTTCTGTTGCAGGAACTGTAGCGGCTCTTTTTTTAGGTTTACAGGTTATCAGTTATTAATAAATATAGCTTCTTGATGTATTGTAATAACAATGCTTGATGTGAATTTTATCCTGAAGTGCTTACAGGAGCTTTTTTTTTTCGAGAGAGTGATGTCCATAAAAGCCAGATAATATCAATGACAGATAAAGAGCATAAAGCTTGTTTGCCTATTCCACTAAATCTAGAATTATTTAATTCTCATTGTGAGCTTCCCTATGGATTAGAAACACACCATGTATATCACGCTATGAACGAGTTTATTGATTTCCTGGGCTTCATCAATGTTCAACTGAAAACAAAAAATATGTCGCGTTTGGAAAGTTTTTTAATGCCTGCAAACTTTAGCAGTATTGTAGGCGAATTTATGAATATGAGTATTCCCAAGTACTGCTGTAACCTTGTGAAGAATCAATATCACAATGGTCATCCAGATTTAATTCCAATAAATACCTTTCCAGAGAATGCAGTTCAATATTCAAGTCAAGGCATAGAAGTTAAAGGTTCTAGACATCTGAATGGTTGGCAAGGACATAATCCTGAAGCTGTATGGCTTATGGTATTCTGTTTTGATAGCAATACATCTAGCGACAGCATGAAAAATATAGAGCCAAAGCCTTTTGTTTTTAGAGCTGTATATGCGGCTAAACTCAACGAGGATGATTGGACTTTTTCTGGTCGTTCTTCAACTAGCCGCCGTACAATTACAGCAAGTGTTAATAAAAATGGCTTTCGGAAGATGAAGAGTAACTGGATATATGAAAATCCATCACATTTCTAGAGCAGTTTGATAGTCTTCTGTTTGTATTGTTGTCAATTTGGGAATAGCGATTTGGCTTTTTTCAAAGTAATCTTTGTATCGCTCAATCCCAATCCCTGGATATCCAATAGCTTCTGCTGCTGCAATCGTAGAACCAGATCCCATGAAAGGATCTACAATAATACCTTTTCCTAATGGAAGAGACGCGTAAACTAGTTTTCTTAGAAAGGATTGTGGTTTAAGACTGGGATGCTCTACAATACTGCGTTCTCTTTGAGGAGTGCGTTCACTAGAAATAACATCCTCGAAAGGATTACCGTCAGGCTTTCTTCTTAAACCTCCTGTTCCAAATTCTTTGAGACAATCACTAACCCTCATTCCTTTTAAAAGAGGTTTACGAAAGATTCCCCAGGGTTCAAAACATCCGCGAGGCATTGAGCAAACGTCGTCAAATTCTTCTTCAGCATTTTTCGGCCTATCTCCTCCACGCAATGTTCTTACTAACCGAATAACTGTTCCTCTATATTCAAGTCCACCATCTACCAATGCTTGAAAAACTAACTGAGACAGGAAAGTATTAGATGCAATAAATATGTGACCACCAGGGCATATAGGTCGAATAACTATTTTTGCCCATTCCAAAAAGAAACGATATAAGCTGGCTCTTTCTTTATCATTAAGGGCTGTGAAACGCGGCAAAGGAGAACGTATATTTCCATCAAAAGATGGTGGTATTCTCCAAATTCCTCCCTTACCATTCTCTTTTTTCTCTAATTGGTCAAAGTCATATTCTTTGACTCCATAGGGAGGATCAGTAACGATCGCGTGAATGCTGCACTCAGGAATTATACTCAGCCATTCCAAACAGTCTGCATGTATTACCAAAGACTGACCGTACTCATACACCGAATAGTTAAGTGTTAATTTTGTGTATTTCCTTAGCACAGACTTACCATAGCTTAGAACGAGATTTAATAATAATTAAAATTAGCATAATCATCCTCTTATTTCAAGCTGACAGATATTTAAATTTAGTTTTTTATTTTTAGTTTTTACCTTGCCAATTGCTGCAATATATAAGCATAAAAAGCCTCTTTATCTACCTGATCCATAGCATAAATCTTCCGACCACCAGAAACTACTTTAGTACGTCCTTGACTAAGACCAGTGGTGATAATTTCTGTTTCCCATTCGCGCAATTCATAAAATTCTGGATGTCCCAAATAAGCCGTTGCCAGCACATCCCAAAAATAATAATCTTGGGGGATAACTAGTGCATAACACTGTCCGGCTAAATCAGATATGGGATAGTGGCGTTGTCGTCCCATTTTGTATACTAACTCCGATGTAACTGGGACATTGTTAGTTAAATCCAAAGGACACATAATAATTTCAATTTGGGTTTGCCATACCCGCGCTGCTGAAACCGCATCCCAATAAACATTCCATTCGGCAGAACCATCTTGTCCAGGTTCTAAACTTTTTTCTACATTACCACCAACATTTAACGCACCCCCCATCCACACAATCTTTTGAATCTTGGCTTCAATATCCGGTGCTTTGTCTAAAGCTACTGCAACGGTGGTCAACGGCCCAGTTACCATCAACGTTACGGGGTCTGATGCCTCGCGCAACACCTTAATCATGAAATCTTGACCTGTTTCGGCAATCAGAGGTGTAGTGATGGTTTCCCTTTGATTAAGAATGGGGAGATGGTCAACGATAAACGAATCACGGCGATAGAGAGTAGGAAATGGATTAATCCCGCGCACAGTGCTTTCTGCTACTGGGATATGAGAAAATCCCATCAAATCTATAATTTTACGTGTGGCGCTAACAGCTGGTTGAACGTAGCAATCTGCTGGAGTGACGACAACACCAAGGAGTTCAATACGATCCATTGTCAACAGCAGCATAGTTGCTAGATAATCATCTACACCGCCATCGTGATCCATTAATACAAGTTGTTTTGTCATAAAAGGAGAATTATATGGATGAGTTTATGGAAGTTGCTATTCAAGAAGCAAAACAAGGCAGACAAGAAGGTGGAATTCCCATTGGTTCGGTTCTCGTCAAGGATGGCAAAATTCTCGGCAGAGGACACAATAAACGCGTGCAAGACGGCGATCCTGTTACCCACGCCGAAATCGATTGTCTCCGCAATGCTGGGAGAGTTGGCAGTTATAGAGGTACTACACTCTATTCAACTTTAATGCCATGTTACCTGTGCGCTGGGGCAGTGGTACAATTTGGCATTAAAAAAGTCATCGCTGGAGAATCTAGAACTTTTCCTGGTGCTAAAGAATTTATGGTATCTCACGGTGTGGACGTTATCGATCTTAATCTTGATGAGTGCGAACAAATGATGAGTGAGTTTATTGAAACTAACCCCGAACTTTGGAATGAAGATATCGGTAAATAGTCATTGCATCCCTATAATCATAGCGATCGCAATATATCTGGTTGAAGTCCAGCACATTAGGAAAATATTGATAATACTTAAGAAAGAAGCTGCAAACTCTTTTATATTACACAATAATTTTAGTGACTAGAACTAGCTAAAATTTAAACGTGTGAAAATGTCAAATCTAACTGAATTTACATTATTTGCTCCTCGTAACAAAGGAGCATCTTTAATTGGGTCTTTTTCAGATTGGAAAGAAATTCCCATGTCAAAAAGTGAAGATGGTTATTTTCGCACTAAAATGAAACTGGAAGATGGCATTTATCAATATAAATTTCGCATTCAAACCAAAAGCCCAAATTTTGCACTTGATGAATGGATAGATGTCATTGATCCCAAAGCAACAGATGTTAATGAAACAGAAAAATATAGCATAGTACGCATTCAAGATGGTCAACGCATTGTTGATACTTACATTTGGCAAAACGATGAAATGCCGTTGCCTGATAATCGGGAATTAGTCATATATGAAATGCACGTCGCCGATTTTACTGGTGATGAAGTTGGCTCTAACGAACAAGGTAAATATTTAGGGATAATTGCTAAGTTAGATTATCTTTGCGAATTGGGAATTAATGCAATTGAATTAATGCCAGTTAATGAGTACCCTGGTGATTATAACTGGGGCTATAAAGTTCGCCACTTCTTTGCTACAGAATCTAGTTACGGTTCAACAGAAGATTTAAAGCGGTTGATTGACGAGTGTCATGGTAGAGGCATCCGCGTCTTTATGGATGGAATTTATAACCATACAGATGAAGAATGCCCTTTAATACTAATTGACCGAAATTACTGGTACTACGAACACAAGCATTATCCTGAAGACTCAGATAATTACTGGGGGCCAGAGTTTAACTATGATAATTACGACAAAAACTTAAATATTAAACCTGCATGGGAATACATCGGCGATGTGGTAAAGTTTTGGATTCAGGAGTATCACATTGATGGAATTCGCTTTGATGCAGTGCGGCAATTGGCTAACTTTGAATTTCTCAATTGGCTGACTAAGGAAGCGAAAAGCTATGCTGCACCCAAACAGTTTTACAACATTGCTGAACACATTCCCGATACAAGCACTGTAGTCAAGCCAGATGGCCCATTAGATGCTTGTTGGCATGAGAGTTTTCGCTACTTTATAATTCCGTATATTTGTGGTAAATCATTTGAATTAGAACAACTCAAGCAAATTTTAGATCCCAAACAGCAGGGTTATGCGATCGCAACCAATGTAATTAATTATTTGGCAACCCACGATCGCGAACGTGTATTACGAGAATTAGGCAATTGCGACATCTTTGACGCCGCCGCATTTGAACGAGCCAAATTAGCAGCTGCTGTGTTAATGACAGCGATGGGTATACCGATGCTATGGATGGGAGAAGAGTTTGGCGAATATCAGCAAAAAAGCGAAGATGTGACTAAGCCGCAGAAGATTACTTGGTCTTTATTGTCAAGCGACCAGAATCATGATTTATTTGAGTATTATCAAAAGCTGATTGCTCTACGCCAGCAAACTCCAGCTTTGCAAAGTGACAATATTAAGTTTTTCTACGAAAATGCAGCTGAGAAAGTGCTGGCTTACACCCGTTGGGATGAGCAGAATTCTCATGTCGTCGTCGTGGTAAATTTCTCCGAGCAAAATCTAAATCAATATAAAATTTCAGGCTTCCCAACTGCTGAGTATTGGCGAGATTGGGTTAGTAATCAGGAAGTGAAATCTGGAGAGGATGGTTTAGTTGCTGACTTACCAAGCTATACAGTAAAGATATTTGTTTCAGATTTACAGTAATGTAGTCTGTGGATCGTTAATGTCAAAAGGTTGGAAATACATTGTCGCAAGCAGTGCAATCGCTCTACTTATTATGAAGCCATGTCTTGGTACAGTTGAAAATTTTGCTAATCTTCGCCAGGAAGCATATAGCGGGTAACTGAACCTTTCTGCTCAATATTAACAGAGTACTGTAAGAGAAATTCAGTAGACCATCTAGGCTCGGATGCAGTTTGAACTCCAGGCTCATCACCAACCCAAGGAGGAGCCGGAGTATAAAAGTCTTTACCGTTAAGTTGTCGAGAAAGCCACTCTACACCTTCATAGTGACAACGACCTGCTCCTAGAAAATCACCTTGCTTATCGAAAATTTCTATAAACCGACCGCTATTGTCCCATCCATCATCAACATATCCCTGTATTAGAAGAGCAAACGAATTCTCAGATTCAACAGAAATTTTTACCAGGTACAGATTGCTGAGGCTGTATTGAGAGTACCAAAGATGGCGATTATAAGTTTTAACTACAGACTGAGGAATGTCTTGCTCAATTCTTTCAATCTCTACACAATTGAAAGCCATATCAGTAGATAGGGTTAATAGTTGAACACTTGCAATTCGACACGCAGGAAAAAAATTACAGAACGAGTCTGATAAATCGTAAAGTTTATTAAGTTCTGTTGAGTAAAATTGTCTAACTACAGACTTTCGGATATCTAAATTCATTCACTTTATACTTTCACGTACCACTAGCTTCAAAGTTTAATGAGATAACCCCGACTTCGCAATCACCTTTCGCGATCGTACCTGCTTTAAACCTTTACTGATAAAGCTTTTCAGTGATTAGATAAATTTGATTTATTAATTTTTTTCTTAATTACATCCAACTCTATACACACCTAATTAATAATATTTAGGTATTGATGACAATTAACGTCTTGAAAGACCAATCATCTACACCAATAACCCTTAACCCAAGAGTATTGTGACATAACACCATCTGCGAACAAGGCGTTGGGCAGTATTCGAGCTGATTCGTAAAGAAAATCTTAAGGATACCCAATTCATTGCTGGGCATGACTTTCAGAGAATAAACGCTTGATTGGCTCAAATTCCTGCAACGCTTACGAGACAGAGACTTTACTATAGTTTACAAATTAGCTCTTAACAGGAGGCTTTAATGGTAATTATTGACAATTTGCGCTTCCCTTTGACGCTTTTCACAGCACTAGGCTGCGGATTGGTGGCTGGCGTCTTCTTTGCCTTCTCAACTTTTGTGATGAATGCCCTTGCACGACTCCAGCCAAAGGAGGGCATTATCGCTATGCAATCCATCAATATCACCGCGATCAATCCGTTGTTCATGTTGGCACTCTTCGGAACGGCTGTGGCTTGCATCTTTCTAGCGATTTCGTCGGTGTTAAAGTGGCATCAACCTGGTGCTGCCTATTTGCTTGTCGGTAGCTTGCTCTATCTCATTGGCACCGTTCTAGTGACGATCGCCTTCAATGTGCCACTAAATGATGCGTTAGCGATCGCCAAACCGGATAGCACTGAAGGCGCGAACCTATGGGCTAGATATCTTACCAACTGGACGTTCTGGAACCACGTTCGGACAATAGCGGCACTTGCGGCAGCACTTATACTGGCACTGTGCGATCGCACGGTGAAATAGGAATGATGAATAGGTATAATACCTTTTGCTCGGCAAAATGAAGCTATATGAGTATTCAAGCAGCATACGATAATTGGTCAGCCACATACGATGCTGACGAAAATCTGACGCGCGATCTGGATCAAACCGTCACCAGAGAAACTTTGATGGGTTTGAAGTGTAAATCAGTCGTGGAAATTGGCTGTGGCACAGGTAAAAATACGCTTTTACTTTCACAAATTGCTCTGAAAGTTTGTGCGATCGATTTTTCAGCACAGATGATTGAAAAGGCAAAAAAGAAAGTGAGGTCTGCGAATGTAGTGTTTATTACCGAAGACATTACCAAGCAATGGACTTGTCAGAATGAGTCTGCCGATTTAGTCACTTGTAATCTGGTTTTAGAACACATCGAAGACCTCAGCTTGATATTTTCAGAAGCATCTCGTGTCTTAGTCAAAGGAGGATACTTTTTCATTTGTGAGCTTCATCCATTCAAGCAATATCAAGGAACAAAAGCTAATTTTCAAAGACAGCAAGAGAACTTTGAAATTCCTGCATTTGTGCATCATTTATCAGACTTTTTTAACACAGCAAAAGTTCATGGCTTTCTGCTTGAGGACTTCAAAGAGTGGTGGCATGAAAAAGATCAAAATAAACCACCAAGGCTTATATCGATCTTGTTTAGAAAGTAAAGACAATTTTGGCTGGGCTTCAGCTAGTGCAGTAATGCGATCGCTCGATCTGCCCACTCACTACTTATTGATTAACAGTTTAAATGTTTACTCCGTATAGCTGAGAGCTTTTCTTAGTAATATTCGATGAGCCTGAAAACATACGCAAATTACGCGAGTTTACGAATAACTCTGAGGATGAATAAGCCTATAGCGGTTTCTATTCAGATGCAGTACAACGTTATATCACAAGGTGTAGAGAGATGAGCAAATTTCATGGATCGGAGACGCTTGTATAAGTCAATATGAAATTTTATGACTTCAACCCGCACTTATATTGATCAGCGTGATATCTTTTCAATAGCAATTAAGCGTTGCAATTAACTGCATTTTGCCCTATCTCAATTACTGTAGAGCTTTTGAGTTTCGCATACCATTAGTGGAGGAAACTAATTATGAATACATTCAAACTTTTTAAAGCCTTTAGTTTAGCAAGCGCAGTTACAATTTCATTATTTAGTATGAATTTGATGAACCAAAAGTCAGCATCTGCTGTAGATGTTACTCCTAATGGTTGGTGTATACATTCTGGCTCGTACATAGTGTTTGGGAACTTTGACGGTAAAGGTGGTAGAGATGCTCTTTGTGCTGATGATCAAGGTTCTAAATGGATTAATTACGCCAATGGTAAGCGATGGTATACAAAAACATCTTGGTGTACCCACCCAGGTTCACGTATCAAGGCTATAAGGTTAAATAATGACAATCGTTATGACCTTGAATGCCAAAATCGTGATGGAAGTGTAGTACAGAGAAGAGAAGCACTTCCTAACGGACGTTTTAACTTTTAACATCTTGGTTATGTTGCAATACGGTTCAGTTAAGGCTAAAAAATAAAATTGGTGTAGGTAGGGTTGAGGAACGAAATCCTACATTATCAAGCCTTTGTTAGGTTGAGGAACGAAGCCCAACCTACTATTATTCTTAACTGAACTGTATTGGGTTATGTTGCAAACAATCAGATACACATTAGATACAGAAGGTTAAAATTCAAAAACTTTCTAATAATCTATTTCATGTACTGAGTACAAATGTTTTTGTAACACAACTAAAGAATGAAACACAATACAGGATAACTTTGATGAGGGATTTGAAATAACAATTAACCAAAATCTCCCCCTCATTAACCAGTTACAAAAAACTACAAGACATATAAAAAGAGATTGGGCTGTACAAAGAAGCCGATTAATCCCCATATTCCGCCGTAGCACCTCTCGCGTAGCACGGGGTTTGTTTTTGGGATTGGGTGCGATCACCAAACTCGCGCTCTGTGACCAGTAAACCAAAAAGTTTTTCCCAAAGAGCGATCGCTAATCAAGCTCAATGGTGGCTGAATCTGCCTGGATTGATTAATAGATTGTAGGTAGTGTTTTAAATTTATTCAAGCTGTAAATTTTTTGCTTACTCGTCTCCAAGAAAGTATTTCATGAATCAATGGCACGGTTGTAAAGTCCAAAGGTTTATGTAGTCTCGTTCCCAGTCTTAAGACTAGGAATGTATTCTTAGAGGCTCTTAACCAGTTGAGACAATGACTGTATCTTAACTTAGTGCTAATACTCAAGTGTTAGTGATTATTCCCTTACTTATCTCGATCGCCCCATATCTTATTTTGGAGCTGCACCAATGGGAACAGGTTCACCGAGAACTTTGGCGAATCTTTGCAAATAAAAATCCACAGGATTTACTACTGCTTGAATTGAGTAGCGATGTCTACGACGGGCTATGCGTACGCGTACCAGATTCCACCATGTCTGCAAACCATGTCCGAGCGATGATAGACCTAAAAAAAGAACAACTGTTATTGAATAATGAGTAACAGCGTTATGCAGCGGTCAAAATAGATAAGTGATGGAAGATGGGCGATTAATTATGGAATTTCCAAAACACGTAGAGAAAGTTTCTGTCAGCGCTGACAATTGCTTAACATCAGAATTATCAAAAAAGATTCATCAGTCATTAACACAACGAGATACTCAGTTTATTGAATTACTGATGCCTGTATGGGAATGGTTTTACCGTTATTACTTTCAAGTAAAAACTGATGGATGGCATCATATACCAACAACAGGAAAAGTACTACTGGTTGGCTCTCACAATGGGGGCATGGCTTCTCCAGATTTAATAATGATGATGTACGATTGGTTTTCTAGATTTGGAACCGAGCGTCTGGTGTATGGTCTAATGCACCCTTCTGCTTGGAAAGTGAGTCCAGAAATAGCAGGATTAGCCCAGAAATTCGGAGCAATTGTTGCACATCCCAAAATGGCTAATGCGGCTTTCGATCGAGGTGCTAGCGTTCTGGTATATCCTGGAGGACAATATGATATGTTTCGTCCTCATAGCCAACGCCATAAAATTCATTTTGCCGGTCATCAGGGCTTTGTCAAGCTGGCTTTAAAACAAGAAGTTCCGATTATTCCTGTAATCTCCGTAGGCGCTCATGATAGCTTGATAGTTTTATGTGATTGCTATGAGTTAGTGAAACAATTGCATCAATGGGGATTGCCGTGGTTATATCAAATAGACCCTGGAGTTTTCCCAATTTACTTAGGCTTGCCTTGGGGCTTGTCTATTGGCCCTCTGCCAAATATTCCTCTACCTGTGCAGATTCACACTCGTGTCTGTCATCCAATTACTTTTGAAAGATATGGTCGAGATGCAGCTAGAGATCGTAACTATGTAAATGCTTGTTATGAAATAGTTCAAAGTCAAATGCAGGAAGAGTTAAATAATTTGGTTAGAGATACTCAGAAATCTAGCTAAAACACGAATATTAGTGACGAAGTGACGCCTCCCCCAGTATTTCCAAAAGCGATCGCTCCATAACTTCACTGACAAATTTATTTCCTTGCAAGTTGAGGTGAATGTGATCGTGAAACAAACCTTGCGGCTTGGTAGTTGAATTGAAGTTCGGTAAAAAGTCTATATAGTGAATTTGCTGTGCTTTGGTAAAATCACTCAAGCGCTGACGTGCTTTTATTTCGTAATCGCGGGGGCCTGGTTCACCAATTTCTCGTAGTAAAGGAGTCATCACCAGCAGAAATTTGCTGTTGGTTTGGCGAGTCAAGGCTTGAATTTTAGCGATCGCCTCCAAATTAACCCCCACGCGATCGCCTGATTCTTTTTGCACGGCTTGCAGTTCAGGAATTGGCTTTTGCTTGACGATATAACGCTGCCACACTTCCACTAATGCCAGCGGAGGTTTACGATCGGGATAATTGCGATCGCGTCCTACTGGTAAAGAAGTAGGAGGAGTTGCAAACAAATCATCAGTATTAATTAATAACACCACTGCTTGCGCGTTAAAAGTGCCAAACTTCTCTAAATAAGCTAATTCATTCCTTGGCCCCCAAGAGTTTGCTGAAGCATTTAACACTTCTACTTCCTGATAATTACTATTAGTGAATAATGGTAGAGAACGCATCATCAAACTAGATATTGTATTAGTCTGATCTGTCCACCAGCCACCGTTAGCAATAGAATCACCTAAGAGGAGAATTCGCAGCCCAGAAGGTGCAGGTATCTTTTTTATCGGACTACCTCGCATAGAATATTCATTAATTTCAATGCGATTCCCAAAACGACGAGTACGTTGGTTGGGAGCCAACAAATAACCAATCTGCTCATCGCCAATATAAATCAGGGGATTACCAAAACCAAACAGCGATCGCAGTCCGATCTCGATCGCCAAAAACAATCCCACAACCACCGCCAAAATTACGCTCAGTGCTATTTTCACCTACTCACACCCTCTTATACTGAGTTGCTTTTCAATGATACTGGGGGATTGGGCACAAGAGGCGGAGGGGCACAGGGGCAGAGGGGAAAAACTTACTGTAACTTCTCCCCTGCTCCCCTGCTCCCCTGCTCCTCTGCTCCTCTGCTCCCCTGCTCCCTTGCTCCCCTGCTCCCCTGCCCCCCTGCCTCCTCCTGCTTCTAAATTTTTAAAGTGAATTTAACGTCATCCGCAAATAGAAGGACTACAATCAAAACGGACAAATATTTCATGCTCCAACAACAGAGGATTACAAAGCTGTGTCCGACTTAAATCGCGGAATTATGAAATTTAAGGGAGCAGATTCTCCAAAAGTAGTCACTATCTCTACCGTGTTGCTTCTGGGATCGATCGCTGCTCTCGTAATCTGGGCGCTGCAAGCTGCCTATGCGCTAAACTAAAACCATTAGTCGTCTAGAAGGACACTTGTCTTAAACGGTTTCCGTCTTAGCCAAGTGTCCATTTAGCAACTAATAAATAAAACCCCCCCTTATAACCATCAAAAATTTCAGCAAAACTTTAGATTTTAGATTTGAGGTTTTAGATGGAAAATTTAAATCTAAAATCCAAAATCCAGAATGTTTGAACCTTGGGGTATCTTAGTTATTTTAATTGTCTGCCCCCTTTTGGGCGGATTACCCCTGATAGCATGGATAACTTACGCCCTCAAACGGAAGCAGTTATCACAAGTTGGTACAGGAAATATTAGTGTATCAGCTGCCTTTTATCATGGCGGTAAAATTGTCGGAATTCTGGCAGTCTTGTCAGAAGCTTTTAAAGGAGTTGCGGCAGTCTTACTCAGCCGCATTTTCTTCCCAGATGGATCGTCTTGGGAATTGGTTGCCCTAATCGCTCTGGTAATCGGTAGATACTGGATAGGCAGAGGAGCAGGTACGACAAATGTTGTCTGGGGATTTGTCGTACACGATCCACTGGTGGCGATATTTGTATCTTTCTTTGCAGGTATTGCTTTTACAATTCTGCAATCAAGAAAGGTAGTCAAATTTGGGGTTTTGCTGCTTTTTCCTTTGTTTGTGGCACTTCTGCACCTGAGCGATATTCCCAGAATACTTGCTGCTGTGGCCTTAGCTGGTTTAATGGGCTGGATTTACACCAAAATTCCTGATGATATGAAACTGCCAGCCCAAGAGGCACAAACAGAATCGCAAGCGATGTTGGAATTTTTACGCGGCGAGCGCACAATGGTTTCTCTAGATGAAGAGTTGAATGCTGCCATAGTCGGAGAAAAGGCGGCAACATTATCTCAAATTAAACGCTGGGGCTATTCAGTGCCGAAGGGATGGGTACTAGCACCTATCGACGATCCAGAAGGGTTAACAGAATTTCTCCAACCATCAGAATTATCTCCCTTGGTGGTGCGTTCCTCCGCTATTGGAGAAGACTCAGAACACGCTTCTGCTGCTGGACAGTATGAAACAATTCTAAATGTTACTAGTCCAGAGGCATTACAGTCAGCGATCGCTCAAGTTCAAGCTTCCTACAATCATCCATCTGCTGTCCAATATCGGCGCGATCGCGGCTTAAATGATACAGCAATGGCTGTGTTGATTCAGCAACAAGTCCAGAGTGTGTATTCTGGCGTTGCTTTCAGCCGCGATCCCATTACCCAGCAAGGCGATGCGATCGTGATTGAAGCCCTTCCAGGCAGCCCGACGCAAGTCGTTTCGGGAAAAGTCACACCAGAACAATATCGCGCTTTTGTCGTTGAAACAGAAAATTCTTACTCTGTACAATTAGAGGGTGAAGGACGAGTCCCACAATCATTAATCAAACAAGTTGCATACTTAGCTTACCGACTCGAAAAACGTTATCATGGCACTCCTCAAGATATAGAGTGGAGTTATGACGGGCAAACGCTTTGGGTGTTGCAATCTCGACCGATCGCTACTCTGTTGCCCATCTGGACGCGCAAAATCGCTGCTGAAGTCATTCCCGGAGTAATTCATCCCTTAACATGGTCAATTAATCGTCCCTTAACTTGTGGAGTTTGGGGAGAATTTTTCACTTTAGTTTTAGGCGATCGCGCTTTGGGGTTAGATTTCGCCAAAACAGCAACTCTGCATTATTCCAGAGCTTACTTTAATGCGTCTCTCTTAGGAGATATTTTTCTCCGTATGGGATTGCCGCCGGAAAGTCTGGAATTTTTAACCAGAGGAGCTAAATTAAGTAAACCTTCCTTGCAGTCAACTTGGGAAAATTTGCCAGGATTAGGGAAGTTGCTGAAGCGAGAATTCAGTTTAGAAAAGGACTTCAAGGAAGATTATCACAAACGCTTCATTCCTGGGTTGTCGCAGTTGACGCAGGAAGATATAGATAGCTTGGAACCACCCAAGCTGTTGGCAAGAATTGATTTTATTCTGGAGTTGCTGCGTCATGGGACGTATTACAGCATTTTAGCTCCTTTAAGTGCCGCCCTAAGACAGGCGATTTTTCGGGTAAAGGATAGGCAAATCGATCATAGCGTCACCCCAGAGGTAGCGGCATTGCGATCGCTCAGTGCGATCGCTACAGATGCCAAGCAGGTATTGGTTGAGTTTGAGCCACAGCAAGTATTTGAACAATTAAAGCAAACCCCTGAAGGAGAGAAAATCCTCCAAGCATTTAACGAATTGCTGCAAGATTACGGCTACTTAAGTGAAGTAGGAACCGATATCTCCGTTCCCACTTGGCGGGAAAATCCCCAGATGATTCAGCAGATGTTTGTGCAGTTAATGCAGGGGAATGAACCACAAGCAGGTGCCAAAGACGCGATTAATAGTATCTTTGCTGGTAAACGCAAACGCTCTTTCGTGCAACGCCGTGTAGATATCAAAGGACGAGTCACCGAAGTTTATTCCCGGCTTTTAGCTGAATTGCGTTGGAGTTTTGTGGCTTTAGAAAAAATTTGGTTAGAGTCTGGTTTACTCAAGAAAACAGGCGATATCTTTTTTCTCAACTTTGATGAAGTGCGGCGTCTAATTGTAGATGAAGATTCCAGCTTATTAATAGAGCAGTTAGATGAGTTAGTAGAATTTAGGCGATCGCAATTTGTACAAGATAGCGAGATTATTCAAATACCTCTTTTAGTCTACGGCCATACACCTCCTCACCCGTTAGCTCCCTCTGAACTTTACTCTGACCAAATTTTACAAGGTATCGGAGCCAGTCATGGGCAAGCCGAAGGTAGGGTAAAAGTGTTGCGAAATTTACAAGAGATTCCAGACATCGACCGAGATACGATTCTGGTAGTACCTTACACAGATTCCGGCTGGGCACCATTGTTATTAAGGGCTGGAGGATTAATTGCCGAAGCTGGAGGAAGACTTTCTCACGGTGCGATCGTTGCTCGTGAGTATGGAATTCCCGCAGTCATGGATGTTCGTGGTGCTACATGGATATTGCAAGATGGTCAACGAGTCAGGATTGATGGGTCTAGGGGTATTGTGGAATTATCTAATGATTTAAGACCCGAATGATTACCACTTCCCTGAAAGACTTGCCTGAAGAGTCGGTTTCTCACAATGCCGAAATCAAGAAAAAGGTGATGTTACGCTTCGGCGATTTACCTCACCTAACTAATTTTTCTCAAGCACGTTTTGCTCCTGGACAAACTGCACCAGCACACGCGCATCAAGATATGTGCGAGGTATTCTTTGTGGAAGCCGGTTCAGGAGTAATTCACATTGATGGTACAGAATACCCCTTGCTTCCGGGAAACTGCGTAGCGATCGAACCGGGAGAAGTACACGAAGTTGTCAATAATGGCTCAACCGAACTTGTTTTGACATACTTTGGTTTGCGAGTCGAAAAATCGAGCTAATCATTCAGTTAGGATCGTTAACTAGCAATTGAGGTTAGTTTGATTTTGAATAAAACACGCAGTGGGGGCATAACAATGTTATGTCCTTAGAAAAGTTTGCGGATGTTGTTTATAAATCAATAGATTTCAGATCAAACCAAAACCCTGATGTAGAGACGCGATTTATCGCGTCTTCAAAAATCGATGATTTACTAATATACCAAGGGTGTCGCGTTGCGCATCTGACGCAAAGAATTTATACAAGCAGGACAATCACAGCCAAATAAGTTGATTGCCACATTGCTTTCTTCATCATTGAACTCCAGCATGGGAGCATCTTCTTGAGAAAACTCTATTTCACGCTGATAGTTAGGAATTTGAGCCAATACAGAAGCCCTGGCACATACTAAACCCACTTTATGTTTATTGCGTATACAAGATAGACGATCTGTGATTTTGGCTCCTGGTTCTGGCTCCATAGCTTGTGCGTGATTCAACATTACTCCCATAGAGAGAAGAGAGCTAATCAGCACTGGAGAAGAAAGCAAACTCAGTATGAATTTGTTCATTGGTTTTCTTGAAAAACAATCTCGATTGCTCAGATTATCCGATTAAATCTTACAGTGCAAGTAAATGTGTATCAGGAATAGCCCGAAATCCAGATGTAGAGATGCGATTTATCGCGTCTTGAAATACCAAGGGACTTCCGAAGTCAAAAATATCTATCCTATTGGTGTGTAGGCAGTGTTTCGACTACGCTCAACAACCGAGCTGGGGGAGATAGAAGAATATTATCTGAGTAAATTGGATAATTTATTTTCTGAAAGTCCCTAATTATTTACACCAATAACCCTTAATTGAGCCGTATTGTCGTATAACGCAAGTCTGTTTCTAATAACGTCAAAGCAGAAGTTGCTACAGGCTGCGCGAAACACCGAAACGTGAAAGCAGAAGCTCTTACAGGGAAGACGGAAGTTGCTACAGACTGCGCAAAACACGGAAACGTGAAGGCAGAAGCTCTTACAGGGAAGACGGAAGTTGCTACAGGCTGCGCGAAACACGGAAACGTGAAAGCAGAAGCTCTTACAGGGAAGACGAAAGTTGCTACAGGCTGCGCGAAACACGGAAACGTGAAGGCAGAAGCTCTTACAGGGAAGGCAAAACAGAGAAGTTTATTGGTAGACAAAGAGTTTTATATCCCATTGTCATTTGGAAACCTACTCAGTAATAATAGAATCTTCAACATAATCTATCAAAAATTAAAGAGATTGATAGTCAAAGCA
This sequence comes from Nostoc sp., assembly GCF_036917315.1. Classification (GTDB taxonomy): domain Bacteria; phylum Cyanobacteriota; class Cyanobacteriia; order Cyanobacteriales; family Nostocaceae; genus Nostoc. The sequence goes on along the minus strand of NZ_JBALDR010000018.1, from coordinate 98,229 downwards.
GGTGTTTTTTGAGCGCTATTGATTGCCATGTTTATCTTCAACAAAAAATATTTTTATCTCACAATTTTACTATTTTTAATAGAAATATGTATTGCTGTTTTTGTCAATGATAGTTTCATTCGTCCTTTTATCGGTGATGTTTTAGTAGTTATATTAATTTATTGCTTTGTCAAAGCTTTTTTGAATATACATTCATCCATCGTCGCTTTATCAGTTTTTGCCTTTTCTTGTACAATCGAAATTCTGCAATATTTTAATTTTGTAAATAATTTAGGATTACAAAAATACAAGATTCTGGCTGTTGCTTTGGGAAGTGTATTTGATTGGAAAGATATTTTTGCTTATGCAATAGGTATCATAACAGTCCTATGGTTGGAAAATAGAACATGATTACTCGATCGAGTATTTCGCGGCGTTCAATAGGGAGAGTAAATTCAGGAATAATATTCTAAATTCAATCATATCTATCTCCAATACAAATCAGTATAGGAGCTATGATTTGGTTGTTAACCCAACTGACTACAAGATTATTTTCTTGGAATGAGGCTGCGTAGTTTACCGCCGTAGGCATCGCAGCCAAGTTGCGAAGACGTACAGCTTTATAAACTTCCCAGTCACAGGGTTGTCTAATTACTCCCTTACCTCATATTTCTGTAACAATCTTTTGGCCTTAGTTATTTATTATTGCTGGGAGAATAGAAACTGGGATGCATGGGTTTTCTTCGTTTTATCTGGATATTATAAAGCATCTCAAAAACTAATTCATTACCCATCACATAGTATTGAAATCGACGTTGGATAATATCGTTAAATTTATAAATAAAATCATAAAAAAAACTTGGATTTTTCGTGAGTTCTTTCAATGCTAATAACCATTTTCCTTCTTTGATAGAGAATGAAACTTGATAGTAAGCTAAAGTTCTGTTGTAAACTGTAAGATTATAAGACAGAGCACGCATTAAAGCTGGATTTTTTTTCACAGCTTTTTGCTGCATGAAAGAATAAGTAGCTATGCAATATTGATTTAGACGTTTAAATGGGCTTTCACGTACAAGAGAAGAAGAGCGCGAACGGTAGAAATAATAGGCTTCTGGCACTAGAAAAAAGCGAGCGCCATTAATTAAGCATTTCATGTCAAGCCAAAAGTCCTCAGCTATACTTAGGGTTTCATCGTACTCTATGCTGTGTTTAACCAAAAATTCTCGTTTGAACATAGGCTTACTTAAACCAAGATGCAGCCCTGTTTTTCCATAGACATCAGTCTCTACGAAATAAACGATATCAATTTGGAGAATTTTATCTATATGTTCTCCACTTTCTTGAATCAATGTACTCCAAGGAGATGTTGCACCATCTTTTATAAAATAAACATCATCTGCAATCATATCTGCATTTGCTTGTTCTGCTAGCAACACAAGCTTTTCTAATCTTTCATGAGCATACCAGTCATCTGAATCAAGAACAGCAATCCATTCTCCTTGGGCTGCTCTGATAGCAAGATTACGTGCAGCAGAAACCCCAAGGTTTTGTGGATTAACTATCACTGTGAGACGTGGATCGGTAAAACTCTTTGCAACTTCTACAGTTTTATCAATCGAACCATCATCGACAACGATAACTTCAAGCTCAGTGAGGGTTTGATTTAAGACTGACTCTATTGCCTTCTTAATATAAACTTCAGTATTGTAGGCAGGGATAATTACAGAGACTTTAGGATTCATGAAACTAAACTCCTGACTAATTACTACATGCTTAGATTACAATGTTAAAATTCCAAAGAAAATGTGTTGAAATAAGAATTCAGAAGTCCGAATCAAGACACTTAAGGATTTCTTGGCATTCGCGTTAGCGTCTCTGAAAGAGAAACCTTTCGTAGAGAAGGAGCTTCGTTCTCAATCGGGGATTTAGACCCACTAATGAATTCTTGTATCACCAAATTTTCTTGTTTTGTGAGGTTCTTAAACCTGATGATTCATCCGCTAGTTGTACATAATTCAGAATAAATTCTGACTTTTGACAAATGTATTCTGTTTGATAATAATTTATTTTTTCATAGCGTAATCACCAATGATTTTTACTCATTTACATTCCAGGTAGGTGAGAGATATTGGGATTTTTGTTTGAATGAACTACATACACGAGTTGTATAGTAACACAACTGTGACTGCTGTTGTGAAAATTCAAAATTTTGACGATTTACCACTTGCTGTTGCAGGCTTTTGGGAACTTCTATGTATGTTCCTTAGATTTTTCTATGTGTTAATAACCTGCTAATTGATGAATTGAACAAAAAATAATGTTGGACACCTTTTGCTCGGCTGCTTGTGTTCCTTTTATGTGATGTACATCACACTCAAAAATTACAATTCGTTTGATTTGTTTTATTTCTAAAGCATAAAGGGTAGCGATCGCAGCATTACAAAAAATGCAAAATCCCATCCCTTCATCTTTGAGTGCTTTAAAAAAGTGCTTATCCTTTTTTGCTCTCTTTGCTGACAGCGCCAATCGTGCCTATTCGGTATAGCGACGCGGCGTATAAACCCAGATATTACCATCGCGGCGCTTAATGGTTCGGGTTTTTGTGGAACCAACGAGAATAATTGTCCGCATATCAGCGCTTGCTGGAGTTAACTGCTCAAGTGCGATCGCTTTTACCGTCTGTCCTGGGCGACCGAGATTTCGGGCTAATACTACTGGTGTATCTGGTGTTCGATGTCGCAGCAAAATATTTCTCGCTTCTGCCAGTTGCCAAGTACGCTCTTTGGAAACAGGATTGTAGAAAGCAATGACAAAATCAGCCTCGGCAGCAGCGGTAATTCGTTGTGCGATCGCAGACCAAGGTTTCAAGATGTCAGAAAGGGAAATAGCACAGAAGTCATGCCCAAGAGGCGCACCAATGGCTGCTGCTGCTGCCTGCATTGCAGAGATGCCTGGGGCTACATGAATGTCGATACTGTCCCATTCAGGTTTAGCATAGCGATCGCACACCTCAAAAACCGCTGCTGCCATTGCATAGATACCGGGATCGCCAGATGAAACTACAGCTACATATCGCCCAGATGCAGCCAAATCAAGGGCCATCTTTGCTCGTGCTTCTTCTTCGCGGTTGTCAGACTCATGCCGTTGCTTGCCATCAGCCAGAGAACCAACTAAATCTAAATAAGTTTTATAACCTACTAGGTCAGTTGCCGACTTGAGAATCTCCTTCACTTCTGGAGACATCCACAGCGAACCACCAGGGCCCGTGCCAATAATCGCTAACCGTCCGCGTGGCTGACCGATGGTATTGGGGTCAATTACTTGAGGGGCAATAGCGATCGCAATGCTAGCAGAAGGAGAAGATAAAGGGGATGCACCTGTGGCGGCGATCGCTGCGGCTTGGGCGGGGCTATAACCTTGTGAAAGTAGACTTTCTAGCTGATTTGGGGTAAAAAAGCGGGTGGGTACTCCCAAGGCGCTAGATACGGCGTGGATTGCGGGATCGGCTGCGGCGGTGATGGGTGCAAATATCCCGGCGACTGATGTTTTTTCTAGTTTGGCATCAGCTAGTAGCTGTTGTACTAAAACGACTGCATTATCAATGATGCCACTAATTGCGATCGCGATCGTTGCTGGATGGTAGACAAGACAGTTGGCTGTAGGAGTCACCAAACGTTCTGTAACTTGGATGGTCAAATCTCCCTTGGCATCTATCGGTAATTTACTATCGCTCAACCAAGGTGCTATTCCTTCAAGATTAACTTGTGCCCCAGCTAGCACATCTGAAATAAATTTCTTTGCATCATCTGGGTTTGCCAAATGGTATCCAGGAGGAGGAGATAATAGCGTTGTGCCTAAACGTAAATCGCCTGTGGTCGTAATTGCAGGTTTAACATCCAGGACTTCGGCAATGCGACGCGCTAAATCGTTTACTCCACCAAGTCCACCCAACAAGGGAACAACAGCACTACCATCTTCAGCCACAGCTAGCACTGGTGGTTCCTGTCGTTTATCCGAGATTACCGGAGCTAGCGTCCTAATTAAAATACCAGCAGCACAAATGCCAATCAGAGGTCTTCCCTGCATAAATAACTCGCGTAGCGTCTCGCCAAAATTTGTGAAGCTGACATCAACTTCCGATGTGCGACCCTCTAAACCGTATAGTGTTGCCCCTGGTAAGACGCTGATTATCTTGCGTGCTACTGTCACGCTATTTTGACCCAGTATTACAATGGCAGGTGCAACATTCATCATCATAAATAGATATCTTGCAAAATTTGATATCCTTCAAATGAAACCACAGATTTAGACATGTAGCGACTTCACATTTACGACCTTGAGGAATTAAGGGTGCGATGTCTACCAAGGGCAACTCTTGGAGAGGCTACGCTAACGCCTACGCGCGTGCTGTTTTCAGCATAGCTGTTAAAAACCTATTTTGGGTTTATCCTATATTAGGTTTTAGAATTTAACTGAGTTTAGCAATATGTAATAACTCTCATCGAGATCGAATAAACCATCGCCAGAAAAAAGGCAAGCTAAAGTGCCTAAATCAGTTTTCAGCGAAGATTACAATCGGTTTCGCCAGTTACTTATAGAAGCGCGGAAAGCTGCAAAGCTCACTCAAACAGAGTTGTCAGCAAAGCTAGAGCTTCCACAATCTTATGTATCAAAGTATGAACGTGGAGAGCGTCGTCTTGACGTGATTGAATTTTTACAAGTTGCCCAAGTTCTAGAAATCGATCCGCTTGCTTTTATCAAAGAACTGGTGAAATACCAAAAGGAGACATAATAATCATTATTCAATATGTTGACTTTAACGCAGCAGATACAATAATTAATACCCAATACCAAAACGAATGGCATGAGATTAGTGCTACTCTCACTAGAATGCCTTTGCACATCAAGGCTTCAGATCAAGCTGGAATTCAAGGTAATGCAATATTCGATCCAGTAGGTACGAACGAATATATTAAAGCTGCTTTTATTCATGATGGTTGGCAATCAAATATTCCTATTCCAGGACCTTATAGATTTTTAGGTACAGATGTTGATTTTGCTAAAACTGGCATTATCATTGAAATTCAATTTTCTAACTATCCCTTTTTACTCAATAACACTTTGCGCTCAGAATTGTTCTTCAAAGCTAAAACTGAATTTGTTGGATACCCGACTAATTTGGTAATTATAGTAACAAAGGCTCTGATGTTTCCTGCCTCCAATAGCACTCTTTATTACGAGCAAGCTGTTAATCAATTAACAGCTTTGGCTAAAAACCAAGTTTTTGATGTACCAATCAGACTGGTTGGATTATTTGAACAACAAAATACAATAGTTCCTATTATCTGGACTGAGTATTTATCTAAAAGATATTCTAGAACCGTGAATACTAGAGTTAGTCGCCAATGCCAAATTATTGCGGGAGTACAGCCCGTAGTCGTTGTCTAATTAACTTATTGTAAAAATTAATCTATTAAGTCCATAATCTCAATTCGATTTGTTCTACTTCTTCTATTTGTTTTACCATTTGATTTTGTAAAGAGGTCGTTTTCCCATTTCCATTAAGCTTTGCATCTACTGGAATCTCTTCACCTCTTAGATTAGCTGCAAAAGCAGATTCTTCATAGATTAGTCTATCTTCCATTTCTTGCAAATGATACTCTTCTGGATAAATTTTTGCTTTGCTGCGTTCTGAAGCTTTATTTCCTACTTGCACGTCAAACTTAAATTTATCAATAGATTGACCAGTTTTTTCAACATAATCACGCAATGTTTTTAAATTTGGAAAACAACCATTTTTATCTGGATTGCCACTGAGACGACGCAACGCAACTTGATGATATTTCGGTTCAATTTCTGACCCGATAAAATGACGTTCATGATCTCTCGCAACCACTGCCGTAGTACCAGCTCCCATAAATGGATCTAAAACAATATCATTTTCGTTAGTTGTAGCTAATATCATTCTAGCTACCAAGTCTTCTGGAAATTGGCAGGGATGTATAGTTTGTTCTTCATGATTGTGTTTAACATTCCGAAACAACCAAATATCACCAGGATTTTTACCTTCTGGATTGCATGAAAGTTCCCCCTTTCGATTTCCTCGATAATGTTTCTTATTTTGATACTTTTGGGGAACTCTAATAGCATCTAGATTAAATTTATAATTATCTGATTTAGTAAACCAAAGAATAGTTTCATGTCTACAAGAAAACTTTTTCTGGGCATGAAGACCATGTTGCCTAGCCCATATAATTCGGTTGCGAGGAATTAATCTGCATGACTCTAAAATCGGAAAAAAGCGAATATCCAAAGGAATCAGCATTCCTCGGTCAGAAAAAGCACCAACTTGCCAAAATAGCGAACCTGTATTTTTGAGAATCCGGCTACATTCAAACAGAACGGCTGTTTGTTCTGCCAAATAAATCTCAATAGCTTGCCTTGATTCGTATTCTTTGCCTAGATTATAAGGTGGAGAGGATACAACTAAATCAACACAATCATCTGGCAGATTACTCAGCATTTGTAAGCTATCCTCCAAGAGAATCTGGTCTAAGGGTAGATTCTCTCTATTAGTCTTCATTACGATACCTACCTTGCAAGTAATACTAGGCTTTCGTCATCATAACCTATTTTAGGTTATTAGCAAATTTAAATAGTAGATGGAGTATAATACCATACTTACTTTAACAATATACCTTGTCGTCGTAGACATACATACCTAAAGGCGATGGAGAAGCGATCGCACTTTTTTGAGAGAATGCGATCGCTTGTTAAATTGGAAATTAGAACTCCAACCAAAATCCAAAGAATTTCATCCCTAATCCCCAGTCTCAACTCAATTAGCTTTACGTTCTTTCAGTACTTGATCTAGCAAATTTCTAGCAGGTTGTGCTTTAGCCAACGCTACTTGATGGTCATTATAAGCACGAACAAGGCGAGAAAGACTGCTCACACCTGTCTTGAGTTGCTCAAGTTCTTCACCAGCAACTAGTTCTCCATCAAGCATCCGCCCAATCAACGGTTTGATATCGCCCACTTCCTGCCGGACTTTTTGGAGCTTTTCTAGAGAACTCAGTAAGGTTTTTAGTGAGTTCAATATGTCGTCAATATCTTGGGCATCCTCCACTGGCTCAGGTGGATTTTCAATTGCGATCGTATCTTTGTCTGAAGCTGTAGGCAATTCCTCTACAGACGTTTCACTTGTAACCCCGTTTGACCGTGCCATCAACGCTTCCTCAAGGAATTTTCCTCAGTGTATCGCTGATTTCAAGTTGCCAAAGATAGTATTGTTATAATTCGTTAAATAAATACTTGTACAAATTCAACTGTACGTCACTATTACGAAACCAAAGAATTCTCTTAGCTCTAAATCAGGACTATTTCATTCTATTTTTAGGATTCAATTGGTACAGGTATAAGTAAAAACAACGACCAACATATAAACACAGCAATAATGATTGATTTTGAACCTTGGGACAGGTTGTTGCGTCAGTATGTCGATCGAGAGGGTCGTGTAAACTATATTGCTTGGAAAACTGAGCAACCTCAAGCGATCGCAAATTGGTTGTCGAGTCAAAAAAATCTGGCTTTTACATCTAATAGCAACACTTCTGAGCAATTGGCATTGTGGATCAACCTTTACAATGCGTTCACCATTTCGACAATTTTGGAGAGATACCCGCTTGAGTCAATCCGTCCGCGAATCTTAGGCATTCCCAACTGGCTGGCTTTTTTGTGGTTCTTCCAACGTCGTGCTTATTATATATTTGACGAACATTACAGTCTAGCCCAAATAGAAAACCAGATTCTGCGGAATCAATTACAGGAGCCACGAATTCATTTTGCAATTGTCTGCGCTTCCGTTGGTTGTCCGTTACTGCGGGCTGGAGCTTATTTTCCTCAACAAGTTACTCAGCAGTTAGATGAAGATACCCGTCGCTTCATTAACAATCCTGAAAAAGTCCGTTATGACTCAGATAGTAAAACGCTCTACTGTAGCAAAATCTTTAAATGGTATCGTCAAGATTTTCTTAAGGTCAAATCCTCTATTCCAGAATATATCCGCTCCTACCTAGAAACAGACTTGCCAATAAATGCTTCAACGCCGATTTCCTATCTCTACTATGACTGGAGCCTGAATCAGCGAATATCTTGATAAAATTGTTTGAGATAATTTGCATCAACGCCAATCCCCCACAAAAAACCGATATAAAGGTAGATTGCGTTTGCTTTCCAGCTACCCCATTTTGCGACGCGGCGATCTGAAGAGTGAACAATGCGGTTCACCAGATAAATACGTCCTTTTTTAACCAATCTCAGGCATAAATCTCCATCTTCCATAATCGGTAATGCCTCATCAAATCCATTGCAATCCCAAAAGTCAGTGCGACGACAAAACATTACCTGATCTCCAAACAACAGGCGCAATCCTCGAAAAAACAGGTGAGGCTTAAATAGCAGTGGCGCGTAGTAGGTTTTTAAATAATTATGTAGAGAGACGCCCCAGCGAGTCGTTTGAGATCCACTCATTAGAGAAATGAACCCCCCACAGGCAATAGTTGGTTCTGCTAGGGTTTGCTTTATTACCGTGATTAAGTCATCCGGCACCCAAGTATCTGCATGAAGAAAGCAAAGAATATCTCCAGTTGCAGCTGATGCTCCGTAATTCATCTGAATAGAACGCCCACGCTGTTCAGATGAGAGAACTTGTACGCCTAGCGACTGATTTAATGACCCCAAGCATTGTTTTGCAACTGCCACTGTCTCATCATTGCTGCCACCATCTACTACTATCACTTCAAAAGCAGGCGGATTAAGTAAAGTCAATTGGCGTAATGTCCGCCCTAAACTAACTGCTTCGTTTAAAGTAGGAATGACAATCGAAACTTGAGACATGCAGCTTAAGTAGTTTTATCGTTGCTTTTATTCTACTTACTTAATGTTGACAAGCTCTTAGTCCAAAGGTCAACACTCCTGAGTATGGTAAGTAGCTTTTAGCAGTTTTCCCCAGATTGCATTGTAAGGATGTACAAGCTGTGTCGGATGCCCATTTTGAAAGATCGGCCTGCCTTCGTTTGCCCACTGAAAAATTCCACCACTCAAGTTATAAATGCACTTCATCCCGGCTTTATCCAGTTTTTGGGCTAATTTTGCGCTCCGGTAGCCAACAGCACAGTACACAACAATTGGTCTATCTTTTGAAACTGTTGCAACTGCTGCTAAGTCCTCTGTGAGAGGATCTATGCGAACTGCTGTTTCGATATGGCTGACTGCATACTCAGCCTGACTTCGTGCATCTAGCACTAATGGACGGGGCTTTGCAGAATTTGATAGTAATTGAGCTAATTGGTTGCAATTAATTTCCTCAACAGTAGGAAACTGAAATCTAATCAGAAGTTTAAGAAAGTTAAACGTGAGCGATCGCACTTGTCAAAAGACTCTCTAGTTGAGAAACAATACTGACTGGGGCTGTGTTTAATGTTTAATAATAAAAAACTAGCAAAAAACAGGCGATCGCATTGGCATCAACTCTACAAAACAAACAGATAACTTATCCAGATTAGCTTATTTCAAAGTAAATATACTTATAATAATTACAGCATTTACTAATCAACTGCGATGTATTTATGGCAATTCTTCAACTGATTGAACCCGAAGTTAAAAATCTGGGTGGTTTTTCTGCCCGCCGCAGTTTGCCATATCCTAATCGCCAAACGGTTGGGCCGTTTATCTTTTTCGATCATCTTGGTCCGTCCGTTATGCCACCCAATCAAGGCATCGATGTCCGACCACATCCTCATATCAATCTGGCAACGGTAACTTATTTATTTGATGGTGCTTTGATGCATCGCGATAGTTTGGGTACTGTACAGGAAATCCAACCAGGTGCAGTCAACTGGATGACAGCAGGAAAGGGGATTGTCCATTCAGAACGCTCACCTGACTTTGACCGTCAGCAAGAAACTACTATTCATGGCATTCAAACCTGGGTTGCCCTGCCTGTTGAACACGAAGAAACCGAGCCAACGTTCATTCACTATCCGGCTGAAATCCTTCCCACCTGGGAAGAGAATGGCGTTATCATCAAACTTATTGCTGGGCAAGCATTTGGCTATACCTCACCAGTGAAAGCTCTCTCACCTATCCTCTATTTAGATGCAGTGTTGTCTGCAAACACCCACTTCACTATCCCTACAGATTATTCACAAAGGGCAGTATACAGTGTCACCGAGGGGTTGAGGATTAATGATGAACCGATAGAGCAATATCGTCTCGCTATTCTAGAGCCAAGCGATCGAGTTGAGGTCTCTGCTACAGATGCTGCTCGATGTATTGTTATTGGCGGTGAGCCGTTAGGTACACGCTACAAATGGTGGAATTTTGTCTCTAGCCGACCAGAGCGAATAGAGCAAGCTAAAGCTGATTGGCGCGACTCTCGCTTTGCTAGCGTGCCAGATGAAACAGAGTTTATTCCACTGCCAGAAGTGATAACAGAAGCTAATCCTTTTTCATAAGTGTGTCACACTTCAACGCTCACTACCTCGCTTTAGAATGTACAATGTTGCATTCTTTTTTCAAATCGATCGGTCTTTAACCGGACACAATCTCATATTATGTCCGTTTGATTACTTACTAAACCCCAAGAACTCCACCCCGCCAAAGCTGCGCTTTGTCTCCCTGCCCCTAATCCCCAGAGGGGGCCCCGAGTTCCCCGCTTGCGGGGAGGGGGTTGGGGGTGGGGTGCAATAACTGTGGGAATCATAACTAATTATGCGGACACAATCTCACTGGACAAGAGGGAGCAAATTGTTGAAAGTCAGCGTCAGGAGTAGATAATTCAACTAAACTTTTAGGTGTAAATAGATGCACAATGGTTTTAGGAGTAAACTGCCACTACTGCTGACATTCTGCTTTTTTACTAGCTTTTTGCCTGCCTCTGGTTCAGTTTTATGCCCAGCCGTTGCCTCTGACGAATACTATAAATTAGCCAGAAATTATAGCAGAGATGGACGCGCAGGAACCGATGGGCGATCGGGTAGAGATGGTAGCAGCGGTGAAAACCAAAATATTTTTGTCAATGGTTCACCTGTAAATTTTGACTTGTCGGGTAAAGATGGTGAAGACGGGGAAGACGGGGAACATGGCGATCAACCTGACTGTGGTTCCCAACGCGATCGCGTCAGCCATGATATAAATGCACCAGATGGTGGTAACGGTGGTAATGGTGGCAAGGGAGGAGATGGGGGAAATGGTGGTTCCCCCACAGTGTATTACAGCAATTTGGCAGACTTACGGAATATTTCTATCCGGGCAACTGGTGGGGAAGGCGGGCGCGGTGGTAGAGGTGGTAACGGTACGGAGGGTTGTAACTGTCACAGACGGAGATGGGAAGTAAAAACCTGCAAGGGAACTCCTGGTAGCCCTGATTATAAGTGTACTGAAAAGGTTTATCGATGTAGCGATGGTAGCGATGGGCGAGATGGCAGTGATGGTAGCGATGGTAGCCAAGGGCGCTTAGGAACTTTGAGTATTGTCAATAGCAAGGAACCTTTGGCAGCTGATACTCCAACTGTGCAGCTAGCAATGTCGGAACTGATAAACAAACAGTTTAAACTCTCGAAGAATAAGTGGAATCAACGCATAGGCGCAGCTTCTTTACTTGCGCCTAGTTCTGCGATCGCCGATGATTATCGAGAGTTTGAACAGCGTCTAGAAGAGGCTTTTCAAATAGTTTGGCAAGAAAGACAACCCATTACCAGCTTTGGCAATCAAGCCGTAACACTAAATTTAACTGATAACAAACAAGTAGAAATTACTTTTTCTGAGGAATTATGGGTTGACGGTAACAGCAAAAGTGAGGCTAACTTAACAACATTTACCGTTAACCATGCCATTCCCAAAAAAGATGTCACCCGGTTAGCTGTGGCAGAGTTTGCCGATGCCGGACAAAATCTCAACTTAAAAATAGTTGATTTGGCAGCCAAGTCTGATGCCATTAATACTCAGTTTCGCGTGAAATTCCGCGCCCAAGATAGCTCGCACGGTTTTTCTGGCTACAAAACTGAATTTGAAGGGGATATTCCCACAGAACTTGTGACTCGTGACTACAACCGTTTTACTCTAGCTTTGGGCAAGCTCAAAATTCCTGACGAAGCTTTACGCCCTAGTGTCAACGTTGATATTGAAGTCGTAGCAACTCGTTCTTTAGGAATACGTTCTGCCAAGCAAACTATTAGCTGGCAGGGTTCAATTCGCAAGCCTAGTAACGCAAGGCGGAACTAAAAATTAAAAATTAAAAATGAATACAGCATAAGCATTTCATTGATTTGGAATGGGTCGTTTATTTCCACCGTGTTTTACTAGATAAAGAAGAATGTACAATTCAGAATGAAGATGCTGTGCGATCTCCTTTTGGGAGAAGAGAAGGCTCTACGCTGCGCTACCCGCCAGCGATGCACTGAGCCTGTCGTTCGCGGAGCGTCTCGTAGAGAAGTGTCGTACACAATTCATTCTGACTCACCTCGACTACGCTCGGCGACCTCCTGACTCCTGAATTCTGTTCGATAAAGTTTAAGAAGATTTTTTGCCATCTGAAACCATTTGCGAGAGAATATAGGCTGCGAAATCTAATAACTGATCCAGCAAAAAGCCAATGATACCGATGTATAATATTTCCTGGATTATGTAATCAGTATTGCCAGCTTTATAAGCATCCCAAAGAGTAAAGCCAAGTCCCCTTGGGCCTGTTAACATTTCTGTGGCAATAACGATAAACCAGGCTACCCAAATGCTAACTTTCAAGGCATGAAATATATGAAAAATAGCTACTCGAAAGTTATTATTCTGTCTTTTGAAATGCCGCATCCCTATTGCTGTATTAATAATCATCGTCCAGAGAGTTCCCACAAAAACTACTACAATAGCAGCCGAGTCGCTCTCTTGAAACGCAATTAGGGCAATAGGTAGCAAAGCGATAGGAGGGATACTATGAGGGAGCTGAAATATCAGCCGAAATAGCTGATAAACCATGCTATTTATCCCGATAAAATATCCGATAAAACTACCCAATACAGCGGCTGGAATATAACCAACAAATAACCGTTGCAGGCTAGCTAAAATGTCTAAAAACATATTATTTTCTCTGCCTCAGTTCTCATGGAAAAGATTCGGGAAATACTGCGGCAACAATACAAAACAGGGCTGAGAAAAATGTATTGAATTACACATTCTATTTTGTTGCTAAAAATTTTTTATATCTTCTCCTCGTTAATTATTAATTAAAAAACTTAGGTATTATTACGATGTGATAGTAGTAGTACAAAGAAGAGGTAAAGCTTGACTTTACTAAACTTTATCAGAAAAGCAAATTTTAATTAGTAAATTAAATACAATTTCTAGAATTTATCAAATAAGGCACTTATTGCTAGAACTTACGTGCGTAGTTTACCGCCGTAGGCATCGCTCCTTGATTATCTCAGATGATGGAACGAGCCAAAAAAAGCCTTGAACAGGGTATACAAATCAATTGGATGGGTATTCAAACCCCAACCAATTGTAGACGCTTGTAAATAATGACACAGTTCGCTAGTTATCTTTAATAAAAGACGCGATCGCCTTTTTTATCGGAGAACCGGAATCGTCTCTGGTATAGTACGTAAGACCTTGCTCAATGAATGCAGAGGTCGTATCTATTAACTGCTGAAGAATCTCGGAATTAGTATCATCTATTTGTTCTGTGACTTTTTCCCCTGTAAATTTATTTTTCCGCTCTTCTGGAGGTAAGACAATGCGAGGATCTTTATAAGTCTCTTTTGGCTTGGGTTTAAATGTCTCATTTAAGTCAAACTGAAGACGTAAGTAACGTTTAGACTCATATCCACCCATGATTTGTCGGCAAATGGTACTATCAATCTCAGATGTAGGTTCCATAAAGATGTTAGTAAGATTTTTGATCCAGTCTAAGCCTCTCCATTTGCTGATTTGCTTATATTGATATGGTTGACCAGTTTGACCTGTGCCAATAGAAAGGATAGAAATATCTTCCAATCGCAGATTATCTAGTTTATATTTTTGCTTGATTTCTGAAGATACTGAAGACTGACTAATCCTCATCGCTAAACTTAAAGCTGCAAGAGCAGGGTTATTAGCAGAAACTCCTCCATCAATGTGGGGGAATTCCCAGTCACCAAATTTTTGTTTATCTACAGGTTCTAATTTATATGGTGGAAAAAAAGTAGGTGCTGAGGCAGAAGCGGTACATATTTCCCATAAATAACAGTCATCGTACCATCTGTCTCCTAAATCGGGATGACAATTTGTAAAAAAGGTTGTGTTGCGATATAGCGTATCGTAAGCAAGAATCAAAAGAATGGGTTTTTCGATATCCTTGATTCTTGTGGATTTATAGGCATCTTTGAGTACGCTAGTAATTCCATCATGAGAATATTTAGATGGGGAAAATACATCAATAATTGATTTGATGATAGACGGAAAGTTTTTGTAGCGCTCTTTTCTCTCCAGAGGAAATATATCTTTACCTCTATTTTTATACATTTTAATGAGTTCATCACTCTCCTTTCCAATAGCAATTCCTCCTGCTAATATTGAACCAGTAGAAGTACCAGCAACCATGTCAAAATATTCGTGTAAAAACTCTCCTTTTCCCTGATTTCTAATTTCTTGTTCTACTTGTTGAAGTATTCGTGCTGCAACAATTCCACGAATACCGCCACCGTCTAAAGCCAAAATTTTGAAGGACATAGCAATTCTCTTTGATTATTTCTGTGGACAAGCATCATGAGATGAATCACAATACGATTCCATTAGCTTGTTTACTCTTATCCGACTTATCCGACTTATCCGACTGGAAAAATACCTAAGTTTTTTTTTAACGAAGTGCCTTCTCTACGAGACACTACTTATAGCTTGCTTCTCTGTAGAACGGGTATGCGTAGCATCGGTGTCAAGTTAATTTGAAAGCCAGCCTAGAATATATTTTCTCCTTCCCAGGCTCCGCCTTCCGCAATACTCTTCGGTTAAGGCAAGAGACGCGATGAATCGCCGTCTCTACAATAGTCAATCTTTCGTAGAGACGGCGATTTATCGCGTCTTTGTGATTATTTAACTTGAAACACTTAGAAATACAGCAAATTTCTACGTTGTGAGGTTAAGAAATATCCCACCCGCGCAATCTGGCGTGAAGGTTGGGGAGGAATATATCTTGTGTAGTTGCTGTAAATTCAGGGTTTTAGTAAGGTTAAATAAATAGACCTCTTGCAAAAGTCCCTAACACCCCTCCCCGCTCTTCGGGCTACGGTGTACACACATCTTTCTAGAAAACCAAAATCGTCCTAGATCCCCCTAAATCCCCCTTAAAAAGGGGGACTTTGAGAGCTTTTTGCCCCCCTTTTTAAGGGGGGTTGGGGGGATCAAAAGCCTGTGGCGCAACTCTAGAAGACTTGTGTATACACCGTAGCCTTTTTAAGGGGGGTTGGGGGGATCAAAAGCCTGTGGCGCAACTCTAGAAGACTTGTGTATACACCGTAGGCTCTTCGGGAGGGGAGACAAAGTTCTTTCTTATTTTTGATTTATGCAAGAGGTCTAATATTTGCTACAAGAAAGTTAAAGCTTGACCCCGCACTTGCGTATTTACCTGGCCTTTGTCATAAACTATTTCACCGCCGACAATAGTGGTTTTAGCCCAGCCAGTCAGGTTCCAGCCTTCAAAAGGACTCCAATGGCATTTGGTTAAAAGTTCCTCGCGCTGGACTGGGCGGTATGTGTTTAAATCTACAAGCACCAAATCGGCATCGTAACCAGGTGCGATCGCTCCCTTATTCGGAATACCATAAGCCACAGCTACAGCTTTAGACATCCAGTTCACAACTTGAGCAACAGTACACTTGCCCTCCATCGCCGCAGTTAACATCAAAGCCAGGGAAGTTTCCACCCCAGGCATTCCTGAAGGGCTATTGGGATATTCTTGAGCTTTTTCTTCTAAGGTGTGCGGTGCGTGATCTGTCGCGATGAAATCAATTACGCCATCGCGCAAAGCTTGCCAGAGAACTTCGTTATCGTGGGGCGATCGCAAAGGTGGATTCATCTGTGCTAATGTGCCAATTGTTTCATAAGCACTAGTATTTAATAACAAATGCTGTGGCGTAACCTCAGCTGTCACCCAACTCGGTTTCTCCTGACGCAGCAAATCTGCTTCTTCGGCAGTTGACATGTGGAGAATATGCAGACGACGTTGATATTTTTGAGAAAGTTTTAATGCTAGTTGGGTTGCCAGTAACGCCGCTTGATTATCTTGAATTTGCGAGTGAACGGCTGGGTCGTGAATATTGGCAAATTCTTGGCGGCGTTGGTTAATTCTAGCTTGGTCTTCGGCATGAACGGCAATTAAGCGATCGCCTTTGGCAAATATCGCCTCCAATGCTGTTTCGCCATCAACTAACAACTGACCATGCATCGACCCCATGAAAATCTTAATTCCCGGTGTTGGCTTTGCTAAAAGCAAATCTGGTAAACTCTCTGCTGTTGCCCCAATAAAAAAGCCATAATTAACTAAGGATTTGTGTGAGGCCCGTTCTAGTTTGTCGTCTAGAGCCTGTTGTGTCGTAGTTAAGGGGCGCGTATTGGGCATTTCTAAAAAAGAAGTGACTCCCCCTTTAGCACAGGCACAACTGGCGGTGAATAAATCTTCCTTGTGTTCTAATCCAGGTTCCCGGAAATGCACCTGCGGATCGATAACTCCTGGCAACAAAGTTAAGCCTTCTGCGTCAATTTCAGTGACTAGTGCTGTTTGGGAGATTTCTGGCGCAACTTCGACTATTTGGCGATCGCGCGTCAACACATCTCCAACCATCAGTTCACCATCGGGTAAGATTATGCGAGCGCGGCGAATCAGTAACATTTTTGGAGATGACATAGGGATAACCAAGTTTAGACAGCGAGTTATGTATTACAGAGAACCATGCTTTTAGGTTAAACTTATTCGCGATCGGAGTAACCAATTTTTGCCGCGCCTTAAAAAAAAGTTTATTTTTAACAACAGAGGCAGCAGGAGTTTAAGTCCCCCACAAAATCTCCGATTTGGTGGACTGCAATTAGATAGGGTTGAACGCGAGAGCGTCTTATATAGAAGCCTTATCTAAATTCAAACCTCGTACCTCCTACCCCCGGTCACTGAGCGTAGCCGAAGTGCTGCCTCTTCCCTGGTTGTTGAGCGTAGTCGAAACACTGCCTCCTACCTCCTTCCCAATCCACAATCTAAAATTGGTAGTCAAGATGCAAACATAACTAGGAAATTAAAATTTTCCCGTTAAGATTAACAGATAAAGTCTCACTAGGCGAGTTAATTACCTACATCTTTCGTTAAGTTAAGTAATTTCATGCATAATCAAGTGTCTGATAACAACTCTAGTCAACAACCCGATAATTCTTGGATCGCAGAGCTAGGTAGAACAATTGTATTGAGCATTGTTCTAGCTCTAGGAATTCGTACCTTTGTTGCCGAAGCACGCTGGATTCCTTCTGGATCAATGGAACCGACTTTGCATGGTACACCAAACCAGTGGGAGGCAGACAAAATTATTGTCGATAAGTTGAAGTATAAATTTGCCGATCCGCAGCGGGGAGACATAGTAGTATTTTCACCGACGAAAGAGCTGCAAAAAGAACAATATCAAGATGCTTTTATTAAACGTATAATTGCCTTACCTGGAGAGAAAATACAACTTAAGGATGGCAAAGTCTATATCAACGACAAACCTCTACCAGAATCTAATTACCTCAGTTCTGGGCAGACTACAGTTATTGATGTTTGCCAATCAGGGCCACAGCCACCTTTTTTGGCAAAACCCCAGACTATACCTGCCGATTCATATTTAGTACTGGGTGATAATCGTAACAGTAGTTATGACAGCCGCTGTTGGGGTGTTGTCCCCCGCCAGAATATCATTGGGCGTGCTGTAGTTCGCTTCTGGCCTTTAAATCATGTTGGCGGCATCGATAAATCGCCAGTATATCCATAAAATAACAAACAATATTGCTCAAATAGCTGATTAACAAAAGAATTTTAGATTTTTGATTGGGGACTACTAAATCACCAATCTAAAATCCAAAATCCGTCTTGAAAAGTTTAGTTCGCTCTTTGCGAGATGCTGCGAATTTTCGCCAAATCTCAAATCCAAATATTGCTATGAACGAAAACAAAAAGGATACAGAGCAACTAAATTTAGGCGTTGCATATTTGCGGGATGATTTTGCTAGTTTTGTGGGATGGGCATCTTGCCCGTCCCTTGTATTTCAGGGCGCTCGTGTCGCCCACCCTACAAGAATCATCCCTTGATTCAGCAACGCCTAAATTTATTTATGGGTGTCTAAAATGTTTGAATTTTGAATACTTCTCCTGGCGGAGAGGCTACGCCAACGACAAGCTCAGTACAAGTTTTGAATTTTGAATTTGGAGCGAAGCGACGTGACGCCTTACCTAGCTAAGATTTTACTGTATCCAGTTAAATCACTGGATGGTGTTGAAGTTGATAACGCTAAAGTTCTTGCCAGTGGCGCATTACAATATGACCGCGAGTTTGCCATTTTTGACGAACAAGGTAAATTTGTCAATGGCAAGCGTCATGCTAAAATCCATTTAATAAGGGCACAATTTGTACTC
This sequence comes from Nostoc sp., assembly GCF_036917315.1. Lineage (GTDB taxonomy): Bacteria > Cyanobacteriota > Cyanobacteriia > Cyanobacteriales > Nostocaceae > Nostoc. The sequence continues at coordinate 79,571 of NZ_JBALDR010000018.1, read as the reverse complement.
TTAAATAGAACTATCTCGTTGCAAATCCCCGATCGCAACTTAGAACAAATTTTTCATCTGGATGAGGAACGGCAAGCATTAGAAGCAACTTTGAGTGATTATTTTGAGTTTGCTGTCACATTGGGACAAAACTCTTTGATGGGTTTTCCTGACGATACACACTCACTTGGCCCAACGGTAATTAGTACGGCCACATTGGCAGAGGTAGCTTCTTGGTTTCCTGGTTTAAGTGTAGATGAAATGCGCCGTCGGATGCGTGCCAACATCGAAATTGGTGGTGTACCAGCATTTTGGGAAGATCGGCTATTTAGCGAACAAGGTGATTTAGTTTCTTTTCGAGTGGGAGATGTAGACTTTTTTGGGGTTAACCCATGTCAGCGTTGTATAGTCCCAACACGCAATTCTTACTTAGGGGAAGCTTACCCAAACTTTCAAAAAATTTTTATAACCCAGCGACAAGCAACTTTGCCAAATTGGGTTGCTTCATCGCCTTTTAATCACTTTTATCGATTGAGTATCAATACTCAACTACCCCGATCGTCAGCCGGAAAAATTTTACAAATTGGTGATGAAGTTGACATAACCATATAACAAAGTTTACATTTTGTCAAAATAAAAAATACAAAGTAAATTTTTTATATTTTTTTTGTTTCTGCTGTGTATTTGCATAACAATTCTAAAATTGCTGTAATTAAATATAAGTTCTTGTACAAATCCAGGGGTTTCCAGACCAGAAAATCAACACCTCAGCAATTAAAAATTAAATTTAGGATTGGGTGCTAATGGCAACCTGAATTTTAGAATGGCATACTGGAGCTTATTGGTTAAATTTCAGTTCATTTGAGAAAATTTGTGGAAATATTGCCAGATAAAACCGAGCAAATTCAAGTGCAATGGCGTACCCACATAGACGATTTCTATAGTGGACTACTCCTGTGCAAAGTTTGAAAATTAGGCGTTGGAGGAAGTCAGCCAGTCAAAGAATTATAAGTATTTCGTACTATTTTATACTAAAAATATAAAATTTTCATGAAGAGCGATATATGCCGTAATTGTACTTATATACAATGTAGCTAGCACGGCAAAATGCACCTAGTAGATGCTGGGGAAGAATAAAACTACAATGTTATCCAAACTTCAGCCCGTCAAATCATTTAATCGCTTAGTTGGCAAAGTTTATGCCAAGATGCCTCTGAGATATGTTCTGATTGTGCCCTTTATCTTGCAAATTTGTGGTGCGGTGGGACTTGTAGGCTATCTTTCGTATCAAAACGGCCAAAAAGCGGTAAAGGAGCTTGCTACTCAATTAGAAAATGAAATCTGCGATCGCATTGAACAGCATCTTGATAGCTATTTAACAACTCCGAATCAAATCAATCAAATCAACTTAGATGCGGTTGAGCTAGGTTTGCTAAACCTTTCGGACTTTCAAACCACCGGTAATTACTTTTGGAAACAAATGCAGGTTTTCAATATTGGCTACAACAGCTTTGCCAATCCCAAAGGTGAATTTATCGGTGTTGAACGTTTAGATAATGGGAAGCTTTTGATCAATGAAGTGAGCGAAAAGCGCGGTATAGGAAAACTCTATGTTTATCCTACAGACAACCAAGGAAATCGCCGCCATTTACAGGAAGTCAAAAATTACGATCCTCGCTCAGAAGCTTGGTATACAGATCCAGTTAAGGTAGGCAAACGAGTTTGGAGTCAAATTTATCCATGGGAAGATAAACCAGAAATTTTATCCATATCTTCCAGCTATCCTGTTTACGATAAAAATCGCAAATTTGTTGGGGTAATTAGTGTTGATTTGCTCTTGTCACAAATTGGCAAGTTTTTAGCTAAGTTAAAAATCAAAGGGTCGGGTAAAACTTTTATTTTAGAGCGTTCTGGATATATAGTGGCTTCTTCTACTAGCGAGCCACCATATACGATCGTTAATGGTAAAGGAAAACGTCTATCAGCATTAAAAAGTCAAAATTCTTTAATTAAACTCACAACACAGTCTTTGATCGAACGCTTTGGCAGTCTTAAGTTTGTTGTAGGGAAGCAACAGCTAAGTTTTACCGCTGATGGAATGCGTTATTTTGTACAGGTAAAAAGCTGGAAGGACGAACTGGGTTTAGATTGGCTAATTGTGGCGGTGATTCCCGAAGGCGAATTTATGGAGCAAATTAATGCCAACACCCGCATCACTATTTTGCTGTGCATAGTCGCTTTTTTAGTGGCTACAAGAATTGGGATTTTGACTGCTCGTTGGGTAATTAAGCCGATTTTGCAATTAAACAGATCGGCGAAGAAAATTGCTGAAGGTGAATGGGAGGAAATACCAGATATTCAGCGTTCCGATGAACTGGGGGAACTAGCCAAATCATTTGAAACTATGGCAAAGCAACTCCAAGCATCTTTTAGTGCTTTAGAAGCAAAGAATGCCCAGATGCAAGTTTTAAATGAGGCGCTATCTCATAATCAGAGTCAGCTAACTCAATTTTTAGAAGCCATACCAGTCGGTGTCTTTATCATCAATGCTGAAGGTGAACCTTATTATACAAATCAGATTGGGCAGCAAATTCTCGGTCAAGGAGCGATCGCAGAAGTTACAGTCGAAGAATTGTCAGAGATATATCAAGCTTACCTTGCCGGGACAGATCGACTTTACCCCAGCGATCGCTTGCCGATTTTGAGAGCATTGCTTGGGGAAAGCATCAGGGTTGATGATATGGAAATTCGCTATTGTGGCAAGATTACTCGCATTGAGGTTTTAGGAAAGCCAATTTATGATGAATCGGGGAAGGTGGCTTTTGCGATCGCCACATTTTTTGATATTACCCAACGCAAACAAACAGAAAAGTTATTAGCGGAATACAATCGCACCTTAGAGGCTCAAGTAAAAAAACGTACTGAAGAGTTCCAGCAAGTTATCGAGCAACTGCAAACCACCCAAGAAGAACTGATTCAATCGCAAAAAATCGCTGCACAGGAACAACAAGCAGCCATTCGGGAAGCGGCGCGAAGTGCTGCCGCCAATCTCGCCAAAAGCGAATTCCTTGCTAACATGAGCCACGAACTGCGTACCCCACTCAATGCCATTCTTGGTTTTACCCAAGTCATGAGTCGAGATTATTCGCTATCTAGCGAACATCAAGAAAACTTGGCAATAATTAATCGTGCTGGCGAACATCTACTCAAATTAATTAACGACATTTTAGAAATGTCTAAAATCGAAGCCGGCAAAATCACATTAAATTGCAGCAGCTTTGATTTAATTCACCTGTTGAAGAACTTAGAAGAGATGTTGCACTTGCGTGCTGCATCTCAAAATTTAGAATTATTGTTTGAATATGCGCCAGATATTCCTAAATACATAGAAACTGACGAAAATAAATTGTGTCAAGTATTGCTCAACCTGTTGGGAAATGCGATTAAATTTACCGATAAAGGGAGTGTGACGCTACGGGTGAGACTGGGAGCAGGGGAGCAGGGGAGCAGGGGAGCAGGGGAGCAAGGGAGCAGGGGAGCAGGGGAGCAAGGGGAGCAAAATCTTTCTTATCCCTCTCTTCTTTTCTTCGAGGTACAAGATACTGGCTGTGGTATTGCCCCACAAGAACTTGAATTGCTGTTTGAAGCTTTTGAACAAACTGAAATCGGCAGAAAATTCCAACAAGGGACGGGATTGGGTTTAGCGATTAGCCGTAAATACGTGCAACTGATGGGAGGTGATATTACTGTCAGCACTACGCCTGGTGTCGGTAGTACATTTGCTTTTGATGTTCAGATTGCTCTAACTTGCCCTAGAGAAATCCCGATAAACCAAATTAAATCACAAATTAGAGCTTTAGCACCTAGTGAAAAAGTATACCGCATCCTAGTAGTTGACGATTCCAAAGAAAGCCGTATATTGCTAGTTAAAATTCTCACATCTCTCGGCTTTGAAGTTAATGAAGCTACAGATGGTAGTGAAGCGATCGCTAATTGGGAATCTTGGCAACCACACTTGATTTTTATGGATATGCGAATGCCAGTCATGGACGGTTACGAAGCCACAAGAATTATTAAAGCTAGAGAAATCGGGCATGGAACAGCCAATACGTCACGGAGGTTCCCAAAGTTAAAACAACTGGTGTCATCGGGGAGCCAGTACCTTGCAGAAGAGTTAACCGATTCAGTTGAGGGTGAGGTTCTGAAAGTTGTATGCAAAGAGTCTTCTACACCAGAAACAACTGGTGTTATACAAAATGATGCTTCTGGTACGTCCACTTTGCGATCGCGGATGCCAGCAGCCTTGGCTCCTGCTTACGACTTCTCTAGAACAATGCCGGATCGCTCCAATACAAATACAATCATTATTGCCCTAACTGCTAGCGCCTTTGAAGAAGAACGCCAGAAAATTTTGTCCATTGGCTGTGATGATTTTATTCGCAAGCCATTCAAACAGGAAGTATTATTGGAAAAACTGAGCAAACATCTGGGTTTAAAATATACCAATCAAGTAGAAACCACAAACACGGTAGTTGTCGATCGAGCTACACAGATTTTTGTAAGTGTTGCCGAACTCCTGGGGCATTTATCACAAATGTCACCTGAGTGGCTCCAACAGATTCACTATGCCGCAGCCAGCTGTAGCGATGAACTGATTTTAGAGTTACTCAAGCAAATTCCATCAGATAATGCTCAAGTTTTCCAAGTTCTCAGGGATTTAGCAAATAACTACCAGTTTGAGAAAATCATGGAATTGACTACAACAAACTTAGAATGAATTACGAGCATTTAGACTCTAATAAAAAAGATATTTTGATCGTTGATGATATGGCGGATAACCTCCGGGTTTTATCCTCCATATTGACAAGGGAAGGGTATAACGTTCGTAAAGCTTTGAACTGGCAAATGGCACTGACAGCAACTCAAACATTATTACCTGATTTGATTCTACTCGATATCATGATGCCAGAAGTAGATGGGTATGAAATTTGCCAGACTTTTAAAGCTTGGGAGCTAACAGCCGATATTCCAGTAATTTTTATTAGCGCTTTAGATGATGTTTTTGACAAAGTAAAAGCTTTTAAAGTCGGTGGTGTAGACTATATCACCAAACCTTTTGAGTTTCAAGAAGTTTTAGTGCGCGTGCAAAATCAACTAGCATTGAGATCGGCACGATTAGAAATATTGAAACTAAATGTTGAACTAGAACATCGGGTAAAACAGCGGACTGGAGAGCTAGAAAAAACTCTCCAAAAACTCCAAGAAGAAATCGATTCCCGCCAGAAATTGCAAAGTCAACTGCTAGATATAGCACTGCATGATTCCTTGACTGGATTATCAAACCGAGTTTTATTTATTAGGCGACTAGAAAATGCTCTAAATCGGGCGAAACAAGAATCTAGTTATCAGTTTGCAGTACTTTTCTTGGACTGCGATCGCTTCAAAGTTGTTAATGATTCCCTTGGTCATCCGGTAGGAGATGAATTGCTGATCGCCATTGCTCATCGCTTACAAGCATGTATCATACCCGTTGATACTTTAGCACGATTGGGCGGAGACGAATTTGGAATTCTCTTAGAAAATATCACAGATATTAATATAGCAATCCAAGTTGCAGAAAGGATTTTGCAACAATTATCACTTGCTTTTCAACTTTCAAGATATGAAGTATTTATGAATGCCAGTATTGGCATTAGTTGGGGCAATAAAGATTACGATCGCCCAGAGTATTTGCTGCGAGATGCTGATACGGCAATGTATCGGGCTAAGGCTCAAGGAAAAGCCAACTATCACGTTTTTAATCCAGCGATGCATCAGGAAGCTATTCAGCTTTTAGAGTTAGAAAATGATCTGCGGAGGGCTGTGGAAAGGCGAGAATTCCTCGTTTACTATCAGCCAATTATTTCCCTGGTTACAGGTAGAATTTCTGGATTTGAAGCCTTGGTGCGCTGGCAACATCCAATTCGTGGTTTGGTTTCTCCCATAGAATTTATTCCTGTGGCCGAAGAAACAGGTTTAATTAATGCCATCAATACTTGGGTATTACAATCAGCTTGTCATCAATTAAGCATCTGGCAACATTATCCAGTGACGCCAGAACCTCTAACTATGAGTGTCAATTTGAGTGCAAGATTATTTTTACAACCGAATTTGGTAGAACAAATTGACCGAATAATTTATGAAAATAAAATAAATCCGGCATATTTAGAATTAGAAATTACCGAAAGTGTAATTATGGAAAATACCGATGCGATAAAAATAATTCTTGAACGACTAAAGCAGCGAAAAATCAAGTTAATTATGGATGACTTTGGTACTGGATATTCCTCTTTAAGTTACTTGCACAGCTTTCCTTTGAATTCACTCAAAATTGATAAATCTTTCGTCAAACGGATGCAGGATAACAAAGAGAATATGGGGTTAGTACCAGCAATGATTGGCATTGCCAACTCAATGGGGATGAGTGCGATCGCTGAAGGTGTCGAAACACAAGAACAGTTAGCCCAATTGAGAAGTTTAAACTGTAATTTTGCTCAAGGATATTTATTTTCTAAACCCATAGAACAACGACTGGCTCTTGAGTTGCTCACCTCAGAACCTCAATGGTAGCTATCAAGTAGCACCTGGAAAAAATTTAATTGTCGATCCTTGGCTTATTATCTGTGAGTGCTAGCTACTATAATCCTTACAGCAGTTGATCGGGTTGCCAAAGGTGATAACTGGCCAATAGCTTCGATAATTTGCAAAACTCTCCAGCCACGTGAGAGTTAAACTATAAATATCAATATTTCGGTGAAATCGGTCAACAAATTTTAAGGTGATTTCAAAGAAGGATTTACTATCCTAAATAATTATACGCATAACTTTTGATCAATAATGCATTTTAATCAAACTAACCATCAGAAAAGAAATATTTTGGTGGTCGATGATACCCCAGATAATTTGCGGCTTTTATCGGCGATGTTGACTGCACAAGGTTTTGAAGTTCGCAAAGCCTTAAACGGTAAAATGGCACTGACTGCATGTCAAATGGTTTTGCCAGATGTGATTTTGCTGGATATTAATATGCCAGGTATGGATGGCTACCAAGTTTGTCAACAACTAAAAGCTGACGATAAAACTAGTGAAGTCCCAGTAATTTTTATTAGCGCTCTGGATGATGTTGTCGATAAGGTAAAGGCATTTGATGTTGGTGGTGTAGATTATATTGCAAAACCTTTTCATGGTGCAGAAGTGGTGTTGCGAATTGAAAATCAGATTAATTTACGCTTGCTCCAAGTTAAACTGCAAGAAAAAAACTTTTTACTCCAACAGGCTCTTGACAACTTGAAAGCCTCTCAAGTTCAACAAATTCAGAATGAAAAGATGGTGGCGCTGGGACAGTTAGTAGCTGGACTGGCTCATGAGATTAATAACCCGATCAGTTTTATTTATGGAAATCTCCAATATGCTGGTCAATATGTGGAAGACCTAGTAAATCTAATTGAGGTCTATCAGCACGAATATCCCAAACCTACACCAAAAATTCAGCAAATAGCCAAAGATATAGACCTCAATTTTATCATTAAGGATCTACAAAACCTCATAGGTGCAATGTATAGAGGCTCCGATCGCATTCGGGAAATTGTACTGGCGCTACAACATTTTTCTCGGCATGATGAAGCAGAGATGAAACGGGTAAATATCCATGAAGACATCGAAAATACTTTAGTGATGTTACAACATCGGCTCAGGGAAGCAGCCGATCGCCCGGCAATTGTTGTAGTGAAAGATTATGGTAACTTGCCCCTAGTAACTTGTTATGCGAGTGAACTAAATCAAGTATTTATGCATTTGTTGAATAATGCTATTGATGCAATAGAAGAGGGAGTAGAGAATGGAAAGTGGGGAGCAGGGAATCAATTTCCAGAAGAGGGAATGGGAAATCAATCTTCTCCTCCCTACTCCCTACTCTCTACTCCCCAAATTCGGATTCATACAGAGGTGACAGACTTGAATCTAGTCAAAATTGCGATCGCTGATAATGGTCTTGGTATTGAAGAGTCGTTGCGATCGCGTTTATTTGACCCATTTTTTACCACAAAACCTGTGGGCAAAGGTAGTGGACTAGGATTATCTATTAGCTATCAGATTATCGTCCAAAAACACCGAGGAAATATAAGCTGTAACTCATCTGTGGGTAAAGGAGCAGAGTTTGCGATCGAAATTCCCATAGAGCAGCAACCTGATATCTCATCGCAATTTTCAAAATCTTAAAAGAAGTTCTGACCCGATAAATCTAATTAATCAACAATTCTGGTGCTACCAATCCTTTTTGGATAGCTAAGACTGCGGCTTGAGTGCGATCGCGTACTTCTAGTTTCTGTAAAATAGCATGGACATGAACCCGCACTGTACCAGGGGCAATGTAGAGAATTTCAGCAATTTCTTGATTGCTTTTGCCAGCTGCTACTAGTGCCAAAATTTCTTGCTCCCGCTTCGTTAAAGGATTTTCTAAAGATTCCTCAGTTTTTGTAGACTGCACCGCCATCGAATTACCCTCAAAAGCGGCTCTAATTTCAGTTGTTGCCGTTTGATCCCACCAAGAAGCGCCCGCAGCAACCGATCGCACTGCTAATATCAAAGACTCAGCCGGAATACCTTTAAGACAGTAACCTTGCGCCCCGGCGGCAATTAACCGCGAAATCAGTGGTTTTTCAGAACGAGACGTTAAAACGAGAATTGGTAAATTTGGGTGCTTCTGCTTGATTTGGCGACAAGCCTCAATCCCGCCAATTCCCGGTAAACCTATATCCAGCAACACCAAATCCAGAGGATAGTGATTGGCTAATTCTACAGCTTGTTCTCCATCTTCCGCTTCTGCGACAATCTCCAAAGTGGTTTCTTGTTGCAACCGCATCCGCAAACCAAGCCGAAATAATTCATCATCTTCAACTAGTAAGATTTTTGTCATTTGTCATTTGTCATTTGTCATTAATTATCAGAAAAATGGGTTTAAAACCCCGTGATTCTAGCACGGCTTTAAAGTAATGAGTAATGAGTAATGAGTGGATGAAAAATGGGTATTTACTCATTACTTATTACTTGTTACTCATTACTCCTTCTTCCCCGTGCGTTCACGGCGGTGAGGATGTCAACCTCCCCTGCTCCCCTGCCCACTCCTCATCTCCCCGGTGGCGGACAAGCTGGGAGTCGAAAACCAAACAGTGCGCCGCGTGGTGAGCGATTCTCTGCCCAAATTGTACCCCCATGAGCAGTAATAATTTGCCTGGTTAAATAAAGTCCTAGCCCAGAACCGGAGACGTGGCGATCGCTATTTCCTTGATAAAATCTCTCAAATAAGTGAGGTAACTCTTTTTCGGTAATCCCGGAACCAGTATCGAGTATTTTTACCACTTGATCGCTAGAATAACCTTCAAATACTACTTCTACTTTACCGCCACGAGGGGTATGGTTAATGCCATTACTCAGGAGATTGCTGAAAACTCGCCCAAGTTGCAAAGAATCGCCATTTACCCAGAGAAAGCTGCGAAAATCTGATTCGCCATAGTGCAGAGAAATATAAACCTGACGTGTTTTCGCTAGTTCTGTCAGGGTAGCGACGATCTCCTCCGCCACTGTCACCAAGTTAACTGGTGATATCTGTAGTTTCAGCCCTTCCGCATCATTGCGGTACACATCTAAAAGTGTTTGGACTAATTGCAATGTACTGCCATGACTACGAGCCATTGTTTGTAAGACTTTTGCTTGCATCGGCGTGATTTCACCGAATTGCTCATTTTGAAAATATTTCAGCGTTTCAATTGCTCCTAATAGGGGTGTTTTCAAATCATGCGTTAGGGTAGAAACAAAATCTTCACGCATGATAGCTAGTTGTTCTTGGGAACGTAATTGTGCTTGAGTATAAGCGATCGCTTCTTCATTGCGGTGGTTGCGATCGCTTAACCAACCTGTCACCATCAACGCCAATACTGCAATTAACCGATTTGCCAACGTTGGAGAATTAATCATTTCTCCTCCGGGCACAAACAAATTTAACAATGTTAATCCTGTAGCTGCAAGAGTGATCCCCAAAACTGCTCTCCGATTCAATCGAGAATCTGCTAACAAAATCGTCCCTGTGTAGAGGTAGCCAAATACGTACTCAGGGGGTGTCAAATATTCTAGTATTATCACGATTGCAAAGGCGATCGCTATTAGTCCATAGGTCTTTACACGCTCATTTATAGCTTCTTTCATAATCAATAATCGACTTAATCTCGTCATTTATGATTTACTAAAAAATCGCGATCATACAATCTGCATAACTATTTAATTCACCAATTACGAGCTATCTGCAATCTATATCTGCAAATGCCAACTTAAAAATTAACCCCAAAATTACGATTATCCAAATGCAGGAAAGGAGACTGGAGAGTGGAAACTGGGTAGTTGCCCAGAAGAAGCGGGGTCTTTACTACCATCTTCCCAAATCCTAATCCCATTAAGAAAATACTTTATGATATTTATATTCTTTGAAAGTAGCAAACTGGGAAAATGTATTGTATAAACAAATAATCCTAAGTAGTGAGATAGATGAATTAAGAGTCAAAATTAAATATTCTTAACGAAAACTTTAATAAGTCTCTGGAAAATAGTCAGAACTAAAAATATTCAGGAGTTATGTTAGCGGATAGCTAAGGTTGAGCCAGTACTGGGTAAAAATTAATGAGTCAGAATTATTACTTATGAATCTTCCTACTCTCAGTTAAGGCACTTACTACTCGAAACTGATTTGATGCTAAGTGCGATTATTGCTTTTCGTACTCAGCATTTTTAGGGAAATCCCTTGAAATCAAATACTTCCACAGTTAATCTATTATTTCTCAGAATTGGCTTGCTACAACTTAAATTTAATTTAGCGTCAAATATATGGGACAAGGTTTTTTGCAAATTGGCTTAACGCTGTGTATTGTCATAGCAATCACTCCATTATTCGGAAAATACATAGCGCGTGTCTTTTTGGGAGAAAGAACACTGCTTGATTTTTTAATGAACCCCATAGAGCGAAGTATGTTCGTATTTGCGGGTGTTCGGAGAAAAGATGACATGACGGGTTGGGAGTATATCCGGGCCATACTCTGTTGCAACGCGGTCATGGCCATTTCAGTGTATTTTCTGATATATTTTCAGAGACTCTTACCCTGGAATCCAAACGGCTTCGGTGCGCCCAATTGGGATGTATTGCTGCATACAACGATTTCATTTGTAACCAATACCGACCAACAACACTATACAGGTGAGACAACCTTAAGCTATTTTAGCCAAGTAGCGGCTTTAGGCTTTTTGATGTTCACCTCCGCAGCCACCGGTTTAGCCGTGGGAATTGCCTTTATTCGCGGGTTGACGGGTAGAAGACTGGGAAACTTTTACGTCGATCTCGTCCGTGGAATTACGCGAATATTGCTGCCGATTTCGATTATTGGCGCGATCGCTTTGCTGGTAGCAGGTGTACCACAAACCTTAGCTGGGACTATGGATGTGCAAACCTTGGAAGGCGGCACGCAATATCTGGCCAGAGGCCCGGTAGCATCCTTTGAAACGATCAAACTTTTGGGCGAGAACGGCGGTGGCTTTTTTGGCGTCAACTCTGCACATCCCTTTGAAAATCCCAATGGTGCTTCTAATTTGATAGAAATGCTGGCCATGATTTCTATCCCAGCCGCTTTGATTTACACCTACGGTATATTTGCCAATAACATCAAACAAGCTTGGCTACTTTTTTGGATGGTGTTTGTGATTTTTGTCATTCTGGTGGGAGTGACAGCCGTGGGAGAACTGCAAGGTAATCCCCTGGTTAATACCGCCTTTGGATTAGAACAGCCCAATTTAGAGGGTAAAGAAGTTCGATTTGGTTGGGCACAAACAGCATTTTGGGCAGTGATGACTACCGCTACTATGTCTGGTGCTGTGAATGGGATGCACGATTCTCTGATGCCGCAAGGAATATTTTCGACTCTCTTCAACTTATTTATCCAAGTTATCTGGGGTGGTCAGGGAACTGGAACAGCTTACTTATTTATTTACTTAATTCTCACAGTCTTCCTCACTGGACTCATGGCAGGACGTACTCCAGAGTTTTTAGGACGCAAAGTTGAAAAACGGGAAATCGTCCTCGCTAGTGTAGTGCTGTTGATTCACCCAATTCTAGTTTTGATCCCCAGTGCGATCGCTTTGGCTTATCCCATCTCCCTATCTGGAATTAGTAACGCTGGCTATCACGGTATTTCTCAAGTAGTTTATGAATATGCCTCAGCAGCAGCAAATAATGGTTCGGGCTTAGAGGGCTTGGGGGATAACACCCTATGGTGGAACTTGAGTACTTTAGTTAGCCTAATCGGAGGACGCTACATTCCGATGATTGCCATCTTGCTGCTAGCTGACGGAATGTCTCGCAAACAACCAGTAGAAGAAACTCCTGCTACCCTAAGAACTGATTCTTTGGTGTTTACTAGTATCACAGCTGGAGTAACGCTGGTTTTGGGAGTATTAACTTTCTTTCCCGTTCTGGCTTTAGGCCCCATAGCTGAGGGTTTGAAACTAGCATCTGGCAGTTAGAAAAGTTATGAGTTATAAGTTTGAAATTAAGAAAATATCAAAAAGTAATTCAGGAGGCAGGAGGAAGGAGTAACCCAGACTTAAAAGTGTGAGATTCAAGCAAGAAAGGTTTATATCTTGCACTAGGCGTCTCGTACCAGTATCTTATTTTTAACTGGGTAATTACTCAGAACTAAAGTTTTCATTCATACTTCTTTCCTCCTGGCTCCTGCCGTTATCTTATAAATTATCCGGTTTCGTAGGATGCGTTACTAACGCATCCTACAGGTTGGATATTTTTTTATTAGAAGTTCCTATAACTCCTAACTCCTAACTTCTCACTGCTAACTTTATTTATGAATCCAGTGGCAACTAACTTCAAAGCTAGACGCCCAAGTTCTCGTTCTGGCGATCGCCGCCAAAAACGTAAAAAGACTAGGGCAAATAATAAGTGGCTGTACTTAAGAGCAATTAGAGATGCTTTTGTCAAGCTCAACCCTAAGTATGCAATCAAAAATCCAGTAATCTTTGTGGTTTGGGTAGGGACAATCATCATCCTATTGCTAACGATCGATCCCAACCTATTTGGCCCAGCCCTTCAAAAGAACCCGCAAGTTTTCAACGCCTTGTTGTCGGGGATTTTATTCTTTACAGTTTGGTTTGCTAATTTTGCCGAAGCAGTGGCAGAAGGCCGGGGTAAAGCCCAAGCCAATGCCTTGCGGTTAACAAAGTTAGAGGCGATCGCTAAAAAACTTGCTGCCGATGGCACACTTAGTGAAGTTTCATCCACCAGCCTCAAACAGGGCGATACGATCTATGTCGTTGCTGGCGATATCATCCCCGCCGATGGCGAAGTAATCATGGGTGTGGCCTCAGTGGATGAATCGGCAATTACTGGAGAATCTGCACCAGTATTAAAAGAATCAGGCTCCGATGTTGCCAGTTCCGTCACTGGTGGGACGCGGATTATCTCAGATGAACTAATTATCCGCATCACATCTGACCCAGGTAAAGGCTTTATTGACCGAATGATTACTTTAGTAGAAGGCGCAGAACGCAGCAAAACACCCAATGAAATTGCCCTTACGGTATTGTTGGCAGTTCTCAGCTTAGTGTTTTTGTTAGTTGTAGTCACCTTGCCTGCCCTTGCTTACTATGTCAACAGTCCAGTCAGCGTCCCAATTTTAATTGCCTTATTAGTAGCGTTAATTCCTACCACCATTGGCGGCTTACTAAGTACCATCGGTATTGCTGGTATGGATCGAGTTGCCCAATTTAACGTCATTGCCACATCAGGACGAGCAGTCGAAGCCTGTGGTGATATCAACACTTTACTTCTCGACAAAACAGGTACAATTACTCTCGGCAACCGTCTAGCGGAAGAGTTTATTCCCCTCAACGGTCATTCAATGTCGGAAATTGCTAATGTTGCCTGGGCAGCTAGTGTCTTTGACAATACACCAGAAGGAAAATCCATTGTCCGACTAGCAGAAAAGTTGGGCGCACGGTTTGATTTTGACTCCACTCAGGCAGAAGCAGTGAGTTTTTCCGCCAAAACCCGGATGAGTGGCACAAATTTACCTGGTGGGTATGAGGCCAGAAAGGGAGCAGTAGAAGCTATTAAAGGATTTGTCCGTTCCCGTAATGGACGCGATATACCAGAATTGGATGCTGCCTACGAACGAGTTTCTCGCTTGGGAGGTACACCCCTAGCAGTTAGCTTAGATAACGAAATCTATGGGATTATTTATCTCAAAGATATAGTTAAACCTGGTATCCGCGATCGCTTTGAGCAACTGCGACGGATGGGAGTGCATACCATCATGTTAACTGGAGACAACCGAATTACCGCTTCTGTCATTGCCAAAGAAGCAGGGGTTGATGACTTCATTGCTGAAGCCACACCAGAAGACAAAATCAGTATCATTAAACAGGAACAAGCAGCAGGTAAACTGGTAGCCATGACGGGAGATGGAACTAACGATGCTCCCGCATTAGCCCAAGCTAACGTCGGTGTGGCGATGAATACAGGAACGCAAGCTGCAAAAGAAGCCGCTAACATGATCGATTTGGACTCCGATCCCACAAAGCTGCTCGATATCATTGGTATTGGTAAACAATTGTTGATTACTCGTGGGGCATTGACGACATTTTCCATCGCTAATGATATTGCTAAATACTTTGCAATTATTCCAGTGATATTTGTCGCCGCTAATTTGCAAAGCCTGAATATTATGAATTTGACTAGCCCTAAATCTGCTGTACTCTCAGCATTGATTTATAATGCTTTGATTATTCCCGCTTTGATTCCCTTGGCATTAAAGGGTGTGAGGTTTAGACCGCTGACAGCTAATCAGTTACTCCAACGCAATATCTTAATTTACGGCTTAGGTGGGGTGATTGCGCCGTTTATTGCAATTAAATTGATCGATGTACTGATTACACTTGTGGGCTTGGCTTAAGGATAGCAAAAGTAGAGACGCTGAGAAACGATCGCATCTTGACCAAAGTAAAATAATAAACATTTTTACTTTTACCTGTTGACGGGAGGGACAAGAAGAATATAAATAAAGATCGTTTTCATTCAGCACTGCTTTGACGATATCCTTTGTTTAGTCGCAATGGCATAAACAACATCTACCACTCGCTATTTTGATCTTTCTGTGCTTGAATGTGCTGTGCTTGAATGTGGTAACTGCCCCAGTTGTTGTTTATGCTGTTGCTAACAGTATCTTTTAACCTCCTGTTAGGTGGGCAAAAAAATTAAAAATTAAAATTAAAAATTAAATTTTAGGCGCAATTGGAAAACTTTTTATGGCTATTATTCGAGAAACCATCAGAGCAATTTTTATAACTCTAATGCTTTGGTTGTTGACTGCAATCATCTATCCGCTGATAATCCTTGTAGTCGGTCAAGTTTTTTTGCCCTATCAAGCTAATGGCAGTATCGTGCGGAATCTAAGTAATGAACCAATTGGTTCTGCTTTAATCGGTCAGCTATTCACATCTGAGCGATATTTCCATTCTCGTCCCAGCACTGTTAGATATAGCCAAGGCAAAAAAGCCAAACCAACTGGCATCTCTGGAGCTAGTAATCTCGCTGCTAGCAATCCAGAACTACTAAAGCGGATTTTAGAAGAGGCAGATAAATTGCGAGACGAAAATCTTCAACCGATAGCCGATATAATTTATACCTCTGGCTCTGGTTTAGATCCGCATATTTCCTTTAGAGCAGCACGGCAGCAATTGACGCGAGTTGCTGGGGCGCGGGGAGTAAAAGAAGATGAGATTTTACCTTTAATTAATAAGTATACTGATGACAGATTTTTATGGATTTTTGGCGAACCGGGAGTGAATGTTCTCCGATTGAATTATGCTCTTGATTTGCAAGATATTAATCGTCAGCAAAATTAATAAATGGGCATTGGGCACTTGTACTGAGCGCAGTCGTTGGCGCAGCCTCTCGTAGAGAAGTATGGGGTATGGGTAAAGCGCTGTTTTCGTTTCCGATGAAGTAGGAGTACTAAGTAAGTGGGCGGGAATAAACCAAATTATGCTACGAAACGAAAATAGGCTTAAAATCCTTACCAATGACAAATGACCAATGACAAAGGACAAATGACAAAGGACAAATGACCAATACTGGTTCGGCTGGGAATGCGCCTTTAAATTCTGCAAGTTACTCGCTTTATCCAGCACGACGGCGGGGTAAGCATAAAATCTTTATTGGCATGGCTCCTGGAGTAGGCAAAACCTACCGGATGTTGGAAGAGGGACACGCTTTCAAACAGGAAGGAATTGATGTTGTCGTTGGGCTTTTGGAAACCCACGGACGCAAGGAGACAGCTGAAAAGGCAGAGGGACTGGAAATTATACCCCGTAAGCAATATCCTCGCGGCGAGTTGACGCTGACAGATATGGATACAGATGCTATTTTAAAGCGATCGCCCCAATTAATTTTAATCGATGAACTTGCCCATACCAATGTCCCTGGTTCTCCACGCGAAAAGCGCTACGAAGATGTAGAAGTAGTTTTGGCAGTCGGGATTGATGTCTACTCCACAATGAATGTCCAACATCTGGAAAGTCTCAACGACTTAGTAGCCAGAATTACAGGTGTGGTAGTCCGCGAGCGGGTTCCTGACAGGATTCTGGATGAAGCAGATGAAATAGTGGTAATAGATGTCACACCGGAAACACTGCAAGAACGGTTATTAGAAGGCAAGATTTATGCACCAGAAAAAATCCAACAATCCCTCGATAATTTTTTCCAACGCCGTAACCTGATTGCTTTGCGGGAGTTGGCTTTGCGGGAAGTGGCAGACAACGTGGAAGGAAATGCGATCGCCTCTACTCCCAACGGACAATTCTGTAATATTCACGAGCGGGTTTTGGTGTGTGTATCCACCTATCCCAACTCAGTGCAATTGTTACGTCGGGGTGCGAGGTTGGCTAACTATATGAACGCGCCGCTTTATACCTTGTTCGTTGCCGATCCAGAACGTTTCCTCACCAAAGAAGAAAGCTTACACATCCACACTTGTGAGAAACTTTGTAAAGAATTTGAAGGTACTTTTCTTCGTGTTACCAACAGTAATATAGCTAATGCGATCGCGGAAGTTGCTGAAAAACATCGTATCACCCAAATTGTTATTGGTGAAAGTCAGCGATCGCGCTGGCAAATGCTCCTCAAAGGATCTTTGACGCAAAAATTGGTGCGCTTGCTCAAAAATATAGATTTGCATATTATTGCCAGTGAAAAAATGGTTTCACCCAAATAAGCGATCAAATTTCCCCAAAAACCTCAGAAGTAAAGCTCCCATGCAAACCATAGGGGATATGATGCTTCAGATGTAGCCGTGCAATTACTCCTTTAGAGAAATCATTAGCATCTAAAATTACCAAATCTGAGCGATGATGGGCAGCATCATAAACCAAAGCTAATACCCAACCATCATCTTCCTTTTCAGAATTTGGGCGCGGGACAAAAATCGGCTCACCAACAAAACCACGGGGTGCAGCACTCCAAAGTTGTCTTTCTCCAGACTCTAAATCAATTTTCAGCAATGCTTGTAAGGGAGCATTACCAGTCTCCGCATGAGCCGCACCTATATATAGATATCGATAAGAACGTCCCACATTCGCCGGATGTATGCTGGGAAATTCACAACAACGGCTATCAATCAATTCCTGCCGGACTGTCCCATCCTTTAGATTCAGATAAAATCGCCAAAGTTGCCCAGGTGAAGACGCTTCAAAATCAACTTGTCGAAAATCACTTTTAGGTTCAACTTTTAATAAATCTTGGTAGCAAATGGAGTCAATCCTAACTTCCTCTCCTACCTCAAAAGCATTAACGTGGTGGAAGACGAAACCCGACTGAGTTTCCAGAAATTTTATCTTTTCTTGCCCTTCTTTGGGGAAACGGGGAATAATTAGAATTTGAGTTGGCTGATTTGGCTGAAATTTGATACATTCTCCCGCCGCACGTATTCCCAAGACGAAAGGTATGGGATTAAAGGTGACAGGATTTTGAAAGAAGATGCAGTAATTGGGAGTAATGACAAAATCGTGAATGAAACAGAAACCTGGAACCTTATGAGCCTGCTGTCTAACAATTTCACCTGCTGAGTTTAGCTCAAAAATATTAATTGTGGTAGATAATCCTGGCTTAGTCGAGAAATTTACCAGGCAAGGTGCGCCCCCATCTTGCTCACAATTTTTTTCCAAACGGGGATGGGCAGCGAAAGCTTCACCTGCTGACAAAGCACCATTAAAATATTCATTCCCCAAGGTTTCAAGAGTATAGGGATCGAGGCGATATGGTTCAGCCGCTTCCCACATTGCTAGCAGTTTCCCACCCCAATAGATAACATTTGTATTGGCGATATTTTTGAGTTTGAAGTCAAAGATATTCGCTAGCCAACCGCCGGGTTTTTGAGTACCAAAAGTACCGCGATAGAGGATTTTCCCTGCCTTTTGCTCTGCTAAATAACCAGTTGTGCGGACAAAGCGGTTGCGAAAATGGGCACAACCGTTGGTAAAAGTAATTTTGCTAATCATCCCATCCCCATCAAACGGATGATGAAAAGCCTGCCCATTCACATCCAGCAAACCAGGGCCATTTCTAAACAACGTACCTTGTAGCTCTGTGGGGATTTGTCCTTCTATATCATCAATCCAATAATCAAACTCTTGGGTAAGAGATTGATATCCTCCTTGCCAGTCTGCACGAGTGTATAATTTTTCTGTAACTGAGGTTTCTTGACTTTTCAAACGCATATACTTTGTTTTTTCTGGTTATTTTGGACGATAAGATGTAACAGCTAAAAAGAATTTTTTTGCCGCTTTACTACAACGCGAAGGCAGGACACTACCTCGACTCAGGGTGAAATTTATTACACTATTCGACTATTTTCGACTCTGGTTCTCTCAGTACCAATTCAGACATCAAATCTGGCAAAAACGCTTCTTCCCCATCTTTGGCTGCCTCAGTTTGTTCTTCAGCAGCAGGTAGCCAGTTGATAAATGGTAGGGGTAATAGGGTGCTGAGATTAGTAATTAGCACCAATAGCCAAAGTGACTCAAAGTTTGTTGCGGTGATTCCCAGCCAATGCGTGATTAATGCCCCGAATGCTTGGGAAACTGTTCCGGCTGAATTATAGACTGACATTAACAAGGCAAATAATGTCGCTTCCACACCAGAAGGACAAAGCCTTGCTGCTAGCACCATCACTTGCATAAAGACAATTTTCCCCATCACAGTCAGAATCAAGCTATCACCCAAACTAAACCAGTGGTCATCTATACCCAATAGCCTGTTTGTGTGAGTCACCAACAACAGCATTGTCATCCCCAAAAGTGACGAAAGGACAGTACTCCAAGCAAAAATCACGCGAAAAGGGATGCTTTTGAGGAAACGTTGAAAAATCCAAACACCTGCCAAAGAAGCAAAACTTCCCACCAAGTTTACTCGCCCCAAGAATTCTGGTTCAAAGTGAAGTTCGTTGGTAGAGAAGTAGAAAAAGGCTGATTCAGCATTTGGGGTAGCTTGCCAGATGAAGATAAATGCCATTGGTAGCCAAATTGTTTTTTGACTAATGGCTTGGCGTAGCTGCTCCAGTTGATGTTTGATTGGTAAAGGGTTGGTGTGATTACTATCTTGAGGATCTTTGCTAACGGGGGACTCAGCAATTAACCAAGCCACCCCTGAAACGATCAGCGGAAATAAAGCGGTAATCCCAAAGACGGTACGGGTAGTAAAGTATTGGAGTAGTAGACCGCTAGAGTAGGCTGTTATTAAACCTCCGATCGCAGAAGCACCCCAGCAGAGAGATTGTAATGAACCGGCTTTTGCTTGCGATTCGCCTCTGGCTCGTTCTACAACCAGCGAGTCAACGATGACATCACTCATCGCGACACTAAGAGAACTAAGAGCGATCGCTAAGGTGGCTGCCCAGCTAGTATTAACTATTGTGGCCAGACTCATCCAAGAAGCAGTTCCCAGTATCCCCGATAAAATCAAGTAAGGACGGCGACGATAGCCAAATATAGGCAAGCCATCAGAGATAAAACCAAACACCGGCTTGATCATCCAAGGTAGGAAGACAATTCCCAATAGCGCCGACACCTGGACTGGACTCAACATTAGTTCATCTTTGAGGAAAAAGCTAACGGCTAGACGCGATAGCCCTAAAATTCCTTGAACAAAGTAAACGGTGAGAATTGCAATTAACTCCGCATTTGGTTCATTACCCAAGAAGATTTTTTGTGTTAATGAGTCTTTGACCTTGGACAAGCCAGATGATTGATCTACCATTCGATAAATATTTTTTAAATTTTATTTACTTGTCTATCATATCGATTCCGAGGAGGTGGGTTTTTGCTCACCTTTTTCCTTTGGTTTCTTTGTGGAGTATTATTTAAGGCTTTTCTAACAACTTTTTTTTCTTCTAGGAAGATGTTCTCGTTTCTGAACGGCTACTCTGCTTTGAATTTGGGACATCAAATACAGTTCTATCTACTGCGATGATTTGCCACTGTAAGTTGTCTCAAAAGACACACATAAACTGGCGTTACTGATTTGGGAACAATAAATTCAGAAATTACCACGGTTTAGCAGTATGGTCAGCAGCATGGTCAGTATTCCCGGATACGACATAACTGAAGAAATCTACAATGGTTCCAGAACTCTAGTTTATCGGGGGTATCGAGAAACTGACTCACTTCCTGTAGTAATTAAACTGCTAAAAAATTCATATCCCAGTTTCAGCGATCTGTTGCAGTTTCGCAATCAGTACACAATTGCCAAAAATCTTAACTCATCTGCGATCGTCCAAACCTACAGTCTGGAGGCGTATCAAAATGGTTATGCGTTGGCAATGGAAGATTTTGGTGGGATTTCTCTTAAAGATTATTTTGCTTGTTACCAGACGCCAGATATGGTGTCTTTACAAGAATTTTTACAAATAGCGATCGCTCTGTGTGATGCATTAGATATCCTAATTCATCATCGGATTATTCACAAAGATATTAAACCCGCCAATGTTTTAATTAATCCAGAAACTAAACAAGTTAAGTTAATTGACTTTAGTATTGCATCTCTGCTGCCACGAGAAACTCAAATTCTGATGAGTCCTAATGTATTAGAAGGAACACTCGGCTATTTGTCTCCAGAGCAAACCGGACGAATGAATCGGGGGATTGATTACCGTACTGATTTTTATTCTTTAGGTGTAACTTTTTATGAGTTGCTCTCAGGGGAATTACCATTTAAATCGCACGATCCGATGGAATTGGTGCATTGTCATATTGCCAAAGTTCCACCACTTTTAGGGAAGAGGGGAAAGGGAACAGGGAATAGGAAAGAGATTCCTCAAGTTCTATGCGACATCGTGATGAAACTGATGGCGAAAAATGCTGAAGACCGCTATCAGAGTGCATTTGGGCTAAAATATGATTTAGAAAATTGTTTGGCTCAACTGAAGTCAACAGGAAAAATTGCAAGTTTTCCAATAGCTCAACGGGATGTGTGCGATCGCTTTATTATCCCAGAAAAACTCTATGGTCGCGAGCATGAAGTTGAAACTCTGCTGAAAGCATTTGAACGCGTTAGCAACCCCCCTAAATCCCCCCTTACTAAGGGGGGACTAAGGGGGGTAGAATTAATGCTGGTGGCTGGTTTTTCTGGTATTGGTAAAACAGCAATTGTTAACGAGGTTCACAAACCCATTGTCCGGCAGCGGGGCTACTTCATTAAAGGCAAATTTGACCAATTTAATCGGAATATTCCCTTTTTTGCTTTTGTGCAGGCATTTCGAGACTTAATGGGACAATTGCTGAGTGAAAGTGATGTCCATTTGTCAACTTGGAAAAATAAAATTTTACAAGTGCTGGGCGATCAGGGACAAGTCATTCTTGAAGTAATTCCCGAACTAGAACAAATTATTGGCCAACAACCACCGGCAACAGAACTTTCACCAAATGCAGCCCAGAATCGGTTTAATTTATTATTACAAAGGTTTATTCAAGTATTCACTACCAAAGAACATCCCCTAGTCATATTTTTAGATGATATGCAGTGGGCTGATTCAGCATCAATGAAATTGATCCAGTTACTAATGAATGAGTCAAACTCAGGATATTTATTATTAATTGGAGCTTATCGAGATAATGAAGTTTCTGCTGCCCATCCATTGATGTTGACATTAGATGAAATTGCCAATGCTAATGCTACTCTTAACAAAATTACATTAGCACCTCTGAGTGAAGCCAGTTTAAATCAATTGGTTGCCGATACTCTAAACTGTTCGCTAGAAACTACAGAAATATTAACAAAAGTAGTATATCAGAAAACCAAGGGCAATCCGTTTTTTAGTACGCAATTTTTCAAAGCACTGCATCAAGATCGGCTAATTAAATTTGATTTAAATAGCGGCAGTTGGCAGTGTGATATTGCCCAAATAAAAGCATTAGCTCTGACAGATGATGTGGTTGATTTTATGGTATTGCAGTTGCGAAAATTATCAGAATCAACGCAGAATGTTTTGAAATTAGCAGCTTGTATTGGTAATCAATTTGATTTGGCAACATTGGCAATTGTTTGTGAAAATTCTGAAACCGAAACAGCAACATTTCTCTGGAAAGCATTACAAGAGGGATTAATCCTGCCCCAAAGTGAAGTTTACAAATTCTATGTTGGGCGGGAAACACAGGATTTAGTACAAAGTGCGCTAAGTGTAAACTATAAATTTTTACACGATCGCGTTCAACAAGCAGCTTATGCGTTGATCCCAGAGTCTAAAAAGCAATCCATTCATCTGCAAATTGGCCAATTGCTATTGAGTAAAATACCGATTAAAAAGCAAGAAGAGAGAATTTTTGAAATTGTTAATCAGTTAAATATTGGTGTAAAGCTAATCACTCAACAGTCTGAGCGAGATCGATTAGCAGAGTTAAATTTGCTGGCTGGGCAAAAAGCCAAACTATCTACTGCTTATACGAATGCAATAGAATATATCAGTTGTGGTATTCAACTATTGAAAAAAGATAGCTGGCAACAACAGTATTCACTCACATTAGCTTTGTATGAAGAAGCTGCTTCGGCAGCCTATCTTATGGGCCAGTTTGACGAGGTAGAAGGGTTTGTTGAGCAAGTGCAACAACATGCTAAAGTCTTAATAGATCGGGTGAAATCGATTGAAATTCAAATTCAATCTTATTTAGCTCAGAGTCGTTTTGATGATTCGATTCGGACTGCGATCGCACTGCTAAATCTCTTAGGTGTGAAACTATCTCATCAAGCGAATCAAATACAAACATTACTCAGCCTAGCCCAAACGAAATTACGATTTGTAGGTAAATCTCCTTTAAGTTTGATTGATTTACCTAATATGACTGGGGACAAACAACTAGCAGCAATCCGAATTTTGGCTAGTACGAATTCAACGGCTTATATTGCTCGTCCAGATTTACTGCCACCAATAATCTTGAGCGAAGTCAATTTATCGATGCAGTACGGCAATGCTGCCGCATCTGCATTTGGCTATGCCTGGTATGGATTGATTGAGTGTGGCATTCTGGGAAATATTGAGACAGGTTATAAATTTGGCCAATTAGCATTACAAGTTCTTGAAAAATTCCATAGCCAGGAATTCAAAGCTAGAACTTTCTTCATTGTTCAAACATTTATTAATCACTGGCATCAACCACTTAAAGACACAATTGCGCCGTTAATTGAAGCCTATCAAGTGGGTTTAGAAACCGGAGATATTGAATATGCGGCTTGGGCTAGCTATAGCTGTAGCTTTCATGGATATTTGATGGGGCAAGAATTAGCTGAGTTAGAAAAACAGATGGGTGACTATGCTGAAGTCTACAGCCATTTTAGACAAGAAAAGCCCCAAACGTATATTAATTCATTTCGTCAAGCCATCTTGAATTTGTTGGGATCTACCGATCCCAGTTACTTATCAGGTGCTGTTTATGATGCCCAAACTATTCGTCCATTACAAGAGCAAGCAGGCGATCGCACTGGATTGAGCTTTAGCTATGCCAATGAACTGATACTTTGCTACCTGTTTGAAAATTATACCAGAGCATCTGAGGCAGCAATTCAAGCAATAACTTATTTAGATGGGGTAACATCGGCAGCAGTTGTACCAATAGTTTATTTTTATCAGGCGTTAACCCAACTAATTCTCTATCCAACAGCAACGGCTAACGAACAAAAACAGATTCTTAAAAAAGTCACATCCCATCAAAAAAAGCTGAAAAAATGGGCACATCATGCCCCAATGAATCACCAACACAAATTTTATTTAGTCGAAGCAGAACGGCAGCGGATTTTGCTGCACAAAAACAAAGCGATGGAATTGTACAATCGCGCTATTTCTTTAGCGAAAGAAAATGCATATATCCAAGAAGAAGCCTTGAGTAATGAACTAGCGGCCAAGTTTTACCTCGACTGGGACAAAGAAAAAATCGCCCAAGTTTATATGCAAGAAGCTTATTACTGCTATGCTCGTTGGGGCGCTAAAGCTAAAACTGAAGACTTAGAAAAACGCTATCCTCAACTGCTTATTCCCATCTTACAAGGGCAACTTAATCACTTTCAACTGAGTTCAACTATCGATGCATCATCATTACCAAATCAAACCATTCACACAAACCTTTCTAGCAGCAGTATTTCGGAAGTCCTAGATTTGTCCACCATCTTGAAAGCCTCACAAGCCCTCTCCAGTGAAATTCAATTAGAGCAATTACTCACTAGACTTTTGCAAGTAGTGATGGAAAATGCTGGGGCACAAAAAGCTGCATTACTTGTACTCAAACAGGAAAATTTAGTGGTTGAAGCCATAGCCACTATTGATGAAGGAGTCACCCTATTATCTGTACCACTGTCAACCAGCGAAGATATTCCCATTACACTGGTGAACTTTGTCAAACACAGTTTAAAAACTGTTGTTCTGGATGATGCAACAGCACAAACTGATTTTATGGCCGAGCCATATTTCATGCAGCAACAACCTAAGAGTGTGTTGTGTACGCCGATATTAAATCAAGGAAAAATCATCGGGCTGCTATATTTAGAAAATCCGCTGACAATTGGTGCATTTACTCGCGATCGCATCGAAGTTATCCAACTGCTATGCGCTCAAGCTGCCATCTCTCTAGAAAATGCCCGCCTTTATCAAGAATACCAGAATTATGCTCATCAACTAGAGCGATCGCTGCAAGAACTTGAGCAAGCCCAATTACAAATGGTGCAAAACGAAAAAATGGCAACCTTGGGCAATTTGGTTGCAGGTGTGGCACATGAAATTAATAATCCCATTGGATTTCTGGAAGGTAGCCTCCACAATGCCGAAGAGTATACTCAAGACTTACTCACCCATATCCAATTGTTTAAACAACATTATCCCACTCCTGCGATCGCAGTCATTGAGCATGGCGAAAAAATTGACCTCGAATTCTTGATTGAAGATTTACCAAAGCTAGTAAGTTCAATGAAGGTGGCTTCGGAACGGATTAAAGATATTAGTACGAGTCTCCGTACCTTCTCCAGAGCCGATACAGCCGAAAAAGTTGCTTGTAACCTTCATGAAGGGATTGAGAGTACTCTGTTGATTTTGAAGTATCGCCTCAAAGCTAACGAAAAACGTCCAGCGATCGAAGTCATCACTGAATACGGAAATTTACCTCCTGTCGAGTGCTTTTTAGGACAATTGAATCAAGTATTTATGAACATCCTTGCAAATGCAATTGATGTCTTCGATGCATCCATTGAGGGGCGTTCTTTTGCCCAAGTGCAAGCAGAACATCAGCAAATACTGATTCAAACTGAAGTATCCAGTAACGAACAAACGGTAATAATTCGGATGAAAGATAATGGTCAAGGGATGTCAGAGGAAATTAGATTGCGGATCTTTGACCACCTATTTACAACCAAAGAGGTTGGCAAAGGAACAGGATTAGGATTAGCGATCGCTCGTCAAATTGTTGAGGAAACCCATGATGGAAGCTTAAGTTGCAATTCTGTACTTGGTGAAGGAACAGAATTTGTCATTGAGATTCCAGTATTTTAATTCTACCTATAGGAATCATATTTGATTTCTGAAAAAATCTCGGTAGTCTTGTAATGAACTGTCTAGGCTAAAGTGTTGCAAAAAAATTGTAGGTTGGGTGGAGACTTTGCGTAATATTATGTCCGCTTAATTGCTTATTAAACCTGAAGAACCCCACCCCCGCCAAAGCTACGCTTTGTCTCCCCTCCCCGCTTGCGGGGAGGGGATTAAGGGGAGCCAGCGCGGTCTTGGGGGTTTCCCCCATGAGCGACTGGCGTGTGGGGTGCAATGACTGTGGTTAGCATAATTAGTTATGCGGACATGATATAAATTAGGCTTTTCAAACAACCTCTAATAGCAAGAATTGGTTTAAACGGACTAATCAAATATTCTTAGTCCGTTTAAATCAACTTGAGCTTTTAGCCTGAAAATTTTCGGGCGATTTTTAAGCTTTTGTAACAGCTTTTAAGATGGTGGTTCTACACATATTCATATCGGGAATTAGGAATGCTTAACATCTAGAAAAGGCAGTTGCTTGGAACCATTAGCACCAATAACTTCAATACCTTGTTTGCCACGAATACCGTCTACTGGCAGAGAAACTGTATAAGGTGCGGTAGCTGGTAGTCCGATTCCGGGCAAAGTGCCAACGACTTCAACTCCCCAATATTCAGGTTGCTGGACATATACAAGTGGTACAAGATTCACTTCCAAATTCAAGTATGGTTTCGTCCCTCTGACAACTAAAATATAAGTGCCACTTACTATACCAGGACGAATTTCTGCTTCTTCAAAGTCAATTAATCGAGATGACTCTGGTTTTGGTAAAGCTCGAAATTGACTAAGACTTTGCTCTAAGGTACTCATTTTTTCTCCTGTAGAAGAACTATGTTGTTGTTGAATCAGCCAATTAAGGAGATAACAAGATATTTTCAATCTTGTACCTTCAACTTTTTAGCTTCTTAGTTAATTCATCAAGGTAGAAAGCAAAGTTTATGCAATGCCAACTTCTTCTTTACATTTATTTATCAAGCTCAAAAATTACCATACAAGGTGGTTAATCTAGAAGAATCCTTGCGTTGGCAGTGATGTACCGTCGATCTCGTCGTTTGCGATCGCACGATCTTTGAAATCATCAGAGTTCCTGCATTACCCGAATAACCATCTCGAACAGATCGCGTGCAGACATACCACCACTACCTTCGGCAATGGGATTTGCACTGCACTCAGCCCTGAACGACAAATCGGTTCGACTAGATCGTAAGGAAGGATGCGATCGCGTTCGTACTCTTATAGTTAGCATTGCCAGAAGAAAATAGCACCGATTGAGCTTTAAATATGACATAACTATTGTCTTTGCCTACTTAGAGCAGTTTTCATGTATTTGAATCACACCTGTCGTAGGGTCGCAAGGTCTTGCACCCTTACCGTGTGGTCTATTTACCTGAAAATAGCTGTAAACAAGCAGCATATACTACGCTAAATCGATAGATAAACAATTTTAACTGCGTATAAAACTGATTATATGAAGAATTAATTAAGTGAAGGGGAATAAATTTATATATCTATAAGTACTAGTTGACCTTTACTGCCATCTATATGAATATTATACTGATGCCAATTTAAAAAATTTTTGCTAATTACAACGCGCACTCTCTTGTATCTATATATATATTGATATTGCATTCTTTTTTCAAATTGGCATGGTTAAAGAAATCCCCTATTTAACATGCCTTCATTTCCTGACGACTGTTTTTTTTTAATCTATTTTTGTCCAAAATCTTCCAATATAATCCAGTTTCAGATTCACCGCCCTCAGTAGTTTATTTGCGATGGCTAGGACGGGTTACGACTACGCTACGGGAGTATGTTTGGTGGAGGTTATCCCTAATTAACTCTTGATAATGTGCCAATTCTCTGGAGCGATCGCTTTCAACTCTTGTAACTCGTCATCAGAACCTCACACCATAACCCCATATTTAAAAAACTCTTACAGCTTGCTTGTCTACTAGGGGCGACGACACGCTACACGAGCAAATCAAACAACTGTTTAACTGCTGCATTCTGCTCGTTAGTGGTTTTCAAGACATGAAGAATACATAAAGATAAGTACTGACATTATACCGATCGGCAAATATTGTGAAGAGTATGCAAAGATATGTCTTTAAGTGTGGACATCTCAGTAAATATTCAGATATGGTTATCAAAGTGTTATTTAGATGTTCCCTATTTTTAAGCTACATACCCACGGGCAATAGCCCACAACAACTGCATAAAAATTATTTCCCTATCGAAAGTGAATTATTCTCTATATTTACGACAGTAGGGCTACGCTCTGATAAAAAATATGAAGTGTGGGTTTTAGGCATTCAAGCTTGATTTTTCGACACTTTGTCAGTGATGGCTGGGTTGATCTGCGGATCGAGAATGAGAAAAAAAGTGTGAAACCATCTGTTTTCCTAAATACACGCTCATAAATATGTACAATGCTTAAGACTTAGATAGTCTTAACTAGCATTATTAACGGGTACACAAATAACGAATGAAAAAGGAAATAGGGAATAGGCAAAGAATTTAACTTTGAATCTCCTGCCTCCTGCCTTTTTCAAGACAGTTAGACAAGTCCTGCTTACAAGCATCAATAGGTTAAATCTTCGAGAAAATTGCTAGCCCTCAAGGGTGACATAAAAGTATGTCGAAAGCGTTAACTCTCGGCGATTTCCGTGCGTCCTCAAACAACATTAACAACAAGTTAATAGCTGAAGTTACTCAAAATATCGATTCAGGAAGGTGAGAGTTATGGTGAATATCATTGGAACCAACGGTAAGGATACTCTACTGGGTACTCAGGATGCAGATACAATCAACGCTAAAGTAGGTGATGATATCATCGATGGCAAAAATGGTAACGACCTTTTAAGCGGTGATGCCGGAAATGATACCCTCATTGGTGGTGCAGGCAATGATACTCTCCTTGGTGGTACAGATAACGACTCTCTCCGTGGTGGTACGGGTAATGACTCCCTCCGTGGTGGTACTGGTAATAACCTGCTGCGGGGTGATGAGGGAAATGATACCCTTGATGCTTCCTATTCTTCTGGAAATAACATCCTCAGTGGAGATGCAGGAGATGACTACCTTGATATTAGCTATTCTGCTGGCAACAATACGGTTTCAGGCAAAGACGGTGATGATTCCTTTTACGCTGATGAAGTCCGGGGTAGAAACACTCTAAATGGAGGCGCTGGTAATGATGACTTCCATTTGTCCGCCTCAAAAACTGCCCCATCTTCCTTAACGACTCAAAGTGTAAATGGAGAAACAGGTCAGGATTATTTGTCTGTATATTACACCCGTGCTACTAAAGGAATCACTTCGAGTTTCGATGCTGCTACTAACACTGGCTCAATTCGGGCTGGTACAAATCAGATTAACTACACCAATATCGAACAATTAGAAATTAGAGGTACAACCTACGCTGATTTTATTGTCGGAAGCAATGGCAACGATTTACTCTTCGGAGGCAGTAGTGGCAACGATTCAAATTATGGCAATGATACAATTTTTGGCGGTGAAGGTAACGATTACTTGAATGTTGATTATTCAACAAGCGATAACATCCTTAACGGTGGAGCTGGAAACGATCAATTCAGTGCTAGCTCTTCAACAGGCAATAACCTGATTTCTGGTGACGATGGCAGTGATAATCTCTCTGCGTCTAAGACAGATGGCAATAACACCCTCAACGGTGGTGCTGGTGACGATCAATTAGATGTTAACTATTCAACAGGCGATAACATCCTCAATGGAGGAGATGGCAATGATTCTCTTAGCGCTTCTCGTGAATACGACTATTCCGCCTCTTTTACCTCCGGTGATAACACTCTCAATGGTGGTGCTGGTGACGATCAATTGAGTGTTAACTATTCAACGGGCGATAACATTCTCAATGGGGGGGATGGCAATGATTCTTTCTTTGCCTCTGGCTACTACGACGACAAAAAAGCCGAGGGCAGCTTTGGTAATAACATTTTCAATGGAGAGAATGGTAATGATTCCTTCTCTTTCGTCCTATATACTTCTCCACCTTCCTTAGCGACTCAAACAGTAGATGGGGGGACAGGTAACGATTTGTTGAGCGTTTCGTATATCTATCCTAGTGGGGGAATTATTTCGACTTTCAATGCTGCTACTAACACTGGCTCGATTAGGGCGGGCACGGATCTGATTAACTACAAGAATATCGAAGGATTACATATCTCAGGTACAGCCTACAATGACTTGATTGTGGGGAGTAATGGCAACGATACTATCTCGCTCTACGCGAGTAGTAGCAATGATACTATCGATGGCGGAAAAGGTGATGATTTATTGGAAGGCTATTATTACAGTAATTCTAGCGGGGGTCAGGGAATCACTTCGACATTCAATGCTGTTACTAACACTGGCTCCATTACATCAGGCACGAATCAGGTTAGCTATAAGAATATCGAACGATTAAATATCTCAGGTACAGCCTACAATGACTTGATTGTAGGGGGCAATGGCAACGATACACTCACCGGAGGCGATCGCGGCAAAGATACCATAGATGGAGGGAAAGGTAACGATTTGTTGTCTTTCTATAACTATTCCATCGGCCAGGGAATCACTTCGACATTCAATGCTGCTACTAACACTGGTTCGATTACAGCAGGCCCGAATCAGGTGAGCTACAAGAATATCGAACAATTAAATATCTCAGGTACAAATTACGATGATTTGATTGTGGGGAGCAATGGCAGCGATACCCTCGCTGGGGGACGTGGAAATAACACGATTCTCGGCGGTGCAGGTAAGGATTACTTGAGTGCTGACTCTTCAAATGGTAATAATTCGCTCTCTGGTGGTGATGATAATGATTCTCTTGATGTCTCTGGCTCCTACGACGACTACCGAGGCAATTTTTATCTCGATGCTATCTCTGGTAAGAACACCCTCAATGGTGGCGCTGGTGACGATAACTTAGTTACTAACTATTCATCAGGCAATAACCTACTGAATGGGGGCGATGGCAATGATACTCTCACAGCCGCTGGTTCAGCCTCCTTATATTCTTCATACGGGGCTTATACTGTCTCTGGGAATAACAGCCTCAATGGTGGTGCTAATGACGATCGCTTGATTGTTGACTATTCATCAGGCAATAATCTACTGGATGGAGGCGATGGTAATGATACTCTCACAGCCTCTGGCGCTTCTGGTAAAAACACCTTCAAAGGTGGTAAAGGTAATGATAACCTTTATGGAGGAGCTGGTACTGATACCTTTGTTTTCAATAGTTTCAACGAAGGCGTTGATAACATTTATAACTTTAACGTGACTAATGAACTGATTCAGGTATCGGCTTCTGGTTTTGGTGGCGCGTTATCGTCAGGTTTACTCTCAGCTAGCTCTTTTACCCTTGGAACATCTGCAATAACCAGCAATCAGCGATTTATCTATGACAATACTACAGGCGCACTATATTTTGACCAAGATGGCAGTGCGGGTGGATTTGCTCAGGTACAATTTGCACAACTATCTGGTGGAGTGTCACTAAGTCAAAATAACTTGCTAGTTGTTTAATCCTCAACCCCACAGTCAAATAGAAATCTTCAGAATGCGAGGTGTTATATTCAGCACCTCGCATTTGAATAATTACTCCAATCGGTTCAAGGAGGAAGCAATTGCCTATTTCTTTTAAGAGCGATCGCTTGTAAATTATTGAGAGATCGACAAAAAGCCTTAAATTGAGTATATCTATTCAGTTTAAATATCAGCTCTAGAAGTGTGGTGTCCAGAAAAAAAGCCAGTCAGATTACTCAAGTCTTGAAGAGTCAGCAGAGAGCTAAGGAAGCTTTTAGCGTAGTACCAAGACTAACCAACCGTCGCTATGCACTCATCGCATTAATCCTCTGCTTGATAATTGTTGCTTGCACTAACACATATCAATCCTCCCCTTCCCCACTTAATAAGTTATCCAGTGAAAGTACCGATTTAAGGATTTGGTGGGATAAAGGTTTTACTCAGGAAGAGGATGAAGCTCTCAAGCAACTAGTTAGTGAGTGGGAAAAACAAACCGGCAACAAAATCAAGCTTTCTTTATATTCTACAGATGAGCTAACACGGAAGATTCAAAGAGAAATTCAGGCTGGCAACCTACCTGATATTGTTACCAGTTATACTGCCGATCGAGAAATTATTCCCCGTTTAAGTTGGGAAGGCAAACTAGCAGATGTATCAGATGTAATTGAGCCACTTAAGAGTTTTTACCCGGAAGAAATCCTTAAAACTGTTCAGTCTTATAACAATGTTACTCAAAAGCGAAGCTACTATGCTCTGCCAATGAGCCAAGCAACTATTCACATTTTTTACTGGCGAGATTTGCTAAAGCAAATAGGTCGTCAAGAAAGTGATATACCAAAAAATTGGGATGCTTTCTGGGAGTTTTGGAAACAAATACAGGATGACTTGCGGACAAAACAAATACCAGATAAAAAACCGAATATTTATGGGTTAGGATTTACCTTCGGCATTAGTTCTGCTGATACATACTACTTATTTGAGCAGATTTTAGAAGCATACGACGTGCAAATTTTAGGTTCTATGGATAAACTCCTCCTTGACGATCCGAAAGTGCGTCAAGGTATTATTAACAGCTTAAAATGGTACACAAATTTTTATCAGCAAGGCTACGTCCCACCAGATGCTATAAATTGGTTGAATCCAGATAATAATCGTAGCTTACTCAATCAAAGCGTGGTTATGACTCCTAACAACTCGCTTTCAATTCCTGCTGCTGTGCGACAAAACCCTGATACATATTATCAAAAGCTTGGTATCTTAGAGTTTCCAAATAAACCCAATGGCTTGCCAATGCGCTACTTAATTACGGTTAAGGAAGCGTTTTTATTTGCCGATTCTCAGAAACAGAAACTAGCTAAGGAGTTTCTTGCATACTTAATACAACCAGAAGTGATGGGAAATTATCTCAAGGCTTCTGGAGGTCGTCATTTACCAGTTTTAACATCGGCGTGGGAAGATCCTTTTTGGAAAAATTCCAAAGATCCCTATCTCTCGACTGCCATTAATATATTTCTCAACAGAGAAACTCGCCCATTTTATTTTGTCCAAAACCCAGCTTATAGCTTGGTTTTAAAAGATAATGTCTGGGGTAAGGCGCTCAATCGAATTGTTGTAGATAAAATTTCTCCAGAGCAAGCAGCTGATGAAGCGATCGCACGAATTAAGCAAATTTTTGACCAATGGCAGTAAGCTTTTATAAAGATGATATTTAAAAGAAAAGCTAGTGAAATTGCTAAAGGCTCTCAGAATCGGGCACAATATCACCATTATCGCAGATATGTGTTCATCGTATTGACACTCAGCTTGATAATTATTGCTTGTACTAACACCTCTCAATTAAAACAATCTTCAGTCACCCATTCCCCTACTGACAACACAGTTTTAAAGATTTGGTGGGATAAAGGTTTTACTGTCGATGAGGATGAAGCAATCAAGCAGTTGGTGAGCAACTGGCAAAAACAAACTGGTAATCAAGTCAAGCTTTCCTTCTATATCGGCGATGAGTTACCGCAGAAGGCGCGTAGGGCTATTCACGCGGGTAATCCACCCGATATCATGATGAGTTACGGCGCT
Organism: Nostoc sp.; assembly: GCF_036917315.1. Classification (GTDB taxonomy): domain Bacteria; phylum Cyanobacteriota; class Cyanobacteriia; order Cyanobacteriales; family Nostocaceae; genus Nostoc. The sequence goes on along the minus strand of NZ_JBALDR010000018.1, from coordinate 45,771 downwards.
GAGAGAGCGTTGAATCCATATCTGGCTTGGGAAGGGAAACTAGCGGATGTAACGGATGTAATTGAGCCAGTCAAAAATCTTTATCCTGAATATGCTCTGCAAGCTGTTAATTATTATAATAATGCTGCAAAAAAGCGAAGCTACTATGCAGTTCCAATTAATCAGGCAACGGTTCATATTTTTTACTGGCGAGACTTGCTAGAGCAAATAGGTCGCAGCGAAAGCGATATCCCCAAAGATTGGGATGGTTTTTGGCAGTTTTGGAAACAAGTACAAAATGATGTGCGGGCAAAACAGCAAAAACAGGATATTTATGGGTTAGGTTTTCCTTTTTCTACTGGAGCTTCAGATACCTACATCTTTTTTGAGCATATTTTAGAAGCATACGATGTGCAAATTCTCGACTCCAAGGGTAAACTCCTGATCGACGATCTAAAGGTCAGACAAAAAATTGTCCAAGCATTAGATTGGTATACCAAATTTTACCAACAAGGTTATGTGCCACCAGATGCACTCAATTGGTTAAATCCAGATAATAATCGCAGCTTGCTCAACCGTATGGTGGTGATGACTCCTAACAACACTCTCTCAATTCCTTGCTCTGTGCGCCAAGATCCCGACACCTATCGCAATAAGCTTGGTATTTTAAAATTTCCCAACAAACCTAACGGCAAGCCAATGCGTTATCTACTCACACTTCGGCAAGCAGTTTTGTTCGCCGATTCCCAGCAACAGAAAAAAGCTTTGGATTTTCTTGCATATCTCACCCAATCACAGGTGATAGGTAAGTATCTGAAAGCTGCTGGAGGTTGTAATTTACCTGTCATCAAGACACTTTGGCAAGACCCATTTTGGAAAAACCTAGCTGACCCACACGTTTCAACTGCGGTCAAGACCGTAACGGAAGGTTCAACGCGGTTATTTTATTATGTCCAAAACCCGGCATACAGCGTAGTGTTAGAGGAGAATATCTGGGGAAAAGCTCTTAATCGAATAATTGTAGATAAAATTTCTTCAGAGCAAGCAACTGATGAAGCAATTAAGGAGATAAAACAAATTTTTGCTCAATGGTAATCAATAATTATTTATATTAACTAAAGGAATAACCTATCTGCATGAATAACAAAAAAGATAAATATTTTTAGAATAAGAAACAAGTTGTAAATATATGAACTTCTGGAATCAGCACCTAACTATTAAAGTTGCCAGTTCCTTCTTATTCCTATCCTTGGTAACTGTAGGTGTAGTAGGAGGATTTGCTTTTCTTAATGCGAGGGAAGCTTTGAAACAAGCTGCTTTTGAACGACTCAGTGCTGCTGCTACCCTAAAAGAGGAAGAAATTACCCGTTGGTTTGAAGACCAAGAACGAGACTTTCTCCTAGTAACTCAGTTCCCAGACGTACAAAATAATTTTCAAATACTTTTAAATTCCAAACCCGCCGACGCAAATTATCGTAAAGCTTACAAACTTCTCTCAGATTATCTCATAAATATGGCTAAAATCAAGCCAAGTCTGGGAGAAATTTCCATTCTTGACCGGAGCAATCGGATTATTTTATCTACTAACAAACAGCGTGAAGGTCAATATGAAATTTCAGCTAATATCACCTATATTGAACAGATTCAGCCGGGAGATTCTTTTGCCCCCATCTTCTATGCCTCACCGATTACTGGTAAGCCATCAGTGACTTTTGCAACCCCTCTACGCGATGCAGCCAAGGTACGTCAAGGTGTTCTTTTAGCCGATTTAAATTTAGACAGAATAGATCAAATTGTACGCGAACGTACAGGCTTAGGTAAGAGTGGAGAAACTTATTTAGTTGGTTCTTTAGTAACTAAAAACGCTTTTATTTCTAAAGATAAAGATAAGATACCGGACTTTTCTCAAGGAGTTAGCAGCCAAGGTATTGATGCAGCAATGGGTGGAATTAGTGGTCAAGGACTTTATCCAAACTATGCTGGAGTGTTAGTAATTGGGGTATATCACTGGCTCAATGACCAAGACCTAGCCTTAATGGTGGAGATGAACCAGGAAGAAGCCTTTGCGCCGGCTCGGCGATTAGCAGGAACGATGATGCTAGTGGGATTCTTATCAATGGGATTTCTATTGATTGGAGTGTCTTGGCTAACGCGACAGTTAAAAATCTCTGGCGAACAGTTAGAGAATTACAGCCATAGATTAGAAGTAAAAGCCAAAGAAGCCGAAACTGCCAACCGTGCCAAAAGCGAATTTCTCGCAAACATGAGTCACGAACTTCGTACTCCCCTTAACAGCATCCTTGGCTTTACTCAGCTAATGATGCGCGATTCTTCTATCAATGTTTCTCAGTTGGAACATTTAGAAATTATCAGTCGCAGTGGAGAACATTTGCTTACCTTGATTAATGATGTGTTGTCAATGTCGAAAATTGAGGCGGGTTTAACGACACTGAACAACAATAGCTTTGACTTGTACACTCTACTTGATTTACTTGAAGAGATGTTTCAAATTAAAGCGGAATCAAAAGGTTTACAGTTGATGTTTGAACGCAGACCTGAAGTTCCTAAATATGTGCATACAGATGAAAGTAAATTGCGTCAAATCTTGATTAACCTCCTTGGTAATGCTATCAAATTTACTCAAGAAGGCGGCGTGAGTTTGCGAGTTAGAATGAAGGAAGAAAGTAGACTACAGCAACAAGAAGGGACACAAGTAATAAGAAACTCCCATCCTTCATTCTTCTGGCTTCATTTTGAAGTTGAAGATACCGGGACAGGGATTGCACCTGCCGAAATTGAAAAGTTGTTTAAACCCTTTGTCCAAACAGAAGCAGGTCGAAAATCTCAGCAAGGAACAGGTTTGGGTTTAACTATTAGCCAACAATTTGTGCATCTAATGGGGGGAAGTATTACTGTTAGCAGTACTTTGGGTCAAGGAACGATTTTTTCTTTCGATCTTCAAATTAGTCTAGCAGAAATAGCTGAAGCTCCAATTCGACAGCTAAAACGACGAGTAATTGGTTTAGAGCCTAATCAACCAAAATACCGAATCTTAGTAGTTGAAGATAAATGGGAAAATCGCGAACTCCTAGTCAAGATGCTAATATCCCTTGGCTTCGAGGTACGTCACGCTGAAAATGGTCAAGAAGGGGTGACTCTTTGGGAAACTTGGGAACCACAACTGATTTGGATGGATATGCGGATGCCTGTAATGGATGGGTATGAAGCTACTAAACAAATTAGAGCTACTTTAAAAGGTCAAGCTACTGTCATTATTGCCCTAACTGCTAGTGCTTTTGATGAGGAACGGTTTGTGGTTTTATCGGCTGGCTGCAACGATTTTGTACGTAAGCCGTTCCGAGAGGAAGTAATCTTGAATATGATGTCTAAATATTTAGGCGTGCGTTATTTATATGAAGAGAAACCCCTTCAAAAAGACGAATTTGCCGAAAATTCCGGCCTTAAGCTTTTATCATTAGAAGAGATGCTGGCTCAGATGCCTACTGAGTGGGTAGCACAGCTCCACCAAGCGGCACTGTGTACTGATGAAAAGCTGATTTTTAGCTTGCTTGAGCAAATTCCTGAAGAATCTGCTCTTTTGACAAACACTCTGTCTGATTGGGTTAATAACTTTCGTATTGATAAAGTTATTGATTTAACACAACTGTAAGAAATGATTTTTGAATCAGAAATCAGAATTCAGAAGTCAGAATTTAGGAGTCAGAATAAGAAAGTGGGGGATTGATATGATGTCCGCTTGATTACTTATTAAACGCATCTGGCGTGTGGGGTGCAATGACTGGAGAAATCATAACTAATTAGCCAGATTTGATATGAGATTCGCCACTAATCAAACATCACTAAATCTTCGTGTCGTGAATGAACCAAAAGATTTGGTGGGGATCTTAAACCGATTCATTCACCAGTCGGACTCCAATTAAATTTTGAATTCTGATTTATGACTCTTGAATTCTTTTTTAAAAAATTAGTTCTAATAAATATGGATAACCATCAAGTTCAGCTAACAAAAGCAAATATTCTTGTTGTTGATGATACACCCGACAATCTGCGACTTTTATCCGCTATGCTAACTCAGGTTGGCTATGAAATTCGGAGAGTAATTAACGGACAAACGGCTTTGAAAACAGCACAAGCTGCGCCACCTGATTTAATTTTGCTTGACATCATGATGCCAGAAATGAATGGTTATGAAGTGTGTCAACATTTGAAAGCCTCAGAGAAAACCCGCGACATCCCGGTAATTTTTATTAGCGCTTTAGATGAAGTTTTTGACAAAGTTAAAGCTTTTGCAGTCGGGGGTGTGGATTATATTACCAAACCTTTTAGTGAAGAAGAGGTTTTTGCCCGTGTAGAAAATAACTTGACTATCCGAAGGTTGCAAAAACAACTGACCCAGCAAAATATACTTTTGCAGCAGGAAATTAGCGATCGCCAAAAAGCCGAGTCAGAACTACGCCTCAGTCAGTTTTATCTAGATAAATTTAAGGATTCTATCTTTTTTGTCAATTCGGATGCCCAGCTTGTTTACGTGAATGAAGCCGCCTGTCGTCATCTTGGCTACTCCCGCGCACAATTGCTGACCATGACTGTTTACGATATAAATCCAAATTTTTCGACGGTTGCTTGGCGATCGCACTGGGAAGAAGTTAGACAAAAAGGCTCTCTCACTTTTAAGTCTAGTCAACAAACTCAAGATGGTCACGACATAGCCGTAGAAATAACTGTCAATTATCTGGAGTTAAACGGACAGGAGTACCATTGTGCTAGTGTCCGCGATATCACCTCCTGCTAACACAGGTGGGAAAAGATTTTTTCTGACGTTACTGACATTTTTTACATAACTTAATAAAACTTTGACGGCAAAATCCTGACAAATTATGACTTTTTCATACTGTTAAAAGTGAGTAATTCACTTAAGTTAAAGGTATGGTCAAAGTAAACTTCAATCCAAAATCTTAAGAACGTCTAATAAGTAGAGGCAGAAGCGAAAACCCAACAGCAACAAGTTCTTCTGGTTTGAATTTTACATTTAATTATGTCCTCCTACTGAGTTGATTATGTAGATTGAGTGGAGTCGGTGAGCAAAAGGGTATTGCCCATTGCAACCATACTGTTATTACCTCTTATATCTGACAGATAATGACAGCATCAAAAATCAAGCAAAGAGCAGCTTTAGTACTATATCAAGCCTGCAAAGTATGCTCAAAAAAGAAACTTGAGGAAAGAAAATAAGATGCGAAAAAATACTATAGACCAAGATTATATACCCCCGAAAGAAGCAATTCATCGCTGTATTCAGGCATCTGAGCAAAGTAACATCGATAGCATTGCTATTGAAACTGATGAGGTAAGCAAGAACTCTTTGTCTGTAAAAGATATTACTACTGATTTAGACATTCAGAGTCATTCACTACCAGTAAATCAGGAAGATCGGCATCTGTTACTTAAAACTTCAGTTAAGAAGAATCTAAATGAACAGCTAGCATCCTTAGTTATCCAAGCCCGTAGACATCCAGCTGGAAGCCCTCAACGTCAGAAGTTGCTCACGCAAATCATTCGTTTGACACAAGGTAAACTCTGGAAGGAAAATACTCCCTACTATCAAGACGCACTGCAACAAACTTGGTTGTATTTCTGCCGCAATGTTTGTGATGGTACAACAGGTCAAGCCTATGACTCCACTCAAGGTAGTGTGATTAATTGGCTAGATGCTTACCTAAAACGCAGACTACAAGACTTTTATCTCAACCAAAACTGGGAAAAAGCCACAACAGTCTCCTTTAGGGTTCATCAGTCTAAGTCGGGTGAGATTGGTGAAACTATTGACCCGATAGATAATATACCAGCTACCCCCCAAGCGGCTCCCATTTTGGAAAACCTGGAGATATGGGTGGAGACAGACTCGGATATGGAACTACGTAGTACTCACATTAAAAAGCGTCCAGACGTAAATTGTCAGGTATTAATTCTCAAACGCTTACCCCCGGAAGTTAGCTGGAAAGAATTATCTAAAGAATTTGGGCTGTCAATTGCGACACTAAGCAGTTTCTATCAACGCCAGTGTCTACCACGCTTGCGGAAATTTGCTGAGGTAGAGGGTTTATTCTAAATGCTATTTGGGCATGAACAAATAAGTACTAGTAGCGTACTCTCTCTCAAAAAACCTTCTAATAATGTCCGTTGCAAAGCTGATACTTTAATAAAGTATCGACTTAAATAAAATACCAATAATTAGACCAACTATTCCAGCAATCAAGCCGGCACAAAAGAAGTAGAAAAACAATTCCAAACTTGCCTGAATATTTGGGGTATATCTGAAATAAAATATTGCCCAAATCGCTCCAAGCATTCCTAAAATTCCTGTTGGAATCGTTACGATTGCTATGACACTTTGAGTTATCATTTATATATGTATAGTATTATGAACCGTAAAAGTTTCTAGTTAAACACATAACAGAAACAACTTGAATTCGACAAAAAATCAAAAAATACGCACCAATAGAGCTAAAAACACGTATTTATCCAGAACGGATTATGAATAAAATCTGATGAAAATCAATCCTCCTAAAACTACTCCTTCAATAATGCCTATAATCCAGAAAATTGAAATCCAAATAACCCAACTGGCGCTTTCAGAGCTAAAAATGAAATCACCTGAAAATTCCTCAAATCCCGTCGAACTACCTAAATGACCAATAAAAGCACCAACTATTCCACCAATCAATCCTCCCAAAAATGAGTAGAAAAATAACTTGAGAGTTACTTGAATATTTTGGCTATACAGTAGATAAATTATTGCCCAGAGCAATCCTATGATTGCTGAGATTACTACTGGTACTATTATATAAAAAATTATCCCTTTTATCCTCTCAAAGAACCTTATAATAATGTCCATACCAAATCTGATACTTTACTAACCTACAATCGTCTGAAATAAAAAACCAATAATTAGACCAACTATTCCAGCAATCAAATCGGCACAAAAGAAGTAGAAAAACAATTCAAAACTTGCTTGAATATTTTGGGTTGCGCTCCGCTCCACCCAACCTACGTCTACTTCTAATGCACTATTTTGCGTAGACAGTCCACTACGTGCATTTCAAAAATCAAATACTAGTCCTATATCATAAATGTAATTTTATTTGGGTTGCAGATATAATCGTTGTCATACTCATGGGTCATGTAGTAATTGCTTTGAGGTCAATGAACAGTGCTTTTTATACTCGAAAGTCACCATCCCCAATCCTAAAACAACTATTAATGCCCAACCGAATGCGCCGAGAAAAAATAATCTTTGAAATCTAGCTGCTTTTTGCTCTTGAACTAATCTAGCTTTGACTTCTTTAGTTCGTTCTGCTTCTAACCATGTCTCAACTTCTCGCCGATCGCATTCTTGGCTAGCTGCTAAAAACTGATAATCTAAATCACTCAAGCTTTTGCCTTGTGACCAAGCTAAAGCCTCATGTAAAGCTGTGCCGCGTAATAGTCGGGAATTATCACTGTGTCCTGAGATTACCCAAGCGTTGAATGCTTGGGAGTAGGGTCGTAATTTTGCTAATTGTTTTTCTACCCAAGTTTGGTTAAAAACCTCTTCATAAATCCGATTTTTTACTATTAGTTGCCCTTGCTGCTTGGTTACTAACCCCGATAACAGCAGTTCTATTTGTTCTTCTCCATCATCACTAGCTATCTGAATCCCTTGTAAAATTTGCTGGTAAAGTCCTAGTAAACCTCCAGCACGCTGTTCATTTATTAGCAAGCGATCGCGGATTGTTTTCAAATGCTCTGGATCGTCTTTTGCCTCCCATTTCTCAATAATATGGGTTTGCACTAGTTTTTCTAAAATCAACAAGGGAAATTGGTAATAAAAATTTATCAGATGTTGATTAATAATCGGTAAATGGTTATCCAATTTATAACGTTCATCAACTTCTATGCTTCTGTGTTCTTCAACATTTTTGCTTCCACAGGTTCTTTCTTGCACTACTATATTACATAGCTTTTGAGTCAAAAATGGCTGCCCATTTGTCCAAGCTAAAATTTCTTTGAGAACTGCCATCGGATTAGCAACTTTACTTTCTAAACCTGCCGCTAATGGCTGAACTTCCGATAAATTAAAGCCGTGCAGTTCAATAGATTTACCAATATTAAATGGGGTACAGTTGCGATCGGCAATCAAATCTGAAGGGGTTGCGACTCCGAACAGCGCCCAAGTTAGACGGTTATATTCTGGATTTTCGGCTCGTTGATTGTAGCACGAGCGAATTAAAGTAAAAAAATCAACTACCGGAAAATTTAAACCTAAAACACTATCAATTTCATCAATAAAAATAAATATTTTTTCAGTTTTTAGTTCAACTAACAAAATGTCTTCAACAAACTGGCTCAATCGCTGTAATGCAGGTAAATCTTCACGTTCCAACCACCAGGATTTTATATTAACTTTGCTAAAGAGATTAAAGCTCCTTAATAAGTCAACTACTATGCCCTTATACCATTGAGCAGGAGTAATATTACCGTTACCAATCCGAGTCATATCGATAGAAGCACAACTGTAGCCTGCTTGTTCTAATTTATGCCTTGTTTGTAACCGCAAGCTAGATTTACCCATCTGTCGGGAACTAAATACATAACAAAATTCACCTTGAATTAAAGCATTATAAAGTTCAAAGTCAGCCTCCCTTTCTACATAGCTAGGAGCATCGACTTTGAGACTACCGCCAATTTGATATTCGTATTTATTCATAGCGTTTAAGTTAATTGCTCTCGGAAATACAGCTGATATAATTCACAGCTAGGCATTGCCTGATTTCCTTCAAGTTTTACCAGACCCATACTTTCTAATTTATAGGCAGCGATAGCTTCTAGTTGTACACTTGTGGGAGAGGTCACTACCCGTTTGAGTGCGATCGCAAGTTCTGGATGTTCTTGGAGATTGGCTAGATGATGGCGTAAATAGTTGCTATAAATGCCGGCAATTGTGGGAGCCTCTTGTAATAGCTGCTCTAGGGTTACTGTTTGATTTCCCAGGTTATAAAGAGCCAGACGAGCTAAATAAGGATGACCGCCAATCATTGCTCGTAGCGGAGCCAGCTTTTCCAATCCTTTCTCACCTTTAGCCCAATCCAATCCATGACGCACTGCCAAATCTTGCATCTGCTCTAAACTAAATTCTGGTAACTTAATCGGCAGTCCCACATTGAAAGGTGATTGATTAATATCTAATGGGATATAAGCTTCCGTGGCATGAACTACTACTAATCGCAGTTTTTGCCAGATTTCTAATTCGGAAGCATCTTCATACCAAGAACGCAGTAGCGGCAAAAAATCCCTAGAGATTTCTGGATACTCAAAAATTCGATTCACTTCATCCAAAGCTAAGACTACCGGAGCGTCGATTTTCTCCAGCAAATACTCCTGTAAATACAATGTGCAGCTAACTTTGCTACCAATATCCTCATCCCAATAATCATCCAGTCTAATTTCTAGGTTCAACTGCCGACTGACGTTAGCACAAAACCAGCGTAAGAATTTTTCCAAGCTAGTGAAAACTTGACTATCTGCCCTTTGTAAACCAATCTGTACAGTGTGTACCCCAGTCTGTTTGGCATGAGTAAGAATTCTGTGCATTAGGGATGTTTTTCCCATTTTGCTGGGGGCTTTGATTCTGATTAGGCTTCCAGGTTTATTGATTTCGGTATAGGTGCGTTCTTCAATTGGCGGACGCTCTATGTAAAAAAAGGAATTTAGGGGCACTGAGCCACCAGGATTTTCTAAAAAGTCGGGATTAGAGACTGGGCTTTTTCTCTCGTCTTGCTTTTCGATTACCAAAGAAGACGCTGATATTCCATCTTTGGCTTTGCTTGTTGGCTGAGACTGTCTCAAGACTGCTGGCACAGGTTGTAGTTTTTCTGAAATAACGCTATTTTGCGTAGGCAAAGCCCGCTGGAGGCTTCGCCGTCTCAATACTGAGCGAAAATTACTTTTTGTCACCTCTTCCCCGAAAGCTTGTGAAAGTAGCTTCCATAACTTGGAACCAACATCTTTTATATAATTGGCATCATAACCACAGCTTTCGGCGATATCTGGATAAGTTTGTCCTTCCCAAGCTTGACGAAATATTATTTCCTGAACATCACTTAAGCCATGTTCAAGGAATGTATCTAGAATTACTAATGCTTCTTCTATATTCATTTGTAAAAATAATAAAGTTAGTTTTAAATAAGACTTTAGCGGAATTTTTCATATTTTTTTGTTTATTTACTTAAATTTAAACAGTAAGCTTCATGAATGTGCAATCCAATTACTCTGAGATTCTCCCTTACTTTTAGCAGGCGATGTTTGACGACAAGCTGCTCGGGTCTACGCAATACAAAGCATAATTTTTATCTTTGATTTTGAAATAAACTGCAACGCCTGGAGCATCTGGTTTCTTGTGACGGCGGTGGTAGATTTATTAATGGAAATTGCCTAAGTGAGACGATTTCAACCAGGATTTGAAAAACTTTTCGATCTACTGAAACTGATATTGGGCGGTTAAAAGCAAGATAACCGCAGCTATTTGGATAAATTAAGATAAAGATTTTATGAAAATGGTCGTAAATCTTTAAAATAACACTATTATCTCTGAAATAGCGTTTGTCGGCGCTACTAAAATTTTCTGTATTCGTGTGTAGTATGGCTGAGGGCTTAAATTGCTAATAGGGTATCAATGGACGCTTTATTCCCACAGGGGAGGGTTGATGGATAGAAAGTATTTGTGTCCAGACAGTTTATATGCTCTTATTTTTACCTGGGGGAACTTAGAATGACAACTAATGCTAATGCAATATTCGTTTACAATGCAACCGAATTCCTAGTTGATAACTTAGCTGATGCGGACATTGTAGTAAACACTACAAACCAACGGGACGAAATAATCACAGATACGTTAATATTTAATGGTTCGCCAGCAGAGATAACACTGCTGGGGGGCAACGACTACCTCTCAACAGAGCTTATCGTGGGTTCGTTTGGCGGCAACGGCTTCACGACTATAGACCTCGGTGACGGTGATGATACATTTTTATTTTCAAACAAACTTTTAGATACCCTACCAGGTGGGCTATCCGTTGTCGGTGGTGGCGGTAATGACACGCTCTCAATCTCTGCTAATTTCAATAGTAACATCATACCAACCACTCTCTCCGTGAATTTAGGTGACGGCAACGACACCTTATCTTTAGTAGGCTTCTCTAATACGTCAGGAGCGGTTACGGTCACGGGCGGGCAGGGCATTGACACACTTACTCTGACGGGTCGTCCGAGTGACTATGGGTTCGCAAACCAGAACTTGTCGTATCCTGATGGTCAAGCGATCGCCCTGACAGGTCTTGGTATTTCTTATAATGTGTCTGGTGTTGAGCAGATATCGTTCCAGTTTCCGAATAATAGTGCTCCAACCGGCGTACCCACTGGCATATTAAGCGACACTGCCGAAGATACGGCAATCACAATTCAAGCCTCTAAATTATTAGCCGGGTTCAGTGATGCGGATGGGAACACCCTCTCAGTTGTTAACTTGACTGCCACCAATGGTGGATTAGTCAACAACAATAATGGAACGTATACTTTCACCCCAACTGCCAACTTTAATGGTAGTGTCACCCTTACCTACGGGGTCACAGATGGCATTGCAACTTTAGCAAATCAAACCCGCACTTTCTCAGTCACCCCTGTTAACGATGCCCCCACCGGGACACCCGCTGCCACATTAAGCAACACTGCCGAAGATACGGCAATCACAATTCAAGCCTCTAAATTATTAGTCGGGTTTAGTGATGTGGATGGGAATACCCTCTCAGTTGCTAACTTGACTGCCACCAATGGTGGATTAGTCAACAACAATAATGGGACGTATACCTTCACCCCAACTGCCAACTTTAATGGTACTGTCACCCTCACCTACGGGGTCACAGATGGTACTGCAACTTTAGCAAATCAAACCCGCACTTTCTCAGTCACCCCTGTTAACGATGCCCCCGCCGGGACACCCACTACCACATTAAGCAACGCTGCTGAAGATACGGCTATAACTATCCTTCCCTCAAACTTATTAGCTGGGTTCAGTGATGCGGATGGGAATACCCTCTCAGTTGTTAACTTGACTGCCACCAATGGTGGATTAGTCAACAACAATAATGGGACGTATACTTTCACCCCAACTGCCAACTTTAATGGTAGTGTCACCCTTACCTACGGGGTCACAGATGGCATTGCAACTTTAGCAAATCAAACCCGCACTTTCTCAGTCACCCCTGTTAACGATGCCCCCACCGGGACACCCACTGCCACATTAAGCAACACTGCTGAAGATACGGCTATAACTATCCTTCCCTCAAACTTATTAGCTGGGTTCAGTGATGTGGATGGGAATACCCTCTCAGTTGTTAACTTGACTGCCACCAATGGTGGATTAGTCAACAACAATAATGGGACGTATACCTTCACCCCAACTGTCAACTTTAATGGTAGTGTCACCCTTACCTACGGCGTCACAGATGGTACTGCAACTTTAGCAAATCAAACCCGCACTTTCTCAGTCACCCCTGTTAACGATGCCCCAACGGCCACCGGAGAAACCCTTTCCACCAGCCAGAACACTGCTGTTAGTGTAGATGTGAGCGACAATCTCAGCGATCCCGATGACAATGGTCTAGTCGGTGCAACGCTCAACGTCACCAATGCATCCAATGGCACTACCAGCATCGATCAAGATACGCAACTGATCACCTTTACCCCTAATGCAGGGTTTTCGGGCACAGCCTCCTTCAAGTACACTGTCATCGATGGCGGAGGACTCAAATCTGATGAAGCTACGGTCATTGTGGAAGTCGGTAGTGTCCAATCCACTAGCAACAAAGATCAATCTCTGACCGGGAATGAAGGGAATGATTACATCTCCTCTGGCAACGGCAAAGATACAATTTTTGGTCTGGGCGGCAAGGACACTCTACTGGGCAATAATGGCGCAGATAGAATCGATGGGGGTAATGGCGATGACTTGCTTGATGGCGGCAATGGCTCAGACTTGCTAACGGGCGGAGCCGGAAGCGATCGCTTTGTGCTGAAAGCCAATTCCGGCGGCGACACCATCACCGACTTTACCGATACGGTCGATCGCCTCGCCCTCTCAGGTGGCTTGACCTTTGGGCAACTGACCATTACCTCCAGCAACGCTAACACCCTGATCCAGCTAGGGACAACCACCCTGGCAACCTTAACCAGGGTCGATGCCAACCTGATTTCCATAGCAGATTTCGTCACCCTTTAGACCACTGATACTTCCATGCAATCGCTCTTCCATGACTGGAGGGGCAATCGGTTTTTGGCGTTGAGTTGGGCGCGGTTGCAGAACCGAAGCGGCGTTCTTTGACACCGTAGGCTAATAAGATATCCGGCGTTGCATAATAGAGGGATGAATTGAGGTTATCTACTGTGCAATGTCCATACTGTGAGTCTACGGAAATCCGGAAGAATGGAAAGCGAAGAGGTAAACAAAATCACATCTGTACTAACTGCGAAGTGCTGACGCCCCGCTCCGCTAACGCCAATTTATAGATGTGTACAATCCGCCGAAAGGATATTCAGAGGAGGTGAAACAAGAATGTTTAAAAATGTACCTGAACGGCATGGGTTTTCGCGGGATTGAGCGAGTTAAAGGAGTGCATCATACTACCATCATTTATTGGGTCAAAAAATTAGGAGAAAAACTTCCAGACGTGCCAAAAGAAGATATCATTCCAGAAGTTGGAGAACTGGATGAATTAGAGACATTCATCGGGTCAAAAAAAACAAAATTTGGCTTTGGACAGCAGTAAATCACTTTACTCAGGGTATTTTAGCCTGGGTTTTAGGAGACCATAGTGCTGAAACGTTTGAGCCATTATGGGAAATTGTTAAACATTGGAAGAGCTATTTTTATGTGACAGATGGCTTATTGTTTACCCAAGTTTTATCCCCAATGGAGACCAAATTGTGAGTAAAACATATATGACTAGAGTTGAAGGCGAAAATACCCGCTTGCGTCACTATTTAGCACGACTACACCGCAAAACATTGTGTTACTCAAAGTCAGTAGATATGCTGAAATACTCAATTCGATTATTACTTCATTATTTGAAGTATTGGGAAATACCCGTATTGAATTAAATCATCCCGCATTTATGCAACGCCAGATATCCTAACGTCTTCATCTTTGGTTTGCCCAAACTCCCCATTTCTTCTAGTAGACTCTGTAGAATTACATATAGCTATCGTTCCAGTGCTTGTTTGTTGTAATCAGCATCTAAGTGAATCGATGGCTTTCTTGTGGATTGGCTCAATTAAAAGTTAGTATGTTCAGCGCAGAGACTTTAAGCTTTCAGTTTTTTGCACTAAGAAATCAGTGAAGATACTCATAATTGTGCGCTGACGTAATTTCACATTAGCATTAATGGACATCCCTGATTGCAATGGAACTTGACGCTGATTAATCAGTAACTTTTGCCCATGTAGGCGGACTTTTGCTGAGAAGCGCCAGAAATTATAAACTTGGTCTGGAGGTAAGGCATCAGAGCCAATCTCAACTAGTTCGCCTTTGATATCACCATACTCTTGGAAGGGAAAGGAATCAATTCTCACATCCACTTGTTGCCCTTCTTTGACAAAGCCGATGTCGCGGTTGGTGATGTAGACGTTAGCAACCAAGTTACCATTAGGAACGAGTTTCAGTAGGGGTTCGCTGGAATTAACTACAAATCCTGCTGTTTTGGCTTTGAGTTCAAAGACGGTTCCATCTACGGGTGCAGTAATTTTTTGATATTTTAGGGTTTGTTCTGCCTGAGTTAACTTACTATCAATTTCTCCAATCTGACTATTAATTTCATAGAGGCGTTTCTGATTATCTACAATTACCTTAGTTAATTGGCTGTCAATTCCGGCAATGTTTTTGTCATTATCTGTAATTTTGGCTAGTAAGTCTTCTTGAGACACAGCCGCAGTATTGCGAAATTTTTGATTTGATTGTGCGATCGCTAATTGTAATCGCTGCTGTTCCCGATTCAATCGGATCACTTCTGCTTGTTTGCTGCTGACATCCTGTTGTTGTTTCAAGTACTGCACTTGGGAAATCGCCCCCTGCTGCGCTAGAGGTTCAAACTTGCGGAGAATTTGTTGATTAATTGTCAGCAACTCTTTAGCGCTACTTAATTCCGCCTGAGTCTGGAAAAATTGCTGTTGTGTCTGTCCCGTTTCTAAATTAGCTGTGGCTAAACGCGATTCTAATTCTATTTGGCGATTTCGCAAGCGTAACTGTTGCTCTCTTGTGAGAATATTTCCAGCAGTCGCACCGTTTAACTGTGTCCGGTACAACTGGTTTTCGGCAATAATCGCGGCTCGGCTTTTGGTCAAAAAGGCTAGTTCTGGTTTAATTTTCAACAGAGCGGTTTGCTGTGCCACTTCCTGTAGTGATATGTTCCCTTGAAGCTGACGGCGATAGAAATCATTTTCTTGCTCTAGCGCCTGTTTCGCCAGCAATTGAGCTGCCCGACTTTGTTTTAATGATGTTAACTCCGCCTCAGAAGAAGTTTTTTCTAAGGTAACGAGTGTTTCACCTTTTTTGACTCGCTGACCATCTTTGACTAGAATCTCATTGACAACACCATGAACCGGAGCCTGAATTTCTTTGACTGCACCCTGTGGTTCTAGCTTGCCAGTAGCATGAATTGATTCATCAATTTGGAAGACTGAAGCCCAGATTACCGTAAAGGTGCTAACTCCGATAATAGTCCAGGCGATCGCTCGCGACCAAGTAGGGGTTTGTTGTAAAAGTACTGGTTGATCGAATTTATATTGAATATTCATAATAAATGGGGAATGGGGCATTGGGCATTAGGGAGTGCAGAGAGACGCGATGAATCGCGTCTGTACAAGAGTTAGGAGTGCTAAGGTTAAAGTTCCTAGTTGAGAAGCTCAACATTCAAGTAAAAAGGTGCAACTTCCGAGTTTAAAGGCTCAACGTTTGAGCAAAAAGGCTCAACTTCCGAGTTCAGAAGCTCAACGTTCAACCAAAAAGGCTCAACTTCCGAGTTCAAAGGCTCAACTTCCGAGTTCAAAGGCTGAAGTATCGAGTTTTAAGCTTGAAGTTTCATTATTTAAAGTTGAAGCAATAGTATTTACTGCTGACAAATGACAAATGACTAATGACTACACTTTCGCTTCCTGTTGCTGATACAGACAGTAGTAATAACCTTTGAGCGCCATCAATTCTTCATGAGTTCCCTGTTCTACCACAGCACCTCCATCCATCATCAAAATGACATCGGCATGGCGGATTGTGCTGAGGCGGTGAGTAATGAAAAACACTGTTTTATCTCGAAAAGCTGATGCTAAGTTACGGCAAACTTGGGCTTCGGCATTGTAATCTAAAGCGCTAGTAGCTTCATCCAAAATCAGTAATTGCGGGTTTTGCAAGACAGTACGAGCGATCGCTACTCGTTGGCGTTGTCCTCCAGAAAGCCCCGAACCTCGCTCGCCGACACGGGTGTTATAGCCATTGGGCAAAGACATAATAAAGTCGTGGGCAAACGCTACCTTGGCAGCATTAATAATTTCTTCATCGCTAGCATCAGGATATCCCAAGGCAATGTTTTCGCGGATTGTGCCATCGAAGAGTAAGGTATCTTGTAACACCATCCCAATTTGACGGCGTAAGGAATAAAGTTCTACCTTGCTGATATCATAGTCATCAATCAAGATTTTGCCGGACTTGGGTTCGTAAAGTCTGGGTAATAATTTTAGCAGTGTGCTTTTACCGGAACCGCTTTGACCAACAATTCCCACAAAGGAGCCAGCAGGAAAATCTAAGTTAATATTGCATAGTTGCAATGGCCCGTGTTCCGCGAAACTGAAGCTGAGATTTTCAAAGCGGACACTACCTTGAACGCTGGGCATAAGGATATTTTGACAGTTACCGATTTCTACTTCTTGGGGAGTGTCTAAAATATCAGCAAGGCGTTGCAGAGATAGAGCGGTTTCTTGGAAGTTCTGCCAAAGTTGCATTAGGCGCAACAAGGGACTGGTGACATAACCAGCCAGAATGCGGAAAGCGATGAGTTGTCCCAAGGTTAGGTGCTGATTGAGGACGAGAAAAGCTCCCACCCACAGCACTAACATACTAGAAAACTTGTTGAGAAAACTGCTAACAGAACCGGCAGTAGTTTGGGTAGAGACTGTTTTGAAACCTGCGCTAATATAACGAGCATAGCGTTCTTGCCATTGCCAACGCGATCGCATTTCTAAATTTTGCGCCTTGACTGTCTGCATTCCCCCCATCACTTCCACTAAATAAGATTGCGTCTCGGCATTGCACTCAGCTTTTTCTTGCAATTGTCGGCGCATCACAGGTGATACCATCAAGTTGAGCAAGCCAAACAGCGGTACTGTTGCCAAAGCAACTAATGTCAACACCGGGCTGTAAATCGCCATCACTACAATGTAGACCACTGAAAATACAGCATCCATCACCACAGTTAAAGCTGTACCAGTTAAAAAAGAACGGATATTTTCTAGTTCGTGAATTCGCGTTGCCAATTCTCCTACAGGACGGCGTTCAAAGTAAGATAATGGCAGACGCAACAGGTGATTAATCACCTCAGAACCAAGGGCGAGGTCAATTCGGTTAGTGGTATCTGTAAATAAATGAGTGCGGATACTGGTGAGTATTGCTTCGATGACTGCTACTACTAGCAAAAAGATGCCAAAAACTTCCAGGGTATCAGGACTGTTGCCAACCAATACTTTATCAATAATCACCTGTGTGGCGAGAGGATTTACCAGCCCAAACAGTTGAATAACAATCGAAGCAACTAGTACTTCAATTAACACCTTGCGATAGCGCCGCAGTGAGGGTACAAACCAACTCAAACTAAACCGCGCCTTGGGAGTATTTTTGGTGGTTTGCAGCAGCAGGACTTCTCCTTCAGCCCCCCAGTTTTCCGCAAAGTCTCGGAGTTTGTAACGCAGTAGTCCCATCTCTGGAACGGCAATGAGTAACTCTCGATCGCTATTTTTGTAAATAATTGCAAAACTATCTTGCCAAGAAATCATTACTGGTAATTGCAAGCGTCCGACTGCGGCGGCGGGAACTTTTACCATCTGTGTTGTCAACCCCATCAACTCAGCAGCGGCGGCGCAAAATTGCAGAGATATAACGCCTTTCTGTTCGTGCTGCTTGGTCAACACTCGCTGCAATGTATCTCTGCGCCAGGAGATGTTAAAGTATTGGCTCAACATCTGGAAGCAAGCGAGTGTCGCATCCAGCGGTCCTCTACCTTTGATATAAGGAAACTTCTTTTGTTTGCCCTTAGCTGCTGGTGCTTCTGTGACAATTTCTGAGGCGTAGGGAATCTCTGCGGGTAAGAGTGTTTTTGGTGTAGGCGCGAGATTTTCTCCAAGTATTGATTTGGGCAATCCCACCAGACGCATATTTGTATTAAATTTCAGCTTGGGATTGAGTTCATCCAACTCTAAGCGACTCCCCACAGGAAACTCAGCATCAAAATTACTGCTGACTAACCACAAAAATTCTGAATCCAACTGCTGGCGGAAAACTTTGCGTGCAGGAATTGTTTGGACGATCGCAACTTCAGTTGTAGCTTGGGCAAGCTTAACTAAATTCGTGCGACCATCTGCGCGACGGCTGAGTTCTTCGGTAAGCAGTTCATGCACCTCTAAGAGAGTAATCTCATTTTGCAAGGCGCGGACAAAAGCCTCTTCTTGCTTGAGTAAAGTTAAAAAACCAGCAATAGGTAGATTAATAGCGATAACTTCAGTAGAAGCGATCGCAGTTTCACAAGCAATACCCCGCATATAACTTACCCAACCCAAAACCTCTCCTTGTGAGATTAACTTCAGTGTCGCCGGATTTTGTCCTTGGGAATTGTAGGTTAATAAACGCGCTTGTCCTTGGTAAATAATGCTAATCCAATTGGGCATAGCTTCCCTGGTTACTATTACCTGCCCGATGCGATAACGACAAAATTGCACCTTGTCGAGCAAATTTTCTAAAACATTTGCTGGCAGATAATTAAAAGGAAATAAATCGGTAATATATTCTTGAATATCAACAGTTGTATTTGTCATAATCTTCTACACCCTATTTTGATGATTTATAAGTCAATACGCTTGGGTTAAGCCTCTTTTCCTGCTTCCCCTGCCCCTCTGCCCCCCTGCCGTTCTACGCTGCGATCGCTTCTTGAGACTGTGCTGGTTTGGTGTTGATTCCCATCCAGGTTTTTTCTTCTGGCGACAGTTGACTTAGTTGCTGTTGAAACCAAGTTTCAAAATTCTCTTGCAGCAATCGTTGGCGCATAAAATCGTCCAATTGGGCAGTTATAAACTTTTCCACCCGTATAATTATCCATGAGTCTCCAAAGGGTACAGGTGGTTGAACTATACCTACTTGACTTGTGCAAAGTAACTGAGCAAAATTGTGAGTTATAGTACCAAGTTCTACTGGGCCGATGATGCCATTTGTATCCGCTTCTGGCCCTTGAGAATATTCACGAGCTAGTTCTGAAAATGATTGTTCTCCTTCTGTAATTCGGAAGAATAGCTCGTTAACAGTTCCTCTGCTATTAGTCCGAATTAAAGAATAAATGACTTTATCAAAATGTCTTTTGTATTTGAGAAAGTAAGATTCTAGTTGATGTCCCCAAGTTATTTGCTTGAATTTTTCTACTCTCAGCTTGCGGGTGGCGAAAAGTTCTAATTGTTCTTGAGTTAGACCATAACGCAAACACCAATCTTGGATTTTTTCTTCGCTGTTTAAATCCCAAAGCTGATAAAATTGTTCTACAGCGTGAGATGTTTCGGCATGTGTGCAGGGAATTGGTGCGATCGCTAATTCAATAATGCTCTGAGATAATAATTGCGGGATTAGATTGTAACTTGCTAAAAAGGGGATAATTTCTGGCGGTAAGATAGCGCTGCCGCTACGCCCGTCGTAGACATCGCCTAGTTGTAATGTTTTATTCATAATATTTGTGCAAATATTTGAGCCGTGCAGAGATAAATTGAGAAATGCAAGCGGTAAAGTTCAGGTATGGATTTGTACCGCTTGCATCATTTGCATACTCTTGAAAGCATTGCCGTACAAAGCTTTCAAGTACTACTCACCACTGCTAATGCCTAAACTTAAGCAGGGACGGAGAACTGGTTAAAAGCCACATTGTAGTTAGTGGCGCCAGTGAATTCAGTTACCTGCAAGAAGTAGTCACCAGGAGTGTTAATGTTGGAAATAAGTTCTGAAGTAATACCTGCATTAGTAGAGCTTCCAATTACCTCACCTGCATCGACGATGCGATTGTTGTTAGAGTCTCGAATCACCCGGATATCAGCATCAGTGCTTAACCCGTCTAATCTTATGTCGACACCTTCACGGAATCCCAAAGAGAAGCTGTAAACATCAGTAGCATTAGTGTTACTGATATTACCTGTACGAGTGACATTACCTGATAAGTGACCGAGTACAAATTCTTTAGGTAGAAGGTTGCTGGAACTAGCTGAAATCGGAAAAGTTCCCGCAGGTGCAGTTGCAGATAAGGCTAAATCGTAACTGACATTACCTGAACTACCTGGAGCAAAGCGAGATACTTCCGCAAAAAAAGTACCTGAGCTAGTTTTAAAGTTAATCGCCTCATCTTGGTTGCTTCCGTGATTGGAAACAAGTCCAACTTTTCGGTCGAAGTCATCTAGTACGCCGTTATTGTTAGCATCCTTAAACAGTCGGATGTCGGCATCATCACCCGCGCTAATGTCTGTCAGAGACAGGTTGATATTTTTGCCACCGATGGTTTTGAACTGAAAGACATCCGTGGTATCAGATGTAGTTAAATCAAAGTTATTCTTAACAACAGGTGTGCTACCGAGTGTACCAAGATCGAAAAGTGCCATTTTTTTGTCCTTTAGATGTTGATTGTGATGCGGTCAAGTTCAGATTAAGTTATGGTTTGCACAGATGTAAAAGTTCGATTTCACTCGATATTTACTGGAACGTAGTGGCTTAGAGTTTGATGAAAATAAATATTTTTTATTATTTTCAATAGAGCCTTAGCTGTTTGGTTTTGTGCTTGCCGCGTTTAGAACCTGTTGTTTAACCATGAATCTAAATTAAACTGTTTTTTCAATAAGCACAGCATGAAAAAGACTTCTATAGTTAGGTGTTTGTTAAAGTAAATTCCAAGTGCTTTGTATTGTTTAGTCATAAAAAGTCTTATGACTCACCATTGGCGTAATCGAGAATGAGTTTGATGAAATAAGGGATGTTAAGACTTACCCACTAAAGTCTAAAACTTAGATTCCTCCGAGCAGGCCTTAAAAAAGCTACTGTCTACACACAAGTCTTTTAAAGTTGCTGCGTAAGGTAGAGTGAGTTAATTTTTATAAGCATTGCAGGTCGATGCATTGGCATTGCAGGTCGATGCATTGGCATTGCAGGTCGATGCATTGGCATTGCAGGTCGATGCATTGGCATTACAGGCCGATGCATTGGCATTGCAGGTCGATGCATCAAGAGACTTGCGTGTACACTGTAGCTTTTTAATGGAAGAATTTTTAGAGCCAACTTTTTAAGAGGGTTAGGGAATCTGAGTGCGTAAGCCTTGGATATGTGAAGAAGAAGGTGAAAGCTTGCGTCAAGCGATCGCTTTGGCAAACTTTTGCCACACAAAAGCTTGTATATATTGATACGAAAAAACCTCTGGTGATTCAGAGGTTCCTTATGATTAACTGGATGTTTCTGGTAGTCTTTAAGCGATCGCTAATTTATGAGTTTTCACTCGTCACTTGTTACACTTCACTTCATCAACCGGCAATAGAACCCCACAGACATACATCTGTGCCTAAATCCCTTCCCCGAAGGAAGCTTAAAAAATCTTTAACATCAATTGTGTTGAAATATTTGATCGATACAGCTATAATTTATGCAATGAAGCGGTAAAGTTCAGGTATCACTTTTTGCCGCTTGTATCATTTGCATACCCTTGAAAGCATTGCCGTACAATACTTTCAAGTACTACTCACCACTCCCGATGCCTAAACTTAAGCAAAGGGGGTGGTGAACTAGTTAAAAGTCAAAGTGTAGTTAGTGCTATCTTTGAATTGCTCGACCTGTAGAAAGTATTTACCAGCATTATTAATATTAGAAATAATATCTGAGGTAATACCGCTCTTAATAGAACGGGTAATTTCCTCGATTGCGATTAAAGTCTCGAATTAGTTGGATATCATTATCGTTGCTCAGTCCGCTTTAGTTAAGTCTGATGTAATTTTTTATCTAAAGTCTGGAATAAAAGCGGCAAAGTTCAGATAGAATTATTTGCCGCTTACATCATTTGCATACCCTTGAAAGCATTGCCGTACAAAACTTTCAAGTACTACTCACCACTGTCGATGCCTAAACTAAAGCAAAGGGGGTGGTGAAGTGGTCGAAAGTTACAGTGTAGTTAGAGGTAGAGAATTGAGTGACTTGCAAGAAGTAGTCACCAGATAAGGTAGTGTTGGAAATAAGGTCTGACGCAGTACCTCCACTAGTAGAGCGTGCAACTTCCTCACCAGCATCAACGATGCGATTGTTGTTAGAGTCCCGAATCAGGCGGATGTCAGCATCGCCGTTCAGTCCGTCCAATTTAATGTTGACACCCTCAAAAAATCCCAAAGAGAAGTTGTAAACATCAGTAGTATTGGTGTTACTGACGTTACCTGTACGGGTGACATCAGCTGATAAGTTACCAAGTACAAATTCCTTCGGTAGAAGGTTACTGAAACTAGCTGAAAGCGGAAAACTTCCAGAAGGTTCAGTTGCAGACAAGGCTAGATTGTAACTAACACCGCCCACACTAGTGCTAAAGCGAGATACTTCGGCAAAAAAAGTACCTGAGCTAGTTTTAAAGTTAATCGCCTCATCTTGGTTGCTTCCCCGATTGGAAACAAGTCCAGCATTTCGGTCAAAGCTGTCTAGTACGCCGTTATTGTTAGCATCTCGAAACAGCCTGAGGTCGGCATCATCTCCTGCACTAATGTTTGTTAAAGACAGGTTGATATTTTTACCACTGGTGATTTTGAACTGGAAGACATCCGTGGGATCGGATGTAACTAAACCAAAGTTATTCTTAACAACAGGGGTGCTACCGAGTGTACCAAGATTGGAAAATCCCATTTTTTTGTCCTTTAAGTGCTGATTGTGATTTGGTCAAATTCAGGTAAGTTGTGGTTTGCACAGATGTAAACTTTCTATTTGAAGTTACATTTACTGGAATTGGGCAGCTTAGAGTTTGATGAAAATAAATATTATTTATTATCTTCAATAGAGCTTTAGCTGTTTGGTTTTGTGCTTGCCGCGTTCAAAACCTGTTGTTTAACCATGAGTCTAAATTAAACTGTTTCTTCAAGAAACACAGCATGAAAAAGACCTCAATAGTTAGGTGTTTGAAAGTAAATTTCAAATGCTTTGTATTATTTAGTCATAAAAAGTCTTATTTAGGGCAAACAGATACAAATAAGGCAGACAGTACTGATGTTGCAGTGACATAAAATCTATCAGCATTCTCTAACCTTTACCTGAGAGAGCAGTTTCAACCCAATCTTGCCAAGTAGTTTCCGAGCGATGGTAATTGACTCTATGCGATCGCTTTACTCTTGCTCGATTTTACTAAAAATTATCATTAACTTTTAACTGCTGGAAGATGCTTTTTTTCAGCTTTCCTACTCTGCATACTAAGCTTTTTCCGCCATGTCTCCATATAAATGTAAAACACTGGAGTCAAATACAAGGTCAATATCTGAGAGAACGCCAATCCACCAACGATCGCAATCCCCAAAGGACGACGCGCCTCTGAACCTACTCCTGTCCCCAGAGCAATGGGGAGTGTCCCAATTAAAGCTGCCATCGTCGTCATCATAATTGGACGGAAGCGAATCAAGCAAGCGGCATAGATGGCATCAAAGGAATTTTTTCCTTCCTTTCGTTGCGCTTCAATGGCAAAATCCACCAGCATAATGCCATTTTTCTTGACAATACCCACTAGCAGAATGATGCCGATGAAAGAGTAAAGATTTAAATCAACCTGGAAAATTAGCAGTGTCAATAATGCGCCAAAACCCGCCGAAGGCAGACCGGAAAGAATGGTGATCGGGTGAATGAAATCCTCATAGAGGATACCGAGAATCAGATAGATGACTAAAATAGACACCAACAACAGCACACCTAAATCGTTGAAGGACTGTTGGAAGGTTTGGGCTGAACCCTGAAAGCTGGTGGTAATTGTGGAGGGTAGTAACTCACTGGCTGCTTGCTTGATGGCATCTGTAGCTTGACTTAGAGACGTTCCTGGGAGGGTGTCAAAAGAGATAGTTGCAGAGGGGAGTTGAGCAACGTGAGTCACGGTGAGGGGGCCGACATTCTGGGTGATATTAGCGATCGCACTTAGGGGAACAAGTTTCCCAGTACTAGATTGCACATATAGTAGCGATAGGGCGCTGGGATCTCGCTGAAACTCCGGTTTTACTTCCAGAATTACATAGAATTGGTCATTTGGGGTATAAATAGTTGACACCTGACTGGAACCGTAAGCGGCGCTGAGGGTTTGTTCAACTTGTTGGGCGGTAATCCCAAGAGTTGCGGCTTTGTTGTGGTCAAATTTGACTTCGATTTGAGGAGTGCTGAGTTGTAAATCGCTATCAACGTCCCGGAGTCCTGGTAAGGTTTTGACTTTATCTACAAGTTTAGGAACGTATTGGCGTAAGTCTTGTAAATTCAAACTCTGCAAGGTGAACTGATAAGTAGAATTAGTTTGTTGCCCACCGATGGGAATCGCTGGCGGAGAACGGAGGAATGTCTTAACCCCAACTACACGTCTCAACTTGGGGGTTAACTCTTGAATGATTTCGTCAGCACTCAGTTGACGTTCAGAACGTGGCTTGAGCCGAATCGTAATTCGCCCAGAGTTTACCGACGCATTCGGGCCACTTGCACCTACAATCGAGTCAACTGCCTCAATGTTGGGGTCTTGACGAATAATGTCAACAACCTTTTGTTGGTGACGCCGCATATCATCAAAAGAAATATCTTGCGCTCCTTTGGTGTTGGCCGTCAGTTGTCCGGTGTCTTCCGTAGGAATAAATCCTTTGGGAACGATGACGAACAAATAGACGGTCATTACCAGCAGAATGCCAGAACCAATCAGTGTCATCAAGCGGTATTTTAAGACGGGCTTGAGAGTCCAATCATATCCTTGCAGTAGTAAATCAAATGCCCGTTCTGAGACTCGATACAGCCGATTTGGTCTTTGCTGATGCGAACCCAGAAAGCGACTGCACAACATTGGGGTGAGACTGAGGGAAACAAAACCCGAAACCAAAATTGCCACTGCGATCGTCACGGCAAATTCATGAAATAATTTACCGATTATTCCACTCATAAACATAATCGGGATGAACACCGCCACTAGGGAAAGAGTCATTGACAAAATTGTGAAGCTGATTTCCCTCGATCCCTTCAATGCCGCATTTAGGGGAGATTCGCCCATTTCTCGATAACGGACGATATTTTCTAACACAACGATCGCATCATCCACAACAAAGCCCACGGAAAGGGTCAACGCCATGAGTGAAAGGTTGTCTAGGGAAAAGCCCGACAGATACATTACAGCAAAAGTGCCAATAATTGCTACAGGTAGCGCCAAACTGGGAATTAGGGTAGCTGTTATATCGCGTAAAAATAAGAAAATTACCAAGACAACTAGACAAATCGAGAGAACCAAGGTAAATTTCACATCATTGACAGAGGCTCGGATAGTTTGGGAGCGATCGTACATAATCCCCATTTCAATGGATTTGGGAACTTGTTCGCGGAGTGTAGGTAAAAGTTCCTGGATGGCATCAACAATATTTACCGTATTAGCTCCCGGTTGCGGCTGTACAGCGAGAACAACAGAATGGCGGTTTGTTACTTTGCGATCGCTATATAAATTCGAGACTTTGACGTTTTGTTCGCTGTCAATTACCTGCCCCAAATCCTGGAGTCGCACGGGCGCACCATTCTTGTAAGTTACAATTAGCTGGCGATAGCTGGCAGCATCAGTGAGTTGACCGTTCGCCTGAATCGTATAATTTTTGTAACTGTCAGAGAGACTGCCGATTGGTAAGTTGACATTTCCCTGTTGAATTGCAGTTTTTACCTGATTTAGACCAATTCCCCTTGATGCTAACTCTCGCGGGTCAAGCTGGACGCGGACTGCATATTGCTGTTGACCATAGACCTGTACCTGAGCAACACCATCAATCATCGAAATTGGCTGACCAACTGTTACCTCTGCGTATTCATCTACTGTCGAGATTGGCTGTGTCTCAGAATACATGTAGAGGTAAAGAACCGGGGAGACAGATGGGTTAACTTTGCGGTAGGTGGGGGGGTGAGGCATTCCGGCTGGCAGTTGTCCGGCTGCTGCTGAGATGGCTGCCTGTACATCTTTTGCGGCATCTTCCACTCTGCGGCTAAAGTCAAATTGTAGGGAGATGTTGGTGCTACCTGTGGAACTGGTGGAATTGAATGAATTTAGTCCGGCAATTTCGGTAAACTGTCTTTCTAGGGGTGCGGCGACCGAAGATGCCATTGTTTCTGGGGTAGCACCAGGGAGACTAGCAGAGACAGAAATAAAAGGATATTCAACGTTGGGTAGGGCGCTGATGGGTAACAGTAGATAACTCATGAGACCGAAAATGAGGATACCCATCATTACCAAAGTGGTCATGACCGGACGACGGATGAAGAGTTCTGAAAGGTTCATGAGTTTTGTTCTCCCAGAAATGTGATGGGGATGCGATCGCTAAATATAATGCAATAGTCTTGGGTTAAGGCTTAAGTCTTTTTCAAAGGCAATTTTTAACGTGAATTTGAGAAACCTATAATAGGTGCGATCGCTCTATTTTTGATTCCTAAACATCTCTAACGCCTCTTTAACTGCTTCTTGAACAACTGGATCTGGATCTTCTAAAAGCTGCGATACAAACTCTACAGCTTCAAAGGCTTTGATTTTTCCTAAAGCAAAGGCTGCCCTACTACGAACCCATTTGCTAGGGTGTTGAAGTCCTTGAATTAATGCATCTACTGCTCGAAGTTCTTCGAGTACTAATACGACAGAAAAACCGGAATCATATTTTTCATCTTGCAACAGATTAAGAAGGGTATTAACTACTTTGGTTTTCAGGTTACTTTGGGGAATTTCTATTGCATAGCTATTTATCATATATAGGTCGTTATGAAGTAGTTGTACGGTTTGCCAAGAAGAATCTTCAGGAAATATTTTCAGAAATCTTTCGAGAGCTAAGTCTGTAATTACTGAGTTGTATTTTCGATATGCATCAGCATATTTTTTATCATCTTTCTCTATGTAACCGTTACGACCGATGAACAATCCCCCAGTCTCGTAAGATTCCGCTAGAGTCAACATCATCGCTGTTAAGTTGGTGTATTGCAGTGAAATTTCGGCAATTTCGGAAATATGAATTACAGGAGAAGTTGTTTGTTCATCATCCGTTGCCACAACTGCTAAAAACTCCATATCGGATATGCAAACTGGTAAGACAGGTTTACCTGCATACTTATACATCAGGCTTATTTCTTCATGTTCCTCTAACCAAATTTGAGCCTCTTTCACTGCTGATTCTAAATTTAAAAGGAACATATAATAAAATATCCAATCATCTGCACATCCATATTTGGAATATCCATTTGACCATTGATAAATTTCCTTAACTTCGTTGGATACTTTAAAAGATAGAGTACTCAACAAATTATCTATTTTCAATGGGCTTAAACCTGATGCCAGTGACGCAATCTTTGCTGGATAGTTTTTTTGAAACCAGTAATGAATTCTATCTAATGCATCTTTAATCTCTGACATAAGTCTTTAATTGAAATTCGTAATTCATCAAATCCGATTTGGTATTGGTTTTCAGATTATTGAACATCACGATCGCTCATCTGAAAATGAAAATACCCGCCGGAACTTAACTTGATTAAGCTTCTTCCGCCACGATTCCATGTATATATAGAAGACGGGTGTTAAATACAAAGTCAATATCTGAGAAAACACCAGTCCGCCCACAACTGCAATCCCTAAAGGACGGCGGGATTCTGAACCAGCCCCAAATCCGATCGCAATAGGCAAGGTTCCCATTAATGCTGCCATTGTCGTCATCATAATTGGGCGGAAGCGCACTAAGCAGGCTTGATAAATTGCCTCAGACGGTTTTTTCAATTCATTTCGCTGGGCTTCGATGGCAAAATCCACCATCATGATCCCGTTTTTCTTAACGATGCCCACCAAGAGAATTATGCCGATGAAGGAGTAAACATTCAGTTCGACATGGAATATTATCAGCGTTAATAATGCCCCAAAACCTGCTGAAGGCAAACCGGAAAGAATTGTAATTGGGTGAATGAAATCCTCATAGAGAATACCCAGGATTAGATAAATTACTAAGATGGCGATCGCTAACAATAAACCCAAACTCGGCAGTGAACTTTGAAATACCTGGCTTGCGCCCTGAAAGCTGGTGCTAATGCTCTTAGGAATCACCCGATCGATCAGTTCTTCAATTTTTTGGTTGGCATTTCCCAAGGACGCACCGGGGGCGAGGTTAAAGGAAATGGTGGCGGCGTTCATCCTACCGTTATGATTGACCATTAACGGGCTGATTCCCTGAGATAGTTTGGCGAATGTCTTCAGAGGAACTGCCACTCCTGTGCTGGAGTTAATGTATAAGGTCAACAGAGCATTAATATCCTGCTGATATTGCGGTGCTAATTCCAAAATCACCTGATACTCATTGGTCGCTGCATAGATGGTTGACACTTGATACGAACCGTAAGCACTTCTGAGGGTATTTTCGATTTGCTCGGCGGTAATCCCATAAGTTGAGGCTTTATCGCGGTCAATGTCAATTTGAATCTGGGAAGCAAATTGTAAATCGCTGTTGACATCCTGGAGTTCTGGCAAGTTCTTCATCTTGAGAACAAGTTGGGGAACATATTCCTGCAAGGGCTTGACATCAGAACTCTGAAGTGCAACCTGATAAAGTCCAGTGCTTTGTTGAGCGCCAATGGGTATTGCTGGAGGATTTTGTAAGAATACTTGGATGCCTGGAACTGTGGCAAGTTTGGTTCGTAAATTTTGCACGATTTCGTCGGCTCCTAGTTGGCGCTGCGATCGCGGTTTTAACCGAATAAACAAACTACCAGAATTGGCTGCAACTGCTGCCCCACTGCCATTAGCACTCGCTCCCGCGCCAATATTGGAGTTGACTGCATCTACATTTGGATCTTGGCGGATCAGGTTAGCAACTGTCTGCTGATGCTGGACAAGATTATCAAAGGATGCATCCTCGGCTGCTTGGGTAATACCTGTAATTTGTCCGGTATCTTCGCTAGGAATAAAGCCTTTGGGAACTATCACCAACAACCCAACTGTTACTGCCAATAGAAAGGCAGATAAAATCATTGTGGTGCGGTGATATTTTAAGACTTTTTTGAGACTCCAATCGTACAAACCGAGGAAGCGATCGAAGACATATTCGGAAGCTTGGTATAACCGACTTTGATTAGCATGATCCACAGGACGCAGAAAACGGCTGCACAACATCGGAGTCAAAGTCAAAGACACAAAACCAGAAACGAGAATTGCCACTGCGATCGTTACAGCAAATTCATGAAATAATCGTCCCAGCACTTCACTCATGAACAACATGGGGATGAACACTGCAACTAAGGAAAGTGTCATCGATAGAATTGTAAAACCAATTTCTCTCGACCCATTCAACGCCGCTTCTAACGGACGTTCCCCCATTTCCATGTGACGGACGATATTTTCTAGCATGACGATCGCATCATCCACTACGAAACCCACTGAAAGGGTCAATGCCATCAGTGACAGGTTATCTAGTGAGTAATGCAGCAAATACATCACTGCAAAAGTACCAATCAGCGAAACGGGTAATGCCAAACTGGGAATTACCGTCGCCGAGAGGTTCCGTAAAAAGATGAAAATTACTAAGATAACTAGAGCGATCGTCAGAATCAAGGTAAATCTGACATCATCTACTGAATCTCGAATTGATTGAGACGCATCATAGAGAATACCAATTTCCACGGATGCTGGAATCTGTTCTCGCAAATTCGGGAGCAATTTCTTAATCGTGTCTACGACTTCTACCGTATTGGTTCCGGGCTGTCTTTGAATCGTGAGAATAATGGCGCGAGTATTGTTGTACCAGCTTGCTACCTTGTCATTTTCTACACTGTCAACAATCCTACCCAGTTGATTGAGATAGATGGGCATTCCATCTTTATAAGAGACAATCAACTGGCGATAAGCAGCCGCATCCTCAAGTTGTCCGTTAGTTTGGACTGTAAAATTCTTGTGATTTCCCGAAAGACTGCCGGTAGGCAAATTGACGTTACCTTGTTGAATCGCCGTCGCCACCCGATCTAGCCCAATTTGCCGTGCTGCCAATTGCTGCGGATCTAGTTGAATTCGAGCCGCATACTTTTGGGAACCGTAGACAGCTACCTGTGCTACCCCATTGATTGTAGATAGCTTTTGTGCCAGATAAGTCTCGGCATAATTGTCTACCTGGGAAAGCGGCAGTGTGGGAGAGTCTAAGTAAAGGTAAAGAATCGGTTGGTCTGCGGGGTTAACTTTGCTGTAGGTAGGAGGATTAGGTAAATCCGTCGCAATTTGCCCCGATGCTCCCGATATCGCGGCTTGCACATCCTGCGCCGCATCATCAATGTTCCGACTCAGATTAAATTGCAGGGTAATTTGAGTCTGTCCCAGAGTGCTAGTTGAGTTAAGCGAATCAAGTCCAGCAATACTGGAAAATTGCTTCTCTAAGGGACGGGCAACCGATGCTGCCATTGTTTCCGGGCTGGCTCCCGGTCGGGAAGCACTTACCTGAATTGTGGGATAATCTACACTTGGTAAATCGCTGATGGGCAGCAAGCGATAACTCATGAAACCGAAGATCAAAATCGCTGCCATCACCAGAGTCGTCATGATCGGGCGACGGATAAATGGTTCTGAAAGGTTCATGATTCACCTCCACCTGACTTCGAGGATTCTCCCCCCTGCTCCCTGCCCCCTGCCCTTCCTCTTCTCGAAGAATTTCCACCTGCATTTGAGTCATTACCGGCTGTTTTGATGCGGATTTTGCTACCCGAAACGAGATTCGCTTGACCATCGGTGACAATTTTATCGCCTGGTTGCGGCCCTTTCTGAATTACATCTAGCCCCTGAATCGTGCTGCTAACTGTAACTGGAACGTTTTCTACCGTCATGTCTGGCTTAACTACAAAAACAAACTGCCCATCGGGGCCATTCTGCACGGCTTGGGAAGGAACAACAGTTGCATTTGGTTGTTCAGTCAGCGTCAGCGTTGCGTTAACAAATTGACCGGGAAACAAATGTCCCTGAGTGTTGTCAAAGTCGCCAATCAGTTGAATTGTTCCCGTGGTGTTATCAACCGTATTATTGACAAACGTCAAAGTACCTGGTATGGAACGAGATGGATTATCGGGGAACGTCACATCTACCTTCAGCTTGCCATTCTGCATATACTTTTGTACCTGGGGCAGATTTGTTTCAGGAATGGAAAAAGCAACTTGAATCGGGCGAATTTGGGTGATGGTAACAAGTGGAGTCGTGCTGTTGGCTTGTACCACATTCCCCTGAGTCACGAGAATATTGCCAGCGCGACCATCAATCGGCGCATAAATTTTGGCGTAAGATAGTTGCACTTTGGTATTGTCTAATGCTCCTTGGTCGGAAGTGACAACGGCTTGAGCATTAGCGATCGCAGCTCGATCGCCTTGGACAACTGCACCAGCATTAGTCAGCGCCACGCGATCGCTTTTCAAAACTGCTTCAGCATTAGCGATCGCTTCTCGATCTGCCTGAAGTGTTGCTGTAGCCGATTTGCTATTAGAAACGTATTGCTGTGCTTGATCTAAACTAATCGCGCCCTTCTTATATAACGAAGTATAGCGATCGCTCTGTCCCTGAGCAAATTCTGCTTGTGCTTGATCCTTGGCTAAATTCGCTTGGGCTTGTCGCACCAAAGCTTGATCTTTGACTAAAGTGGCTCTAGCTTGGTCTACCTGACCCAAATCTCTAGTTAATCCGTCTCTGGCTTGTTGTACCGAGGCTTGGTCTTTCGCTACAGTTCCTTGAGCTTGCTGGATTGCAGCAGCTTGCGATCGGTCATCCAGGGTAAACAAAAGTTGTCCCTTTTTCACCTCTTGACCTTTCTTGAAATAAACTCCAATAATCCGCCCACTAGCTTGGGGCGTAATCGCTACCGTAGACCCCGCTTGCACATTACCGATCGCCTGTAGTTGTATCGGAACCGTTTTTTGTGTCACCATTGCCACAGTTACAGGTGTCATTTGCTGCCGATTACGCCCAGATTTTTCAGCTTTGTCTGACTTGGCTGCACCTGCATGGATACCAAAAAAACCCAACCCAGCCAGCAACAGCACGCCCAAAATTACCAAGCTAATCTTTTTCTTTTTTGGCGATCGCGGTAGCTCCGGTTCTATGCTGTTCTCAGTCAAATCGTTAGAAATTTCATGGTTCATCAGAACCTCCAATGCATTTTAGTTAATTAAAAACCGTGAAATCCTTTACCACCTCAACTCCCGCTAATACCAATTTCATTTGAGGCGGCACATCTAAATAATTAGTTTTTTCGAGTTTGCTCGATGTGCCTTGTCAAATAATGATGATTTTGTTGATTTCAAATAAAACAAATAAGATTTTTAAATATTTTTTAGTTAATCATATTTAAAACATCTTATAATTTTAATGAATAGTTTTTTGACTGCATTTATTTATTACTTCTTAACTGCCGATATAGAATGTGGAGAGCTTGTTTTTCTATCTGTCTAACTCGTTCCCGACTAATACCCATGCGCTGACCAATCTGTTCTAGAGAAAGTTCATTTCCATCTGTTAAACCAAAGTGTAAATTTAAGATTTCTTGTTGTTGTCTAGATAAACTTGACAATAATTCTTCAAGTTCCTGATTGAGAGATTGCTCAGTGGTATAGCCATTCTCCGAATATCTGTAATCTTCTATTAAATCTTCTAACTTTACATCTTTCTCTGAGCCAACTCGAATATCGAGAGAGATAGTTTGACGAGCTAAAGTTAGATATTCCCGAATCTGACTAGGCTCCAAAGAAAGTGCATGAGCAATTTCCGTAGTGGTAGGAACGCGACCCAGTTTTTGAGATAACTCTCGCTGAACGCGCTTAATTTTGTTTAACTTCTCATTGATGTGAATCGGTAATCTAATTGCGCGTCCTTGTTGAGCGATCGCTCTGGTAATTCCTTGACGAATCCACCAGTAAACGTAGGTTGAAAATCTGTATCCTAAAGCCGGATTGAATTTTTCAATCCCTCTTTCCAAACCCAAAGTACCTTCTTGAATTAAGTCCATCAGTTCTAAATTCCGTCTCTGATATTGCTTGGCAATTGACACCACGAGCCGGAGATTAGACGCCATCATTTTCTGCTTGGCTTTTTTCCCTTGATTTAGCTTTTGAAGTAGTTCCTGTTCGCTTAACTGCATCTGGTCAGCCCATTCTGACAATGTGGGGCTACGATTTAATTCAACAGTCAGTTTTTCGGATTCAGCAAGTATTTTCATCATCTGCTGAACTTGTTGGGCAAAAAAAATTTCTTGCTCCTGCGTTAATAGAGGTATCCGCCCAATTTCTTGAAGATAAGCACGTACTGTATCAGTTGTAAATTGAGATGCTTTGCTTGTGTGAATAGCTTTAGTATCTAGAAATGATGTTAAGTTACTCATATTGAGTTAGCCTCTACCTATTAACTGGGGTATTTTTTATTGGGGAAAAAGTGCAGATAGTGACTCGATGAACCATAAAGGCTTTTATAAAAAAACCAGGTATCAAGTACTAGTTCCAAAAGAGCAATCAATACCCAAATTGCTAATGAAACAATTACAGGTAGGCTGAGATCGGGAAATTTCCTTTGCAAATCGATAATGCCAAATAACAGCAAAAATACAAGCGAAACTCCTAGAAGAAATGACAACTTGACAATTGCGAGAATGAAACGACTCATTTCTAGGATGCGATTGTAAAGTATAGAAAATCTTTCCAGGATTTCTTCCATATTATTGATCGCAAGTAAAATTTGTTGTTGATGCAGATGTGTAGCTAAGGAGTATTGTTGCTGTACTTGCGTCAATTCCTGTTCATGCTTGAAATTATCTAAAAGCTTGTCCCAAGGTAAAACCTGAGAGCTAGTTGACCAGATTGGGAAATCCTTTAAATGTAAGGGAACTAAATAGTTAATCAGTGCGATCAGAGTTCGATCAAAATTACTGAGTTCGGGGGGAAGAGACTGAGTTAGACGAATCAGTTGGTCAATCTGAATCTGAAGTGTATAGTAGTCCTCATATCTTCTTTGAGCGATCAACTGACTAGTAAAGGTGAGAAAAACAATTAACACACCCAATAACGCAGCTAGGGATTGGGATACAGCAGAAAAGAATTCAATCGCTACCTGTTTAGGTACTGTCAGCCAAGGGGCGTTTTCCCGCATAGCAAAAACCAAGGTGGCAACAAATACCAGCCCGACGATCGCTAGCTGATGGTGGGTAACAATAGCTATGATTGTCCGCACTAAAGGAGTGTTGCTGAGTTGAACTAAGATTTGCAAACCTGGGACTGGTTCACAAATTTGAAGTCGTTGGGCTTTGCGGGTTGACATGATAGAAAGATATGGTTCCTAGCTTGTTAAAGTAAGGCAAGAGGCAGATAGCGCAGCGTAAAGCCTTCTCTACCAGAGGCTTCTCTTTCAGAGACGCTAACGCGAACGCCAACGCTTAGAGCGAGTCCACGAGCGAGGTGGTCACTGAGCGTAGTCGAAGTGACCACCCCTCTGCCTGCTTCATTTCCCACGCTGTAAACTCACATGATTGCCCCCAGACTGAATTAATCTGCTCAGGTCAGCAATGGCGCTAGCATACTGAGGATCGGCTAATGTTCCCAAGGTTTGGTTTTGCACTAAGGTTTTCTGTTGTGTCTCGGTTAATGCCACGTTAATATCTGGGGCAATGCCGACATGATTGATATCTCGACCTTTCGGTGTATAGTATTTAGCGATCGTTAGTTTCAGCCCCGAACCATCCTCTAGTGGCTCTACGGCTTGAACTAAACCTTTACCGAAAGTGCGAGTTCCTACTAAGGTGGCGCGATTGTCGTCTTGCAGCGCTCCCGAAAGAATTTCGCTGGCGCTAGCAGATCCCTTATCAACCAGTATTACTAAGGGTTTATCGGTGAGAGGATGTCCCGATGCATCGTAGCTTTCTTTCACTTGGTCTCGATTTACCAAAGACACGATCGCTCCTTGCTTCAACCACATACTGGCAATTTGCAAACTCGCATCCAGCAGTCCACCCGGATCGGAACGCAAATCTAAAACGTAGCCCTGTACCTGTTGTTTTTCTAATGCTTCAATTGCCCGATGCATCTGGGCGGGCGCAGTTTGCGTAAACTCTGGCAAACGGATGTAACCAATCTTGCCTGCTGCTGTTGTTTGCGTGTTGTAAGTTACAGGATGGATCGCAATATTGGCGCGGGTAAGTTTGAAAGTTTCCGACTGGCTACCCCGTTGAATCGTGAGTACTACCTTAGTTCCGACGGGGCCGAGAATCCGCTTCACGGCATCGTCAATTTTCATCCCCTGAGTTTTTTGACCGTTAATTTGGACAATTACATCGTCCGGCAAAATACCCGCTTTAAAAGCAGGGGTTCCTTGAATTGGGGCGACAACGGTTAAGGCTTTAGTTTTTTCGTTCTGTGCCAGTTCCAGCCCTACGCCACTGAGGTTGCCAGAAATATCGTTATTTAGGGCTTTAAATTCTTGCGGATCGAAAAACTCGGTGTAGCGATCGCCTAATTTAGCTACCATTTCTGCAATCGCTCCATAAGCCTGTTTCTTGGAACTATAGGAACGGCTAATATACTGCTGGCGAATTGCTTGCCAATCTTGATGGTTAAAGCTGACATCAACATAGTTTTTATCTAGGATTTGCCACACCTCATCCACCAGTTTTTGAGAGCTAGGTTGTGGTTTACCGAGAGCTTTGGAAGTGTATAGACTAGTTCCTACAAAGATTGTGGCTATAACAGCCAGTTCTATCTTGACGAGCAATTTTTGTTTAAACATACTTTAATTATTGAAGAATAAATCCAGAATTCAGAATCTAATCAATGAAAGTCTGAATACCCCAGTAACAGATAATTACTCCTGAATTCTGTTTTGATAAAACTACTAGGAATTATCTTGAGATTTTCCTTTACGGTGGGGATAGGCAGTCTTAAAAATATCCTGAATTTTAGTCTTTTGTTCAGCAGTAAGATTTAGGCTCAACACTGCTTTACGCATTTTTTCGCCTTTTTGTAATTTCGTTGACAATTCCTTTACCTGATCTGGGGTCAGAACTGCCTCAACTTGCTTGCGAATTTCTTCACGCTTTTGAGCGCGTTCTGACGTATTCGATGCCGGAGAGTTCGTCGTAGAAGTATCAGATACCTTTGTGCCAGAATCATTACCTTGAGACACATCTGGAGATTTAGAACTGCTGCAACCTGTCATTCCTCCAATCAAGATAGTTGCAAGTAGCAGGGTTGGTAAAATTATCTGTTTTTTAATCATTTACTTCTCTGGTTTTTGTTGTGTGTAATAGAACTGTTCTGACTCAATTTCGGTTTATGACTGTTTAGAAGATGTTTGAAAAGTATTTCACTGTGACTTTAGACACTTTCAGATCCCCCCTAACCCCCCTTAAAAAGGGGGGAACCGGAATTAAAGCCCCCCTTTTTAAGGGGGGTTGGGGGGATCGATAATGTTTTGCTACCGACGAAAGGACTTTTAAAACATCCTCTTAGAAGATGTTAAAAAAGTTGCTGCTTTACTCACACCAGCTAATCTTAGAAGTTGGAATGAGTTTGCACATGAGCTAGAATTCCTAACCTCACCAGTAAAAAAGTACTCAAGTTATTGTGACTTTTTTCCTAATTTAGAAATAATTAATTAGTCAGAACGGCTCTATCGATAGTAGAGACAGATTCGTTATATAGAAAAGAGAGTTTCATCTCAACAGCGCCCATCTCTTAGCATCCTGTTTTCTTCACCTATTTACCTCTAAAATTGTGAAAATACCTATGGTTTTGTTAGAAAGGCCATTGATTTGGAACAGTTCTATGGTTAGCTTGACCTACCCATCTTTTCGTCTGTTGCTTTACCTAGAGTGGCTGTTATTAGCCACGGCAGCGTTCATGGAAGTGCTGCTGCCGTTTGATTTGTCTTGGTCGTTGCTGCTACGAGTTCTGGCGATCGCCATCTTCAGCTTGATGGGCTTGAGACTACCAATGGTAAAGCTGGAAAGAAAATTACTTTATACAGCTTTAGAATTAGGTTTAATTTGGCTACCAGCGACTCAACATAGCTTATCCCCTCGCTCCGTTTTGCTGCTGTGTCTGGTACTGGTGATGCGGAGTTGTCTGATATTTAAGCGATCGGGACAGTTGGTTGTCTTGGGTTTATCTCTGCTCTCTCATGCAACACTGCTTTTGTTAAGACCGATTGAACCTGAGAATTTTATGCGAGAGAAGCTGATCGCCATGTCCTGGGATTGGCGATTAAGTAATATATTATTGTTTAGCTTAACGTTAGTATTCGCTTTATTATTAATTAATGCCCTGCTTGCAGAACGCCAAAGTCGAGAGCAGTTAGAAATTGCCCATCAGCAATTAGAAATTACTAATCAACAGCTGTGCCAGTACGCGATACGGATTGAAGATCAGGCAACCTTGCAGGAACGCAACCGAATTGCCCGCGAAATTCATGATGGGTTGGGACACACTCTCGCCGCCCAAACTATTCAGATTAATAATACTCTGTTGTTTTGGCAATCAAATAATGACAAAGCATTGACATTTCTCAAACAGGCAAAAGAACTAGGGGCTGAAGCGCTGCTAGAAATTCGGCGATCGCTTTCTGTTTTGCGCTCAAATCCTTTGCAAGGGCAATCTCTCAAATCATCCATTGAAAAGCTGTTGATAGATTTTCAGCAAACCACAGGTATTGAACCATCCTGTAAAATCGATCTCCCGCACACTTTACCAACAGAAGTAAACACAGCTCTTTACCGCATTGTGCAAGAATCGCTGACAAATATTTGCAAACACGCCGAGGCGACGAGTGTCACCGTTAAACTTCTGGCTCACGCTGGGATGATTCATCTGTCAATCGAAGATAATGGAAAAGGTTTTAACCCCACTCAAAATACAACCGGGTTTGGATTACAAGGGATGCGAGAACGGTCGGTTGCACTGGGCGGCCAGTTAAATCTCCACAGTCAATTAGGAACAGGTTGCTGTATTTCTGTTTCTTTGCCACTCTCAAAGCTGTTGGTGTTTTAGCTTATGATTCGGATTTTATTAGTTGACGATCAGCATCTTATTCGCCAGGGACTTAAGAGTATGCTTGAGTCGAATGCAGAGATGCAGGTAATTGGTGAGGCGGAGAATGGGCAACGGGCACTCGAACAGATTGCCGCACTGCAACCCGATATTGTACTAATGGATATTCGGATG
Source organism: Nostoc sp. (assembly GCF_036917315.1). GTDB lineage: Bacteria > Cyanobacteriota > Cyanobacteriia > Cyanobacteriales > Nostocaceae > Nostoc. Next base: position 7,001 of record NZ_JBALDR010000018.1, on the reverse strand, counting down.
CCCGTAATGGATGGAGTCGCCACCACAAAAGCGATCGCTCAACAATATCCTGACATTAAAGTTCTCGTCCTCACCACCTTCGATGATGATGAGTATGTTTTCCAGGCAATGCGGCTGGGTGCAAAGGGCTATTTGCTCAAGGACACCGAACCAGATGAACTAATGTTGGCAATTCGATCCGTCTACAAGGGACAAACTCTACTCGGCCCGGGATTGTTTGAGAAAGCGCTCACGCCGATTGCCGCGCCTGCCCCGTCTGTGCAAACTCCTCCAGAATTGGCGCAACTCACAGCCAGAGAATTAGATGTATTGCGGTTAATTGCTCGTGGAGCTAATAACCGAGAAATTGCCGAATCGCTGTTTCTTTCAGAAAACACTGTTAAGAATTATGTTACCAATATTCTGAGTCGATTGAGTTTACGCGATCGCACTCAAGCCGCTTTGTTTGCCCATTCGTTATTTAGTGGACTTAAGTAGGTAGAGTCTACTTGGGCAAGCGATATATCGTTATCCAGCATTCACGGATTCTACAGGCACTAAACAGACAGACACCGAACAAAGCGCGTAGGCGTAGTCCGCCGCAGTCTCTAAGCCATGACTGAAGATTAGCTGTATCTCTGACTGCGTTAGAACTTTGGCGCGTCCGTGCCGATTTATTTTCATCGCTAGACTGTAGACCCTGCGATCCACAGCTTACAACGATTTGACATTTGATCGCGTGGAAACATTGTCTGTATTTGCGGATCAATTGTACTGCGACGGCAAAATGCTTGACTCTATCTACAATCCACGTTCATTTTCCGCAGTATGCATAAATTGATTTCATTACCCCGATATAAGAAGTAGAAGCAAGGCTTATGTCCTCGCTAATACAAAACCCCGACTTTATTAAGGTGATTTATGTCTGCTGTGATAACTGCCACACAATCAAAAATTTGTCAACGCGTAAGTTCTAGAATAGAGAAAGATGTTATGAATTTTTCAAAACGTTTCTCAACACCTTTAGTATTTTTCTTTTTGACATTTAGCGCATTACCTGCTTTAGCTGATAATTGTTCAGTAGCGGATCGACTCCCATTGCCACCATGTGTTCAAGCAGATTATGTTAATAATGGAGCTGTTCTAACTAATCGCTGTCCTTATACAGTTACTATAAAAGTTGATATAGCTAACGGTAGCGATCAACGGGTAAATGTTCCTAGCAACGGAGGAAGAAGAGTAGTCAGTACTACAGGAAGGTTTAATTTGAAATGCTGTCCCAAATATAACAAATGTAGGGGGTAGTAGTGGGATTTTGTAAAAAAGTGGACAAAGAGACAACGGGCGACCACCGGGTGTCACCGCCAATAGTTGTAAGCTAAAAGCAGCCTCTATCAATACTTTCAGCAATTTGACCCCGTAGCACCCCCGCGTAGCACGGGTTTTTTTTGGTGGTTGGATGCGATCGCAGGAAATAAACCAATTACGATTGGACAAGGATACAGTACGATAGCTTGGATTCCAGAAGATTCTGGAAGTTGGGCACTACCTTTGAGGCATGAGCGAATCACCAGTTGGGACAGTCCGATTGAGAAAGCAGTTGGACAACTGAAAAAAGTATGCGAGCTAATGCCTTCGAGACCGATTTCTGTTTGGTGATTATGCAAATCATAACTAATTACCCGGACATAATATTAGACAAGAAGTCTATTGCACATTATGTATTAATGCACAACCACTGAATATAGATATTTTGACATACCCTTTCAGGGATAATTCTTGTTATACAGCAGCCTACAGGGAGAACTAAATATGACATCTCCAGAAACGGTTACATGGCTACAAGAACGCACGAGTTTAGGAATTCTCTCACCTGAAGTATTAAATGCGATCGCTCAAGTAATTGAAGAACAAGTAGTGAGTGCCGAAACTGACTTAGTTAGTGAAGGCAATTCTCCAGAAGCCCTTTATATTCTTGTAGAAGGTCAACTCGAAAGCAATACCACCAATCAAAGCAACCCAGCTTTAGCTTGTGGATTCCTTCCCGGTGCAGTGATTGAACTCAAAGAATTGCTGTTGGATGAATCAACTCCATTCACAATTACGACAGTAACTGAATGTCACTTGTGGGTTGTACCTGCTGCTAAATTTCGGGAATTAGTCACTCAATACCCCGAAATTGCTCAGGCTTTTTCGCGTCAATTGGCTCAAGAATTAGCTCAGGTAACATCTGCACTTGGCTATGAACAAGAACGTTCTATTGCCTTGCGCCCATATTTAGTTACCAAAGCGCAACGGGGAATTGTCGGTACAAGTCGCTATGCTGTGCGGCTGCGGGAGCAAATTCGAGAAGCGGCTGCCGATCGCAAATCTGTGGATATTTTCGGAGAACCAGGGTTAGAAAAAGACAATATAGCAGCCCTGATCCACTTTGGTTCTCCCAAACGGCGAGAACCAATTATTAAAGTCAATTGTGGTATTCTCCAAACTAGCGGCGCAGATTTATTTGGTCGTGCTGGCGGCAAACCCGGACTGTTGGAATGGTTGGGGGAAGGTACTCTAGTTTTCAACAACATCCAAGAATTGCCCGAAGAATTATTACCTGCCGTGACGCAGTTGCTCAAAACTGCTACATATACACCCGTCAGTCGTTCTGGAGATCCAGTAGCCGAAGCTCGTCCCACTAAAGCCAGAATTCTGATTGTTTCAGAAAAAACTCAGCCGACAGTTGAACGTTCTGTTGGTCACATTATTAAAGTACCACCGCTACGGGTGCGAAAAGCTGATATTCAGACACAAGTCGAATATTATACCAGTCTTTACACTCGCTCTAGAGGCGTTTCTAAACCGCATATTACCCCAGAAGCTTTGCGTCGCCTCCAGTCTTATGATTTTCCTGGCAACCTCAAAGAATTGAAAAATCTGGTAGAAAGAGCGATCGTGCAAGCTGAGGGTGCGAATGAATTAACAGAAGAAATTTTCTGGCCAGCCGAAACTAAGAAAAAACGATTTCGGGTGAATCTGTTAAATGCCTATCCTTCTTTAAGGCGGTTTTTACGTAGTGACTGGTGGCCGGATCGGATTAATTATGGTTTTACTGCAACGGCTTTTGCGATCGTTGTGGCAATATTATTCATTGGGCCGCAAACGCGCGATCGCAATTTCGTCTTAAATCTATTTTGGGCTTGGTGGTGGCCTTTCTTCTTATTTCTCTTTCCCTTTTTGGGACGTATCTGGTGTTCTGTTTGTCCCTTCATGATTTATGGAGAAATCACCCAAAAGCTCTCTTTATGGCTGTGGCCTCGAAAACTCAAACGCTGGCCGAGAGAACAAGGTGAGAAATGGGGCGGATGGTTCCTCTTTGGTTTATTTACCCTAATTTTCTTATGGGAAGAACTCTGGCATTTAGAAAATACAGCCTACCTCAGCGCTTGTTTGTTGCTGTTAATTACTGCTGGGGCGATGATTTTCTCGGCTCTTTTTGAGCGGCGGTTTTGGTGTCGCTATCTCTGCCCCATCGGCGGAATGAATGGTTTATTTGCCAAACTCTCAATGACGGAACTCCGGGCACAGCAAGGGATATGTTCTGCCAGTTGCACCACGTATCAGTGTTATAAAGGCGGGCCGCAAAAAGGCGAAGGGCTAGAAACCAATGGATGTCCTTTATACTCACACCCAGCCCAACTAGAAGATAACCGAGATTGCGTACTGTGCATGACTTGCCTAAAAGCTTGTCCTCATCGTTCCGTTGAGTTCAACTTGCGTCCCCCTGGAATTGAACTGTGGACAACTCATGTACCCCGCACTTATGAAGTAGCATTATTGTTTTTGCTATTGGGTGGGATATATTTGCATCGCTTACCAGAGTTGCAATCTTGGTTAGGGCTGCAACTTGATTTAACTGATTTTTGGCAGCATTTGGGATTATCGCTGCTAGTGTTAATTATTCCAGCAGCTCTTACCTTGGGGGCTTATGGTTTAATCCAAGTGTTCAATTTTAACCGTAAGCCTCGCTCCTTTGTAGAACTTGCCTACGGCTACCTACCATTAGTGTTGGGAGGTAATTTGGCTCACTATCTACGTTTGGGCTTAGGCGAAGGCGGGCGGATTTTACCTGTTACCTTTGCGACTCTTGGTTTGAGTGGTGAACAATTGCCAATATTAGTTGCTCACCCCGCTGTGATTGCCTTTTTGCAAGGTACAACGATAATTTTCTCCGTGTTGATGACTATGTTATTAACGCAAAAAATTGCCAAGCAATCAGTGGGTACACCAAAGGGTTTAGCGAAACTATCGCTGCTTTGGCAACACCTCGCAGCGATCGCTTTGGGAGTTAGTATGTGGGCGATTATCGTATTTTAAGCTTTACATCTTCCACCAGGCGGTTTTTAATCGCCTGGGCTAGGTGCAAAATGTGATTTAAGAACATTCTTCCCTACGAACGTGATAGAAAATACTTGTATGATTTATGATTTTTGACTCCTAGTGTAAGGATTACAGATAATGCACGTTCTAAAAAGATCCATCAAACCTGCAACTTATATATCATTCCTCCACATTTACCAAACGACTTGGGGGACTGCTGGTGATATTTGTTTAATCCGTGAATCTGTAGCGAATGACAGTACAGCGAAGTTTATCGGGCACAAAATCGAACTAGCAATTCCCAGAGGGTTGGAGCGCGATCGCATCGCCAACTGTCCGATAATTAAAGTTGCAGGTAATGTCGGCGACGGACATCCCAAAGAACACCCCTTGGAATGGGAGGCTTATGAGGGTGTAAGTGAAGAAATAGCTTTAGCAGCTTTGAAACCTTGGGGATTCAAGTTAATTGAACTCTAATGTGGCAATCTGACAAGCTCAACTCGCTTTCGTCCTTCTGAAACTATTTTTCCCCCTAGTGCCATCAGACATTGGCTCAAATGGAAAAATTCATCTAATAGACATAGGAGTGAAATTAATTATGCGTTGCCCGAAATCCTTGGTAGGCATAATTCATAAATTGTATCTACGTCATTTTCACTCCTATGTCTAATGTACCAAACCAGGTTTCTAAATCCGCGTAGTTTACCGCCGTAGGCATCGCCTGAAAATCCAACAATGCTTCACCGAGATTTTCTAATTGTTCTAAAGAGAGAGTTTCAATCCGGTCGTAGCACCTCTTGGGGTAATTCTCCCACCCGTCGAGTAAGTTGACGGAGAATCAGCGCTCGTTCTCGTTGTTTGCCTTCACCGAGAATTTCTTGATAAATCACTGACTCGCGCATCATACCCTCCCGAAATAATTGTCGAATCAAATCTTGATTTTGACGAGCGACATAGAAACTAGATTTAATTAGTTGCTACTCAAATGTACTAAACCAGATTTCTAAATCCGCGATCGCCTGAAAATCCAATAATGCTTCACCGAGATTTTCTAATTGTTCTAAGGATAGAGTTTCAATCCGGTCTAGCATATCTTGAGGTAATTCTCCCACACGTCGAGTCAGCAGACGGAGAATCAGCAATTGCCCTTCTGCTTTTCGTCCTCTTAGTTCTCCTCGTTGTTCTCCTAGTTGTTCCCCTTCTCTTAGAATTTCTTGATAAATCACTGACTCGCGCATCATACCCTCCCGAAATAATTGTCGAATCAAGTCTTGATTGTATTTTAACCCCGCTAAGATTTGGGTATACGCGGAAATTTCTGGTCGTTGTCTTGGCTCAAGTTGACTAACTTTTCTCACAACTTGTTGCAACAATCCTTGAGGTTGCGTGGTTGCGGTCAGTGGTGCTAATGGTAACAAAGCTGGGTCATTGAGGAATAGTTCTGGATTTTCTTCCCATAAGCGAATCACGCGATATTCATGACGGGTAGTTTCGACACAGAAGACAGTTTCAATTACTGTTTCTGCTGCGGGGGGAAGCAATAATACGACAACTTGCGTTATTGGTAGACGATACAAACGATACAAGCGTACCCAATAATCTAGCATCCGCAGGGGTAGGGGTGGCGTAGATTCTAGTTTGGTTTGAAATTCCAGATGGAGAATGCGTCCTTCTAGCTGTAAAAATGTGACATAATCAGCGCGAATTGGTTCGATGCTCAATTCGGTTTTGAGGACTGTGACGGAAGTTTGCGGTGTTCCTAATACCCAACTGGCAAAAGTAGCAGGATGTTTTTCGGACAGGAGTTTGCAAAGGTTATCAAAAGACATTTGCGATCGCTAACAATTGAACGAGGTATTGTTATTATCTCGTGCAGTGGTTTGAGTAGGCGATGTCTACGACGGGCTATGACGCTCGCACCATCGCTCAAGGAAGCTCATTATACTCTGAGCGTATCTTTTTAAATTCCTGTAATAATTACATTAATATTCCATTTCTGGCTAGGTTGAGTTATCAGACGGTAAAAAGATAACTGTAGCGGTTCCTGATTTACTAGTAAAAAACCTAACTCCCTTCTCTTTCCCTACCAAGGAAAGGGCAGAAACAGCCTTTATTACTAAAGAAATTACGAATTATACTAATGCATCTGCACATAATTAAAAAGCGATCGTCGCCCTTTTTCCTTTTTCCCTTTACCCTGCTGTTGATTCTCTTCCTCGCCCTGCCTTGGGTAAGCGCGAAAGAACAGCCGAAGCCTACACCGCAAGCGTGGCAGATTAACGGTATCGTAGCTGCCTTTGATGATGGATATGACGGAGTAAAGAAACTCGCTTTTGAAAAATTCAATGAATATGATCTAAAAAATTTAAAATCGGTGGTTCAGAAACCAGAGGATATTGCTCAGAAAGTTTTCAAAATCCTCAAGGATAAAACCGTTGACTCCTCTGTTCGTTACTATGCAGCATCGGCATTGGGAAATCTGGGGGAGGCAGCCAAACCCTACGTCAAAGACATCCTCGACTTCCTCAAGGATAAATCCGTTGACTCCTCTGTTCGTTCCGGTGCAGCATCGGCATTGGGAAATCTGGGGGAGGCAGCCAAACCCTACGTCAAAGACATCGCTGACATCCTCAAGGATAAATCCGTTGACTCCTCTG